>CAMLJY010000120.1 GCA_946480465.1 uncultured Burkholderiales bacterium
TGGCAAGAAATGACTCCAGCTTGTCGTTTCAGGCCATGGTACGCCGGACGGCGGGTCCGCAGAATGCCGCCATCGACCCCGCCGCAGGAGTGCCGCCCGATGAAGATCACCCAGATCCGCAACGCCACCGTGCTGATCGAGGCCGCCGGCCACCGCGTGCTGGTGGACCCGATGCTGGCGCGGCAGGGGGCGCTGCCGTCGCTGAAGTACCTGGGCGGCCAGCGCCGGCGCAACCCCATCGTCGAACTGCCGGCACAGGCCGACGTGCTGCTGGCCAGCGCCACCCATGCGCTGATCACCCATTGCCAGAAAGGCCACTTCGACCACCTGGACCGCGCCGGCAAGCGCTGGCTGCGCGAACGCCAGCTGCCTGTGCTGTGCATGCCGGGTGACGCGGCGTACCTGCGTGAGCGTGGGCTCAACGTGCAGGTATTGAACGCTGCCGGGCCGACCGCGGTGCTGGGCGGGCTGCTCACGCCCGTGCCCTGCCTGCACGGCCGAGGCTGGATCGGCCGGCTGATGGCGCACGGCCACGGCTACGTCATCGAATGGCCGGGCGAGCCGGCCGTGTACGTGGCCGGCGACACGGTGCTGACGGATGAAGTGCTCGGCACCGTGCGGCGCCTGGGCGCCGAGTCGGTCAGCGTGCTGCCCGCCGGCGGTGCGGCGATGGACCTGGGCCAGGAGCTGATCATGGACGCGGACCAGGCGCTGCGCGCGGCCGCCGCGGGCCGCGGCCGGATCGTGCTGAACCACCTGGAGGCCCTGGACCACTGCCCGACGCGCCGTGCCGACCTGCGCGCCGAGGCCCGGCAGCGCGGCCTGGACGGCCGCGTGGTGGTGCCGGAGGACGGCGAGGCGCTGGTGTTCCGGGCCGAGGCCGTGGCCGCGCTGGGTTGACGACGGCAGGCGGCGGTCCGGTCCGCGGATCCACCGGCCGGCCGACCCACGGCCTCGGTGCCGCCGGCTCCTGCGCTTGGCTGCGTGCATTGGAGGTTACTTGAGAAACTGCGGCACCAGCCCGTTGCCGCGCATCGAAGGCCGCGTCAACGCTCCCCTGCCCGGCGCGGCGGCAGCGACTTCAGATAGAGGTAGGTCGCGTCCAGGTCCACGTCGCTCATCTGGGCCAGGGCCTCGAAGGGCATCACCGGGCTGACGGCGCTGCCATCCGGGCGCTTGCCGCTGCGCATCATCCGGCGGAAGGCGGCGGCGTCGGCATAGGCCGGCATCGCGCTGCCTTCGCCGGGCGTCAGGTTGGCGGCGGCGGGCCAGTCCAGCGGCGCGCCGGTGATCCTGCCGCCCGACAGGCCCGGGCCATGGCAGCCGCTGCAGCTTTGCACCACGTAGCGGCCGTGCTCCACCGTGATGCCCTGCGGCACCGGCCGGGCCGGTGGCAACCGGTGGTCGATGCTTGCCGCCGCATCGTCGATCACGCCCAGGCCATACAGCACGCGCACCGGCCACGGAAGGTCGATCACCGCGGCACCGCCACGGCGCGGCGGCAGCGCTTGCAGGTAGGACGCCACCGCGCCGACGTCGGCATCGGTCCAGCGCGCGAAGTCCTGCGAGGGCATCACCATCAGCGGGCGGCCGTCGGGCTTGACGCCGTGCCGCAGCGCGCGTTCCCAGTCCTCGGCGCGGTAGCGGGCGGTGGGGCTGTCCGGCCCGGGGCTGATGTTGGGGCCGGCGAGCCTCAGGCCGCTTTTCGGGTCGTCGAGGAAGACGCGGCCCTCGGCCTGCGCGCCATGGCAATCAGCGCAGCCGCGCGACAGGTACAGGTAGCGGCCGCGCTCCAGCGTGGCGGCGTCCTGGCCCAGCGGCACCGCACGGTGCGGCAGGTCCACCGTGCGGGCCTGCTTGACGCCGGCATGCCAGTGGCCGAAGGCGACCGCAGCGGTGCCCGCGGCCAACAAGCCGGCGAGGCCGGCCAGGGTGAATCGAACCCAGCGCTTCATGTCGTTCGCTCTCGTCTTGTCGGTGGGCCCGTGCTAACGGTAGATCGGCGCGTGCCGCGGGTAGTCCACCCGCGCGTCCAGGGGCCTCAGCCGGCCATCGACGTCCTGCATCGGCGGCACCCGGCCTTCGTAACGCCGCACCTGGCGCGTGGTGCCGTCGAACTCCACCCGCAGCGGCATGACCGCCAGCCGCAGCCACCAGCGCGCCGGCGTGATGACGAAGGCGCGGCGCCCGGGTTCGGCCGCCTCGGTCGGGTCAGCGCGGCGGATCTCGAACGGCAGGCTCTCCAGCCGCGACAGCACGACGATGCGCACCGCCAGCACCCGCCCGGCCGACAGCGCATCCCAGTGCTGGAGGATGTGGCCGTGCAGCGAGGGACCGGTGACGGCGGGTGCGTCGAGGGTCTCGCTGGCGCTGCGCACGCGGCCGCCCTCCACCAGCCGGTAGTGCAGCTGTCGGCCGTCGGCACTGGCCTCGACCCTGCCGGTCGCGCCCAGCTGACGGTTCACCGCGTCGAAACTGCGCAGCGTGTAGTCGGGCGCCACCGCGGCCGATTCGGCGATCAGCACGCGGCCTTGGCGGTCGCGCGTGACATGGGTGGCGACCAGCTCGTTGCCTGTGGGCCGCACCCAACGCTGGTAGCTGAACAGCGGCGGGCCGGCCGGCGCGGCCAGCGGGTGCACGATGCCGTCGTAGACCCAGGCACCGGCGGTGTCGGGCGACTGCTGCAGCGCCTGCAGCCGCGCCTCGGCGGCGGGCGGCAGCGTGGCCTGCGCGGCCGCTGTGTTCGCTGTGGTGGCTGTGGTGGCTGTCGTGGCTGTCGTGGCTGCCGTGGCTGTGGCTGGCACCGCCGGCACGGCCGGCCCGAGCAGTGCGGCCAGGCCGGCGAGCCACGCCGCGGCGCGGTGGGTAGCGGGTGAATGGGAGGGGGTGGCCATGGGGCGTCCGTGGTTCGGCGCTGGATGCGATGGCGGCACTGTAGGAATCGCGTCCGCCCTTGCCCAGGTGTAGCGGCTGAAGGCAGCCTTGCGCCCGGCGCAACAATGGCCGGATGGATCAGTTGCGAGCAATGCGCGTCTTCGTGCGCGCGGTCGACGAAGGCAGCCTTGCCGGCGCGGGCCGCGCGCTGGACCTGGCGCCGGCCGGTGTCACCCGCCTCCTGGCCGAGCTGGAGGCACACCTGAACGCGCGCCTGCTGCACCGAACCACCCGCCGCCTGGCGCTGACCGAGGCGGGCGAGCGCTACCTGCAAAGTGCCCGCCGCCTGCTGGCCGAACTGGACGAGGCCGATGCCGAGGCCGGCGCCGCCAGCACCGTCGCGCGCGGCACGCTGCGCGTGATGGCGCCGCCGGCCTTCGCGGTGCATCAGCTGGCGCCGCTGCTGCCGCTGCTGCACCAGCGCCATCCGCAGCTGCAGCTGGAGATGTCCGCGTGCGGCGCGGTGGAGGCGGTGGACGCGCACCACGACGTGTCCATCGTCTCGCTGGGCGCGCAGCCGCTGCAGGGCGATTTCATCGCACGGCCGCTGGCGGCGTCGACCTTCGTGCTGTGCGCGGCGCCGGGCTACCTGGCGCGCGCCGGCTGCCCGGCGGAGCCCGAACAGCTGCTGGGCCACGCCGGCCTGCTGCCGGCCGTGGCGGCGGTACGGCGCGAGTTGACGCTCTACCGCGTGAAAGACGCGGATGCCAAAGGCTCGGATGCCAGAAGCGCTTCAGACGCCGGGCGTTCCGCACCCGACAGCATCACGCTGCCCGAGCCGCGGCCGCTGCTGGCCACCGCCCAGCTGGACCTGCTGCTGGCCGCCGCCCTGGCCGGAACCGGCATCGCCGGCCTGCCCAGCTTCCTGGCCGCGCCGGCGCTGCGCGACGGCCGCCTGCGGCGCGTGCTGCCCGGCTGGCACGGCGGCCGCCTGACGCTGCATGCGGCCATGCCCACGCGCCGTCACCTGCCGGCGCGCACCCGCGCCTTCGTCGACCTGCTGGTCGAGCGCTTCGGCGGCAGCCTGGAACGGGATCCGTGGCTGGAGAGCGGGGGAAACCATGGACGCTGATTTCAAGACATAGCCCTGCGGGCAGGACGGCGGGCTTCCCGTCCGCCCGGGCGCGCGGGGCGCGAAGCATGCGTTCCGGCGCGGCTGAGCCGGGGCGCCGCGCGCGGGCCGCCGAAGAAGCGTGCGTCCTCCTGCATGGCCGGCACCAGCTGCTCGTCCACGAACGACAGCCAGGCGCGTGTGCGCGCATCGACGAAATGCCGGGAAGGCATCAGCGCGAACACGCCGATGTCGAGCGAGCGCCATCCCTCCAGCACGCGCACCAGCCGCCCGGCGCGCACGGCCTCGATCACGCTGAACAGCGGCAGCAGCGCGATGCCGGCACCGGCCTCCGCCGCGTCGCGCAGCAGGTCGGGCGTGTCGGCGATGCAGCGGCCTTCCGGTGTCCATTCATGCAGGCGCTTGTTCGGCCCCTGCAGCTTCCACGCCGGGCTGACCGATGGATTGACCAGCTGCAGGCAGGCATGGCGCGCCAGATCGACCGGGCTGCGCGGCGCGCGCTGATTGGCGAGGTAGCCCGGGGCCGCGCACAGCACCGAGAACGTCGTGCCGAGGCGGCGCGAGACCAGGCCCGAGTCCTGCAGCTCGGCCGCGAGGTACAGGCTCACGTCCGTGCCGCGCGCCAGCAGGTCGGGCACGTACTGCGAGGTGCGGTACTCCACCTGGATCGCCGGGTACTGCCGCAGGAAGGCCGGCAGGCGGGGCGAGACATAGCGCTGCCCGAAGCTGGTCATGCACTGCAGGCGCAGCCGCCCGTGGGGCGCCAGCGCGGCGCCGGTGGCCTGGGCTTCCGCCTCGGCCACCAGGCCGAGGATCTCGCGGCAGCGCTCCAGGTAGGCCTCTCCGGTGTCCGTCAGCGCGCGCTGGCGGGTGGTGCGGTGCAGCAGCTTGGCGCGCAGGCGCTTTTCCAGCTCGCCCACCAGGCGGGACACCTGGGCCGTCGTCAGCCCCATGCGGTCTGCCGCGCCGGTGAAGCTGCCCGCCTCCACCACGCAGACGAAGGCTCGCATCGCATGCAGCAGGCCGGTGTCGAGTTTGTTGCGCATCACGTAAGAGAGTCTGGAGTGCGGCGCTATTGTTGCCTGCGGCGGTGATCCCGAGAATGCGGCCGCACTGTGCACTTGCGCCCCCGATGCATCCAGCGCAGCTGACGCACCGGCGCCATCGCGCTGCGCCTCTGATTCACGGAACTCATGGCATCGAAAGGAAGCGGAAATGGATTTGGGCATCGCCGGACGGACGGCACTGGTGTGTGGCGCCAGCGAGGGCCTGGGCCTGGCCTGCGCGCAGGCGCTGGCGCGCGAAGGCGTCAACCTGGTCATCGTCGCGCGGCGGCCCGGCCCGCTGGACGCGGCCGCCGCCGACTTGCGCGCGGCCCACGCCGTCAGCGTGCGCGCGGTGGCCTGTGACATCACGACCGCCGCCGGCCAGGAAGCGGTGCTGCAGGCCTGCCCCTGTCCCGACATCCTGGTCACCAATGCCGGCGGGCCGCCACCGGGCGATTTCAGGGAACTGCGGCGCGACCAATGGCTGTCGGCGCTGAACGCCAACATGCTCACGCCGATCGCGCTGATGAAAGCGACGGTGGACCCCATGGTGGCGCAGGGCTTCGGCCGCATCGTCAACATCACCAGCGCGGCGGTGAAGGCGCCCATCCCCGAACTGCCGCTGTCCAATGGCGCGCGCAGCGGCCTGACCGGATTCGTTGCCGGATTGGCGCGGCAGATCGCGCGGCACAACGTGACGGTGAACAACCTGCTCCCCGGCCTGTTCGGCACCGGCCGCCTGAACAAGCTGCTGCAGGCCCAGGCCGCGGCCCACGGCACGGACCTGGACCGCATGACCGAGCGCCAGCGCGCCGCCATCCCGTCGGGCCGGTTCGGCGTGCCGGACGAGTTCGGCGCCGCCTGCGCGTTCCTGTGCAGCGCCCAGGCCGGGTACATCACGGGGCAGAACGTGCTGCTGGATGGCGGGGCCTATCCGGGGACGTTCTGAGCACGGCCGAACTGCCCCGGCCTCTGTACGTGCTGACGTGAGAAAGGCGCGGCCCCCATACCGGCGGGCCGCGCCCCGTTGTCCCCGCCGCGCGCCGGCCGTGCCCTGCGGCGCGTGTCGGCGGTTCAGGACAACCGAACCTGGTGGATCGTCACTTGCCGTCGCGGTCGGAATCGCCCGGGGTCGCCCGCTCGATGCGGTCGCTCACGCGGTGCCAGGCGTCGCGCGTGGCGTGCCTGGCGCGGTCCCACTCCAGCGTGGAGGTGCCGCGGGCAGCGTCCCAGCCGGCGCCCAGCGTCGGCTCGATGTCGTCGTAGTGGCGATCGGGATAACGCGTATAGGACTCGACACCGTAACGGTACGCAGGCGCGTAGCTGTCGAAGGGTACGCCGTCTTCGGCGTAGGGGCGGGTGGTGTAGTTGTCGCGCCAGTAGGCCTCTTCGGCGGTGGGGTCGATCTGCTCGGCGATGGCCTTGCCGGCCAGGCCGCCGGCCACCGCGCCCACCGCCGCGCCGATGGCGGTGCCCACCGGGCCCGCCACCGTGCCGGTGGCCGCGCCCGCGATGGCGCCGCCGACGACCGCGCCCACCCCGGTACCCACCGGGTGGGCTCCGGCCGCGCCGGTGATCGGGTCGCGGTTGGCGTCGGTCTTCAGCTTGGAATCGTTTTGCATGTCTTGCTCCTGCGGAATGGTGAGGAGCCTTCAGCGTAGGCATGCGCCCGCTGCGCTGGAATGCCGCGAGCGCCCGCTCGCACGGGCGACAACAGGCAGGCTTGGCGTCGGACCAGGACTACCCGCAGGGGCTCGCGCCTTCCCGCGCCCGCAGCGTTACGGCGAGGCCAGCGTCTTGAACATCACGTGCGCGTCGACGAAGCCGTGCCGGCTGTGCCGGAAAGCCCCCGGCAGCGTGCCGACGATGGCAAAGCCCAGCGACTGCCACAGCCGGACCGCGCCGGTGTTGGTGGACACCACCAGGTTGAACTGCATCGCCCGGAAGCCCTGCGCCAGCGCTTCGCGCTGCGAGTGCTCGCACATCGCGGTGGCCACGCCGCGTCCGCGCGCGGCGGGAGCGACGACGTAGCCGCAGTTGCCGACGTGGGCGCCCAGGCCGGGCTGGTTCGCCTTCAGGATGTAGGTGCCCAGCAGCGTGCCGTCGGCATCGCGGGCCACCCAGGTGGACTGCGGCACCTCGACCCAGGCGTGGTGGATCTCGGCCTCGCTGCTGTCGGGCGCGAAGGCGTAGGTGTCGCCGGTGGCGAACGTGGATTGCAGCAGCGGCCAGACGGCGGGCCAGTCGGTGTCGGTGAAGCGGCGGATCTGCAGGGACATGAAGGTGGATCGAAGGAGGGTCGTGGCGAGGAACGTAGGGACGATCCTACGGGCGATGGCGGGCATCGCCGATGGCCGGTGCCGCGGGCGCTGTCCTAAGTTCACTGCATGCCGCTGCGGGACCGTCGTGCCCGGCCGTGGCAGCACGTCCCGGCGGCCCCCACAGCGCTGCGGCCGCCATCCGCCCAAGGAGATGCCATGAAGTCCCATGCCCCCCGCTTCTCGCCCCGCCTGCTGCTGCTGGCGGCCGGTTCTGCCGTGATGATGGCGGCGCCGCTGTCCGCCTCCTGGGCCGCCGGCGCCAAGGCCGGTTCGCCCGAGGCGACCTACCGGTACGAGCGGCAGAAGTGCCTGTCCGGCCGTTCGCACCAGGACCGCGCCACCTGCCTGAAGGAGGCCGGCGCCGCGCTGGCCGAGGCGCGCCGCGGCCGCCTGGACAACGGCGTGTCCGAGCGCCAGCTGGCCGAGAACCGCGTCGCGCGCTGCCGGGCGCAGCCGGAGTCCGAACGTGCCGATTGCGAGCGCATGGCGCGCGGCGAGGGCACGGTGGTGGGCTCGGTCGAAGGCGGCGGCGTGGTCAAGGAACTCGTCACCCGCCAGGTGGGTCCGGCCACGCGCACGAACTGAACGAGCGGCGGCTGCCCTGCGGGGCAGCCTTGAAGTGCGCCGCGGAGGCCGTGCCGCCAAGGGGTGCCGCGAAATGGCGCTGCCAAATGGCACAGCCAAATGGCACAGCCAAATGGCACAGCCAAATGGCACAGCCAAATGGCACAGCCAAATGGCACTGCGAAAAGGCACGGCGAAAAGGCACTGCGAAAAGGCACAGCGGAATGGCGCAGCGGAATGGCGCAGCGGAATGGCGCAGCGAAACGCCGCTGGGAAAGGACGCGGTGAACGAGCGCTGTGACAGAGCGCGGCCAAAGGGCCGAATGGCCGCTCGGAAAGCTCGGAAAGCTCGGAAAGGGCGCTGCAGAGAATCGCGGCGCCGGCTCGGCATCTGGGCGATGACGGCCTTTCCGCCCGTGCTTGGCCGCTCAGCGGCCGCCCGTCTCGGCCGGCAGGTCGGCCCGCGTGTGGCCCGCGCCGCCGCCGTGCGCGGCATCGCCTTTGTCCAGCAGCAGCGTGACCAGCAGTGCCGAGTCCGCGCGGGCCCGCACCGAGTGCTTCTGCTTCGCCGGCAGCACCACCAGCTCGCCAGGGCGCAGCCGGCGCGAGCCGCCGTCCATCACCACCTCCACGTCGCCTTCCAGGCAGTGGATCACGCATTCCTGGTCGACATGATGCTCGGGCTGGTCTTCACGCGCGGGCAGCACCAGGTGCAGCAGCTGCAGCTGTCCGGTCTTGATCAGGCTGGTGCTGAAGGCGTCGATCAGCTTCTCGCCCAGCGGGGCGACGTTGACGACGTCGAGCAGGCTGGCATGCGGCAGGGCCATCGGTGACCTCCTTCGGTCTGGGTGTGGATCAGTGCAGTTTGACGCGCGGCTGCGAATGGCCGGCCAGCCAGCCGCCCAGCGTCAGCAGCACGGTGCGCAGTGCGCCGTGCAGGGTGACCATGTGCCGGCGCTGCAGGCCCCAGTAGGTAGCGCGCGCGGCCAGGCCTTCCAGCGTCAGCCCCTCGCGCAGCAGCCCGCGGGCGACCCGGCCGATGGCGTTGTGCCGGCCCAGCGACACCACGGCGCCCTGGTCGTGGAAACGGAAGTTCGGCAGGGTGCTACCACGCAAATGACGCAGCAGTGCATCCGCCAGCAGGTGCGCCTCCTGGCGCGCCGCCTGCGCCCGTGGCGGCACCGGCGCGCCGTCCGGCTCGGGCCGGCAGCTGGCGCAGTCGCCCAGCGCGAAGACATGCGGGTCCAGCGTGGTCTGCAGCGTCGGCAGCACCTCCAGCTGGCCCAGCTTGTTCAGCGCCAGGCCGTCCAGGCGCTGCAGCACCGGCGGGCCCTGGATGCCGGCGGCCCACACCGTCAGCTCGGCGGGCAGGGTCCGGCCGTCGGCCAGTTCCACGTGGTCCTTGTGCACGGCCTTCACCCGCCGGTCCAGCAGCACGTTCACGCCCAGCGCCTGCAGGTCGTCGAGCACCTTGCGCGAGACCTCCTCGGCCAGCGCCGGCACCAGGCGCGGCCCGGCCTCCACGACGTGCAGCCGCACCGGGTGCGCCATGGCCGACAGCCGCGTGCCGAAGCGGGCCAGCTCGCGCGAGGCGTCGGTCAACTCTGCGGCAAGCTCGACCCCGGTGGCCCCGCCGCCGACGATGACGACGTCGACCGGGGTGTCGCCTTTGAGTTCGGCGCGGGCGCAGGCTGCCAGCAGGCGGCGGTGGAAGCGGTGGGCGTCGGCGGCCTCGTCCAGCGTGGCGGCATGCTCGGCGACGCCCGGGGTGCCGAAGGGGTTGACGATGCTGCCCACGGCGATCACCGCCACGTCGTAGGCCACGGCGCGGCGTGGGGCGATCTCTTCGCCGCGCTCATCGGCCAGCGGCGCCAGCCACAGCTGCTTGCGCGCGCGGTCCAGTGCCTCGAGCGTGCCCAGCTGGAAGCGGAAGCCATGCCGGCGCGCCAGCTGCAGGAACTCGACCTCGCCCTCGTCGGCGCGCTGCGTGCCCGCCGCGATCTCGTGCAGCAGCGGTTTCCAGACGTGGGTGAGCCCGCTGTCGATCAGCAGCACCTCGATGCCGGCCTGCGCGGCGTCCAGCGCGCCCAGGCGTGCCGCCAGTTCCAGCCCGCCCGCGCCACCGCCGACGATGACGATGCGTTGCCGCGGCGCCGGCACGCTGCCCGGATGCTCCTGCGCGGGGCCGGTGGAGGCGAACACCTCCGGATCGCGGCAGGGGGCGCCGTGCGGCGGCGTGCCGGGCCGGTGCGCGGCAGTGGTTTCGGGCGGGGGGCGGCCGCCTCGGGCGGCCCGGGGCGCGTTCGTGTGGGATGCGTCGGTGGCCATGGGTGGGCCGCGGCAAGCCTCATTCCCGAGATATTCGCCTTATTCGCCTCGGACGCGCCGTGTCGGCGGACATGGTCTTGCGCCCGCGGCGTGCCCGGCGATGCAAGGCCCCCGGCGTGTGCCGGCGTGCGTGATGGGGGCAGGCCCAGGTCAGGCCCTTGCTCAGGCCTCTCCCAGCGCGAAGTACTTGCGCAGCAGGGCGGTGGTGCGCTCCAGCCCGCCAGCGACGAAGCTGGCCGTGAAGCACCACTGCCCGCTTTGCTCGGGGTTCTGCAGCAGCGCCACGTACACCCAGGCGCCGCTGGCCTGGCGCCACAGCACCAGGTGCGTGGGCTCCACGCCGACGCGCTGCGCCGCCGGGTAGCGCTGCATCAGCTGCGCATGCACCGCGCGGCGCTCGTCGTCTTCCAGCATCACGCGCAGGTCGTCGCGCTCGAACGTGATGTGCGCATCGCTGACGCAGCTGGCGACCGAGAGGCTGCCGTCCACCACGCGCACCTGCCCGAACGCCGCGGGCGTACCGTCGGCCGGCGGCGCCGCGCTCGCGGGCCACAGGGCGCCGAGGCCCGTTGACAGCCAGGCGGCCACTGCGGCCGCGGTCCACGACGACGTCTTCATGGCGAGGCTCCCCAGCGCCGCGCCGCAGCGCTCACGCCGTGCGGCCAGCATGCGCGCGCGCCGGGCGGAAGGGAAGCCCCGCGCCCAGGGCAGGGTCGCCGGGCCGTGCGCTTTGCCGCGCGGAATGCGGCTTGTTCAGCGCAGTGCCGGCAGCACCGGCGTGGCGGCGCGCGTGGCGTCGAAGACGAGGCGCATGTCCAGGTGGTCGTGGCTGGGGTGGCTGTACAGGCTGTCGTGCGTGTCGATCACCGCCGCGATGCGGTGGCCGGCCGGCGCGTCGTAGGCGGTGGCGACGAAGTCGATCGGGAAATCGACCACCTGGCCCGGTCTGGCGAAGTGCGGCGGGCGCGCACCGCGCGTGATCAGCGTGCCCTTGCCCAGCGCATCCACGTCCAGAAACCGCCCAGGTCCCAGCGGATCTCGCCGCGCGGCGCTACGTGCAGCACGCGATCGGCCACCGCGCTGCTGGGCCACGTGCGGCCGTGCCTGCGTGGCCTTTTCCGGTCGATGCGTCTGCTCGCGCATGGGAGTCCGACGGCCGATGCCTATAGGATCCATGGACATGACCGTGACCGTCCGCCTGGCGACCCTTCACGACGCCAATGAAATCGCCGAGCTGTCGCAGCGGGCGGTGGAGCATGGCCTGCCGTGGTGCTGGACTCCACCCCGCGTCATGGAGGCCGTTTCCGATGCAAACACCAACGTGGTGGTCGCAACCTTGTCCCGCGCCGTGATCGGCTTCGGCATCATGGAGTACGAGCAGGAGTCCGCCCATCTCCTTCTCTTCGCGGTGGATGAGCCGGATCGCCGTCAAGGCCTTGGAACCCGCCTTCTGATCTGGCTCGAGCGGGTCGCGATTGCCGCCGGCATCACCTTGCTTCGGGTTGAGGCGCGCAGGAACAACGCCGCGGCGATTGCCTTCTACATCGGGAACGGATTTGCGGAGCAGAAGGAAGTCCTCGGCATGTACTTCGGCTGCGAAGATGGCGTCCGTCTCACGAAGCGTCTCTGAGGTGGCGCGACCCTTGGGAGCGAGACCCCCTCCTGGATTGGCAGTTGTTCTGTGGCACCTCCCATGTGGCTACCGTCGAGATCGAGTGCTGCAGACATCCCAGGACAGGTCGCTGGCGCGAGGTCGAATATCCGCCGGACGGTGGCGGTGATCTGGCCTGCACTGCACGTGCTGCGCCACGAGCTCCTTGTCGCTCGCCGCGACGAGGACTGCCTGGGCACCGGACGCTCCTGGCTTGGCGCCATCATCGTCCTGTTGCCGTTTCGCCGTAGCCAAGGCGACCAGGTGCCGTAGATGCTTCGAATGCTCGTTCTGTCCGCCATTCGCTTCTACCAGCGCTGGCTGTCGCCGCGCAAGGGATTCTGCTGTGCGTATGCCGGTTTGACGGGGCGAGCGAGTTGTTCGCAGCTGGGCTTTCGTGCGGTCCGGCGGTTCGGGGCCTTTGGGCCTGGCGATCGCTCGCAGAAGAATGACCTTGTGCGGCATCGCCTACAGGCGTTACGCCCACCCCTTTCAAGGTGTCTTTTTCCCTTTGAGAACCCGGTCAGTCGAGACATGAGATCGCGCGGTCTTGCCATCGACATAGCCCTTGCCGG
>CAMLJY010000121.1 GCA_946480465.1 uncultured Burkholderiales bacterium
TGCACCCTCTATGGCATCCCCAACTGCGACACCGTCAAGAAGGCCCGCGCCTGGCTGGCCGAGCATGGTGTCGCGCACCAGTTCCACGACTTCAAGAAGGCCGGCGTGCCGGCTGATCGCCTGCAGGCCTGGCTCGCGGGCGCCGGCTGGGAGCGGCTGCTGAACCGGCAGGGCACCACCTGGCGCAAGCTGGACGAGGCCACCCGCGCGGCGGTGACCGGCGCGGACAGCGCCGCCGCGCTGATGCAGGCGCAGCCCAGCGTCATCAAGCGCCCGGTCGTCGAATGGGCCGACGGCGGCCTCACCGTCGGCTTCGATCCGGCTGAATTCGCCCGGCGGCGCTGAGCAGCGCTGACCGGGACCCCGCGTTCCGGGGGGTCAAGGCCGGGGGCCCGGCGGCCGATAGAAGGTCGACCACTCCGGAGCCGTCCCTTGAACCGAGCCCCCGCCTTCGTCCGCCGCGCATTGGCCATCGGCACCGCCGCGGTGGCGTTTGCCTCCGTCCCAGCCGCGGCCAGCATCGTCACGATGCACACCCGCCATTCGGACCTGGGCGCGCCCGACCTGGGCAGCGCGGCGGCCAACGCGGCCTACTACCGCGACAACGTCAGCGCCGCGATCGCCACCGCGCCCGGCGTCGGCCACTGCGATGCCGCCCCGGACGCGTTCACGCTGCTGTCCAACCAGCTGGTCTGCGGCGGCCCGGCCAGCAACGTCGCCTACGGCTTCTTCGTCGATTTCGACGTCACCGCCGCCCAGGGCGCCGATTTCAGCCTGCGCATGGGGCCGGACTTCGGCCGCGGCGGCGCGCTGTTCCTCGACGGCGCGCTGCTGGCGGTGCGCACCAGCGACATGTGGTGGGCCGGCGGCTACGGCAACGCCGCGCAGGTGTTCCAGTCGATCGGCCTGGTGCTGAACGCCGGCCACCACCAGCTGGCGCTGTACGGCCTGGAAGGCTGCTGCGACGGCTGGCAGCAGGGCCAGTACCGCCTCGGCAGCGGCGGCGAATGGACCACCTTCGCATCCGGCGATGCGCTGCAGCCCAGCCTGGCCGCCGCCGTGGCGGAGCCGGCCACGCTGGCGCTGGTGCTGGGCGCGCTCGGCGCGCTGGCGTGGCGCGCCGCGCGCCGCACGGCACCTGCGCGACGGCCCTGAACGCCGGCGCCGCCCGGGATCGGCCCGTTTCCAGCCGGCGCCGATCCGGTGAACGACCGCGTCCAAAGGCCCCCCGGCGGATGCCAGGTGGCGAGTCCCTATCGCACCAAAGACGCGTCACAAGGCGACCCGCGTGCCCAGCTCCACCACCGCGTTGTCCGGCAGCCGGAAGTAGGCCGCCGCGCCGCTGGCCTGCCGGCTCATCGCCGCGAACAGCTGCTGCCGCCAGCGCGAGAGGCCGCCGCCGGCCGCGTCCGTGGTGGTGGGCACCAGGGTCTGGCGGCTCAGGAAGTAGCTGGTCTCGAAAGGCGGCACCACCAGGCCCTGGGACGCGCACAGCGGCCAGGCGCGCGGCACGTCAGGCGTTTCCATGAAGCCGTAGTGCAGCGTCACGCGCCAGAAGCCGTGGCCCAGCGGCTCGGCCTGCACGCGCTCGGCCTCGTCGACCCAGGGCTGCTCATGGAAAGTGAGCGTCAGCAGCAGGTTCTGCGCATGCAGCACGCCGTTGTGCTTCAGGTTGTGCAGCAGCGCCTGCGGCACGGTGTCGGCTTCGCCGACCAGGTACACCGCAGTGCGCTCCACGCGCGGCGGCGGGTGGTCGGCCAGCTGCTCCAGGAAGGGGCGCAGCGCGAGGCCTTCCGCGCGCAGCGCCTGCATCAGCCGCTCGCGGCCACGCAACCAGGTGCTCATCATCGCGAACAGCAGCGCGCCCAGCGCCAGCGGGAACCAGCCGCCGTCGAAGAACTTCACCGCGCAGCCGGCGATCAGCAGGCCGTCCAGTGCCAGGAAGAACAGCGTGGCGCCGATGGCCAGCGGCGCCGGCAGGCGCCAGCGGTGGCGCACGACGACGTAGGTGAGCAGCGTCGTCACGGCCATGGTCAGCGTCACCGCGATGCCGTAGGCGCCGGCCAGGCTGGACGAGCTGCCGAAGGCCAGCACCGCCGCCACCACGCCGGCCAGCAGCACCCAGTTCACCGCTGGCATGTAGATCTGGCCTGCCTCGTGCGCCGAGGTATGGCGCAGTGACAGCCGCGGCAGGAAGCCGAGCTGAATGGCCTGGCGCGTCAGCGAATACGCGCCCGAGATCACGGCCTGCGAGGCGATGATCGCCGCCAGCGTTGCCAGCAGCACCGCGGGCACCAGCAGCGCGTCCGGGAACAGGCGGAAGAAGGGGTTCTCGATGGTGGTGGGCTCGCGCATCAGCAACGCGCCCTGGCCCAGGTAGTTCAGCGCCAGCGCCGGCAGCACCAGGCCGGTCCAGGCCAGGCGGATCGGCCGGCGGCCGAAGTGGCCCAGGTCGGCGTACAGCGCCTCGGCGCCGGTCAGCGCCAGCACCAGCGCGCCGACCGCGGCGAAGACCATCCAGCCGCGCCCGGCCAGGAAGTGGAGGGCCGCGCGCGGGTCCAGCGCCGCCAAGATGGCCGGCTGCTGCGCGATCTGCACCACGCCGGCCACGGCCAGCACGGCGAACCACAGCACGATCACCGGGCCGAAGAAGCGGCCGACCGTGGCGGTGCCGTGGCGCTGGAACAGGAACAGGCCCAGCAGCACCGCCAGCGCCAGCGGCAGCACCGCGGGCTTCAGCGCCGGCGTCACGACCTCCAGGCCCTCCATCGCGCCCAGCACCGAGATCGCCGGCGTGATGATGCTGTCGCCATAGAACAGCGTGGCGCCGGCCATGCCCAGCAGCAACACGGCGTGGCGGCGGCCGCCGCGCGCGCTGTGCGCCGCCAGCGCGGCCAGCGCCAGCACGCCGCCTTCGCCGCGGTTGTCGGCGCGCAGCACCAGCAGCACGTACTTCAGCGTGACGACCAGCATCAGCGCCCAGAAGATCGCCGACACCGCGCCCACGACGTGCGCCGCGTCCAGCGGCACGCGGGTGGCCGGCGCAAAGATCTCCTTCATCGTGTACAGCGGGCTGGTGCCGATGTCGCCGTAGACGACGCCGATGGCGCCCAGCGTCAGCGCCGCCAGGCCGGGGCGCCCGCCGTCGGCGGCCGATGCGCCCGCGCCGGGGGAAAGGGTGGTGGTGTTCATGATCGCAGCGTGCGGGCCGCCGCATCAGGAACGCATAAGGGCGGCGCGGCGCGCTTGCCTTGGCAGGCCGCGCCGGCCGGGCAAGTCCCGGGGCGATGCGGGCCGCGCGCGCCCCTGCACAGTGCGTTGCGAGGCCGCGTGCCGCGGGTCGGCCCTCAGGCCGGGCCTGGGCCCTCGTCCGGCTCGGCCAGGCGGTAGCCGACGCCCGGTTCGGTCAGCAGGTGGCGCGGCTCGGCGGGCTCGGGCTCCAGCTTGGCGCGCAGCTGGCCCAGGTACAGCCGCAGGTAGTGCGTGTGCTGCACGTACTCGGCGCCCCACACGTCGGCCAGCAGCGTGCGGTGGGTGACGACGCGGCCGGCGCTGCGCACCAGGCGCGCGAGCAGCGCGTACTCGGTCGGCGTCAGGCGCTGCGGCGCGCCGCAGCGCGTGACGCGGCGGGTCGCCAGGTCGACCTCCAGGCTGCCATGCCGGTAATGCGTGATCGACGCGTCCATCGGCACGCCGCGGTGGCGCAGCGCGACCCGCATGCGCGCCAGCAGCTCGCCGATGGAGAAGGGCTTGACCAGGTAGTCGTCGGCACCGGCGTCCAGCAGCGCGATCTTCTGCGGATCGGCCTGGCGTGCCGAGATCACCAGCGCGGGTGCATTGCGGCGCCGGCGCAGCGCGGCCAGCAGCGCGGCGCCGTCGCCGTCGGGCAGGCCCAGGTCCAGGATCAGCAGGTCGGGTTCGGCATGGGCCAGCAGCGCCAGACCCTCGGCCAGGCTGGCGGCGGTCAGCACCTCATAGCCCTCCAGCGCCAGCGCGTCGCGCAGCGTGCCGCGCAGGCTGCGGTCGTCCTCGGCCAGCAGCACCTTCAGCGTCATCGCGAGGCTGCCTCGGGCAGGGCCTGCGGCGGCGCTTCCACCGCCAGCGCGAACTCGAAGCTCGCGCCGCCATGGCCGCGCGGCCGCAGCCGCAGCTCGCTGCCATGGGCGCGGGCGATGGCGCGGCACACCGCCAGGCCGACGCCGGCGCCGGCGCGGCCGGCATCGGCGGCCGCGGCCTCGCAGGCGACGCTGGCCGCGCTGGCCGCGCTGGCCGCGCTGGCCGCGCTGGCTGGCGCGCTGGCAGCACCGGCGGCACTGGCGGCACTGGCGGCACTGGCGGCACTGGCGGCACTGGCGGACGCGCCGGCGGCCAACCGTGCCATGGCCCGCTCGCTCCGGTCCGCACCCGGGGCGTGATTCATGGGCGGCGCGCCTGCGTCCGGCCTGGCGCGCTGGAAGGCATCGAAAATGCGTTCGCGCCAGGCCGGCGGCACGCCCGGGCCGCGATCGCGCACCGCGAACAACACCTCGCCGGGGCGGTGCCGCACGAGCAGCTCCACCGGCGCCTCGGCCGGGCTGTACTTCAGGGCGTTGTCGACCAGGTTGTCCAGCAGCTGCGCGACCAGCAGCGGCTCGCAGCGCAGCAGCGGCAGGCCGGGTTCCAGGCGGGCGCGCACGCGGCGGCCGGGGTCGTGCGGGCGGATGCGGTTCAGCACGGCGCCGATGATGTCCTCGGCCGACTCCCAGTCGCGCTGCAGCACCAGGCCGGGTGCGTCCAGCCGCGCCAGTTGCAGCGTGTTGTCGGCCAGGCGGCGCAGGCGCGTGGCCTCGTCGGCGATGCGGGCGGCCAGGGCCTGGCGACGCACCGGGTCCAGGCGCGCGTCCTGCGCCTGCAGCGTGCTGGCCGCACCGAGGATGGTGGCCAGCGGCGTGCGGAAGTCGTGCGAGATGGCGGCCAGCATCGCATTGCGCACCGCCTGCAGCTGGGCCTCATCGCGCGCGGCGGTCTCGGCGGCATGGATCTGCACGCGCTGCAGCGCCAGGCCCATCTGGTCGCACAGCGCCTGGGCGTGCAGCCGTTCCTCGTCCGCCACGGGCCCGGGTGCTGCCCGCGGCAGCAGCGCGGCGCCGAAGCAGGCCTCGCGCCCCCGCAGCGGCAGCACCCAGGCCGGCAGTTCATGGTGGCGGCCCGTGCCCGGCCCCATGGCCTGGCCCTGGCGCAGGCAGTGCCACAGCGCGACCTGCTGGTCGGCATCGGCCGGGCCCAGGCGGATCGCCGCCGCATCGTCGCGCCGGGGCGGCAGTGCGCCGGTCAGCAGCAGCAGCGTGGCCGTCGCGCCGGCCAGCTCGCCCAGTGCCGCCTGCAGCTGCGCGGCATGGGCCAGCGGCGCCTGCGCGTCGCGCAGCGCATCGCCCAGGCGGCGCAGCTGCTCCGCGCGGTGGCGGTGGCGCTGCGCTTCCTCGGTGCGGTGGCGCTGCAGCGCCATCAGGCCGGCGACGATCCAGCTCAAGGCCAGCATGCCGCCCAGCAGCAGCAGGTGCTGCGGGCCCTCGACCTGCAGGCTGCCGCGGGGCGGGACGAAGCGCCAGTTGAAGGCCAGCACCGCGAGCGCCGTGGCCGCCAGCGCCGCCGGCACCGGCAGCCACAGGCTGGCCAGCGCCGAAGCCAGCACCGGCAGCATCGCCAGGTTGGCCAGGTCGACGCGGCCGTCCAGCGCCAGCATCGCCGCCCAGGCCGCGGCCCAGGTGGCCAGGGCCAGCAGGGGCCGGCTCAGCCGCTGCGCCGCGCCGGCGGGGAGGGCAGGGGATTCGTTCACGCGCCGCACGGTAGCAGCGCGGGCGTCAGGACCGCATCAGGGTCGCATCAGGGCCGCATCCGGGCCGCATCAGGGCCGCTTGGAGGCGGCATCGGGGCAGCGTCCACGCCGCGCCCCGGCCCCCTGCATTCCTGCAGCGGCGCGCTGCCACCCTGCAGCGCGTGGGGGCAGCGCCAAGCCTTAGGATCAGCCGCTTTCGCCGGGCAGTGGTCGGCCGGCCCATCGATTGCCCTCACGACTTGCATGAGCTCCAGGCCCCCGTCCGGCACCGCCGCCGCTGATCCGGACTCCCCCGAACCCCCCGGCCCCGCGTCCACCGGCCCCAGCGCCGTTCCTGCGCTGCCGGTGCCCGCCGGCGGCGGCACGCACTCCATCTGGCACACGCTGCGCCACCCGGTCTTCCGCGGCATGTGGTTCGCCAGTGCCGCTTACTTCATTGGTAATGCCATGCAGGGCATGGCGGCGGCCTGGTTCATCGTCGAGCGCACCGGCTCCACCTTCCTCGCCGCGGCGGTGCAGACGGCGGTGTTCCTGCCGATGTTCGTGCTGGCGCTGCCCGCCGGCGTGCTGGCCGACACCACCGACCGCCGCCGCCTGCAGCTGGGCACGCTGTACACGCAGGCGCTTGCGGTGGCGCTGCTGGCCGTGCTGGTGCTGGCGGACTGGGCGGGGCCGGCCACCATCCTCTTCTTCACCGCGCTGGCCGGCTGCTGCACGGCCATGCTGTCGCCGGCCTGGAATTCCGCCGTCGGCGAGATCCTGCCCCGCGAGGAGCTGCCGCAAGCCATCGTCGCGATGAGCATCGCCTACAACGCGGCGCGCGCGCTGGGGCCGGCGCTGGCGGGCGTGGTGTTCGCGTGGCTGGGCGGCGGCTGGGTGTTCGGGCTGGCGCTGGCGGGCACCTTGGCACTGGCCTTCGCGCTGCGCCGCTGGCCACCGCGCCCGCACCCGCCCAGCCGGCTGCCGGCCGAGCGCCTGTGGGGCGGCACGCTGGCGGGGCTGCGTTACGCGCGGCATTCGCACACCATCCTGGCGCAGCTGGTGCGCACGGCGGCCTACAGCGCGGCCGGCTCGGCGCTGTGGGCGCTGCTGCCGGTCATCGGCCAGCAACAGCTGGGGCTGGGCGCCTCGGGCTTCGGCCTGCTGATGGGCTGCCTGGGCGCCGGCGCGGTGGCGGTGGGCCTGGTGATCGGCCGCGTGCGCGCGCGGCTGGGCCTGGAGCGGCTGGTGATGATCGCCTGCCTGGTCTTCGCGGCGGTGATGCTGGTGGCCGCGTGGTCGCGCTGGCGGCTGCCGGTGTATGCGGCGCTGGTGGCCGGCGGCGCGGCGTGGATGGCGGTGATGTCCACCTTCAACACGGCCACGCAGACCAGCGCGCCGCCCTGGGTGCGTTCACGCGCGACGGCGCTGCACGTGCTGTCGGCGCTGGGTTCGTTCGCGATCGGCTCGTTCTTCTGGGGCATCGTCGCCGGCGTGGCCGGGCTGCAGCTGGCGCTGTGCCTGGCCACGGTGCTGATGCTGGGCGGCCTGCTGCTGGCCAAGCCCTTCCCGCTGCGCATGGGCGCCGAGCAGGACGTGACCCAGGCCCAGCCCGCGCCCTTCGAGAACCTGCTGGCCGGCGCCGAACCCGCGCCGGAGGCCGGCCCGGTGGCGGTGGAGTACGGCTACCGCATCCGCGAGGGCGACACGGCGGCCTTCCTCGACACCATCGCGCTGCTGCGCGCGCCGCGGCAGCGCGACGGCGCCACCTTCTGGCGCGTCTACAAGGACCTGGGTGATCCGTCGCGCTACGTCGAGCGCTTCATCGTCACCAGCTGGGCCGACTACCTGCACCAGCGTTCCCGCGCGACGCTGGCGGACCAGGTGCTGGAAGAACGGGTGCGGGCCTTCTTGCTCAAGGGTGAATCGGTGACCACGCAGCACTACATCGCGGAGCGCTGACCGCCCGCGTGCCCGGCGCGCGGGCGTGCGGCCCTGCCCGGCGCTGCGGGCGTTCCCTGGGTGGGGATGCCGCCTCTTTCGTCTGCTGGCACCGCGTCATGCTCGCGCCCCGCAATGGGAAGTGCGGGGCCGAGCAGGTCCTCGGCGCAAACGGCCAACCGATTTGGCCCTTGAACCCGAAGCGGCATGGCCCTCGAAAGGGTTGATTCAAGTCCGGCCGGGTTTCAAGCGGCCGGCTGGCAAGGCTTGATGACGGCCGCGCGCAGGTCGATCGGCTGAAAGGAAAAGACCAGCCAGGTCGCCATGGTGCGCGTGATGTCGCTTGCCGCGCTCGTCGACCACAGCCCGGGATACTTCGGGGTGTGGTACAGGTCCAGGGACAGGCAAAGCCTGTGCGTCAACGGCGAGCTGCTGTAGACCTTCGACAGCTGGTTGAAATAGGCGGCCGAGCGTCCATTGTTGTTTTGGTCGAGCTTCCCGTGTGCTTTCGTCAAAGCGGCCAATCCGGGGTCAAGGTCAGGCACCAGGCATTCGTATTTCACTGCGGCAACCAGGTCGCCGCTGACGGATGGACTGGGATTCACGACGCTGCCCGTCACGGAACACCGAGAGCGCTTGAGGGCGCCCCACAGGGAATGGCTGAAGCTGTCGATGGCCGAATGGAGCTTCGCGTTCTTGACCTTCGCTTCTTGCTTCAAGGTCGCGGCGGTGTCGGCAATGTTCTCGGGCTCGATCGACTCGATGACCTTGACACTGATCGAGTCCTGCCCGCCGTCATGAAGCGAGCGCAGCCGGTCATTGATTTTCCTCACCGAGCCGGTGTCGAAGTTGATGAACGTCTTGATGTACAGCGCCGCCATCTCCTCGGCGGCCGGCGACCGTTCGCCGACCGTTTGTGCGGATGCGGTGCCTGCCACCAAGGCCAATGCGCACGCGATCATTCGATGAAGCATGGGTTTCCCTCCAGGTGTCGTGCATGACTTGCAAAGAGCGCGGCACTGTAGGGTCGTTTCCCGGTGCCGTTCGCGGCTGCAGGTAATTCTTCGCAACCTAGGGGGGCGGCGTAGGACAGACAGGCCGTCAGCCGCGAACGCATCGACACCGCCGCCAGGCGCCTGCCATGGCGGCGCATCGGCGGGCTGCACTTCAGCTGACCGCGGCGGGCCGCCGCGTCAGCCGGCCGGGCGCCGGGCTTCTTCCGGCGCTTCGGCCAGCAGCCACTGCCTGAAGCACTGCAGCGCCGGCATCGAGGCCTTGGCCTGCGGATAACACAGCGAGTAGCCGGTGCGCCGCCAGGTGCGTTCGGCAAAGGGCTCGCTCAGGCTGCCGCTGGCGATCTCGTCCACCACCAGGCAGCGTGGCACCAGTGCCAGGCCCAGCCCGGCCTGCACCGCGCTGACCAGGTTGCTCACCACGTCCAGCGCGGGTCCCGCGAAGGCGTTGACCTGCTCCAGCTGGTGCTGGCGGCACCAGTCGGCCCAGGCCTGCGGGGTGGTGACGTGGCGCAGCAGCGTGTGGCGCGCCACGTCGGCCGGGGTCTTCAGCGCCAGGGCCTCGGGCAGCCTGGGCGGTGCGATGACGGTGGTTTCGTGGCCGATGATGTAGTCGGCGCAGGCGCCGGGCCAGGGGCCTTCGCCGTAGCGGATGGCGCAGTCGAGCGCGGGGTCGTCGAAGTCGTAGCCCTTCACGTAGGGCATGAAGCGCAGCTCGATCTGCGGGTACAGCGCGCGGAAGGCCGGCAGGCGCGGGAACAGCCACTTCGCGCCGAAGGTGGGCATGGTGGACAGCACCAGCGCGCCGGTGGGCGTGGTGCCGCCCAGCAGTTCCAGAGTGGCCGCTTCGATGTGCCGCAGCAGTGGTTCGATCTGCGCCTGGTAGCGCTGGCCCGCGGGTGTCAGATGCAGGCGCTTCTTCAGGCGTTCGAACAATGCGATGCCCACCCAGCGTTCAAGCTCGCCCAACTGCTTGCTGACGGCGCCCGGCGTGACGTGCAGTTCTGCCGCCGCGGCCGCCACGCTGCCATGGCGTGCCGTGCACACGAAGGCGCGCAGCAGCTGCGTGGGCGGGAGAAGTTTCCTGCGGGTGCCGGGGGCAGGAGTTGCTGCTGGAACGGAACGATGTGCTGCCACAGTTTCGCTTTTGGCCGCGATCGGCGATTCATAGACTGGCTTCACCGCAGCCAGAACCTACGCCATTCCACCATGCAGCGCCGCCAACTTCTTTCCGTGCTGGCCACCTCGGCCGTGCCCTCGTCCCTTTTCGCACAATCCGCCCCGCTGCGCATCATCGTGCCCTTCGGGCCGGGTGGTGCCACCGACATCGTCGCGCGCCTCGTGGCCGACCCGCTGGGGCGCGAGATGGGTCGCACGGCCATCGTCGAGAACCGCGCCGGCGCCGGCGGATCACTGGGCATGGCCGAGGTGGCGCGCGCCGCGCCCGATGGCCTGACGCTGGGCATTGCCACCGTGTCGACCCATGGCGTGAACCCGGTCGTCTACAAGAAGCTGGCCTACGACCCGGTGAAGGACTTCGAGATGGTGTCCGAGCTGGCGCGCGCGCCCGGCGTGCTGCTGGTGAACCCGGCGCTGCCGGTGAAGACCATGGCGGAGCTGATCCAGCTGCTCAAGCGTGAGCCGGGCAGGTACACCCACGGCTCGCCGGGCAATGGTTCGGTCGGGCACATGAACGCCGAGATCTTCAAGAGCACCGTCGGCGCCTCGCTCACGCACGTGCCGTACCGGGGTGCATCTCCGATGATCAACGACCTGATCTCGGGGCAGATCGACATGGCCTTCGATCAGGTGGCTTCCGCGCTGCCGCACATCAAGGCGGGCAGGTTGCGACCGCTGGCGGTGTCCTGGAAGGAACGGTTGGCGATGCTGCCCGAGGTGCCCACCTTCGGCGAGCTGGCGCTGTTCGCCAACAACGATCCGACCTGGTTCGCCCTGGTGGCGCCGGCCCGCACGCCCGCCGCGCAGATGCAGCGCCTGAACGCCGCCGTGCGCAAGGTGCTGGCCCTGCCGGACGTGAAGAGCCGAATGGACCAGGCCGGCCTGTTCGTCAACGATTCAACGCCGGCGGAGCTGGCGCAGCTGATCACGAAGACGGTCGAGAAGATGCGGCGCACGGCGACCTTCGCGCGCATCTCGCTCGACAACTGAGGCCCGTGCGATCGATGAATGCCGTGCCTGATTCCATCAATGACCGTGTCGAGGTGCTCACCGCCGCCGTGGAAGGGCCGGTGCTGCTGGACTCGCCGCACAGCGGCCGCCGCTATCCCGCGGACTTCCGCCACGCCTGCCCGCTGCAACGGCTGCGGCGCGCGGAAGACACCCACGTCGAGCGCCTCTTCGCCAACGGTCCGCGACTGGGGGCCACGCTGGTCCATGCGCTCTTTCCGCGCGCCTACGTCGATCCCAACCGGCCGCGGGACGACATCGACCCGCTGCTGCTGGGCGATGCGATCGAAGGCCGGCCGGTCAGCGAGAAATCTCGGCTGGGCATGGGCCTGGTGTGGCGCAAGCTGACCGATGGCACGCCGATCTACGACCGGCCCTTGAGCCGCGACGAGATGGAGCAGCGCATTGCCGGCTACTGGCAGCCCTATCACGATGCGGTAGCGGCCGCGCACCGGCGCATCGCGGACCGGCACGGCCACATCGTGCACCTCAATTGCCACAGCATGCCCTCGGTGTCGCCGCTGTATCCCAGGCGCTGGGACGGCCGCATGCCCTACGACTTCGTGATCGGCACGCGCGAGGGCTGCAGCGCCTCGCCGGCGCTGTGCGCCTTCATCGTCGAGCTGCTGGAGCGGCGCGGCCACGCGGTGGGCGTGGACGACCCGTACAAGGGTGTCGAGCTGGTGCGCCGCTTCGGCCGGCCGGCGCTGCGGCAGCATTCGGTGCAGATCGAAGTCCATCGGCGGCTGTACATGGACGAGTCCACGTTCGAGCTGCACGAGGGCTTCACGCGCACGCAGGCCACGCTGGATGCGCTGGTCGAGGCCCTGCAGACGGTGCACCGCGTGCTGCCCTGAAGGCCCCGGTCCAAAGGCCTGGGCCGCCTGCACGACGCGTTGGGCAGGCGGCGCATCCGGGCTGCTTCGCGCGGTCTATCATGGCCCGGTCCCAGCGCCGTGGAGTGAGCCCGTGACCTACACCGAAACCCGCCACCACGAACTGCGCAAGACGCGGCTGCAGATGGTGGACGGCAACCTGATCCTGAACCAGCGGCAGAGCGAAGGCGGCGTGAGCAGCCGCGTGTACGAAGGCGGCTACTGGGGCTTCGCGTCGGCACCCCGGGGCGATGCCGCGGCGCTGCAGCAGCAGGCGCGCCGCAATGCGCAGGCGATGGCGCGCTTCGGCCCGCGCAGCGCGCAGGCGCTGCCCGGCGGCAGCTACCGCGGCGAGCACCGCTTCCAGGGCAGGCCGCCGATCAGCACCGGCCAGGCCGCCGAGCACCTGGCCGCGCTGCATGCCCACTGCAAGCAGCGCTATCCGGGGCTGAAGTCCACGCGCTTCATGCTGATGGAGGAAGAACACAGCAAGCGCCTGGCGACGAGCGAGGGCGGCGAGTCCCTGTCCAGCATCCAGCGCGCCACCTGCCACCTGTTCCTGGTGGGCGAGGACGCGCAGGGCGCGCCGGTGGAGATCTTCGAGCCGTTGTCCGTCAAGGGCGGCCTGGGCGACCTGGACCTGAGCGTGGAGGCGCTGGCGCC
>CAMLJY010000122.1 GCA_946480465.1 uncultured Burkholderiales bacterium
CCTGCTGGCCGCCATCGGCAGCGACGTGGCGCTGATGCACCTGAACGGCATCGCCGGTAAGGTGAAGTTCAAGGCCTTGCAGGAGCGGGCGAAGGAGAAGATCGCCGCGGTGGCCGAGGCGCGCGGCTTCACGCCCGCCGAGCTGGCCGACCGCCTGGTGCCTGACCTGGCGCTGGAGGACGACGGCACGCTGCGCCTGGACTTCGGCCCGCGCGCCTTCACCGTCGCCTTCGACGAGACGCTGAAACCCTTCGTGCGCGATGCGCAGGGCGCGCGCCTGAAGGACCTGCCCAAGCCGCTGAAGTCCGACGACGCGGCGCTGGCCGCGGCCGCGACCGAGCGCTTCAAGCAGCTGAAGAAGGACGCCAAGGCCGTGGCCAGCCTGCAGGTGGTGCGGCTGGAGATGGCGATGGTGGAACGCCGCCGCTGGTCGGCGGCGGACTTCCGGCTCTTCTTCGTCGAGCATCCGCTGATGCGCCACCTGGCCGCGCGCCTGGTGTGGGGCGCGTACGGCACCGACGGTGCGCTGCGCACGGCCTTCCGCGTGGCCGAGGACGGCAGCCTGGCCGACGCCGACGACACGCTGTACGAGCTGCCGCCTGAAGGACGCGTGGGCATCGCCCACGTGCTGGAGATGCCGCAGCCGCTGCAGGTCGCCTTCGGCCAGGTGTTCGCCGACTACGAGATCCTGCAGCCCTTCCGCCAGCTCGGCCGCGAGACCTATGAACTGAGCGCCGAGGAGCGCCTGGCCGCGGCATTGAAGCGTTATGCCGACAAGCGCGTGTCCACCGGCAGCGTGCTGGGCCTGGTCAACCGCGGCTGGGAACGCGGCGACGCGCAGGACGCCGGCTGGGTGGGCTGGTTCACCAAGCGCGTGGGCGACGGGCTGGAGGTGCAGATGGACCTGGACCCCGGCACCATCATCGGCGAACCCAGCTACGAGCCGGAGCAGCGCATTCCCGGCCTGACGCTGCGCAAGGCAGGAACCTGGGGCGGCGAGGCGGAAGTGCCCTTCGGGCAACTCGATCCGATTGCCGCCAGCGAACTGCTGCGGGACGTGGACCTGCTGGCGCCGTTGAAGGATTAGCGCCTGAGAAGGCGATGGGGAGGACATCGACCATGCGACGTTTCGAACTGGTGGACGGTGCGTCCAGCAAGTTCTGGGAAATCACGCTCGATGGCGTGGACCTGGCGGTGCGTTTCGGCCGCATCGGCACGCAGGGACAGGCCAAGGCCAGGACCTTCGGCTCCGAGGCCGAAGCCCGCAAGGAGCACGACAAGCTGGTGAAGGAGAAGACCGGCAAGGGTTATGCGGAGGTGGGAGGCGAGTCCATCCCCTCGGAAGCTGTCCCGATGACGGTGGAGGTGGCGACGGAGGTGGTGACGGAGATGGCCGCGGGCGGTGCCGCTGCGTCCGTGCTCGATGAACCCTGCGGCGGATTCCAGTGGACCGATGAATGGCGCTCGGCCCTGCCGACGGTGCGCGGCATTCACGTTCCAGCCCTGCCGGACGTCCAGGCGATGGTGGAGGAACCGATCGAGCTTCCCACCGACTTCGGGGCCTATGCCGTCGAGATGAAGGAACTGAATGCGCACACCGGTGGTTCCTGGTCCTACTGGGGCGCCGTTCGCGGGAAGGAAATGATCAGCCGGCAAGCGCTGGTCGACGGCGACATGGCCTTCTGGACGGACCTGTGCGTTCAACTGGCCGTGGCGCGCATCGACGTGCCGGAGGGCCAGCATCGCGGCAGGACCGGCTACCCGTACCGTTACGGCCTGCAATGGGCCGCGGAAGTCGGCGTGCACCTGCGTGGCCTGCCATTCATGGCCGACCTGGTGCTGTCGCTCGCGCGCCAATGGCATGGCAGCACCTTCTTCGCCCGGCTCGCCGACTCGATGCTGCCGCCACTGCGCGCCGCCATCGCCCACGCCGACGACGAAGCGCACGACGCGCTGGTGGCTGCGCTGGAGCCGGCCGGCGCCACTCCGCTGGACCGCTTGCTGCGCGCCCACCTGTGCCCGCACCGGGAGGATTGGGCCCTCGCGAGCCTGGCCGACGGCTTCGAGGACAGCCGCTTCCTGCTGGCCGACTGCGTCTTCCCGCCCGAGGCGGCATTGCAGTACTTGGCGGGCCAGGCCGCGTACCTGAGCATCGTGCAGTCGGCGCTGTTGCTGCAGATCCACCTGCATGGTGAGCGAGCATTCCCGCTGCTGGCCGACATGCTGCGGCGGGCCTGGGACTTCCGCGAGAACCGCATCGCCCTGGCGGCGTTCGTGGTCCGCATGCAGGTGCCGCAGTTGCCGGCCCTGTTGGCGTCGCTGATGTCGCGCAAGGAGGTGCGGGCCGAGTTGGGGCGCCTGTCCGAGCGTTACCCGGCCGCCACGCTGAAGGCGGTGATCGAGCATGCGCACGCTGCCGGATCGCGCGACGCCGAGGGCTGGGCCGTTCGGCTCGCGCTGGGCCTGCCTTCGGCTCTGGCACAGGCTCTTGCTGCGCTGGCACCGGACTCGCGCCAGCGCTTCGAGATGCTGCTCGCCGTCATGCAAGTCAGCGAAGCGCCCGCAGAGGCCCTGCCCGCCGTGCTGCGCGATCCACCCTGGCTGCACAAGGCGCGCGCCAAGCCCTTGCCGACCGTCCAGCTGGCGCCGCCCGCGCAGCTTGGCCGCCTGACCTGGACCGAGGCGGTGCGAGCGCGCCACGCGGACTGCGAGTTGGGCGACTGGCGGCCCGACGACGCGCAAGGCCTGTCGGACGAGGCCATTGCGCTGCGCGAGCTGGGCATCGGCCCGAGGGCGCAGGACCGCCTGGCCGCGGGCCTCGCGCTGCAATCCGACGATCTGGAAGTGGACGCGTCTGTATCACGTTATGCCATGGTCGAGCATGTGCTCGTGCTGACCCCGGCCATGGGCCTGGCGGTGTGGAACGGCTACCCGGCGCAGCGCTGGTGCACCTACGGCGCTTCCGCGGCCGCGTGCGCGGTCCTGGCGCGATTCGGCGATGCCGCGCTGCCGGGCTTTGCCCGGTTCCTGGCAGCGCACCCGGAGGCCAACCTCGGCTTGGCGAAGGTGGCCGACAGCCCGCTGATCGCCCCGCTGGTCCTGCAGGCCCTTCGCCAGCGCAAGAAGCTGCGCGCGCAGGCCGCGGCCTGGCTGCGCCGCTACCCCGCCACCGCGCTGGACGTCGCGCTGGCCCAGGCCTTCGGCACCGGCCCCAAGGTCGACCGGGACGATGCGCAATACGGACTGCGCTGGTTCGTGGCCAATGGTTTCGAAGCCGAGGCCCGTGCCGCCGCCGCGGCCCGCGGCGAGGCGATGGTGCAGGCGCTGCAGGCGCTGGTCGACGCCGACCCCCTGCTGGTGCTGCCTGCCCGCGTGCCCAGGCTGCCGTCCTTCTTCATCGCGCCCGCGTTGTCCCGGCCGATGCTGCGCGACGGACGCGGCGCGCTGGGCCCGTCGGCCATCGAGCACCTGGGCACCATGCTCGCCATCAGCGAGCTGGACGCGCCTTATGCGGGCTTGGCGATCGTGCGCGATCTGTGCACGCCTGAATCCCTGGCCGCCTTCGCCTGGAGCCTCTACGAGGCCTGGTGGGCCGAAGGCGCGCCCAGCAAGGAAGGCTGGGCCTTCCGAGCGCTGGGCCTGCTGGGCAACGACGACACCGCGCGCCGGCTGACGCCCCTGATCCGCGCGTGGCCCAGCGAAGGCCAGCACCAGCGCGCGGTGACCGGGCTGGACCTGCTGGCCGCCATCGGCAGCGACGTCGCGCTGATGCACCTGCACGGCATCGCCACCAAGGCGAAGAACAAGCCGTTGCAGGCGCGGGCGCAGGAGAAGATCGCCGCGGTGGCCGAGGCGCGCGGCTTCACGCCCGCCGAGCTGGCCGACCGCCTGGTGCCTGACCTGGCGCTGGAGGACGACGGCACGCTGCGCCTGGACTTCGGCCCGCGCGCCTTCACCGTCGCCTTCGACGAGACGCTGAAACCCTTCGTGCGCGATGCGCAGGGCGCGCGCCTGAAGGACCTGCCCAAGCCGCTGAAGTCCGACGACGCGGCGCTGGCCGCGGCCGCGACCGAGCGCTTCAAGCAGCTGAAGAAGGACGCCAAGGCCGTGGCCGGCCTGCAGGTGCTGCGGCTGGAGATGGCGATGGTCGAACGGCGCCGCTGGTCGGCGGCCGAGTTCGGCCTGTTCTTCATCGAGCACCCGCTGATGCGCCACCTGGCGGCGCGGCTGGTGTGGGGCGTCTACGGCGAAGACGGGGCGCTGATCGCCGCCTTCCGCGTGGCCGAGGACTTCACGCTGGCCGATGCCGACGATGGGGGCTACCAGCTGCCCGCCAGCGCCAGCGTCGGCATCGCGCACGTGCTGGAGCTGTCCCCGGCGCTGCGCGCGGCTTTCGGCCAGCTGTTCGCGGACTACGAGGTCCTGCAGCCCTTCCGCCAGCTCGGCCGCGAGACCTACGTGCTGACCGAGGCCGAGCGCCAGGCCACGCAGATCACGCGTTATGCCGACAAGACCGTGGCCACCGGCAGCGTGCTGGGCCTGGCCAACCGCGGCTGGGAACGCGTGCGCGACGGTGGCTGGCTCGGCTGGTTCAGCCGGCCGGTGGGCGACGGGCTGGAGGCGCAGATCGAACTCGACCCCGGCACCCACATCGCCGACCTCGACGGTGAACCGGCGCAGCGCATCCCGAGCATCACGCTGCGCGAGGCCGGCACCTGGGATGCCGCGGGGCTGGTCCGCTTCGACCAGCTCGACCCCATCGCCGCCAGCGAGCTGCTGCGCGACGCCGACCTGCTGGCGCCGATCCAGGAATGACCGCCATGACCACCCCTGCTGCTTCCTCCCCCACCGCCCGCGCCCAGCGCCCGCCCGCCGAGCTGCTGTACGCCGACGAGCTGGCCCGCCTCGCACGGGAAGACCGCGGCCCGGTGCCGCCCGGCTGGCGCCTGTCGATGCGGGCGGTGGCCATCTTCATCGGCGGCGGCGAGGGCATCCGGCGCAAGCTCGTCTGCGCGCCCAGCCTGCTCGAGCGGGCGATGGTCACGCTGGCTTCCAACCGCGCGCTGCTGCTGGTGGGCGAGCCCGGCACCGCGAAAAGCCTGCTGTCCGAGCTGCTGGCCGCGGCCATCTGCGGCAGCAGCACGCTCACGATCCAGGGCAGCGCCGCGACCACCGAGGACCAGATCAAGTACGGCTGGAACTACGCGCTGCTGCTGAACGACGGGCCCAGCCCGCGCGCCCTGGTGCCTTCGCCGCTGCTGCGGGCGATGCGCGAAGGCCGGCTGGTGCGCTTCGAGGAGATCACCCGGTGCCCGCCCGAGGTGCAGGACGGCCTGCTGTCCATCCTCTCCGAGCGGCTGTTGATGGTGCCCGAGCTGCCGCAGGACAACGCGGTCTTCGCCGCGCCCGGCTTCAACCTGATCGCCACCGCCAACACGCGCGACCGCGGCGTCAACGAGATGTCGGCCGCGCTGAAGCGGCGCTTTGCCTTCGAGACCGTGTTCCCGATCGCCGACCACGACGAGGAGCTGGCGCTGGTGCAGGCCGAGGTGGCGCGCCTGCTGGCGCAGGACGGCGTGCCGGTGCGGCCCGCGCCGGAGGTGCTGGAGGTGCTGGTCACCGCCTTCCGCGAGCTGCGCAGCGGCCTGGACCGCGACGGCCAGGCCGGCGAGCGCTTGTCGACCGTGGTGAGCACGGCGGAGGCGGTCAGCGTCGCGCATGCCGTCACGCTGCGCGGCCACTACCTGCGCGGTGATGCGGGCCGGCCCGGCGACATCGTCGAGGCGCTGGCCGGCGCCGCCGCCAAGGACAACGCCGAGGACCTGAAGAAGATCCGCCGCTACATCGAGCAGCGGGCCGGCCGCCGCCAGGGCGAGCACTGGCGCGCCTTTCACGCGGCGCGGCACCTGCTGCCCGAATGACGCGGCCATCGCGTCGGTTGCAGTGATGGCTGAAGTACGCGTCATCGGCGTGCGCCACCACAGCCCGGCCTGTGCGCGCCTGGTGCGGCGCACGATCGCCGCGCTGCGTCCCCAGGCGGTGCTGATCGAAGGGCCCAGCGACTTCAACCCGCGTCTGGCCGAGCTGCTGCTCGACCACCGGCTGCCGCTGGCGCTGTACAGCTTCGCCCACGACGAGCACGGCGCGCCGGCGCGCTGCTGGCTGCCGCTGCTCGACCACTCGCCCGAATGGGTGGCCTTGCGCGCGGGCCACGCGGCCGGCGCGCTGCTGCGCTTCATCGACCTGCCGCACTGGCGCTACCGCACGCTGCCGGACGACGAGCGGCGCACCCGCCTGCGGCCGCGCTCGCGCCATGCCGAGGTCAGCGCCGCGCTGTGCCGGCGCTTTGGCTGCGACAGCGACGAGGCGCTGTGGGACCACCTGTTCGAGTCCGTCGGCGATGCGGATGCAGCGGCCGGCGACGACGAACTCGCGCGCCGGCTGGACCTCTACTTCGCCGAGCTGCGCGCCGACGATCCCGGCACGCCGCAGGACCAGGCCCGCGAGGCCCTGATGGCGCAGTGGATCGCCTGGGCCGCGGTGCGCCACGAGCGCGTGCTGGTCGTCTGCGGCGGCTGGCACAAGCCGGCGCTGGAACGCGCCTGGCCGCAGCTGCCGGGCGGCGACGAGCCCGCCGCGCCGCAGCCCGCCGACCCGGCGGCGGCCGGCTGCTACCTGGTGCCTTTCGCGTACCGCCAGGTGGATGCGCTGGGCGGTTATGCCGCCGGCATGGCCTCGCCGATGTACTACCAGTGGCTGTGGCAGCACGGCGCGGCCGCGGCCGCCCGGCGGGCCGTGGCGGCACTGGTGCGGCGCCTGCGGGCGCGGCAGGTGGCGTTGTCGACCGCCGACCTCATCGCCTTCGAGCAGGCGGCTTCGGGCCTGGCGCGGCTGCGTGGCCATGCGGTGCCGCTGCGCATCGACCTGCTGGACGCCTTGCAGTCGGCGCTGCTGAAAGACGCGCAGGAGCTGCCGCCGCCGTGGAGCAGCCCGCGCCTGCTGGGCCCCCAGCACCACCCGGTGCTGCGTGAAGCGCTGCTGGCACTGACGGGCGAAGGAAGCGGCCATCTGCACGGCGACACGCCGCTGCCGCAGTTGCTGCACGACGTGGCGGCGCGCTGCACCGCCTGCGGCATGCAGCCCGCGCCGCAGCCGCAGGACCTGGTGCTGGACCGCCGCCGTGCCGAAGACACCCCGCGCGCCCGGCTGCTGTGGCAGCTGAAGGTGCTGGGTGTGGGCGGCGCGCGCCTCGTCGACACGCGCGCGCCGCATGCGGCCCGCGGGCTGGCGCCGGAGCTGCGCTTCGAGGAGCACTGGCGGCTGCAGCAGGACGAGCGCTGGTTTCCCGACCTGATCGAGGCCGCGGTGCACGGTGCCACGCTGGAGGCCGCGGCGCGCCAGAGCCTGCTGCTCCAGCTGGACGAGGCGGGCGACGACCCCGCCGCGCTGACGCAAGGCCTGCTGCAGGCCATCCGCGCGGGCCTGGGCGATCTCGGCGACGAGGCCGCCGCACGGCTCGAGCAAGGCCTGGCCCATTGCCACGACCACGGCGCGCTGGCGGCGGCCGCGCAATCGCTGGCGCAGCTGTGCCTGGCTGGCTTCTGGGGTGATGACCCGCGCGGGCTGCTCGAAGCCACGCTGGTGCGCATCGCCGAACGCCTGCTGTGGTTGCTGGAAGGCCGCGCCGGCCCCGGCAGCCCGCAGCAGCTGCAGGCGGACGTGCAGGCGGTGGCCGTGTTCGACCGGCTGCTGCCGCTGGCGCTGTCCGGCCTGGAGCCGCGTTTCGTGCTGGAGACGCTGGCGCGCCTGGCGCGCCTGGCGCGCAGCACGGCCATGCCGCCGGCGCTGCGCGGCGCGGCGCTGGGCGTGGCTTTCGTGCACGACGGGCTGGACGGCGGGCGTGCCGAGCTGCTCGCCATCACCCGCGCCATGCCGCCGCGCGATGCGCTGGGCGATTTCCTGTTCGGCCTGTTCAGCTGCGCCCGCGGCGTGGCCACCGCGTCCGATGCCGTCGTGAAGGCGGTGCAGGCCGCGCTGGCTGGCCTGGGTGACGAGGATTTCCTCGTCGCGCTGCCCTCGCTGCGCGGCGCCTTCGGCTGGTTCCCGCCGCGCGAGCGCGGGCAGCTGGCCGCGCTGATTGCGCGTCATCTCGGCCTGGACCGCGGACGCGAACGCCAGCTGCTGGCGCTGCATGGCGGGGTGGATGCACTGCTGGATGCGCGGCGCATCGAGGCGCAGGCGCTGGCCTGGGCGCACCACATCGGCCTGGACCGCGCGACGGAGACCAGCGCATGAAGCCGCCGCCCACGCTGGACGACGCCGAGCGCTGGCGCCTGCTGCTCGGCGAGGCGGGCGAGGCCTCGCTCGGACCCGGCGGCGCCGGCGCGGGCATGGACCGTGCGCTGGCCTGGCTCTACGGCCGCGACGATCCGCAGCCCGGCGGCGGCCCCGATCCGCGTGATGCGCTGGACCGCCACGGCGGCAGCGAGGCGTCGCAGCTGACGGTGCCGGAGTGGATCAACAGCATCCACGAGCTGTTCCCCAAGGAAACCATCGAGCGCCTGGAACGCGACGCGATCGAGCGCTACGGCATCGACGAGGTCGTGACCAACCCCGAGGTGCTGGAACGCGCCACGCCCAATCCCGCGCTGCTGCAGGCCGTGCTGCGCACCAAGCACCTGATGAATCCGCAGGTGCTGGCGCTGGCACGGCAGCTGGTGGCCAGGGTGGTGCGCGAGCTGATCGAGAAGCTGGCCAGGCAGGTGCAGCGCGCCTTCGGCGGGCGACGCCAGCCGCAGCGCCTGTCGTTCACCGGCGCGGCTGCGCAGTTCGCCGCGCGCGAGACGCTGCGCCGCAACCTGCGCCACTACGACGCCGAACGCGGCCGGCTGGTGATCCAGCGGCCGCTGTTCCACGTCACCACCCAGCGCGCGCTGGAACCCTGGCAGGTGCTGCTGCTGGTGGACCAGAGCGGCAGCATGCTCGGCTCGGTCATCCACGCCGCGGTGACCGCCGCCTGCCTGTGGGGCCTGCCGGGCGTGAAGACCCACCTGATCGCCTTCGACACCGAGGTCGTCGACCTGACCGGGAACGTCACCGACCCGGTCGAGGTGCTGATGGGCGTACAGCTGGGCGGCGGCACCTTCATCGGCCGCGCGGTGGGCTATGCGGCCGATCGCATCGAGGTGCCGCGCCGTGCCATCGTCGTCGTCATCAGCGACTTCTTCGAGGGCATGCCCGAGCACGTGCTGGTCGACCAGGTGCGCGCGCTGGTGGCGCAGGGCACGCAGGTGCTGGGCCTGGCCGCGCTGGACGAGCGCGCCGACCCGGTGTACGACCACGCGCTGGCGGCGAAGCTGGTCGAGGCCGGCGCGCAGGTCGGCGCCATGACGCCGGGACAGCTCGCATCGTGGCTGGCGGAGAAGCTGCAGTGACGCCGCGCGCCGACCTGCTGCACCTGTCGCCCGAGGCGCTGACGCAGGCGACGAACGCCGGCCTGGTCAAGCGCGCGCTGCGCGAGCTGGCTGCGGGCTATCGGCCGCGGCTGTCGCTGGACGCCGCCGGCCTGCTGGAGGCGGTCTTCGCGGATGACGTCCGATGCCGGTGGCCATCCGGCGTGCCGATCCAGCAGGCGGCGTGCAGCTGCGGTGCAGCCAACGCGTGCCGGCACCGCGTGATCGTGGCACTGGCCTATCGCGAGATGTCAGCGGCCGTGTCGACTGGGGCGGCCGTGACGGCCGGAGTCGCCGGGATGGCCGAGGCGGCCGATGCAGCCGTAGCGCCGGCAGGGGCGGATGCCGGCGCGGCGTGCCCGCCGCAGGGGATGCCGGCACCGCCAGCCGCGCCCGCGGCGGCCACCCTCGGCGTCGAACCCTCGCCCACCGAGCAGGCCGACGACGCCGCGCTGGCCCGCGTCATCCCGGCCAGCCTGCTGGCCCTCGCCCGGCGCCAGGCCGAGGCAGGACTGGCGATCGAGCTGCGCCGCCGCGCCAGCGGCGAGCCCTGCGACACCGCGCGCCTGCCCAGCGCCACCGTGCGCTACTGGGCCGGCGCCGCCATCGAGGCCGCGCGCTGCGATTGCCAGCGTGCGGCGGCCTGCGAGCATGTGGCGCTGGGCGTGTGGGCCTTCCGCCGTGCGGCGGCCGAGGCGGCCGGGTCGACGCCGCCCCCGCCGATCGCCAGCGTGCGGCTCGGCGGCAGCGGCGCGCGCCAGGCCGTTGATCGCGCGCCGTTCGACGCGCTGGTGACCGCGCTGCTGCGCCACGGTGTCGCGCGCGGCGCCGGTGTGCTGGCGCAGGCCCTGTCCGCGGCAAGCGCCGCGGCGCGTGATGCCGCCTGGCTGGCGCTGCTGCTGGCCGATCTCGAAGCCTGGTGCGAGGCCTACGCCCGCCGCAGTGCGCTGTACGACGCTGCCCAGGGCGTCGACCTGTTGGCCGAGCTGGCGCTGCGCCTGGCCGCCGGGGTGCAGCCCGGCCGGGCGGAAGCGGTGCTGGGCACCGGCGTGGCCGGCGAGACCGCGCTGGACCGCCTGCGCCTGGTGTGCCTGGGCGCCCGCACGCGGCGCGACGGCGAGCGCCGCCGCACGACCCTGGTGATGGCCGACGCCGACACCGGCACGCGCCTGGTGCTGCCGCACGACTGGCAGGTGCCCTCTGCCGCCAACGCGGCCGACGAGGCGGTGCAGCGCGATGCCGAGCGCCTGGCCCCCGGCGTCAGGCTGCCCGCGCTGGCGCAGGGCCAGCTGCTGGCGCGGCAGGCCGTGCGGCGTGCCGACGGCAGCGTGCGGCTGGCGCGGGCGCGCAGCAGCCAGAACAGCGTGCTGCCGCAGTCGGCGGACTGGACGCAGCTGTCGTCCCCGGTGCGTTTCGAGCGTGTCGCGGCGCTGGCCGCCGAGCAGCACGCCCAGCCCACGGCCGCGCTGTGGCCGCGGCATGCGGCGCGGCGCTTCGTCGTCTTCAGCGGCGCCGCGGTGGCCGACCTCGGCTACGACCCGCACGAGCAGAGCGTGCTGGCCCTGCTGCACGATGCCGACGGCGAGCCGCTGCTGCTGCAGCGATCACACGAAGGCCATGTGCCGCTGGCGCTGGATGCGCTGGCCGGCGCCCTCGCCGGCCGCTTCGGCCCGCTGCGCCACGTGGCCGGGGTGCTGCACTGGCGCCACGGCCGGCCGAGCATCGAACCCTGGGCGCTGGGCTGCGATGGCGTCGTCGTGCCCGACTTCGCCGCGGCGGCCACCGGCGCGCTGGCCGAGCTGCCGCTGGCCGCGCTGCCGCCCGAGCCGGCCGACCCCTGCACCCAGAGCCTGGCGCAGCTGCGGCGCCACCTGGGAACGCTGCTGCACCACGGGCTGGGCAGCCTGCCGCGCTCGTGGTCGTCCGATAACTCGCAATTGGCGCGCCAGCTGGAAGCCGCCGGCCTGCGCGCGCTGGCCGGGCACCTGCGCGGCCTGGGCGCGCTGCAGGCCGATGGCGACGCCGCCGCCGCGGCCCCGGCGCTGGGCGCGCTGGCCGCGCTGCGGCAGCTGCACGAGGATGCGGCGGCGCAGGCGGACGAGGATCAGCCCGAACCGGCCTGATGGAACCCGGCCAGGATCGCCGCGATCCGGACCCGGTGGTCGTGGTCGTGCTCCAGCAGTTCGTCGACCAGGTCCCGTACCGTGCAGATCCGGTCGTCGACGCGCAATGCGATGCGCTGCAGCTGCTGCGGCGTGCAGGCCGACAGTTCGTCGACCAGCGCCCTTCTCATGGCACCGAACTCGGCCAGCGCGGGCTGGGGCGTGCGGTCCATGTACGCGCGCTCGGCCGGCCAGTGCGCCACGGCCACCGGTTCGAGGAAGGGCCGGTCCTCGGCCAGCGTGCGGCGGATCCGCGGGGCGTACAGGTCCGCTTCGCAATCGCGCAGGTGCCACAGGTGCTCCAGCAGCGGCGACTTGTCGTGCGCCGGCGGCAGCCGCAGCAGCCGTTCGGGAATGCGCGGGTAGACCGCCTCCAGGAAGGCCGGCATGTCGAGCAGCGCACGCATCGGGTCCGTTCGCGGGATGGCACGTCGCACCGCCCCGGGCCAACCCGGGGCGATGCCGTCCGTCATGCCGTCACTTCTTCGCGTAGTCTTCCATCGGCTTGTCGTTCGGCGCTGCCCAGGCCGCCTTGGTGGCTTCCGACAGCGGCAGGCCCACCTTGGTGTTGGCCGGCGGGATCGGCTGCATGAACCACTTGTCGTAGAGCTTGGCCAGCTCGCC
>CAMLJY010000123.1 GCA_946480465.1 uncultured Burkholderiales bacterium
TGGTCGCCGCCGGGGAAGTCGGTGCGGCCGATGCTGCCGGCGAACAGCACGTCGCCGACGAAGGCGCGCTTGGCTTCCGCGCTGTGGAAGACCACGTGCCCCGGCGTGTGCCCGGGGCAGTGCCGCACGGCCAGGGTGCAGCGGCCCACCTGCACGCTGTCGCCGTCCTGCAGCCAGCGCGTGGGCGCGAACGGCTCGGCCGGCGGAAAGCCGAACATCTGCGACTGCTGCGGCAGCGCGTCGATCCAGAACTGGTCGGCCGGGTGCGGGCCGACGATGGGCAGCCCGTCCTCGCGCGCCAGCGTGCCGGTGGCGCCGGCATGGTCGATGTGCGCGTGCGTCAGCAGGATCTGCTTCAGCGTGACGCCCAGCCGGGCCGCTTCCGCGCGCAGGCGCGGCAGCTCGCCGCCGGGGTCGACGACCGCGCCCTCCATGGTCTCGTCGCACCAGACGATGGAGCAGTTCTGCTGGAAGGGGGTGACGGGGACGGTGTGGTAGCGCAGCATCGATCGGGCCGGTTCGGCGGGACTGGGGCGGGGAGCGCGGCGATTGTCGGGCCGCCGCGCCCGGCCGGCGCCCGGCTCGCCGCCCGTTCGACCCGCCCGCCGGATCCGCGCCCCTGTCCGGGGAGCGGCCGGCTCAGCGCGGCTGGACCGGATTGGCGCTGCGCGCCGGCACGACGGCCCATTGCGGCCCGTTCGCGTAGTCCGGCTTCACCGCACGCGCCATGAACTGCGCCCATGCCGCTTGTGCATTGGGCGCGCCCACGTCCACCGCCGCCGCCAGCGCCGGCTGCATGTTCGACGGGTAGCCGGCGGTGTAGCTCGAATAACCCGTCATTTCACCGGCCACCCAGGGCGAGCGCGGCGTCCGCGTGTCCTTGTCCAGCTGGGTGCGCCACTGTGCCTGCGCCAGGCTGCCGCAGGGCTGGTCGAGGTAGCGTGCACCGGTGCTGTTGGCCAGCGGAATCGGCGCGCCCTTGGCATCCACGCCGCGCATCGTGGCCTGGTAGGCCTGCGCCAGGTCGGTGAACAGCGCCGCGCCGGCGGACGGGCGCACCGCCATCGCATAGACCGCACCGTCGATCCAGCAGTAGCCGGGGGCCGTCATGCGCCCCACCGGGAAGCCGGCCTTCCACAGCGCCAGCGGCCGCGCGGCCTCGTAGCCCAGGCCGGTGGCCAGGTAGCCGGCGGCCCAGGTGAAGAAGTCGTCCATCCAGGGCGCGATGCCGGTCGACGGGCCGGACGGCGTCGTGTAGGCGATCGCCGGGCCGGGGTACTTGCCGCTGCCGTCGATCACGCCCAGCGCATTCGGCCGGCCGCTGGCGTAGGTGGCGTCGAACCAGGCCAGGTTGTGCTGCACGCGATCGGTGAAGTAGGCCTTCATCGGATCGGCATCGGGCGTGATGTAGGCCGCCTGCGCCAGCGTGCGCAGCGACCAGGCCATGCCACGCACCTGGTCCCACTTCAGCAGCCCCTTGTCGAAGTCGCGGTAGTAGGGGTTGGCGCGCAGCATGTTCCAGTTGGCCCAGAACTGCAGCTCTTCGAGGTGGTAGTGGTCGCCGGTGACGATGTACGGCAGGTAGGACAGCGAGGGCTGGTGCGCGGAATCGGGCTGGTAGTTGTGCGGCGCGGTGGAGCAGCTGGCGTTGGCGGCGCAGCCCGGGAACGCCTCGCTCTTGCGGGTCTTCGGGTTGACCGTGTCGCCCGGACGGCCCAGCAGGGTCATGTAGGGATAGTCCGCCAGGCTGACCGGCCGGCCGGTGGCCTTGTCGCGGAAGTGGATCGGCCAGCTGCCGGCCAGGTCGCCGATGCCCAGCGTGGCGGTCCTGGCCCGCGGGTCCATGCTGAGCAGGTACAGCGCGGCCCACTGCGGCAGCGGACCGATGTCCGGCCGGCCCCCGGTGGTGGGCATGGCCGGCAACACCAGACCGGGATCCATCGGCCCGGTCTTGGCCTTGGACCAGGACAGCGCCAGGGCCGCCAACCCGGCTTCCGAGGGCTTCAGGCCCGTGTCGTAGTTGGGCAGCGCGCCGGTGCGCAGCAGGTAGCCGGTGTCGTGCCGCACGTGCAGCTGCGGCTCCTCGCCCCACCAGAAGCTCTTGCGCCAGCGCGCCCGCACGAAGTGCTGCAGCGCCTGCTTCGCATACACCGGCTGCCCGCCCAGCGTGACGCTGACGTCGTACAGGAAGTTCTGCGGCGCCGGCTCGTAGGCCCAGTTGTTCTCGACGATGACGTCCACGCGGGCGCGGCGCAGCTCGGCATACCAGCGCACCGCGAAGCGGGCCGCGAGGTGCGGGTGCACCGCGCCCGCCGAATCCACCAGTGGCACGCTCACCAGCCACTCCTGCACCAGCGGGCCGCTGAGCCAGGTCGTGGCACGGTCCAGCAGCGCGGCGGCCGGCGACGCGGTGTAGCTGCGGCCGCCCAGGTTGATCGTCAGCACCGGGTCGAAGCCCTGCGCCAGCAGCTGGCGTGGCGACGGGCCCTGGCCCTGGAACGCACCGCCCGCCGGATCCTTGGCCAGCGCGATGCTCGCGCTGGCCCCGGCGTCCAGCTGGCGCAGCATCGTCGAGACGACGGCGTGCCGAACCGAGCCATCGGCATGCCGGGCCTTGATGTCCAGCTGCAGCGGCAGGCGGTCGGTGCCCAGCTGCGCAAACAGCCGCTGCTCGGGCCGCAGTTCGCCCTTGGCGAAGACCTGTCCGAAGCTCAATGGCACGCCCCACTGCGTCGAGCGGGCGGTGCTCTGAACCGTCACCGTGGTCACGGCCGCGCTGACCGCGCCGGGGTTGAGCGGCAGCGGCACCAGCTGCGCGGCGGATGCATCGGTGCGCCGCGCTGCGTCCTCATCCAGCCCGGCCCGGGCGTTGCCGGCGGCCGCCAGCAGCAGGGCGACGGTGGCGCAGAAGGCGGGGGTGAACGCGCGGCGGCGCAGGTCCTTCGGGATCATGGGGCTCCTCTCGGGGTTGGGATCGCGGGGTTGAAAGAGCGGCGGATGTTGCCGCTCCCAACGTCCAACCGGAGCGGCAACCCGACCGGCGGCACGCACAGGCGGATGCCCGGATCGACCCCCCTAGCTTGATCGAACCGGCCTCCCCACGGCGATGAAGCCCGCTATCACCAAGACCGCGCGAATGCCTGTACTCGGCCGGCAAGAATCGATGCGCGGAACGACTCCCCCCTGAAGTCACCCCGTGGGCGGGACGCGGCGCCTTGCGGCCAGTAATGCTCAAACAACGCGTCCACGGTGGTCGACGACTCCATCGACAACTTCATCGACGGCGCCATGCCCGCCGATCCGCGGGTGCGCGTGCCGCGCCGGTAAGCCAACTCCTTCGGCGACCCGGCGACCGCGAAGGACATCGCCCCGCGCCATGGTCGCGCAGGGCGCGGGCCTGGTGGTCCAGGTGGCGGGCGGCTCCGGCGAGGGCGTGATCGAGGCCGCGGCCGAGACCGGCCGCTGGGCCATCGGCGCCGACGCCGGCCAGCACCTGCCGTGCCGCGATACTCACCCGCAGCGCGCCGCGCGCATCCTCACGTCGGTAACGAAGCACGTGGACGCGGTGCTGCTTCGGGCGCTGCGGACGATGGCCTGCAGGTTTCAAGCGTTCGACACGGCACCGAACAATCGCAATGCGCCATTCATCTGCGCGCCGCTTGATGCAGGCCCGTCGAGCGGCGCCCGCTGCCCGTGGCTCCCGCCGCGGCGTCCGTTCAACCGGCCGTTTCAGCGCCAGGAGGACCTGCGCGATGACCCCCGACCTGCCCACCGACCCAGCCTGCGAAACCCCGATGGATGCCGCGATCGACGCCCCGTCCCGGCCCCACCGTGGTCCGGCGCTGGACGTCGTCGGCCTCAGCAAGCGCTACCCGAACGGCGTGCTGGCGAACGACCAGGTCTCGCTGCGGGTCGAGCCGGGCGAGGTGCACGCCGTCCTGGGCGAGAACGGCGCCGGCAAGTCGACGCTGCTGAAGATGCTGTACGGCCTGGTCGAGCCCGATGCCGGCGAAATCCGGCTCGACGGCCAGGCCCGCCGCTTCCGCTCGCCCGCCGATGCGCTGTCCGCCGGCATCGGCCTGGTGCCGCAGCACCTGCAGCTGGTGCCCTCGATGACGGTGGCCGAGAACATCGTGCTCGGCGCCGAGCCGCTGCGCCGTGGCCGCCTGGACCATGCCGCAGCGCTGGCCGCGGTGCAGCGCGGCATGCAGCGGCACGGCCTGGCGGTGCCGCCCGATGCGCGCATCGACGAGCTGTCGGCCGGGCAGCAGCAGCGGGTCGCGATCCTGAAGGCGCTGCACCGCGGCGCGCGCCTGCTGCTGCTGGACGAGCCCAGCGCGCTGCTGACGCCGCAGGAATCCGAACGGCTCTTCGAGTCGCTGCGCGGGTTGGCCGGCGGCGGCCTGACGGTCATCCTGATCAGCCACAAGATGGCCGAGGTGCGGCAGGCGAGCGACCGCTTCACCGTGCTGCGCAGCGGCCGCGTGGCCGGCAGCGGCGCCTCGCGCGGGCTGTCGCCGCCGCAGCTGGCGGCCATGATGATGGGCCGCGAGGTCGAGCCGCTGCAGGCCGAGCGCGTCGATGCGCGCGGCCGCGCGGCGCGCCTGTCGCTGCGCGAGCTGACCGTGCTGCGCCCCGGCGGCCGCCCGGCGCTGGACCGGGTGACGCTGGACATCGCGCCCGGCGAGATCCTCGGCATCGCGGGTGTCGAGGGCAACGGCCAGAGCGAGCTGGCCGACGTGCTGGGCGGGCTGACGCGGCCTTCGCACGGCGCGCTGATGCTCGACGGCGCGCCGCTGCGCGCCGGCCAGGTGGCCGCAATGCGCCATGCCGGCCTGGGGCGCATCGGCGAAGACCGGCTGCACGACGGTGACGCCCCGCTGCTGCCGATCGCCGAGAAGCTGGCGGTGCTGGACTTCCGCCGCGCCCCCGCCTCGCGCCGCGGCATGCTGGACAGCGGCGTGCTGGACAGCGGCGCGCTGGACCGTCGCGCATGCGAGGCCATCGAACGCTACGGCGTCGTCGCCGCCGGCCCGCAGCAGCCCATCGGCCAGCTCGGCGGCGGCAACATGCAGAAGCTGGTGTTCGCGCGCGAGCTGGCGGCGCGGCCGCGCTGCCTGGTCGCCAACCAGCCGACGCGCGGCGTCGACGTAGGTGCCGCCCAGCGCCTGCACCAGGCGCTGCTGGCACTGCGCGATGCCGGCAGCGCGGTGCTGCTGTTCAGTGCCGACGTCGACGAACTGCTGATGCTGTCCGACCGGCTGGCGGTGATGTTCGAGGGCCGGCTGGTCGCGCACCTGCTGGCCGACGCAGTGTCGCCGCGCACGCTGGGCCAGTACATGACCGGCGCGCTGGGCGCCGGGCCGGTGGAAGCGCGGGTCGACTCGCCCTTCACCCCCGCCACGCGGCAGCCGGGCCACCCCGGGGGGCGGCGCTGATGGGCCGCACCGCACCGGGACGCGTCGATCCGGCGTCAGCAACCGGCCCCGGCGTGGCCAGGAGACCGGCCGCGCTGCTGCAGCCGCTGGCCCTGGCCTTCGCGCTGCTGTGCCTGGTCAGCGCGGAGCCCGTCGCAGCCGACCGCGGCGAGGGCTCGGCCGATGCCGCGGCCACTGCCGGCGCGGTGGTCGACACCACCGGCGCCGGCGACACCTTCAACGCCACTTTCCTCGTCGCGCACGACCGCGGCGCGCCGCTGCACCTGGCGCAGCACCGGGCGCTGCAGCTGGCCTGCCGCGCCCCCACCCGCACCGCGGCGGCCTTCGGCACGCGCGGCGCGCTGGCAGGCTTCTTGCCCGCCGATGCCGGCCTGTACCCTGGAGTCCGCTCATGATCATGGTTTTCGGTTCGATCAACATGGACATCTCGGTGCCGGTGGGCCACCTGCCGCGCCCGGGCGAGACGGTGCTGGGCGGCGCCGCAGTCATCAGCCCCGGCGGCAAGGGCGCGAACCAGGCGCATGCGGCGCAGCGCTTCGGCGTGCCGACGATGATGGTCGGCGCGGTCGGCGACGACGCTTTCGCCGACACCGCGCTGGACAACCTGCGCCTGGCCGGCAGCGACCTGCGGCGCGTGCGCCACCTGGCCGGCACGGCCACGGGCCTGGCCTGCATCAACGTGGGCGGCAGCGGCGAGAACGCGATCACCGTCGCGCCCGGCGCCAACGGCCGGGTGCGCGCGCACTGGGTGTCCGACGAGGAACTGGCCAGCTGCCGCAGCCTGCTGCTGCAGCTGGAGGTGCCGGTCGAGGAATCGGTGGCGCTGGCGCGGCGGGCCCGCGCGGTGGGCTGCCGCACGCTGCTGAACGCCGCGCCATGGACCGCGGTCGCCCTGCCGGCCGGGCTCTTCGACTGGCTGATCGTCAATGCCGGCGAACTGCGCCAGGCCTGCACGCAGCTGCACCTGCTGCGCGAAGGCGAAGGCGCGGCGGAATCCGCCTGCCGGCTGGCGGCCAAGCTCGATTGCCGCGTCCTTTTGACATTGGGAACCGGCGGCGCGCTGATCGCCGACGCCCGGGGCGTGCAGCTGCGCCGCCGCGCGCTGCGGGTCGACGTGATCGACACCACCGGCGCCGGCGACACCTGCGCCGGCGTCTTCGCGGCCGGGCTGAACCAGGGCTTCGATGAAGCGCGCGCGCTCGACCACGCGGTGGCGGCGGCGGGCCTGGCCTGCACGCGGCGCGGCGCCCAGGTGGCCCAGCCCACGCGCCACCAGATCGAGGACGCGCTGTGCTCCCAGGAACTCGAACGGGCCTGACCTTCCATGACACTCACTTCCATGCCCATGCCCCTGCCCCTGCTGATCGACTGCGACCCCGGCATCGACGACGCGCTGGCCCTGCTGCTGGCCGCGGCGGCGCCCGGCCTGGACCTGCGCGCGGTGACCTGCGTCGCCGGCAACCGGCCGGTCGAGCAGACGGCGCCGAACGCGCGCCGCATCCTGGACCTGGCCGGTGCCGACGGCGTGCCGGTGCACGCCGGCTGCGCCCGCCCGCTGGCGCAGGCCGAGCCGCGCAGCAACCTGGTGCACGGCCCGGACGGGCTGGGCGGCGTCACGCTGCCGCTGCGCGGCCGCGTCGAGCCGCGGCACGCGGTCGACGTGCTGGTCGAGGCGCTGCAGACCGCGCCCGCCGGCACGCTGCACGTCGTGGCGCTGGGACCGCTGACCAACCTGGCGCTGGCCGAACTGCGCGCGCCCGGGCTGCTCCGGCGCGCGGCGCGCATCGACATCATGGGCGGCGCCGCGGACCGCCGGGGCAACGTCACCGAGCATGCGGAGTTCAACTTCCACTGCGATCCGCTGGCCGCGCAGATCGTGCTGAGCGCCGGCGCGGCGCTGCAGGTGTTCGGCCTGGACGTGACCTCGCAGACCGCGATGAGCGAGGCCTGGCGCGCCTCCATCGCGACATTGGGCACGCCGGTGGCGCCGGCCACCCACGCGATGCTGCAGGCCTACGCCCACGTCGACCCGCTGCTGCACGACGCCTGCCCGGTCGCGGCACTGATCGAGCCCGGGCTCTTCGGCGGCGAGCTGCGGCGCATGCGCGTCGAGTGGCGCGACCCCGTCTCCGAAGGCCGGCTGCTCACGCAGCCCGCCGGCGCCGAATCGACGGTGGGCGACGGCTGGGGGCTGGGGCGGCTGATCACCTCGGTGGACAACACCCGCCTGCTGGCACTGGTGCGCGACAGCGTGGCAAGGCTGCCCTTGCCGCGTTCCAGCACGTGAAGTGAGCGGCCGGCCGGTCGCTGCCGGTCGCTGCCGGTCGCTGCCGGTCGCTGCCGGTCGCTGCGGGGGGCGGCCAGGGCGGCCAGGCGGCCCGCTGGCGACCGGACGAAGCCCGGGACGGCAGCGGAGTGAGCCGTCCGTCAGCGCAGGCGGGCCTGCGGCACCGCCCGCAGGCGGCGCCGCCACGCGGGCGGCTGCGTCGCCAGGTCGCAGATGAACAGGTGGAAGGGCCAGTCCAGCATCGCCAGCCGCTGCACCGCCTGCGCCGGCTTGCCGCGACGCCGTGCCCACCAGCCGAAGTCCAGCGCCAGCACGTAGGTCTCGAACGAGGGATCGGCCGGCAGCTGGCGGCGCACCAGGCAGGCCGCGCGCAGCGGCAGGCCCTGCAGCGATTCAAGATGGCGCAGCACCGCCTGCTGCCGCGCCGGCGCCAGCGTGGCCGGCACCAGGGCATGGGCATGCACCAGCTGCGTGGCCTGCTCGGCGCGCGCCCGCTCCAGCGCGTCACGGGCGCGCCAGCGCTCGGCATAGGCCTCGGCACGGGGATCGCGCTGCTCGGCCAGGAAGGCATGGCAACGCTCGCAGCCGGGCTTGATGGCCTCGGCATCCAGCGCCATCGCCCGCTCCACCAGGGCGAGGCCGGCGGCGTCTGCATGGTCCAGCCGCAGCACGCCTTCCAGGTACAGCGCGGGGGCGTGATCGGCGTGGGCGGCGTTGAAAGCCGCCACCTCGTCGGCCAGCGCGGGCGAGGGCTCGAGCCGGGCCTGCAGGCGCAGGCATTCGAGCTGCTCGTCGGCACTGCGTTCGGCCTGCTCGCGCAGCGCGGCCAGGCGCTGGCGCTGCTGCCAGGCCTCCTGGTGGCGCTGGCGCCAGGGCTCGGCGACACGCTCGGTCCACGCGGCCTGCAGCTGACCGCGCAAGGACGGCAACTGCGCCCCCAGCCAGGCTTCGGCAGCGGACGGTCCGGTGCGTTCCGGCGGCAGCTGCTCCTGGTCCCGCACATCGCCTTGCAGCGCCCACAGGCGCGCGCGCAGCGTCGGGTGCGTGTCGTGCCACTGGCCTTCGCGGTCCAGCGCATCGCCCAGCCAGCGCGCGGCCTGTGGCTGTGCGGCGGACCGGCCGCTCACTTCGGCCCAGCGTGCCTGCAGGTCGGCGGGCGGCTGCGGCGCGTGGATCACCTGCTCGAAGGCCTGCCCGAGGAAGGCCTCATGGTGGGCGCCCGCCAGGTTGACGCGCTTCAGCGCCGCGACGGCCGCGGCGGCCCCCACCAGGTCGACCGAGGCGCGGTCGGCCTCGAATTCATTCGCCCGCGCCAGCACGAAGGTGTAGGCATTGAAGTACGGGACGTACCAGCCGACCAGGCGCCGCAGCAGGCCGCCGGCCAGGCCCTTCCACTGCGAGGCCACCGCGTCGATCGTGGCCCAGCTGAGGCGCAGCCGATAGATGAACGCGCCGAAGCGGCCGTGCGAGCCGGCGAGGTGGCCGTACTCGTGCGCGACGACGGCCAGCGCCTCGTCCGGCGCCAGGCTGTCCAGCAGCGGCAGGCCCAGCAGCAGGTGGTTGCGCGGCCAGCCCACCAGCCCGAACATCGGCCGCTGCACGATGGCGGCGTTGAGCTGGTCGACCAGCAGCACCTGGTGCACCGGCGGTCCCTTGAGCCGGCGGCGCATGCGGTCCAGCGCCTCGAACAGTGCCGGTGCGTCGGCGCGGCCGACGGCCAGGCCCGCGGGCGGGGGCAGGCGCACGAACAGCGCGTGCAGGCTGGAGCGCACCAGCAGCCACAGCGGCACGGCCAGGAAGATCAGCAGCTTGGCGAACTTCAGCAGCAGCAACAGCAGCACGCCGCCCTTCCACAGCAGCGCCACGCCCAGCGCCGCCAGCAGCAGCAGGCCGAAGCCGGCCACCGACAGCACGACGCCGATGACGCCGACGCCCAGCAGCGCCAGCGCAGCCACCTTCAGCCGATAACGCCAGGCTGACGCGGCACTTTCACGTTCCAGCCGCGACACCAGGCGCTTGAAGCGCTCGATCTCCATCACCGCCCTCCCTGTTCCCGGGGACCGGCGGCGCCGGGGCGCGCCGCGTGTCCCGGCCCGCTGCGGGGCCTTCGAAGCGGCGGATTATTGGGCGGACGGCGGCACGGCGCATCACACCGATGGGGGGATGCCGCCCCTCGCCCGCGGGTGCGGCCGCCGGCCCGGGCGGCCGTGCTTCACCCGCGCTTCACCCGCACTTCACCCGCGCCTCAGCGGCGCATCAGGCGCAGGCCACCAGCGCCGCAGCGGGCTCCACCACCAGCGAAGCCGCCAGCGGCCAGGCCATGGCATCGGCCACGGCGGCGGCCTGCGTGATCGGCCCGAGGTGCCCGGCGCCCCGGATCTCGGCACGCTGCACGCACGGCAGCAGCGCCGCCAGGCGATCGGCCACCGCGCGGGCGCTGGCGCGGGTGGCGCTGCCGTGCAGCAGCCACACCGGCATCTGCAGGCGCCGCCACAGGCGCGCATCGGGCCGCGCGGCGAACAAGGCCTCGAAATGGCGCGGGATGGTGGCGATGCGGTGGATCACCGTGGCCTGCTGCGCCTCGTTCATCGCATGCCAGGCCGCCGCGCCGCCCCAGTACGCAACGAAGACCTGCGCCGCGGCGGCCAGCTCGCCGGCCCGCACCAGCGACGCGACCGAGCGCGCGATGTCGCGGATCTCCTCCAGCGCGGGATCGGGCGCGCCGGCCCCGTCCAGCAAGCCGAACAGCACCGGCTCGTAGACGGTCAGCGAGCGCACCAGCCGCGGATGCCGCAGCGCGATGCGCAGCGCCACCGCGCCGCCGTAGGAATGGCCGACCAGGTGCAGGCCGTCCCGGTCCAGCCGCGGCCGCTGCGCGCGCACCAGTGCCAGCACGGCGCGGGCGTCGACGTCCAGCGTGTTGGCCGCGCCTTCCGGCCAGGCAGGGCTGCGGCCATGGCCGTAGAGGTCCGGCGCCAGCACTTCGGCGCGTTCGGCCAGGCGCTCGCCCAGCGTGCGCCACTGCGCCTGGCTGCCGGTGGACGAGTGCAGGCACAGCACCAGCGGACCGGCGCCGCGGCGCTGGCAGGCCAGCACGGGATCGGCGCCGTCGAACAAGGCCGGACGCGCGGCGGTGTCGGGTTCGGGGCGGGCAACGGAGGCGGACGGCGTGGACATGGGTCGACGGGGCAAGGTCTGCAAGGCCTCGCAGCATCGGCCGCCGGCGTCTCAGGCGAGTGTCACCTCGGGCGCGCGCCCGCTTCGTTGGTTGCGGCAGATGCGGCGCGGGGTTTCAAACGTTGCCCGCGGCGGCAGCGCCGCCCAGGCAGGCCCTCAGGCGAGCCCTCAGGCGGTGATGGTCTCGACGATGACCGGCCCCGGCCGCGCCGGGCCCTCGCCCAGCGTGATCAGCGGTGCCAGCGCCACCAGCGCCGCGTCGGCCGCGGATTCGGTGGCGGCATGCACGCGCAGCAGCGGCTCGCCGGCCTGCAGCACGCTGCCGATGGGGCGGCAGTGGCTCAGGCCCACGCGGGGGTCGATCGCATCGCTGGCGCGCAGGCGGCCACCGCCGAGCGCCACCACCGCATGGCCGATCGCCCGCGTGTCCATCGCGGTGATCACACCGGCGTGCGGCGCGCGCAGCTCGCGCTGCACCGGCGCCGGCGGCAGCGCCCGCGCGGCGCGGAACACGTCGGCCGGGCCGCCCAGGGCCGCCACCATGCGCGCAAAGCGCTCGGCCGCGCGGCCGCTGGCCAGCGCGCTTTCCGCGGCGGCGCGCGCCGCAGCCAGGTCCGGCGCCAGGCCGGCCAGGCGCAGCATCTGCGCGGCCAGCACCAGCGTCACTTCCAGCAGGCGCGGCTCGCGCGCCGTGCCGTCCAGGAAATCCAGCGCTTCCTGCAGTTCCAACGCGTTGCCGGCGGTGCTGCCCAGCACCTCGTTCATGTCCGTCAGCACCGCCTCCGTCGGCAGGCCGGCGGCATTGGCCACCTGCACCAGGCTGGTCGCCAGCTCGCGCGCCATCGGCAGCGAGGACGCGAAGGCGCCGTTGCCCACCTTCAC
>CAMLJY010000124.1 GCA_946480465.1 uncultured Burkholderiales bacterium
GCCCCCGCCCCCGCCCCGCCACCTGCCAGCGGCCCTGCCGTGCTGAAGCCGGTGGCCGCCACCGCTTCCGGCAGCGAGCGTGCCGAACTGGGGCCGCGCTTCGCGATCGACGGGAACATGGCCACGCGCTGGTCCAGCGCCTTCAGCGACGCCCAGTGGATCCAGTTCGACCTGGGCGCGCCCCAGGCCATCGGTGCCGTGCGCCTGCACTGGGAGGCCGCGCATGCCAAGGTCTACCGCCTGCAGGTGTCGGACGACGGCGCCGCGTGGACGACCATCCTGGACGTTACGGACGGCACCGGCGGCATCGAGGAGTGGTACCACCTGGGCGCGCAAGGCCGGTACCTGCGCATCCAGGGCGTGCGGCGCTCCAGCGCCTACGGCTACTCGCTGCATGAAGTGACCCTCCTCGGGCCCGAGCCGGTCGTGGCGCGCCCGCCTTCGCCGCCCTACGCGGAACCGCCCGCCAACGCGCAGCCGCAGGCGCTTTACCGCGAGCCGCAGCCGCCGGTCGAGACCATCCAGCGCACCGAGCCGGACGGCACGCTGGTCACGTTCATGGGCGCGCGCTCGCACGAGCGCCATGCCCGCGAGCGCGGCGAAAGCTGGTTCGAGCCCGACAAGGGCCCGGGCCGCTACCTGAGTTTTCCGGCGCGCTATTTCCAGAACCGCAGCTTCGGCCTCGAGATCCGCGACTCGATCCCCGCTGGCGGCAAGACCATCGAGTTCTGGCTGCACAACCCCGACCACGACCACGATGGCAGCACTTTCAGCCTGTTCCGCAATGCGCTCGACCCGGGCGTGATGGACTACGGGTGGGCGCTGAACGGCGGCTTCACCCACGGCGCACCTTCGTCCTCGTTCTGTCCCCGCGGCCAGCGCCTGTGCAAGCTGGTGATCAGCAGCAACTGGGCCACGCGGCCGCACTCGCCGTTGAAGATCGGCGACCGCATCGAGCTGGCGCCCGCGCCGAACCTGCTGCGGCCGACGTCCGATGGTGGCGGCAACCGCTACTACTCGATCGAGGCGCTGTACGTCGTCGGCCAGGGCCTGCGGCCGTGGTACGGCGTGGCGCCGCGGCTGGATTCGGCGCCGCTGCCCGAGCACGCGCTGTCCGGCGGCCTGGGCTCGGTCTCGTACAACTACTCGGACGAGGCATTCCGGATGTTCCAGCAGATGTTCAACCACATCGGCATCCGCAATGCGCAGCGCTTCGTCGAGGGGCGGCGCCTGCTGCACACGTCGTACGTTACCGGCCTGCATTCGGAACACCCGGCGGAAAACGGCACCGTCACGCAGGCGGTGGGCAAGGCGGGCCCGGCCTACAACAAGGCCCGCTGCGTCGAGTGCCACGTCAACAACGGCCGCAGCCCCGCGCTGGCCGTGGGCCAGCGGCCGGATGCGATGTCGGTGCTGACCGGCGCGGTCACTGCGCAGGGCCAGCGCGTGCCGGACCCGGTGTACGGCGGCAACGTGCAGCTCAACGGCAGCGTGGAGGCCGTGCGCCGGCGCATCACGCTGGCGCGCTTCGACACCGAGCTGCACACGCTGCCGGACGGCCAGCGCGTGGAGCTGCGCAAGCCGGTGCTGGACTTCAGCGGCGGCGGCGCCGTTCCGCAGGCGTTCTCGCTGCGCTCGGCTCTGCCGCTGATCGGCACCGGCCTGCTGGAGGCGGTGCCGGACGAGGCCATCCTCGCGCGTGCCGACCCGGACGACCTGAACGGCGACGGCATCCGCGGCATCGCCAACCTGGTGTTCGACGCCGACGGCGTGGTCCGCATCGGCCGCTTCGGCTGGAAGGCCTCCAAGGCCAGCCTGCGGCACCAGGTGGCGGCGGCGCTGCTGCGCGACATGGGCGTCACCAGCCCGCCCTTCCCGCGCAAGTCCTGCCAGTACACCGAGGCCGATTGCCGCACGCCCGAGCCCGGCACGGCGCCCGGCATCAGCGAGGCGGACTTGACGAAGCTGACGCAGTACCTGTCGCTGCTGGCGGTACCGGCCCAGCGCAGCCTGCGCAGCGGCTTTCCGGCCGGCGCGGTGGTGCTGAAGGAGCACGACGTGGTGCCCGACCAGATCGCGCGCGGCCGCGAGCTGTTTGCGGTGGTGAATTGCGCCGGCTGCCATGCGCCGGAGCTGCGCACCGGCGGCAATGCGCCCTTCGCTGAACTGCGCCACCAGACCATCCGCCCCCACACCGACCTGCTGCTGCACGACATGGGCCCGAAGCTGGCCGACACGCTGGGCGAAGGCCGCGCCAGCGGCCGCCACTGGCGCACGCCGGCGCTGTGGGGCATCGGCCTGACGGCGGCCGTTCAAGGTGGCGAGGACCAAACACGTTATCTGCACGACGGGCGTGCCCGCACGCTGCTGGAGGCCATCCTCTGGCACGGTGGCGAGGCCGACCGGAGCCGCGCCGCGTTCGAGGCGCTGCCGGCCAAGGACCGCGAGGCGGTGATCGCGTTCCTCAGGTCGCTGTGAAGCGCAGGATCGCCGCGGGATTCAGGCGGCGATGCGCCCGCGGTCGGCGGCCGCAGGAGCCGGCGGCCGCTGGCGCATGGCCTCCGCGATCAGCCGCAGGTCCTGCGGCGTCGCGGGCAGCAGCCCGAAGCGGAAGGCCTGGCCCCAGTTCGACCGGCCGGCCGTGAACGACAGCTGCCCCAGCAGCGGCGCGATCGGCGCGTCGGCGGTGTCCTCTTCCCAGGTGACGTCGCGCCGGAATGGCCGGAAGCCCTCGCCCATGTCCACTTCATACGGCTCGCCGGGCTGCACCGTGCCGAGCGCGGTGAAGGCCTGCAGCCGGTCCTTGCCGCCGAAGTGCACGGTGGGCGAGTAGTAGACGACGCGGTCCCCGGGCCGGATGCGCCGCAGCGGCGCGGCCTTGCCGTGGCAGACCTGCATGAAGCCCTCCCGGCGGCCGCGGCGCACGTGCTCCGCCGACGCCACCCCCAACCAGCACCGGGCGTCCGCCATGTCAGCGGCCCTCCGGCGCGAACACCCGCAGGCGGTGCCCGTCGGGATCCTGGGCCGTGAAGGCGTAGCCGAAATCCAGCGCCACCGGCGCCTGCAGCACGGTGCAGCCGAGCGCCTGCCAACGTGCGAAGCGAGCGTCCACGGCCGCCCGGCCATCCACTGCCAGCGCCAGTTCGCCGGCGCCGGGTGTGCCGGCCGCGGCCGGCACCACCGTGTCGCGCTTCCACAGGCCTAGCATGGCGCCCGGGCCGAGCGCGAACATCGCGAAGGTCGGCGAGGCCTCGACCGCCGGCCGGTCCAGCAGGCCGGCGTAGAAGCGCGCGCTGGCCTCCGGGTCGGCCACGTACAACAGGGTGAAGGGGGTGTCTTGCATGCCAGCCTCGTGCTGTGTCGTTGGGAAGGCCTGCATGGTGCGCGGGCACCCTGTCAGTTTCTGGCAGCAGCGGGCCATCGGAGGCGGCTTGCCGCCGGCGGGGTCAGGGCGCGGCGATGCCCTCGGCCTCGCGCCATTCGCGCAGCAGCACCTGGCGCCGCCGCGGGTAGCGCTGCCCGGTCGCGTCGAGGGCGGTGATGCGGTCGGTGCGGAAGTGGCGCAGCTGCTGCCGCAGCTCGCACCAGGCCACCAGCACCCGCGCGCGGTCGAAGAAGCCGAGCGCGATCGGCCACACCGTGCGTTCCGTCTCCCGGCCCTGGGCGTCGCGGTAGCGCAGCGCCAGCTTGTGCTCGTCACGGATGGCCAGGCGCAGCGTCGACAGGCCGGCGTCGCCGGCGGACGGCTCGCCCGGCGCCGGCGGATCCACGGCGGGGCCGACGATCAGCGACGAGCCGTCGAGCAGTTGCCGAGCCTCGGGCGGCAGTACCGCCGCGATCTTGGCCATCGCCTGCCGCGCGGCGCCGCCCAGGCGGGGGTCGGCACGGTCGGCCACCCAGCGCGAGCCGAGCACCAGCGCCTCGATCTCGTCCGGCGTGAACATCAACGGCGGCAGCATGAAGCCGGGCTGCAGCACGTAGCCGAAGCCGGGCGCTCCATCGATCGCCGCGCCCTGGGCCTGCAGGCTCGCGATGTCGCGGTACAGCGTGCGCAGGCTGATGCCCAGCTCCCCCGCCAGCGCCGCCCCACTCACCGGCCGCCGGTGGCGGCGCAGCAGCTGGATCAGCGACAGAAGTCGTTCGGCGCGGGACATCGCGGCATTGTCCGCGGGCTCATCGCCGGGGCCGAGGGGCAGGCGTGCCGTCGGGCCGCTGCGGGGCGGGCGCCGATGCGCCGCCTGCTTGGCTGGGGGAGGCGTCGACGGCAGGGAGCCGCCTGATGTGCGCGACGCCCGCGGCCGGGAACACGAACGAGCGCTGCACCCACTGCGACGCCTGCAGCGCCGTGCGCGGTTTGCATTGCATGGCCTGGAACGCCCTCACGGCCGCGTTGTCGATCGATGCGAAGCCGGACGGTACGTCGACGAAGACAGCGCCGATGGCGCCGGCCGGCGCGGTGACTTCACCGCGCACCACCACCGTGGCGCCGGGGAATGACCGTTCCTGCCCTGTGCCCGCGGGTTGCCGCGGCGATGGGGCGTCGCAGCCCAAGTCTGCGTCCACGGATGAATCGGCGCGGGCCGCGGCCCGTGCCGCGCTCGCCAGGTGGGCTGCCCGCTCGCAGACGAGTCGCATCTGCCGGTCCTGCGCGGTGCCATCGTAGATCGTCCGCATCTCGAACGAGCCATCGGGGGCGAGATCCGCGCGTTCCTTGCGCCCGCAATCGACCACGGCCTGGATGGCCCGTGCCCTGCGCTCGGGTTGCGCGCCAAAGGTCACGCGCTCGCGGTACTGGAAGAAGGTCTTCTCGCCGCGGTTCACGATCGAACGCTGCTCCACCTCGCGGGTGAAGATGCTCGACTGGTCGTACTCCAGCCAGTGCTGCCGCAGCGTGCTGCGCACGCGGTCCTCCAGTTCTTCATAGGCGGGGAAGACCGGCTTGCGGATGCCGAGCACCTGGATCACGTGCCAGCCGAAGACCGTGCGCACCGGCTCGCGCGACATGCCCATCGGACGCAGCTGTTTCATGCCGTCCGCGAACGGCTGGACGTAGTACACGGGCAAGGACCATCCCAGGGATCCGCCCTTGGCGCCCGAGGCGGCGTCCTTCGAAAGGCTGCGTGCCAGGTCTTCGAACTTCTCGCCCCCCGCGATGCGCTCGAGCACCGCCTTCGCCTCGGCCTCCGAAGCCACCAGGATGTGGCGCACGTCGTATTCGTGCTCGTCGGCGTAGCGGCTGGTCCAGGCGTCGCGGGTGGCGTCGTATTCGGCGCGCACCTGCACTTCGGTCGGCTCGGGCGGCAGCTCTGCGGCGAAGGCGCCGGGCAACGCCAGCCAGGTGGCCGTCAGCAGCCACGCTCCCCTTGGACTCCAGACCATTCCTTGCCCTTCCGTCGAGTTGATTCAGCGCATCTTGTGCGGGGAAATGCCAGCAGCGGCGCCACCGTGCCCGGGCCTGGCATGCCGGCGGCGGGCGTCGATGGACGCTCTTGTCGAAAGCTATTGATCACGCCCGGTTCGGGGCCCCATGCTACCGAGAAAGGCTTCGATCGCACGCGCGGCCTCGGCAGCCTTCGTCTGCAGCAGGAAGTGCGGTCCGGCGATCGGCACGACGACGGTGCGCGGCTGCGCCCGCAGCACGTCTTGCGCACAGCGGGGCCGGATCACGCGGTCGCGCGTGGCCTGCAGGTACAGCACCGGGCAGGTCACGGCCGCCAGGTGGGCGCGGGCATCCGCGCGCAGCGCCAGGCCGGCGCGGAAGCGCAGCACCGCCGGGTCCACCCGCTCGAGAGCCTGCGCCAGCGCGCCGCGCCATTCGGGCGTGGCGTCCCGGCCCATCAAGGCCCAGCTCAGTGGCCCGATCAGGCGGGACGGGCGCGGCAGCCAGGCCAGCAGCGGCGCGAGCGCTCGCAGGCGCGGGTGCGGGCTGTGCACGAACGAGCAGGCCAGCACCAGCGCCGTGGGCGCGCAGCGCGCGGCCACCGCCGCCGCGACCGGCCCGGAGAAGGACTCGCCCAGCAGCGCGAATGGGCCGCGTCGCGGCAGCTGCGCCATCACGAGGTCGGCGAGCTGGCCGTGGTCGAGCATCGCGTCGCCGGGATAGGACAGCACCCGCACCGCGATCGTGGGCGACAGCTGCGTGCGCAGCGCCTCGAACAGGTCTCCCGTGCCGTCCAGGCCCGGCAGCAGCACGAGCGTGGTCACGGCATCACGCGGCCAGGTGCTTCGCCCACAGGACCTTCATGCCCTGCGTTTCGTTCTTCGTGCCCTCGACGCGGAATCCCAGTGCAAGGTTCAAGCGGGCCATCGCCTGGTTCTCCGCGCGGCTGGCGGTCTCGACCGTCGCGTAGCCCCGTTCCGCCAGCCAGCGGTGCTGCGCATGCGCGAGCCGGGTGGCGATGCCGCGGCGGCGGCCGTCCGGGTGCACGCCGCCCAGCCAGCTGTAGTACCGGTGCTCGGTGATCGCGTAGCCCGCCTTGAAGGCCATCAATTGCTCGCCTTCGTGCGCGACGAAGACGCTGGCGTCTGGCATGCGGGACAGGCGCCAGCGGTGGTCGATGGCGGGGCCGCGAAACACCAGCGCCGACAGCTGCGCCAGCGCCTCGAATTGCGCGTCGGTGAACGGCGGAAGCCAGGCGGTGAGGCGCATGCGGGCTGCTCAGTCGAGGAAGGTCCAGGTGTCCGCGCCGTCGAAGTGCCGCACGGTGACCGACTGCACCAGCTCTGGCGGAAAGTTGCGCAGGTTCACGCCGTGCTTGGCACCGGGCTCGGGCGCCAGCGGCTCCCAGTGCGTGGCGCAGCCGCAGTGCCGGCAGCGCACGGTGCGCAGCGTCTTGTCGCCCCACACGTACTCCTGCGTGTGCTCGGGATGGCCGCTCACTTCGACCGTGCCGAATTCGCAGTACACCCACAGCCCGCCGAGCCGCCGGCAGAGCGAGCAGTTGCAGCTGGTCGCCTTCTCCGGGGCGGCGGGCAGCCTGAGGCGCACGGCTCCGCAGTGGCAGGAGCCTTCGAGCAGGGATGTCGGCGTGGTCGTCTCGGTCATGGTGATGCTCCGGTCTCGATGCGTGGCATTCAAAGTGAGCGTCCGTCGGCGGGACTCGCGGCGCGGCGGATCGCCCGCAGGATCTCCGCCAGCCGCTCCACGTCCGGCGGCTTGACCAGGTGCTGGGCAAAGCCGGCCTGCGCCGAGCGTTCGCGGTCGGCCGGCTGGCCGTAGCCGCTCAGCGCGATCAGCAGCGCGTGGGCGGTGGCGGGGGCGTCGCGCAGGCGGCCGGCCAGTTCCCAGCCGTCCATGCGCGGCAGGCCGATGTCGATGATGCAGGCATCCACGGCGTCGGCGCCGGGGCCCGCGCAGGCCAGCGCGGCGGCACCGTCGTGCACCGCGTGCACCTGGTGGCCCTGCAGCCGCAGCCAGTCGCCGAGCGCCTGGGCGGCATCGACGTTGTCGTCGACGATCAGGATGTTGAGCGGACCGGCGCCGGCGCTGTCTGCCGGCCGTGCCGGCGCGCTGGCCCCGCCGGACGCGGGTTGCACCGTCGGCAGCCGCGCCAGCGGCAGCCGCACCGTGAAGGTGGCGCCGCGGCCCTGCCCTTCGCTGGTGGCCTCGACCTGCCCGCCGTGCAGCTCGACCAGGTGCTTGACCAGCGCCAGCCCCAGGCCCAGGCCGCCCTGGCTTCGATCGACGCTGCGCGAGCCCTGCGTGAACAGGTCGAACACCTCCGGCATCAGCGCCGGCGCGATGCCCATGCCGTTGTCCTGCACCGCGGCCACCGCGTGGTCTTCTTCGGCCCAGGCGGCGACGATGATCGAGCCGCGCTCCGGCGTGTAGCGCACCGCGTTGCTCAGCAGGTTGCCGACCACCTGCACCAGCCGGGCCTGGTCGCCGTATACGCCAATGGGCTCGGCCGGCAGCCTCAGCGTCAGTGCCTGGCGGCGGGCATCGAGCAGCGGCCGCGCCTGTTCGACCGCGGCGTGGATGACCTCGCGCAGGTCCAGCGGCGCGCGCTCCAGCGTGACCAGGCCGCGGGTGACGCGGGAGACGTCGAGCAGGTCGTCGACGATGCGCGTCATCTGCCGCACCTGGCGCGCGATCATGTCGCTGGTGCGCACCACGCGCGGGTCGCTGCCGGGGATCATCTTCAGCAGGTGCGCGCCGGCGCTGATCGGGGCCATCGGGTTGCGCAGTTCGTGGCCCAGCATCGCCAGGAACTCGTCCTTCTTGCGGTCGGCCGACTGCAGTGCGTCGGTCAGCCGGGTGAGCTTCTCGCGCTCGGCCAGCAGCGTCGCATGCTGCTCGTTCAGCCGATCCAGCATGGCATTGATCGCGCGTGCCAGCCCGGATGCTTCGGCGCTGCCGCCGTCGGGCGCGCGCTCGGTGCCCAGGCCGCTGCCCACCAGCGTGCCGGCGAAGGCCTGCAGGCCGTGCACGTCAGCCGTTAGCAAGCGGGCCAGGCGCCAGCCGGCCACCACCACCAACGCGAACAGGCCGGCGGCAATGAGCGCGATGTGGACCAGCGGCAGCGGCGCGCGCATGCCCTCGGCCGGCGCGGCGGCCGTGTCGCGCACGCGGAACCGCAGCGGCTCCAGCACCGCCGGCACCGGCACGGGCTGGGCAGGTGCCGTGGCGGCCTGCGCCTCGCCCCACTCCAGCCGCAGCGCGGCGCCGCGGTCCAGGTCGCGCAGCGCCACCTTGTAGAGCACCGCGCCCTCTGGCGATCGGGTGCGGGCATAGATCATCGGCTCCATCGCGACCAGCTCGTCGCCCTGGGGCGACGGAAAGATCGCCGCGGTGGGCCGGCCCTGCTCGATCATGCGCTGCAGCCACGTGGTTTGTTCGGGCGAGAAGTGGGCCTGGCCATTGCTGGCGATCTCGCGGCCCTGGAAATCGGTGAACAGCACCTGCACCGGGATGCCGTTGACCTGGCGGATGCCCTGCAGGAAGGGCGCCAGGTAGGTCTCGCGCCCGGCGCTGTCGACCAGCCCCGTCGCCAGCAGCGTGCTGCCGGCGATCTCGGACATGCGCGCGGTGAGTGCGCGCAGGTCGGCCCCCAGCGCGGCGGCGCGGGCCTGGCGCTCGTGCGTGGCCAGCGCCTCGGCCGCGCGTTCATGCTGCCGGTTCAGCAGCCACCACGAGGCCACGGAGATCAGCAGCACGGCCACCGCCGCCAGGCCGGCCGAAGCGAGCGCGAAGCGGCCGGCCAGGCTGGCGGGGATCCAGCGCCGCATGCCGTCGCCTATCGCGCGGCGGCGCGGCCGGCGGAAGCCGCACTGCCGGGCGGCGGTGCTCCGCCGGTGGCGCTGCGCGCGGTGGTGGCGATGGGCACGATGACGCCGTCCTCGCGGTAGCGCGCCATCAGCAGTTCGGCCGGGCCCAGGGCCTCGTGCCGCTGGGCGGTGAAGGGGGGTGAATAACGCTTGATCAGACCGTCATGCGAGGGCACGCGCTCCAGCGCGTCGCGCACGGCGCTGCGGTCGGCCCGGCCGGCGAGGTTGATGGCCTTGGCCAGGATGTGCGTCATGTCATAGGCGTGGGCCACGCCGACCGGGCTCTCGATGTCCTCGATGCGCTTGATGTTGAACTGGCGCGCGGTGGCCATGAAGCGGTCCAGCCCCGGCTGGCGGGCATTGAAGAAGCTGAAGGTCTGGATGACGCTGAAATCCACGTCGCGCAGCGCCGCGCCGGCGGCCTGCGCGAAGCGGCCGCCGGTGACGCCCCAGTGGCTCAGCACCGGCACGCGCTTGTCGCGCGGCAGCGCGGCCATCTCGCGCACCAGCACTGCGGCTTCGTCGTCGTTGGCCACCAGCAGCACGGCCTGGGCGCCGGCGTCGATGAGCTTGTGGTACTTGTCGATCAGCGTGCGTTCCTGCCAGTTGTACCAGGCGGTGCCGATGACCTGGGGCTGGCGCTGCGTGGCCGCGTACTTCTCGACCGCAGCCTGGTTGCTGCGGCCCCAGGAGGTGTTGGTCAGCAGCAGGCCCACGCGCTCGATGCCGCGGCGCCGGGCCTGATCCATCATGAACGGCATGGCCAGGCCGTCGCGCAGCGAGAGGCGGAACGCATAGTTCGGCACGCTGCCGTTGTCGACGATGACGTCGGCCGCGGACCACACCGCCAGGAAAGGCATGCGGGTGGCTTTCAGCAGCGGCAGCTGCTCGATCACCACCGGGCTGAAGCGGCCGCCGAAGACCGCCAGCACCTCGGGCATGGCCGCGAACTCTTCGATGTTGCGGATGCCGCGGGCCGGAATGGAGCGGTGGTCCTTGGTGACGATGGCCAGCGGCCGGCCGCCGAGCACGCCGCCGGCCTGGTTGATCTGCTCGACCGCGACCTTCACGCCCAGTTCCACCGCCTGCGCGGAGGTGCTGTTGTCGAGCCCGAACTCGCCGTCGATGCCCAGCACCACCGGTGGTCCGGCGGCGGCGAGCGCGGCCAGCGGTGCCGTCGCCGCGGCCCCCACGGCCAGCATCGCGGCCTGGAACCGGCGGCGCGTCAGCCCGTCGCGCTGCTGCGCACTTCGGGCGTCATCGTCGAGATCGGAAGGGAACATGATCGGGGCCTCCAGCAGGGTGCGGGCGCACTGTAGCCTGTCTGCCCGTGCGTACCGTGCTCAGAGGTGCGGCGATGGCAGCCGCACGCTGTCCCAGAAGTCGCAGTGCGCGCCGCCGTCGCCCTGGCGCGCTTCGGTGGCCGCGCCGATCCAGAGGTAGCGGTCGGCCGGGTGCGCCGGGCTCCAGTCCGCGCCGCCGGCGGCGGCCGGATCGGCCGTGGCGGCAAAGCCGGCCCAGCGCTTGACCATCGCCGCCTGCACCGCGCGGTCGGCCGCGGTGGGCTGGTAGCGGCCCTGCCAGGGGAAGAACATCACGTGCTCGATGGTGTGCACGGCGCCCAGCGCGCGCTGCTCGGCATCGTTGTCCAGGCCGTGCGCGTAGAGGTAGCGGTACACCGGTTGCGCCTGGCTGCGGGCCAGGCTGCGTGCCACCCGGCGGCTCTGGCAGGTGAAGAAGCTGTCGGTGGTCAGCTGCATCAGCGCGGCATGCGGCGTTGGATAGGCCCCCAGCGGGTAGATGGCCATGATGCGCGCCGTCACCTCGGCGCCAAAGACCTTGGCCAGCGCGGCCTGGTAGCTGGCGGCGTCGCTCACCGGCCCCATGCCGCCAGCCCACTGCATGGTTTCCTGGGTGGTGTTGCCGATGATCACCGGCACCGCGGCATGGGCGCCCCGTTCGATGGCGGCGATGGGCTGCTCAGGCACGTGGCGGCCGTCCACCACCGGGCCGTACAGCCGCGGCTGCATGCCGAAGCTGCCGGGCACGGCGCGCACCACGTCGGCCATCGGCTTGGCGCGCAGGCAGGCCGCGGTGTCCGCGCCGCCGCACTGCAGCGCCTGCGCCACGCGGGCGCCGGTGCCGGCCTCGGCCTGCTGCAGCGTGGGCAGCTCGCAGCCGGTGGGCACGCT
>CAMLJY010000125.1 GCA_946480465.1 uncultured Burkholderiales bacterium
CCGAGGCGGTCGTGCGCCTGGCCTGGCGCGGCATCAAGCCGGTCAACATCGACGCGCCGGTGAAGTACCCGCGCCCCGAGGACGGCGGCATCTCGCACTTCAAGTACGGCCGCGACAACCTGCTGCTGACCTGGATGCACACCCGGCTGGTGCTCGAATTCCTGCTGCGCCTGCCGGTGCTGCTGGTCCGGCGGCTGCTGCGGCTGCCGCCCTTCCAGCATTGAGAATGCTGAGCCGGCGCCGGCCGGGGATCAACACATTCCGCCGTTGATCGCGATGACCTGGCCGCTGATGTACGCGGCCATCGGGCTGGAGAGGAAGCCGACCAGGTCGGCCACCTCGTCCGGCCGGCCGGCGCGCTTGGCGGGCACCAGCTGCGCGATGGCGGCGGCGTCGAAGCTGGCGTCGGCCATCGGCGACGCGATGATCCCGGGCGCCACGGCGTTCACCGTCACGCCGCGGCTGGCCACCTCCAGCGACAAGGCCTTGGTGGCGCTGTTCAGCGCACCCTTGGCCGCGGCGTAGTTCACCTGGCCGCGGTTGCCCATCAGCGCCGCCACCGAGCTGATGTTGACGATGCGCCCCCAGCGGGTGCGCAGCATCGGCAGCACCAGCGGCTGGGTGACGTGGAAGAAGCCGTGCAGCGACACGTCGATCACGCGGTGCCACTGCGGCGCGCCCATGCCCGGGAACACGGCATCGTCGTGCACGCCGGCGTTGTTGACGATGACCTGCACCGGCCCGCCGGCCAGCATGCGCTCGGTGGCGGCGCGCGAGGCCTCGGCATCGGCGACGTCGAAGACGTGGCATTCGGCCGCGCCGCCGGCGGCGCGCAGCTCGGCGGCCAGCGCCTCGATCGTCTCGGCGCCGCGGTTGGCATGCAGCAGCAGCGTCGCGCCGTCGCGCGCCAGGCGCCGGGCGATGGCCTGGCCCAGGGCGCCGCTGGCGCCGGTGACGAGCGCGCGCTTGCCGGCCAGCGGCAGAGGGATGTCGGTCATGGGCTCACTCCGGCAGCGCGTTCAGCACCACGGTGGCGCGGCCTTCGGCCAGCACGTGGCCGCCATCGTCGCCGACGCTGAACTGGTAGAGGATCTGGCGCGCATCACCCGCCAGCCGGGTGGCGCGCACCTGCAGTTCGCCGGGCACGTCATGCAGGGTCGCGACGGACAGGCGCACCTGGCGCACGCTGGCGAGATAACCCGGCTTCGGAGCGTCCCCGGCCGGCGCCACCAGCGAGCCGTGCAAGGCCATGGCCTGCGCGGCGTACTCGATCGCGCAGGGCGCGAGCAGGCCGCCGGCGCTGCGCAGCGGGTTGTCCGCATCGCGGTGGCTGGCGCTGCGGCAATCGATGCCCTCCGTGCTCCATGCGACCAGGCGATCCAGCAGGCACATGCGGCCTTGGTGCGGGATGCGCTCGGCGATGCCGGCGCGGTCGAGCGTGGCCGGGGCGCTCATCGGGGCGCCCCACCGGCATCGACCATCACCCCGAGCGCCAGGCCGTCCAGGTAGTCCAGCGTCAGCGTCTGCGGCCTGCCCTGGCGCGCCAGGGCTTCGAGCAGCGGCAGGCCGCGCGCGGCGGGAATGCCGCGCCGCAGCGCCTCGAGACCCGCCGGCGCACAGGGCGTCAGTGGGAGGCCGGCCGCCGGCCGCAGGGCCAGCCGCAGCCGGGCCACCGGCGCCGGCCCGGCCGCCGGCCCCAGCACCAGCGCCACGCCGAAAGCCTCCGGCAGGGGCCGGGCGTCGTGCAGCGGCTGCGGGTAAGGCTGGTCCGCCGCCACCAGCAGCACCGGCTCGCCGGTGGATGCGGCCTGCGCGGCCGCCTCGAGCAGGCCGGCGCAGAAGCTGCCATCGAAGGCCGCCAGGCTGGTCGAGGCCGCACGGCAGGCGGTGGCGATGTGCCAATAGCCCGCCGCGGCGTTGTGCACCGAGTTCGTGAAGCGCGTCGGCGAGACGACGCGCTCGGGCTGGGCCAGCGCCTCGCACAGCGCGTGGCAGTTGGCGGTGTCGGCGCCGCTGGAGGCGAACACCGTCGCCAGCGACTCGGGATCGGCGCCCGACGCAGCCACGGCCTGCTCGGCCACCGCGAAGCTCAGCTTGACGATCGTGCCGGCGCGGCGGCGCTCGGTGGGTGGCAGGCGCGCCGGCGGCGGGACGGCGGCGGGCGCATGCTGCCACGGCTGCAGGCCGGCCAGCACCGGCGCCGCCGCGTTCCAGTCGGCCAGGCCCGGACCCAGCAGGCCGACGCCGCGCACGCTCACTTCGAAGGTTACTGGCTGGCGACTCATGCAGCGCTCCGGCCGAAGACCAGGCAGGCATTGCTGCCGCCGAAGCCGAAGGAATTGCTGGCCACGCGACGCGGCGTCGCCGCGCGCGGCGCATCCAGGTAGCGGCAGCGCAGCGCCGGGTCCGGCGACTGGCGGTTCAAGCCCCCCGGCAGCAGGCCGTGCTGCAGCGCCAGCACCGAGATCACCGCCTCCAGCGCTCCGGCCGCGCCCAGCGTGTGGCCGGTCGCGCCCTTGGTCGAGCTGCAGGGCAGCGTGTCGCCGAACACCCCGGTCACCGCCAGGTCCTCGACCGCGTCGTTGCTGGGCGTGCCTGTGCCGTGCAGGTTCAGGTAGTCGAGGTCGGTGGCGGCCAGGCCTGCGCTGGCCAGCGCCTGCCGCATCGCGGCGACGGCGCCGGCGCCCTCGGGATGGGGCGTGCTCATGTGGTGCGCGTCGCTGCTCTCGCCGCAGCCGAGCAGCCAGGCGGGCGCGTCGGCCTCGCGCTCCAGCAGCGCGAAGGCCGCGGCCTCGCCGATCGACAGGCCGCGGCGCCCGCCATCCCAGGGCCGGCAGATCTGCGGCGACAGCAGTTCGAGCGCATTGAAGCCGCACAAGGTCGTCAGGCACAGGCTGTCGACGCCGCCGACCACGGCGGCATCGATCAGGCCCAGTTCGATCCAGCGCGCAGCCTGGGCGAAGACCTTGGCGCCGGACGAACACGCGGTGGACACCACCGCCGCCGGGCCCTGCAGCCGGAGTGCCTCGCGCACGAAGGCGGCGACCGAGCCGGTGCTGTGCGTCTGCGGGTAGCGGAAGTCGGCCGGCAGCGCGCCCGTGGCCGCGTCACGATGGCGGTAGGCGATCTCGGTCTGCAGGATGGCCGAGGTGCTGGTGCCCAGCAGCACCGCAATGCGGTGCGCGCCGTGGCGCTGCCGGGCGGCGTCGACCCGGGCGGCGAAGCCATCGGCCTGCAGGCCCTGCCAGGCCAGGCGGTTGTTGCGGCAGTCCCAGGCGGCGAGCGGCGGCGGCAGGCGTTCCTCGTCGACGCCGGGCGCCTCGCCGAGCCACATCGGCGCCTCGATGAGGTCGAAGCCGGCGTGGCGCAGGCCGCCGCGGCCCTCGCGCAGCGCGGCCAGCGTGGCGGCCTGTCCGGTGCCGAGGGCGCTGCTGGCGCTGAAGGCGCTGATCGCCAGCGGGCTCATCGGCTTCATGCCGACGGCGCCGGTGCCGCCAGCGCCGGCGCGCGATCGGCCACCAGCAGCACGTTGGCGAAGGGCGTGCCCTGGCTCATCGGCACCGGCTGCACCGCGAAGCCCTGCGACGACAGCAGCGCGGTCCACTCCGGCAGCGTGCGGCCCCAGGTGGGCGGCACGCTGTGGCCACGCACCATCGTGACGATGCGGTCGACCCACTGGCTGACGAGAAAGCCGCGCCGGCGGGCGGCATCGCCCACCCGCAGCAGCAGCCGGCCGCCGGGGCGCAGCGCGGCATGCACGCGCTGCAGCAGCGCCGCCTGCGCGGCGTGGTCGACGTAGTGCAGCACGTCGAGGATCACGACGGTGTCGCAGGCGGGCAGCGGCACCTCGCGCATGTCGCCGCAGATGAAGCGCGGGCGGCTGGGCAGCTTGCCCACCGCGGCCTCGGCGCGCGCGACGTCGCGCGGCATCAGCTCGATGCCGGTGTAGGTGCAGCCCACAGGCGCCACCGGCCAGCTGGCAGGCCAGCCTGCGGCCTGGGCGTCGATGGCGGCGAAGAGGCTGGCCAGCAGCCCCTGGCCGCAGCCGATGTCGACCACGTGGGCCCCCGGCTTCAGGCCGCCGCGTTCGAGCAGGCCGCGGAACACCGGGTCGCGGCCGAGCTTGCCGCGGGCGAAGTGCCAGGCGAAGCGGCCCGCACGGCGGTACGGCGCGCACGCGGCCTCGTGCAGGGCACGCCAGGCGGCATCGGTCTCGGCATTGCGCGGTGGCACGGGGGCGGAGGAAGGCAGGACGGCAGAGTTCATCGGGTCGGCAAGGGCGCGGCCGCGGGCCGGGCGGGCGCCGCTTGCGGTGGAGTCGAGAAGGCCTGTGGCAGCGTGACGGCGACGAGGCCGGCCGCGCGCAGCTGGTCCAGCAGCGCCGGCAGCACGTGCAGCACCACGGCGCGGCCGTCCGCCGCCCGCGCGGCATGGCCGTCGTGCAGCAGCAGCACGTCGCCGGCCGCCAGGCCGCGCGTCAGGCGCTGCAGTACGCGCTGGGGATCGCGCTCGCGGGTGTCGAAGCCGCGGCGCGTCCAGCTGGTCAGCACCAGGCCGTGGCGGGCCAGCACCGGCTGCAGGAAGGGATTGCGCAGGCCGGCCGGCGCGCGGAAGAAGCGCGGGACCTGGCCGGTCAGCGACTGGAGCTGCGCCTGCGCCCGTGAAACCTCGCGCTCGAAGCCGCGCGGTCCCAGCAGCGAGAAGTTGTGGCGGTGCACGTGGCTGTGGTTCTGCACGCTGTGGCCGCGGGCCAGGATCTCGGCCACCAGCCCCGGGTGGCGCGCGGCGCGCTCGGCGATGCAGAAGAAGGTGGCGCGCGCGCCGGCGCGCTGCAGCTGGTCCAGCACCGCCGGGGTCACCTCCGGGTCGGGGCCGTCGTCGATCGTCAGCGCCACCTCGCGCCGCGCGGCGGCGGCGGCCGGCAGGCGCGTGATGTTGGGGCCCAGCAGGCGGGCGCGCGGCCACAGCCCGGCGGCGGTGATCAGCGCATGATTCAGCGCCAGCGCGCCCAGCGCCTGCGGCCACAGCGCGGGCCGCCAGGCCCAGGCCCCGATGGCCAGCAGGTGGACCACCGCGCTGGCCTTCAGCAAGGGGCTGTAGCGGACGCCGTCGAACGGTTCAGGCTTCAAGGACAAGCGGGAGCGCAACGCGGGAGAACAGGATGCACGTTCGACGGCCCACACGGGGTCGGGACGGACGCGGCGAAAGGCGCGGATTTTCCCATGCAGGCATCGCCTCCCCGGGGTCCGTCGGAGCGGGACATCCCCCAACTTGCAGGGAAGCGTCAGTCGGACGCGACGGCGGTGCGCGGCAGGCTGGCGGCCGCGAGCAGCAGCGCCAGCAAGGCCCCGGGGGCGACGACCTGGCCGATCGCCGCGAGCGCGGGAATCTCGGAGACCGCGATCAGGCCGAAGGACACCACGGTCGTCAGGTTCGCGAGCACCAGCGAGGCCAGGGTGTCCTCGTCGGCCGGCCCGCCCTGGGCGAGCTGGTCGAAGAAGAGCGCGTAGTTGGAGCCCACGGCGACGACGAGCAGCAGTCCGACCAGGTGCAGGATGCCCAGCGGCACGCCGGCGGCCACCAGCCCGGCCAGCGTCAGCAGCACCGCCTGCGCCAGCGGCAGGCACACTGCCCACAGGCGCCGGCCGGAGCGCAGCACCACGGCCAGCAGCGCCACCACCGCAGCCGCGCCCAGCAGTGACTGCCACAGCGCCTCGTGCAGGTAGCGCTGGTACAGGCTGTCCAGCTCGTGCTTGATGTCGACCACCTGCAAGCCTGGCAAGCCGGCCAGCGCCTGCTTCAGCGCCGCGGTGTCGACCGGCTGGGCCCCCGGCTGCAGCGGCAGCAGCGCGGTCCAGTGCGCGGGGCCGGCGCCGCCGCGCTGGAACAGCAGCGCATCGACCAGCGGCTTCAGCGGCGTGCCGGCCAGCGCCGCGGCATCGACCGGCGCCTGCGCCCGTGCGGCCTGCGCCTGGGCGATGAAGGCCGCGAGGCGCTCGGCCGGCAGCGGACCGCCGGCGGTGGCCTGTGCCAGGTGGGCTTTCAGCGTGGGCTCGTCGGGCAGGCTGGCCAGGCGCGCGCGCTGCGTCGCCTGGCTGGGCAGCCAGCGCGCGGGGCTGTCGTAGCCGGCGAGGCGGCCGGCGGCCATCAGCGGATCGAGGCGGGCCGCGGCCTGCTCGGCGGCCTGCAGCGCCGCTTCGGCGCTCGGCCCGCCGACGACCACGAGCGTCCGCGCATCGCTGGCCGACAGGTCGGCCCGCAGCTCGGCGTCGCGCGCCAGTGCGGCGGCAGGCACCGGGCTCAGCGCGGTCAGGTCGCCTGCCCACAGGGTCGAGCGCTGCGCAGCGGCCCAGGCCAGGCCCGCGGCGGCCACCGCGGTGGCGGCCCACGGCAGCAACCGGGCGCGCTGCAGTCCGGCGATGGCATGGCCGGCACCGCGCCCCAGGCCGCGGCGCAGCCCCTGCCCCGAGGCGCCGTCCGGCCGCAGCGCCGGCAGCACCCAGCGCGTGGCCAGCGCGGCACCGACCAGGCCGGCGATGGAAAACACCCCCAGCTGCGCCAGGCCGGGGAAGCCGGAGAAGACCAGCGCCGCGAAGCCGCAGATCGAGGTCAGCACGCCCAGGCGCACCGTCGGCCAGGATTGCGCCAGCCAGTGCCGCCAGCCGGTGCCGGCCTGGTGCGCGCCGCGGGCCTGGATCAGGTAATAAATCGCATAGTCCACGGCCTCGCCGATCAGCGTGCTGCCGAAGCCCAGCGTCATGCCATGCACGTTGCCGAAGACCAGCGCCACCGCGGCAATGCCGGCGACCACCCCGCTGGCCACCGGCAGGAAGGCCACGGGCAGCGCCGACAGCGCGCCGAAGGCCAGCACCAGCAGCAGGCCGATGACGATGGTGCCGGCCACCGCCAGGTGGACCACCTCGGTCTCGATGCGCTCGCGGCTGTCGACCGCGAACACCGGCGGGCCGCTCATTTCAAGCTTTAGCTGCCCCAGCGCCGGCATGGCGGCCTGCAGCGCCCGGAACTCCGACCGCACGCGGCCGATCGTCGCCGCCTGGGCATCCAGGTCCGCCCCCGCGGCCCGCACCTGCGCCAGCAGCACCGCGCGCGGCGCCTGGCGCGACACCCAGACGCCCTGCTCCGTCTTCGGCGCATCGGCCGGCAGCAGGGTCTCGGCGATGCGCTGGGTCTCGCCGGTCGGGTCGATCTCCAGCAGCGGCTTCACCGCCGCGCCGGCCGGCGTACCCAGCAGCGACAGCGTCTCGTCGATGGCCTCGCGCAGGCCCTCGGGCGTGAAGCGGCGCGGCTCCATGGCCGGGCTGAGCTGGTAGCGGTGCCGCACGATCCACTCGCCCGCCGCCTGCCAGCCGGCCAGCTCGCCGTTGTGCACCTGCTCGAAGAGGCCGCTGGCGCGCAACGCGGCCGCCAGGCGGCCCGAGGCCTCGGCCCGCGCCGGCGCATCGCCGCCTTCGATGCCCAGCATCAGCGTGCGCGCGGCAACGCCGCTGTGGATCTGGTCGATCAGCACGCGCTGCGCCGGCTCGGGACTGGCGGGCAGGAAGGCCGACAGGTCGGCCGAGAACGGGGTGCGCACGATCAGCAGCACCGCCGCCAGCATCGCGGCAACCCACAGCGCGAGCGCGGCGGCGCGCCGCTTCGGCGTCTGCCCCACCGGCGCTACGGCCGCGAGGCGCCGGCGGCGGCGGCGCCCACCGGCTCGATCTGCATCAGCGAGCGGTCGCCATCGGCCAGGCGCATCTCCACCGTGCGCAGTTCGCCGCGCCTGCCGGCGATGCGCACGCTGTCGAGCATCCCCGCGAGCCGCGGCGTCGCGGGCTTCAGTTCCAGCGTCCACTGCTCCGGCGTGCCGGCCACCGCCAGATTGAAGTGCTGCTGCAGGCTGGCGGCGTTGCCGGTGAGCGTGCCCCGCACGGCCTCGACGATGGCCTCCATCTCGGGCGAGGCATCGAGCGCCAGGCTGCGGGTGCGGCCGTTGCGGGTCAGCGTGACGATGTTGCCCTCGACCACCATGCTCTCCGAACGCGGCGCGGTGGTCTGGCGGGTGAAGCGGTCGGGCGCCGCGAAGCTCAAGGTGCCGCTGCTGGACAGCGGCGCGTCCAGGCCCTTGACGTGGCGCTGCTCGGTGAAGCGGGCCTCGCCGCTGCGCTTCTGGGCCAGCAGCGCCATCAGCTCGGGCACCGCCAGCGCCTGGGCGGGGCCGGCGATGACGGCCGTGGCCGCCGCCACCAGCCCGAACGTCAGTCCGGCCTGCAGCAGGCTGCGCCGCGCGGCCCGGGCCGGGGTGTTGCCGCGCTCGTCAGCGCGCTTCGTCATCGCGCCAGAAGTCATGGAAATTGAACCAGTTGGAGGGCTGTTCGCGGCACAAGGATTCTAGGCGGCGCACATAGTCGGCCAGCGCGGCGCGGATGCGCGCCTCGCGGGCGGCGGCGTCGGCCGGGCGCTGGCGGAAATCGGCCAGCGGCTCGAAACGAACCTCGTAGCGCGCGCCGCCCAGGTACAGGCCGACCATGAAGACGATGCGCTGGCGCAGCAGGTCGGCCAGGCGGAAGGGGCCGTCGCTGAACTCGACCTCGTCGCCCAGGAAGGGCAGGCGCACCGGCTGGCCGCGGTTCGACTCGGCATGCAGCGTGCGGTCGCCGAGCATGCCGACCAGTGCGCCCTCGGCGAGGCGGTCGCGGATCTGCAGCATCGACTCCGGGCGGCCGAGCGCGATGATGTCCGGCACCGCGTCGGGCGCGATGGCGGCCAGCGCGGCGTTGATCTTCCGAGCGTTGTCCGGGTACATCACCATCGAGATGCGCAGGTCCGGCCGGTCGTGGCCGGCGACGCGCAGCGCCTCGAAGCTGCCCACGTGCGCGCCGACCAGGAAGGCGCCCTTCCCGTCCGCCAGCACGTTCTCGAGCATCTCGCTGCCGCGCACCGTCAGCCGCAGCCAGCCGGTCTGCCGGCGCAGGAAGTAGACGCGGTCGAGGATGGTGGCCGCGAAGCAGAAGACGTGGGCATAGATCTCGCGCCAGCGCGCCGGACGGCCGTGCACCCGGGCCAGGTAGCGCGCGCTGGCGCGGCGGGCGACCGGCGCGAACAGCACGAAGTAGGCGCTGATCAGGTGCAGCACGGCGCGCGACACGCGGCGGCCGCAGCGCACCGCGATCCAGCTCATCAGCTTCAGCAGGCCGGCGCTGCTGCGCTCGCGCTCGGCGGTCCAGGCGGGGGCGGTGGGCGCGGTGGGTCCGGGGCGGGCGCTCATGCCGGCGTCCCCGCCCGCGCGATGCTGCCAGTCGCGGCACGCGTCGTGCCGACGTGCACGTCGAAGCGCCAGCCGGTGGTGCTGCACTGCAAAGTGATCGTCAGCTCGTCTCCGGGCCGCACCGGCGACAGGAACTTGGCCGACGCGATCTCGCAGCCGGCCGCCGCGGCGCTGTCACCGCGCTCGCGCAGCGCTTCCATCACCTCGGCCAGCAGCAGCACGCCGGGCAGGATGGGCCGCCCGGGGAAGTGGCCGGCGAAAGACGGGTGGTCGACCGGCACGCGGCGGCGCACCACGTGTGCCGTGGCGTCGCGGGGCCGGTCCTGCGGCGGCTGCGGCACGGCCATCGGCACTACGAGCCTGCCAGCGCCAGTTGCGCCTGCGCGAAACGGCGCAGCGCCTCGCGCGTCAGCTTGCCGGTGGCTTCGCGCGGCAGCTCGGCCACGTGCACGACCCGGCGCGGCACGAAAGGCGCCTCCAGCCGCTTGCGCAGCGCGGCGACGATGGCCTCGCGGCTCAGCCCGGGCGCGACGACGAAGGCCACCGGGCGGACGACGTCGTCGGGCACCTCGTCCGGCAGCCAGAAGGCGCCGTCCTGCACGCCTTCGATGCTGTTGAGGTGGTAGTTCAGGTGGCCCAGCGAACTGCGGCGGCCCGCCACGTGGACCAGGTCGTTGGCCCGGCCCAGCAGGTAGAAGTGGCGCGCGTCCTCCAGCTTCAGCAGGTCCGCCAGCGGCGTGGGCTCGAGCACATGGCCGCCTTGGACGACGAAACGCTCGGACCCGCCCTCTCCCGTGCCGTGAGCCGGCGCCGGTTCGTGGCGGATGCGCAGCTCGCCGAAGGTGGCCCAGACCTCGGTCTCGGCACTGCGGCGGGTGGCGACCTGGCCGGCCTCGGTGCAGCCGTAGATCTCGATCAGCGCGCCGCCGAAGCGCGCCTCGGCCTCGCGCGCCAGCTGCGGCGACAGCGGCGCGGTGGCGCTGAGCACCAGATCGCAAGGCGGCAGCTCGATGCCGGCCGCGAGCAGCGCCTTCAGGTGGAAGGGCGTGGTCACCAGCGCCCGCGGGCGCGGCACCTCGGCCAGCGCGGCCGCGATGTCGGCCGGGTAGAACGGCCGCCCGGCGTGGAAGGCGGCGCCTCCCAGCAGCGCCAGCAGCAGGCTGGACTCGAAGCCATAGCTGTGTTGCGGCGGCACGGTGGCCACCAGCGTCAGGCCCGCGAGCGCCGGCCGGCCCAGCAGCTCGCACAGGCGCTGCACGCCGCCTTCGGTGTTGGCGTGCAGCATGCCCCAGGTCTTGGCGTGCGGCTGCGGCTGGCCGGTGGAGCCGGAGGTCAGCAGGCAGACCGCCTCGAGCGCGGCCGGCACGGCCGGGACCGACGGCGCCGGCGCGCTGGCGAGGGCGGTTGCCGGCACGGGCTCGGGCACGCACAGCACCTCCAGGCCCGGCAGGCGCAGCGCAGGATCGTCGGTCGCGGCGAACATCGGCCCATGCGCGGCGCGCAGCGCGGCCAGCGTCTCCGGCCGGGCGTTGGGCGGCAGCAGGCTGCGGCGCCCGCGCAGCAGCGCCGCGCCGAAGGCCACGGCGAAGGCGTAGCGGTCGGTGCACAGGTTCACGCACGCAGCCTGCGCCGGCAGGCCGGCGGCAAAGGCCTGCACGTCCGCAACGAACTGTGCGGCCGGCACGGCCTGGCCGCCGCGCCAGGCGACCGGGTCCCTGGCGCGATGGCCCCGCAGCAGCGGCAGCTGGTGGTTCACCCGACGGCCCTCCTGTCACTCCGTGACATCCTCCCCGAGGGAGGAGAGCGCCTCCTT
>CAMLJY010000126.1 GCA_946480465.1 uncultured Burkholderiales bacterium
GCTGCCGCCCGCGCCCGGCCGCCGCCAGCCGCTTCGGCATGGCCGACGACGAGCTCCGCCACGCGCTGCGGCGCCTGGCCTGCGCGCCGCGCGGGCCCGCGGGCGGCGTCGAGCTGGAAGGCTTCCACGCTCATCTACCTGGTTACTCACACGTCCATCGCGCGGAGGCCATCCGTGACATGGCCGGCCATGCCGACGCAGCGCGCCGGCTGGGCCTGGCGCCGCGCCTGATCGACATCGGCGGCGGACTGCCGGTGCGCTACGTCGACGCCGCGGCCAGCGAGGCCTTCCTGCAGGCCCAGGGCCCCCAGCACTACCGCCACGGCCGGGTGCCCGCGGCCTTCTATCCCTACGGCGGCCGCATCGACGCCGGCACCTGGCTCGACCTGCTGCTCGAATCCCCCTGCCGCGACGGCCAGCCGGTGGCCCGCTACCTCAACGCCAACGGCCTGCAGCTGGCGCTGGAGCCCGGCCGCGCGCTGGCGGACCAGGCCGGGCTGACGGTCTTTCGCATCGCCCGCGCCAAGGCGATGGCGGGCGGCACCTGGGTGCTGTTCGTCGAGGGCAGCAGCTTCAGCGCCTGCGAGACCTGGTTCGGCTCCGAATTCCTGGTCGATCCGGTGCTGATCAGCACGGGACCGACGCGCCCGGCCCGCCGCGCGCCGCAGCCGGTGCGGGCCTGGATCGCCGGCCACTCCTGCCTCGACGAGGACGTGCTCACCAACCGGCTGGTGGCCTTCGACACGCTGCCGCGCGAAGGCGACCTGCTGGTGTGGGCCAACACCGCCGGCTACCAGATGGACCTGCTGGAGAACGAGTTCCACCGCCACCCGATGCCGCGCCGCGCCGCCGCCCGCGCACTCGCCGGTGGCGGCTTCGAGCTTCGGCCCGACGACGACAGGGAGCACACGACATCACGATGAACACCACGATCCACACCAAGGTGGCCGACCTGATCGGCCGCACGCCGATGCTGGGCATCCCGGTGCCGGCGAAGAACTCGATGCTGCTGCTGAAGATCGAGAAGAACAACCCCGGCGGCAGCATGAAGGACCGCATGGCGCGCTCGATGGTGCTGGCGGCGCTGAAGTCCGGCCGGCTCCAGCGCGGCGGCGTGGTCATCGAGTCCTCGTCGGGCAACACCGGCATCGGCCTCGCGCTGGCGGCCATCGAGTTCGGGCTGCGCTTCATCGCCGTGGTCGACCACCATGCCGCCCCCGACAAGATCGAGGTGATGCGCGCGCTGGGCGCCGAGATCCGCCACGTCGAAGGCCGCTATGGCGAGGACGAGGTTGCCGTGGTGGAACGCCAGCGCCTGGCGGCCGAACTGGCCGAACGCATTCCCGGCGCGGTCTTCATGAACCAGTCCGACAACCCGGCCAATCCCGCCGGCTACGCGGGGTTCGTGGACGAGGCGCTGGAGCAGACCGGCGGCCGCATCGACGCCTACGTCGGCTGCGTCGGCACCGGCGGCTCGATGGCCGGCATCGCGCGCGGCCTGAAGCAGCACGATCCGCGCACCGCCACCATCGGTGTCGAGCCGGCCGGCTCCATCGTGTTCGGCCGGCCGGGGCATCCGTACTACCAGTCCGGCACCGGCACGCCGCAGGGCGACACCGTGGGCCTGGTGGTCGACTACGCCACCATCGACCACGGCGTGCAGGTCACCGATGCCCAGGCCTTCGAGACCGCGCGCTACCTGGCGCGCCACACCGGGCTGCTGGTCGGCGGCTCCACCGGCGGGGCGGTCTACAAGGCGCTGGAATTCATCCATGCCGGCCGCATCGGCGGCAACGTGCTGTGCGCCGTCGCCGATGGCGGCGAGAAGTACCTGCACACCGTCTTCAACGAAGACTGGCTGCGCCAGCGCGAGCTGCTCGATCCGCAGGCGGCGGCGAACCTGAAGCGGTGGCTGTCATGAGCGGCGGTGCCGAGTTGAAGGTCGTGGTCTGCGGCGGCGGCCGCACCGGCCACCTGAACGCAGTGCTGTTCAAGCAGCGGCCCGGCGTGCGCGTGGCGCTGCTGACGCAGAACCGCGATGCCCTCGCGCCGCACCGCGACGGCCGGCCCATCACCGCGCACCTGCCGGACGGCACGCAGGCCACCGCGCGGCTGGACGCGGTGACCGCCGACCCCGCGGCGGCGCTGCGCGGCGCCGACCTGGTCGTCATCACCGTGCCCGCGCATGCACGGCCGGCGCTGCTCACCGCCATCGCCCCGCACCTGCCGGTGGACAGGCCGGTGCACGTCGGCGCCATTCCCGGCTTCTGCGGCTTCGACTGGCTGGCCGAGAAGCTGCTGCCGGACCGGCCGAAGGCGGTGATCTGGGGCATGAAGGACGTGCCGCACACCGCCTTCGACCTGCAGCCCGGCGTCTCGGTGCGCTCCGGCGGCGCCAAGGCGACCCTGCACGTGGCCACGCACGACCGCGAGACGCCGGCCGCACGCGAAACCCTGCACCAGCTGCTCCAGCGCCTGTTCGACGCCCCGGTGCAGCTGCTGCGGCATTACCTGGAGATCACGCTGACGCCGGGCAATCCGATCATGCACAGCGCGCTCATCTACGGCCTGATCGGGCCCTACGGCCAGCACCATGCGCGCCCGCTGCCCGGGCCGCTGGCCTGGTGGAGCGACTGTGGCGAGCTGGGCGCCTACTTCATCGAGCGTTGCGACGAGGAAAACCAGCGCCTGTGCCGCGCCGCCGAGGCGCGCCTGGGCATCGACCTGTCTTCCGTCAAGCCGCTGAAGCAGGAGATCGTCGAGGCCTACGGCGGGCAGATCGCCGACCCGCGCACGATGTGGTCGGTGCTGCGCAGCAACCGCGCCTACGCAGGCATCCCGGCCCCGCTGGTGCGCGACGCCGGCGGCCCGGGCTGGCGCCTCGACACCCGCAGCCGCGCCTTCGAGGAAGACGTGGCCTTCGGCCTGTCCACGCTGGTGCAGCTGGGCCAGCGCCTGGGCGTGCCGCTGCCGCACATCACCGAGATCAACACCTGGTGCGCCGCCCACATGGGTGGGCTGCGCCGCACCGCGGCCGACTACTTTCCGGCGGCCTGGCCCGCCGAGGACAAGCGATGAACACCTCTTCCCAACGCAACGCGCTGCGGCGCCTGGTCCGCTGCCTGTTCGCCGAACGCCTGATCGATCCGCAGGCGCTGCGCTTCGTGCCCGGCAGCCGCGAAGCCTTCCTGCCGCTGCGCGACCCGAGCACGCTGCTGCGCTTCGACGACCTGCGGCCGCTGCCCGGCGCCAGCTACCTCAACCATGGCGGGCTCAGCCTGCTGGAGCCGGGCGAGCCGCCCTTCGCGATCGAGACACCCGAACACCTGGTCGACATCGTGCGCGGCCAGCTCGATCCGCAGCCGGCGGCCGACGCCGTCGCGGCGCTGAAGGCCGACGTGGCCAACAGCGTCGCCAACGACGCGCTGGCGCGCGCCCACCGCCAGGCATGGAATGCCGAGCTGGCCGCGCAGGTCGCCGCCAGCGGCGCGCGCGGCCTCATCGACCACCTGCAGCGCCACGCCGGCGTGCGCGAGGCGGCGATCCTGCTGGACCAGTGGGGCAGCCTGGAAGGCCACCCGTTCTACCCGACCTGGAAGACCAAGCCCGCGCTGGATGCACGGCAGGTGGCCCGGCTGTCGCCCGAGTTCGGCCCCGTGGTGCCGCTGACGCTGGGCGCGCTGCGGGCCGACATGGCCTACGTCGAGCGCATGCCCCACGTCAGCAGCGTGCACGACTACGTCGCCACCCGCTTCCCAGAGGCGTGGGTGGCATGGAAGGCCGGCCTGAACGCCCTCGGCGAGGACGAGCGCCGCTGGCTGCCGCTGCCGCTGCATCCCTGGCATGCCGCTCATTTCGTGCGGCAGCAGTACGCGGCCGAGATCGCCGATCGCCTGCTGATCGTCGAGGGTCCGGCGATCGACACCCGGCCGACCATGTCCTTCCGCACCATGCTGCCGGTGGCGCCGCAGGCGCCTTTCGTCAAGCTGCCGATCGCGCTGTGGCTGACCAGCGAGCAGCGCAGCCTGCAGGCCAAGTCCATCCACATGGGACCACGCATCAGCACGCTGATCCGCCGCATCCTGGCCGACGAAGGCGGCTTCGGCGGCCGGCTGGAGATCTTCGACGAGGAGCTGGCCTACCACTACCGCCATGCCGGGCAGCAGCAGGACGCGCCGGGCCGCTACCTGTCCGTCGTCTACCGCGATGCGCTGCGCGCCTTCGACCGGCGCGACGGCCTGCTGCCGGTGCCGGTGGCGGCGCTGTTCGCCGCCGCGCCGGGCAGCGTCCGGCCGCTGGTGATGGAGCTGATCGAGGCGGATGGCGGAACGGCGACACCTGGCGCCGTGGCCGCGTACTTCCGGAGCTACGCGCGCGCCATCGTCCAGCCCGTGATCGCGATCTACCTGCTGTACGGCATCGGCCTCGAGGCGCACCAGCAGAACGCCGCCGTGCTGGTGGACGGCCGCGGGGCGCCGCGCGGCCTGCTGATGCGCGACTTCGGCGACGGCCGCACCTACGCGCCGCTGCTGGAAGCGCGCGCGCTGGCGCTGCAGCCCTACGTGCACCCCGGCATCCTGCCCACCGTGTTCCGCGACGACATCGAGCCGGTGCGCAGCTTCGTCATCAACGCCTGCTTCGTCTGCCACCTGCATGAGCTGGCGCTGTTGCTGACCGAAGCCTGCGGCCTGGACGACGACCGGCTGTGGCGCGTGCTGCGCGAGGAAACGCTGGCCGCCTTCGATGCGGTGGCGCCGCGCGTCACCGATGCCGCGCTGTGGCAGGCCGAGCGCGCCGCCTTCGTCGACCAGCCCTGGCCCGCGCGCTCGCTGCTGCGCATGCACCTGGCCCGCTACGCCGACTACCGCCTACAGCACCTGCTGCCGAATCCGCTGGCGCAGCCCGGCCGCTGCGCGCCATGAGCCCGGCGGCCACGATCCGGCTGCTGTTCGCGATCCAGCTCGTCGCCATGGGCGCGATGGAGATGAGCGGCCCGTTCTGGCCGCTGCACCTGCGCCGGCTGGCCGGCTCGGACGCGGTGTTCGCCTTCGCCGGCATCGCGGTCTACGTCGGACCGATGCTCGGCGCGATGCTGACCGCGGGCTTCTGGGGCCGCCTGGGCGACCGCGTCGGCCACAAGCGGATGATGATCCGCGCGCTGCTGGCGCTGGCGCTGACGCAGGCGGCCCTGGCCTGCACCAGCGACGTGGCCACCATCCTCACGCTGCGCTTCGTGCAGGGCGCCTGCGCCGGCTTCATCGCGCCGGCCCAGGCCTATGGCGTGGGCATCGCCTCCGCGGACCGGCGGTCGCGCCTGTTCGCCTTCCTGCAGGTCGCCACCAACGTCGGCTCGCTGGCGGGCGCGGTGGCCGGCGGGCTGGTGCTGGATGCCGCCAGCTTCTTCTGGATCAACGCCAGCGCGGCGGCGCTGTGCGCGCTGTGCGCACTGGCGGCGTGGCTGCTGCTGCCGCGCCCGCCGGCATCGGCCACGCCGCCGCCCGCCGCGCCGCGGCCATCGGCGGCCGCTGGCGCACTTGGCACACTTGGCGCAGTGGGCACGCTGGGCGCGGGAGGCCGCGCCACGGTCGCCGGCCTGCTGGCGATCATCGGCCTGCTGCTGCTCAGCCGCATGCTGGCGCAGACGCCGTTCCCGCTCTACGTCACCGCCGTGTTCGGCGCGCGCCACTGGCTGGTGGGCCTGTGCCACGGGCTGCTGGCGCTGGGCTTCGTCGCCGCCGCGCCGCTCTGGGCCCGCCATTTCGAGGGCCGCACCGTCGCCCAGGTGCTGCCGCCGCTGGCCTGCGTGGCCGCCGGCTGCGCGCTGCTGACCGCGCTGGCCGGGCTGACGCGTGAACTGAGCGTCTTCGTCGCCGTCTACTTCGCCTGGGGCCTGCTGCTTGGCGCCACCACGCCGGTGCTGACGGCGCTGGTGTCGCGGGCCGTGGGGCCGGCCGTGCAGGGCCGCGTGCTGGGCCTGGCGCAGAGCAGCAACCAGCTCGCGTCCATCACCGGCATCGCGCTGGGCGTGGGCCTGAGCGAGTGGGCCGGCCTCGCGTCGACCTATTTCTTCGTCGCGCTGTCGTATGCGCTGGCCGCGCTGCTGACGCTGGCGGTGCAGCGCCTGCTGCGATCGCGCGCCCCCTCCATCCGGCAGGCAGGAGCCGCCCCATGAGTCCCCGATCGATCCGCCCGCTGCTGCTGGCGCTGGCGCTGGCGGCGCTGCTGGCCGCGGCGCTTTCCTTCCAGCGCCAGTCGCCGGAGACGGGCAGCGCCGGCGCGGCCCTGCCCACCGGCACCGTCAGCGTGACGGACCTCGCCGGCCGCCGCGTCGCCGTGCGCACGCCGGTGCGCCGCGTGATCCTGGGCGAAGGCCGCCAGCTGTACCTGGTGGCCGCGCTGGACACGGACGACCCGCTGCAGCGCCTCGTCGGCTGGCGGCCGGACCTGGCGCAGGCCGACCCCGGCACCTATGCGCAGTACCTCGCCAGGTTCCCGAAACTGGCCGAGCTGCCGGTCTTCGGCCGCGTGGAGGACGGCGGCTTCGACCTCGAACGCGCGATCGCGCTGCAGCCCGACGTGCTCATCCTCAACCTGGAACACCAGCGCGCCTCCGACGACGCGCGCCTGATCGACAAGCTGGCCGCGGCCGGCATCGCGGTGGTCTACGTCGACTTCCGCCACCGCCCGGTCGAGAACACCGAGCCGACGCTGCGCCTGCTGGGCACGCTGTTCGATCGCCGCGAGCGCGCCGAGGCATTGATCGCCTTCCGCGCCGCGCAGTTGCGCCGGGTGACCGACGTCATCGCGGCGCGGCAGCCGCAGCGGCCGCGCGTCTTCATCGAGCGCATCGGCGGCTACAGCCCGGACTGCTGCCTCACCTTCGGGGACGAGAACTTCGGACGTTACGTCGAGATGGCCGGCGGCGACAACATCGCCAAGCGGCTGCTGCCCGGCACCTTCGGCCAGCTCAACCCGGAGCAGGTGCTGGCTGCCGACCCGCAGCACGTGGTGGTGACGAGCGCCGACTGGGAGGCCTACGCGCCCGGCGGCCCCTGGATCGGCGTCGGACCGGGGGCGGACCTGCCAGAGGCGGCGCGCAAGCTGGAAGGTTTCACCCAGCGGCCGGCCTACACCGGCATCTCGGCGCAGCGCGGCCGCCGCTTCCATGCCATCTGGCACCAGTTCTACAACAGCCCCTACCAGTTCGTGGCCGTGCAGCAGCTGGCCCGGTGGTTCCATCCCGAGCTGTTCGCCGACCTGGACCCCGATGCCGCCTTCCGCGAACTGCACGAACGCTTCCTGCCGGTGCCGTACCAGCCCGGCTATGCCGTCAGCCTGGCCCGGCCGCCGGCCCAGCCCCTGCCCCGCCCATGAACAGCAGCACCCTCGTCCTGCCCGCCGGGACCGCCGGCACCACCGGCCGCTACCGTGCCCTGGTGCGCCGCCGACAGGCCGTGCTCGCCGTGCTGGCGCTGCTGCTGCTGGCCAGCGTGGCGCTGGACCTCACGCTCGGGCCCACGCGCCACGCGCTGGCCGACGTGCTGCGCGCGCTGCTGCAGCCGCAGGCGGTGCCGCTGCCGCTGCGCGTCGTCGTCTGGGAGATCCGCCTGCCGGTGGCGCTGATGGCGGTGGTGGTGGGCGCGGCACTGTCGGTGGCCGGCATGCAGATGCAGACCGTGCTGAACAACCCGCTGGCCAGCCCGTTCACGCTCGGCATCTCGGCGGCCGCGGGCTTCGGCGCCGCGCTGGGCCTGGCCTTCGGCGTGCGGTTGCTGCCGGTGGCGGCCGACCTGATCGTGCCCCTGAACGCCTTCCTGATGGCGCTGCTGTGCGCGGGCCTGATCCATGCTCTGAGCCTGCGCCGCGGGGTCGGCGTCGAGACCATCGTGCTGCTGGGCATCGCGCTGGTGTTCGGCTTCAACGCGCTGCTGGCGCTGGTGCAGTACCTGGCCAGCGAGCAGGCGGTGGCCGCGGTGGTGTTCTGGACCCTGGGCAGCCTGACCAAGGCGACCTGGCCGAAGCTGGGCGTCACCACGCTGGTGCTGGCGCTGTGCCTGCCGTTCTTCACGCGGTGCGCGTGGGCGCTGACGGCGCTGCGGCTGGGCGACGACAAGGCGGCGAGCTTCGGCATCGACGTGCGCGGCCTGCGGCTGCAGACCCTGCTGCTGGTCAGCCTGCTGGCCGCGTTTCCGGTGGCTTTCGTCGGCAGCATCGGCTTCGTGGGCCTGGTCGGGCCGCACGTGGCGCGGCTGCTGATCGGCGAGGACCAGCGCTTCCTGCTGCCGGCGTCGGCGCTGGCGGGCGCGCTGCTGCTGTCGCTGGGCTCGCTGCTCGGCAAGCTGGTGGTGCCGGGCGCCATCGTGCCGATCGGCGTCGTCACCTCGCTGATCGGGCTGCCGTTCTTCGTCTGGCTGGTGCTGCGGAGGAACCGCGCATGGTGACGCTGACCCTGAGCGGCCTGGGCGCCGGCTACGGCGGACGGACGATCTTTTCAGACGTCAGCACGCCGGCCCTGCGCGGCGGCGAGCTGGTCGCGGTGCTGGGGCCCAACGCAGCCGGCAAGTCCACGCTGTTCCGCCGCATCGCCGGGCTGCTGGACGGCGCCGGCCAGGTGCGGCTGGAAGGCGGCCGCCGCGGCAGCGCGGGCATCTGCTACATGCCGCAGGACAGCGCCGCCAGCCCGGCGCTGACGGTGCACGAATCGGTGCTGCTCGCCCGCATGCAGGGCCGCGGCTTCGGCGTCGGTGATGCCGAGCTGGCCCTGGTCGAGCGCGTGCTGGCCGAGCTGGACCTGCTCGGCGTCGCCTTCCGCCGCCTCGGCGAGCTCAGCGGCGGCCAGCGCCAGCTCGCGGCCATCGCCCAGACCCTGGCGCGCGAGCCCGAGGTGCTGCTGCTGGACGAGCCCACCAGCGCGCTGGACCTGCAGCGCCAGATGCAGGTGCTGGGCTGCCTGCAGCGCCTGGCCCGGCGCGACGGCCTGCTGGTGCTGCTGGCGATGCACGACCTGAACCAGGCGCTGCGCCACGCCGACCAGGCCATCGTCATCGCGAACGGCCGGCTCCGGGCCAGCGGCCCCGTCCGGCAGGTGATCAGCCCCGCGCTGCTGCAGGCGGTGTGGCGCGTCGAGGCCCGCGTCGAGTGCTGCTCACGCGGGCTGCCGCAGGTGGTGGTGGACGGCGCGGCCTGAGCCGCGGTGCGAACGGCCCGGCTTGCGCCGCCGGGACAAGTGCGGGGCCCCGCGCGGGGAGGCCGGTTTCGTTCACGGCCCTTCAAGCCGTGGGCGGCGGCGCCAGGTAGCGCTCGAACCAGTCCACGGCCAGGCGCACCACCTCGTCCAGCGTGCCCGGTTCCTCGAACAGATGGCCGGCACCGGGCACCAGCACCAGCTGCTTCGCGCAGGCGAGCTGGCCGTAGGCCTCCTCGTTCAGCCGCACCACCTCGCGGTCCTCGGCACCGACGATCAGCAGCGTCGGCGCGATGACCTCGGCCAGCGCCTCGGGGCCGGCCAGGTCGGGCCGCCCCCCGCGCGAGACCACGGCCTGAACCGTGTTGCCTTCGCGGCTGGCCGCCAGCAGCGCGGCACCGGCGCCGGTGCTGGCGCCGAACAGGCCCTGCGCCAGGTCTGCCGTATCGGCCCGGCCTGCCAGCCAGCGGCAGGCCTGCCCGACGCGCTCGGCCAGCAGCGGGATGTCGAAGACGTTCGCACGGTCGCGCTCCTCGTCCGGCGTCAGCAGGTCCAGCAGCAGCGTGGCGAAGCCGCTGGCCCGCAGCGCGGCGGCCACGTGCTGGTTGCGCGGGCTCAGGCGCCCGCTGCCGCTGCCGTGCGCGAAGACCACCACGCCCCGGGCCTGCGGCGGCACGCCCAGCAGCGCCGGCAAGCCCTTCGGCATGATTTGCACGGCGACGGTGGCTTCGGCAGCGTCTTGCATGGCAGGTCCTTTCCCGCAGGCGCCGGCTGCCGGGGCCCACCCGGTCAGCGTTCCCGCCCGCGGCCGATCCGCAGGCGGGCAATCCGCTTGCCCGGCTGCGGCGCCGGCCACAGGCCGCCGGGCCGCAACAGCATCGTCAGCACCATCGCCAGCGCGATCAGCAGCGGGCGCAGCATGCCGGCGTCGAGCCGGCCGTCCGTGGCCTCCTGCAGCGGGCCGACCACGTAGCGCAGCGCCTCGGGCAGCGCGGTCAGCAGCACCGCGCCGAGGATGACGCCGGGGATGTGCCCGATGCCGCCGAAGACGACCATCGCGACGATCAGCACCGACTCCTGCAGGCTGAAGGCCTCGGGCGACACGAAGACCTGGAAGCTGCCGAACAGCATGCCCGCCACGCCGCCGAAGCTGGCGCCCAGGCCGAAGGCCAGCAGCTTCAGCGCGCGCGTGTCCAGGCCCATGGCCTGCGCGGCCACCTCGTCGTCACGGATGGCCATCCAGGCCCGGCCGATGCGCGACTGCTGCACGCGCCAGCAGGCCGCGACCATCAGCACCGTGATGGCGAGGAACAGGTAGTAGTGCAGCGTCACCGGGCTCAGGCGCCAGCCCGCCAGCTGGGCCGGCTGGCCGAGGTCCAGGCCCAGCAGGCGCAGCGAATCGATCGGCCCCACGCCCTTGGCGCCGCCGGTGAGGTTGAGCGGCCGGTCGAGGTTGACGATCAGGAGCCGCACGATCTCGCCGAAGCCCAGCGTGACCACGGCCAGGTAGTCGCCGCGCAGCTTCAGGGTCGGCGTGCCCAGCGCCGCGCCGCACAGCGCCGCCAGCGCCGCCGCCAGCAGCAGCGCCAGTCCCCAGGGCGTGTGCAGCCCGGCCGGGTAGGCGGCCGCGATCCAGGCCACGCTCTCGCCCAGGTGGCTGGACGCGAGCAGGGCGAACAGGTAGGCGCCGACACCGTAGAAGGCGACGAAGCCCAGGTCCA
>CAMLJY010000127.1 GCA_946480465.1 uncultured Burkholderiales bacterium
CAGTGTCGGGGGCTTGCTGGCAGGAGAGAAGAACGCCGGGGGGTTGCCGCTTACTCTTGAACCGAGAACGAGATTCGTCCTCGGCTGGGCAGGCCGCATAGCGCAGGCGACAACTACCTTGACACATACCGCACCAGCAAAGAAAGTAGGTCGCCCGCCGGGGCGAGACCCGGCCGGGTGGTAGTCAACCGCAGATCGCAAAGCGCGAGGGCGAGGGCAAGCGGAGCCAACCGCAGCCACCCAAGCGCGAAGGCAAACCCGGCCGGGTGGCCGACGCAATGAGGCGCCATGGGCACATCGCCGTGCCCCAATGAAAAAGGCCCCGCACCGCCAGGCGCAGGGCCAAATGACATCGAGATAGCAGCCTAGAAGAGCGGCTCCCGCCGCGCGTCAACCATTGGTCCTCGGGTCATTGCCGCGCAAGGTCTGCATCACCAGGTTCGTCATCTGGTTGCTGGTGTTGCCGAAGAAGCCGGACAGGAAGTTGGCGAGGCCCGACTTCTCGAAGAACCACATCACGTCCTGGACGCCGCCGCCGCCCGAGCCACCGCTGGCGGCCGCGGCGCTGGACTGGGCGCCGCCCGTGCCGGCAGCCTGCGGCGTTTCGCCGACCAGGGCCTGGACCAGCTTGCTCAGGTCCGACAGCAACTGGTTGCGCTCGGTGGTGTCGAGCTGGCCGTCCTGCTGGGCCGTCAGCACGTCGCTCAGCAGGCTCAGCACGCCGGCCAGCACCTTGTCGTTCTGGGCATCGGCCGGGGCGTTGGTGGCTTCCGCGGTGCCGGCGGTGGCCGTGGCTTCCACGGGCGTGCCGGGCGCGCTGGCCTGGCTCGGCGTGTCGGCCGGCTGGGCCGTGACGGGCTCGGCAGTGGTGGGCTCCGTGGTGGCGGGCTGGGCGGTGGCCGCGCCGGGGTCCGAGGCCTGGCCGGTGGGCGGCGTGGCCGACTGGGCCGGCGCTTCCTGCCCGGCGGACAGCGCCTGGGCGCGGTCCGGCGTCGCCGGAATCCGGCTGCTCGGGTCGTCCGCCCGTTCACGCGGGCCACCGATCGGGCCGGCGGCAGGTTGCGGCTCGGCCGCATTCACCGGTGCCGGCTGGGGATGCATGGTGGGCGGCTCCACCGGCTGCGTGCTCGGCGGGCCGGCCTGTTCGCCCCCGGCCAGCTGGCGCAGCAGGTCGCCGATCTGGCTCAGCAGGTCGCGCCGCTCGTCCGGGCTGACCTGGCCGTCGCGCAGCGACTGCACCATGTCGCCCAGCAGGTCCAGCAGGTCCGAGCGCGGATCGTCGGCCGGCGCCGGGCCGGCCTGGCTGGCGCCGGCGGGCAGCGCGGCCGCGGCTTCGCCGAGCACGCCGCGCAGGTGCTCCACCTCGGCGTGGGTGAAGCGATCGCCGGCATTGCTGATGAAGTCGCTGATCTCCTGCGCATAGGCCTGGCCGCCCTGGGCGCTGAAGTCGATCTTCGGCAGCATGTCGAACAGCAGGCGGTCCACCTGCCGTTCGTACGGGCCGTTGCCGATGTTGTTCGCGCCGCCGGCGACGGTGATGAAGGCGTCGCGGATCTGCTGGCGGGCGGCGATGTTGTCGACGCCGGCCGCCGGGGCGGCCGTGGCCTGGGCGTCCAGCGCGACGGCCACTGCGTCCAGCGCCCGGCCGGAGGCGGCGATGCTGATGTCTGTTGCCATGGTGTTCTCCAAAGGTGTTCGCCCCCGGGCGCCTGCGGCGCCACCCCCCGGGAGGGGCGCAACTGTCTCGGGGCGGCCGGGCGACAGTTGCCTTCCAGGACTGCGCGGTTGCCACCGCCTGGGGCGGCGGCAACCGGAGGGTCAGGCCTGGGCCTGCGTCACTGGTGCATGGAGTGGTTGGCTTCGCCGGCCTTCTTGTAGGCCTCGGTCGCCGCTTCACGCGTGGCGTTGATCCCTTGCATCGCGACCTGGAACTGCATGGTCAGCGCGGTGATCGCGGTGTTGGTGGCGATGGCATCGGCCATCGCGGCCTGCGTCTGGCCGATGGCCCCGGTCATCGTCGAACCACCGGTCTCGGTGGGAGCGGTGGTGGTCGGGGCGGAGGTGATGGCTTCAGGCATGGTGGTTCTCCTAGGTTGGTGGTGGAACCCCCTGGCGCCGCGTGGTCTGGCGGCGCTCCCTGGCGGGTGAGCGGGGGCGGCGGCAGCCGCTTCCGTTCGGGGGTGACATGCAGGGACGCGAGGTCTATAGGCAGGGCCGGCGCGGACTTCAAGGCGAAGCGCCGCACTTTTTCAGGCCCGCGGTCCCAGGGCCGGCGTCTCGCCCTCGCGCAGGGCGTCGCGCGCGGCTTCGAGCACCTCGCGCGCGGTGCGCAGGCCCTCGTGCAGGCGGGTCAGGCGAGCGCGCTCGGCGCCGAGGGCAGAGGCCAGTCCCGCCTCCACGCGCCTGGCCGCGCCGTTCAGCCGCTCGATCAGCTCGGTGGACAGCACGCCGCGGTGGCGGTCTTCCCACAGCGCGCGCTCCAGGCCGAAGAATTCACCGGGCTGGCGCCGGCGGATGGGGGTGTCGTTCATGGCATCGCCTTTCATTCGACGACCGCGTAGCGGATCTCGCGGCCGTTCTTGCGGAACAGGATCTCGTCGGCGCGGATGCGCACCACCTCGGCGCCGTCGGCCAGGCGCGCGCCCTCGAAGTAACGCGCACCGGCAGCGTCCCTGAAGTGCGCCGGTTCGTCGGCATGCACCTCGGCGATGCGCACCGGCATCGGGTGCACCACCGGTTCGGCCGCGGCCACGCGCAGCTGGGTGCGGTCCAGCGCGTCATGGAGCGCCACCGCGCTGCCCAGGTCGGCCTGCAGCAGGCCGAGCCGGCGGTCCAGCGCGGCCGCTTCGGTGATCAGCTGGGGACGGCCGGCCAGCCGCAAGCGGCCGCCGCTGGCGTAGCTGGCCTGGATGCCGGGGTCGGCCAGGAATTCGCGCGCGCGCTGGGCCAGCTCGTCGCCCACGGTCACGCGCAGCGCCAGGCCGGGGCGGATGGCGTGCGCCGCCTGCGCCAGCGCGTCGCGCTCGGCGGCGGTGGCGACGAAGCCGGTCAGGGCCCAGGCGGCGCCGCCGGCGTCGAGCTTCACCTCGGCCAGCTTCAGCGCCGCCAGGCGCGCGTGCAGCAGGCGCTGCTGCTGCAGCTCGGCGGCGCGCGGGTCGGCGGCGGGCGCACCGGCGCCCGCGAAGGAGGTGTCCGCGCCGGAGGCGATGAGCAGGCCGGTGGCCACCGCCAGCCCGGCCGCCGACCACAGCAACGCGCGCCGCGCCAGGCCGCGCGGGGCGGGTGCCGCCGCGGTGTCGGCGCGTGGCCAGTGGTGGTAGGCCTTCCACTCGAAGTGAGCGGGTGCCAGGGCCACCCACACCGGGCCGATGCGCCAGGGCTCGTACCAGTCGGGCTCGACCGGGCGGCGCGGCGGACCATCGGCGGCGGCGTCCACGGCGGGCTCGTCTCCCTGCGGCGCATGCCAGCGCACCACGGGGCGGCCGCCCGGGTTGAAGGCGACCGAGGCATGCAGCGTGGCGACGCCGGGGTCGGTGAGCACGATGTCATAGTCGCCGCCGCTGCCGACCAGCGTGACGGCACTGTCCAGCGGCGCCGTGGCGCCTTCGTGCCGGCCGGTGAGGACGACGAACCTAGCGCGTACCATGAGCGTCCCCGGGTGGGTCCGGCAGGGTCACGAGGCGCGGGGTGATCAGGAACAGCCGCTCGACCCGGCCGCCTGTCTTGTCGCGCTGCCTGAACAGGTGCCCCAGCACCGGCAGCTTCGACAGCCCCGGCACGCCGGACTCCAGCTCGCGCTTCATCTCCTCGGTGTAGCCGGCCAGCAGCAGGGATTCGCCGTCGCCGACGAAGGCCTCGGTGCCGATGGCGTTGCGGGTGATCACCGGGATCTGGTCGACCCGCTCGTCGGTGATCTCGCCGTCGTCGATGCGCACCGACAGCTTCACCCGCCGGTCTGCGCCCTCGGCCACCACCAGCGGCGTGACGCGCAGCGAGGTGCCGACCGAGACGTCGTAGAGGTCGGTCTGGTAGGTGCCGGGCACGCGGACGAAGAAGGTGCGCAGCCGTTCGACCTTGGCCTCGACGTTGTCGAGCGTCAGCACCTTGGGCGCGGCGCGGAAGCTGGCCTTGCCGTCCTGCTCCAGCGCACTCACGCGCGCCACCAGCTGGCGCCCGCCGTCGGTGAGGATGGTGGTGAGCACCGCGCCAACCGAGGCGGCGGCGCCGGCGCCCGGCACGGTGTCGACGAGGCCGGGGGCCGTGGGCATGGGCGGCGCGGGCCAGCGCTGCTCGGGCAGGTCGTTGCGGCCGGAGCGCAGGTCCACCCGCGAGCTGTTGAAGCGCCAGTCGATGCCCAGTGCCGACAGGTTCTCGCTGCCGATCTCGATGATGGTGGCCTCGATCTCGACCAGCTGCGGCCGCACGTCCAGCTCGCGGATCAGCTCCTCGTACAGCGGCATGCGCTCGGGCAGGTCGCGCACCAGCACCGCATTGAGCCGCGCCTCGGCGGTGAAGACGGGAAAGCCCGCGGCATGGCCGTTGGCCGGCGCCTGCGCGCCGGGTGCTTCGGGCGCGGCGAAGTCCTCGGCCTTGGGCAGGCGCGGCGGCAGGCGCAGTTCCAGCTCGGTGTTGCGCACGCGGCGGTTCACCGGCTCCTGCGCCACCGCGGCGGCCACGCGGCCGGCGGTGCGCGGCACCGCCGGCGGGGCCGAGGCAGGGAACAGCCGCTGCAGCACGCTGGCCACGCCCGGCACCACCGTCTGATGGCTGCCTTCGCGCACCGTCTGGTCGCGCGCCCACGCGTAGCGCAGGCGGAACAGCCGCGTGACGGTGTTGGTGCGGCCGGTCTCGTTCTCGTCGGCCGACTGCGCGAGCTGCTTGACCATCTCGACGTAGCGCTTCGGCCCGGAGACCACCAGCGTGCGCTCGCGCCGGTTCAGCGCCACCGGGTAGCGGTCGTCGCTGATGCCCATGTCGGCCAGCGAGCGCATGAACTGCGCGGGGTCGGCGCGCTTCAGCGGAATCACCTCGCTGACCGCGGCGCTGGCCGGGTACACGTGCAGCACGTTGCCGGCGTAGTAGTAGATCAAGCCGTGCGTGGACACCAGGTACTGGAACAGCTTGGCCGCCGGCAGGTTGAACTTGCCGTAGACGGTGCCGGTGACTTCCTTGTCGACGCTGGCCGAGATGCCCTGCGAGGAGGCCAGCTCGCGGATCAGCTCGCGCAGGTCCTTCTGCTCGTAGACGCGCTCGATGGGCTCGGGGCGCCAGGGCACCTCGGCGCCGGTGGCGGGAAGGGTGGTGCCGGCGATGGCCAGCGCCAGCGCAGCGAGGCGCAGGCCGGCACGCAGCCGGTGGGGGAGTTCAAAGACGGACATGGCCTTGACCGATCGCGTTGAAGATGCGCATCACGAAGCCGCCCAGCTCGCCGGCGATCCAGGGGGCGGTGAGCATCACCACCAGCAGCACCGCCACCTGGCGCACGGACTGGCCGATGCTCTGGTCCTGGATCTGAGTCACCGTCTGCGCGATGGCGGTGAACAGTGCGACGACGACGGCGGTGAGCACGGCAGGCAGCGACAGCAGCATCACCAGCCAGAGCGCGTGCACCGTGAGTTGGGCGATGTCGTGGGAATTCATGGGGGCGTTCTCTCTCGGCGGCGGCTCTCAGGCCGCCTCGCGCGCCAGGCCGACGCGGCCGACGGTCTGCAGCGTCAGGTGGCTGCCGATCTCCTGGTACGACAGCACCACCACCTGCGGATGCCGCGGCTCCAGCAGCCGCCGCACATAACGCCTGACGTCCATGGAAGCCACCACCACCGGCACCTTCAGCGCGGTGCCCGCGGCCTGCAGCGCATGGTCGGCGGCCTCGCCCAGCCGGCGCGTGTCGTCCGGACCCAGCGCCAGGTAGCTGCCGGTGGCGGTCTGCTGCACCGCCTGGCGCACCAGCTGCTCGGCGGCGGGGTCCAGCATCAGCACCGGCATCACCTTTTCGCCGCGGCCGAAGCGGTGGGCGATGTGGCGGCCGAGGTCGATGCGCACGTACTCGGTCAGCAGCACCGGATCCTTCTCGCGCGCGCCCCAGGCCAGCAGGCTCTCGCAGATCTCGCGCACCGGACGGATCGAGATCGATTCCTGCACCAGGCGCCGCAGCACGTCGGCGATGCGCTGCAGCGGCACGGTGCGCACCAGCTCCTGCGCCAGTTCCGGGCTTTCGCGGCCCACGGCTTCCACGATCTGGTGCGCCTCGGCGAAGCCGATGAAGAGGTCGGGCTGCGCCAGCACGGCCTGTTCGACGTCGCGGCCCAGCTGCGCTGCCGGATCGGCATCGCCGCTCACGTCAGGTGTCAGCATGCCCGACACGCGGGGCAGTTCGTGCACGTCGATCGCGTAGCTGCCGTCGGACAGCGTGTCGTCGAAGCGGGCGACCAGGCCGGGGAAGGGAATGCCCAGTTCGCGGCGGATGCGGCGGCGCGCATCCATCAGCGCGCGGTCCAGCGCGGCCGGCGCGATGCGGCCGGCGCAGCCCGGCGCCAGGCGCAGCACCAGCGGGGCCACCGCATCGTCGTCGCCGCGGCGGATCAGCGGCGGCACGTCGCTCGAGCCGTCGCGCGCCATCGCCGGCATCGGCGCGTTCTCGAAGGAGCGGCGGCGTGCCGGCGAGCGCATCACGAACCAGGCGATGCCGGCCAGCACCGCGGCGATCAACCCGAAGGGAAGCTTCGGGAAGCCGGGCGTCAGCACGAAGGCGCACAGCACGCCGGCGGTCAGCAGCAGCGCCAGCGGCTGCGCCAGGATCTGGCGGCCGATCTGCGAGCCCAGGTTGGCGTCGCGCGCCTCGTCGGCGCCCACGCGGGTGATCAGCACGCCGGCGGCGATGGAGACGAACAGCGACGGGATCTGCGTCACCATGCCGTCGCCCACCGTCAGCACGGTGTAGCGCTGCAGCGCCTGCGCGAAGTCCATGTCCTTCATCGCCATGCCCACCGCGATGCCGGCGACGATGTTGACGAACGCGATGATCATGCCGGCGATGGCGTCGCCCTTGACGAACTTCATCGCGCCGTCCATCGCGCCGAAGAACTGGCTTTCCTGCTCCAGCAGGCCGCGGCGGCGGCGTGCCTCGTCCTTGCCGACGATGCCGGCGCGCAGGTCGGCGTCGATGCTCATCTGCTTGCCCGGCATGCCGTCGAGCGTGAAGCGCGCGCCCACCTCGGCCACCCGCTCGGCGCCCTTGGCGACGACGATGAACTGCACGATCGCGATGATCAGGAACACCACGATGCCGACCACCACGCTGCCGCCGACGACGAGGCGGCCGAAGGTCTCGATGATCTGGCCCGCATGAGCATGCAGCAGGATCTGCTTGCTCGACGCGATGTTCAGCGACAGCCGCAGCAGCGTGGTGAAGAGCAGCAGCGACGGAAAGGTCGACAGCCCGAGCGACGAGCCGACGTACATCGACAGCATCAGCAGCCCGATGGACAGCGCGATGTTCAGCGCGATCAGCCCGTCCAGCAGCGCCGCCGGCACCGGCAGCACCAGCAGCGCGATGATGGCCATCAGCAGGCCCAGCAGCGCCAGGTCGCCGCGCGGGGCGAGACGCGGCGCGAGGGCCGCGGTCCAGCCGGCCAGCCCGGCCGGCCGCGGGCCGCCGGGGCCACGCAGGGGGGTGAAGGCCGGCAGCTTCATCGCGCCACCAGGCCTTCCGCCGCGAAGCGCGCCCGCAGCCGCGCGATCGCCTCGTTCTGGATCTGCCGCACGCGCTCGGCGGTCAGGCCCAGCTGCGCGCCCAGCGTCTCCAGCGACAGCACCTCGCCGGTCTCCAGGCCATAACGTCCGATCAGCACGGTGCGTTCGCGTTCGCTCAGGCCGTCCATCAGGGTGCCCAGGCGGGTCAGCATCTGCTTCATCGCCGCGATGGCCTCGGGGGACCAGCGCATCGGGCTCGCTTCCTCCCCGGCGGCGACCTCGTGCGGCTCGTCCTCCAGCGCGTCGATCGAGCGCGCCGGCTCGCGCAGCGCCAGCATCTGCTCGACGTGGCCCGTGCTGCGCTGCAGGCGCTGCGCGACGCGGTCGATCACCACACGCCGGCCCTGCGATGCTTCGGCCGCGCCGGTGCCGGCGAGCAGGCGGTCGATGGAGCCGATCTCCTTCACCACGCTGGCCGGCAGCCGCACGGTGCGCGACTGGCGCAGCACGCAGTTGCGCACGCCGTCCAGGATCCACCAGCGTGCGTAGGTCTCGAAACGCGCGCCGCGACCGGCGTCGAAGCGGTCGATCGCGGTCAGCACGCCGATCGTGCCTTCGCTGACCAGGTCGTCCTGCGGCACGCCCGAGGCGCGGTAGCGCCGCGCGATCCACGCGATGCTGCGCTGGTTGGCCAGCACCAGCCGCTCGCGCGCGGCGGCGTCGCCGCGCTGCGCGGCGGCGACGAGGCGCAGTTCCTCGTCGCGGTCCAGCGGCGCTTCGCGCGGGGCGGCGGTGCCGCGGCCGGGCAACGCGCCGCCACCGGCCAGCACGTCGGCGCCGGCCAGCGTGTCGTCCATCGCGTCGAAGGCGAGCAGGTCAGCGTCGTCGTCCTCCGCCGCCAGCAGGGAAGGGCTGAATTCGTCGTGCTGCATCGGTCCCGCCTTTGGCTTTGCCTCGATTGGCGGGCGATGGTAGGAGCGCATGGCCGCGCCGTATCGCGCTTAGCTGCGTTCATTGAACTTCTTTGATCATCGCGTGAGCCCCCTGCGCCGACGATGCAGCCCGAGACGATGGAAGCGCCCTCCCTGTACCTGACGGGCCTGGCCCTGCCGCTGGTGGCGGTGGCGCCGCGCATGCTGGGATTCATGGCGGGGCTGCAGTTGCTGCCGGCGGCGGCCTTTCCGGCGCTGCTGCGCAACGCGCTGGCGCTGGCCATGGCTTTGGCGGTTTATCCCGTCGCGGCCGAGGACACGCTGCTGCGCGAACGCGACGTGCTGTGGTGGACCATGATCCTCGCGAAGGAGGCACTGATCGGGCTGGTGCTGGGCACGCTGCTGGGCCTGCCGCTGGCCTTGTTCGAGGCGCTGGGCTCGATGATCGACACGCAGAGCGGCGCGAACAGCTCGTCGGTCTACAACCCGCTGGCCGAGGCGGAGCTGGGCGTGTGGTCCGGGCTGCTGCGCATGATGGGCGCGACGCTGATCGTCTCCACCGGGCTGCTCGCCGCGTCGGTCGAGCTGGGCTTGTGGTCGTACCGCGCGTGGCCGGTCTCGGTGCTGGTGCCGCCCTTCGAGATCGACGGCGTGCAGGCGCTGGCGCTGTTCCAGCGCTTCCTGGAAAAGCTGCTGTTGCTGGCTTTCCCCGTGGTCTTCGTGCTGCTGCTGCTGGAGCTGGCGGTGGGGCGCATGGCGCGCCCGGTGCCGCAGTTGAACGTCTTCACCGTGGCCATGCCGGTGAAGGCGGTGGCGGCGGTGATGGTGCTGATGGTCGAGCTGCTGTTCATGCTCGACGGCGTGGTGGACCTGCTGCGCTTTCCGATCGTCGCGGTACGGCAGTGGATGGGGGCGTGAGTGCCGGCGCGCAGCCTGCCGCGTGGTGATGGGAGGCCAGGCCAGTGACACAGGAGAAGACCGAGAAGCCGAGCCAGAAGCGCCTGCGCGATGCGCGCAAGCGCGGCGAGGTGCCCAAGAGCGCGCACCTGGCGCAGGCGCTGGCCTTCGGGGTGATGGGCATCGCGCTGCTGATCGGCGCGCCCATCGGCTGGCGTTGGTGCCGCGATGCCTTCCGGCTGATCGGCGGCGTGGCCGCTGCGCGCGACACCACCGGCAGCTTCAGGCCGGCGATGGAGTGGCTGCTGTCGGGCTTCATGGTCGCGGCGCTGGTGCTGTGCGCGGTGGCGGCGCTGGCCGCGGCGGGCGCGGTGATGCTGCAGGTGCGGGGCGTGTTCTCGGTGCACCCGATCAAGCCGGACCTGCAGCGCATCCACCCCGGCGCGAACCTGAAGAACCTGTTCAGCGTGAAGCAGCTGGTGGAGCTGGTGAAGTCGCTGCTGGAGATGGTGGCGATGGGCTGCGTGGCCTGGCTGCTGATCCGCGGCATGGTGCCCGAGGTGATGGCGGCGCAGCAGGGCGACCTGGGCACGCTCGCCGCGCTGGCGGCGCGCCTGCTGATGGCGCTGTTCTTCGCGGCGTTCCTGGTCGTGCTGTGCACCGGCGCGGTGGACATCGGGCTGCAGCACCATGCCTTCATCAAGAAGCAGCGCATGTCGCGCCAGGAACTGCGCAACGAGCACAAGGATGCCGAGGGCGACCCCCACGTCCGCGCCCACCGCCGCCGCCTGCACCGCGCGATGGCGCAGGCGCCGCTGAAGCAGCAGGTGGAGCGGGCCAGCGTGGTCGTCGTCAACCCGACGCACCTGGCGGTGGGCATCCGCTACGAGCCGGGCGAGACGGACGTGCCGCGCGTCGTCGTCAAGGGCATGGACGAGCTGGCGGCGCGCATCCGGGACCTGGCCGACGACCTGAAGGTGCCGGTGGTGCGTTCTCCCGCGCTGGCGCGCGCCTTGTACGCGCGCAGCGAGGAAGAGGAGAACGTGGCGCCGGAGTTCTTCGACGCGATCGCTGCGGTGCTGGCGGCGGTGCAGCGGTTGGAGCATCTGCGGGAGTAGGGTGGGTGGGTGCTTGACCCGGGTGGGTCGGCATGGCTGTGGCGGTTGGCTTGCCGCCTGGGTGGGTCTCGGCATGGCTGATGCGGTTCACTTCCACCCGGCTGGGTCTCGCGCCGGCGGGCGGCATGGCTCATGCGGTTCACTTCCACCCGGCCGGGTCTCGCCCCGGCAGGCGAGTCACTTCTTTCTGCTGGCCCAGCGGTATGTGTCAAGGTAGTTGTCGCCTGCGCTATGCGGCCTGCCCAGCCGAGGA
>CAMLJY010000128.1 GCA_946480465.1 uncultured Burkholderiales bacterium
CCGACATGCAGGGCCGGCAGCGTGCGGGCAAGAGCTTCCTAACGCTTGAAGACAGTGACCACGTGCTGCCGCCGGTGCCGGTGCTGCCGGCCCACCGGCAGGTGGCCTGCCTGGCGCTGGATGGCCGCCTGCTGGTCTTCCCGCTCGAGGAGCTGAAGCTGCAGTCCAACGGTGGCAAGGGCCTGACGCTGATGGACGTCGACGACAAGTCGCCGCTGGTCTCGGTGGCCACCTGCGCCGATGCGCTGAAGGTGCTGGGCACCGGCCGTGGCGGCAAGCCGAAGGAAGAAGACCTCAAGGGCGCCGCGCTGGCCGAGCACCAAGGCAAGCGGGCTCGCAAGGGCCGCAAGGTCGAGGGCGTGCAGAAGGTCTTGCGCGTGGTGGCTTGAGTCCCGCACCAGCGGACGCAGCCCCTCCCGCGGCCACGCCGCCGCCGCCCCAGGGGCGGCCATGACGCCGGTGTGGAAGCAGCGGGAGTACCTGCTGCTGTGGGGCGCGCAGGTGGTGTCCAACCTGGGCTCCTACGCCACCGGGATCATCTACCCGCTGCTGGTGCTGGCGCTCACGCAGTCGCCGACGCAGGTCGGCATCGTGTCCGCGCTGCGCATCGGCCCTTACCTGCTGTTGAGCCTGCCGGTCGGCGCGCTGATCGACCGCTGGAACCGACGCCGCGTGATGCTGGTGTGCGACGTGGGCCGCGCGCTGGCCGTCGGCAGCCTGCCGCTGGCCCTGGCCGGCGATGCGTTGACGATGGGGCAGGTGTACCTGGTCGCGGTGATCGAGGGCACGCTGATGGTGTTCTTCAACATCGCCGAGACGGCGGCGCTGCCGCGGGTGATCGCAACGGCGCAGCTGCCGCAGGCGGTGGCCCAGAACCAGGTCGGCTTCGCGGCGGCCAGCATCGTGGGGCCGGCCCTCGGCACCTGGCTGTACGCCGCGCTCGGCAAGGGCTGGCCCTTCGTCGTCAACGCGCTGTGCTTCGCGGCCTCGGCGTCGGCCATCTGGCGCCTGCGGGCGCGCTTCGATCCCGCCGCGGCCACCAGGCGTCCAGGCCTGCGGCGCGAGATCGCCGAGGGCCTGCGCTGGCTGTGGAACGACCCGCTGGTGCGGCGCATGGCGTTGATCTCCGGGGTCAGCAATGGCGTGCAGGCGGCGATCCCGCTGCTGCTGATCGTGCTGGCCCAGGCGCGCGGCGCCACGGAATCGCAGATCGGGCTGATCTTCAGTCTGGCCGGCCTGGGCGGCATGGTGGGGGCGCTGGTCGGCGGGCAGGCGCAGCGGCGCCTGCGTTTCGGCGCTGTGATCGTCGGGACGCTGGCGGTGCAGGCGCTGCTGTTTCCGCTGTTCGGCGTGGCATCGGGCGCGTGGACACTGGGCCTGGTGTTCGGCGCGATGCAGTTCTTCGGGCCGATCTACAACGTGGTGCAGTTCAGCTACCGCATCGCGCGCATCCCGGATGCGCTGCAGGGCCGCGTGAACAGCAGCTTCCGGCTCATCGCCTTCATACTGAACCCGGTCGGCTCGCTGGTCTGTGGCGTCCTGATCGAGCGCGCCGGCGCGCTGTGGGCGCTGGGCTTCTTCGCCGTGGTGCTGATCGCGCTGGCCGCCTGCGCGGCGCTGGACCCGGTGATCCGGGACGAAGGCCAAGCCGAGGGCGCCGGCCCTCAGCGCCCAGGCTGATCGCCCTCGTCGGACAACGTGTCACCCGCATCGCGCACGCCCAGGCCGAGCGCGCCGCGGTCGACGCGGCCGGACGGCTTCATGGGCAGCTCGTTGCGGATCACGTAGGCCTGCGGCTGCATGTGCTCGGGCAGGCTCGCGATGCAGCTGGCGGCCAGGCGCAGCTTCAGCCGTGCCACGTCGTGGCCTGGGCGCGGCACCACGTGCGCGACCAGCTGCGCGCCGGCGTCCTTGCCGCGTTCGGCCGCGGCCACGGCGCAATGGGCGACCCCGGGCTCGCGCAGCAGCATGCGTTCCACCTCCGCCGCGTCGACCCAGCGGCCGTTGATGGTCAGCGGCCGGTCGACGCGGCCCAGGTAATGCCACACGCCTTCCGCGTCCAGGCGGGCGACGTCGCCGGTGCGGAAGTGCCGGCGCCCGGTGCGCGGGTCGTCCCACCAGTGCGGTGCCAGGTCGCGCACGTCGCCCCAATAACCCGACATCAGCGCGTCGCCGGCCACGCACAGCTCGACCGCGCCGGGCCCGTAGGCGGAGCCGGCTTCCAGCGGCATGGCCACCAGCTCGATGCCGGGGCGCGGCCGGCCGATCGGTAGCCGTGCCGGCACGGTGTCGGCCCCCGACAGCTTGAGCATGGTGCAGACGTTGGTCTCGACTCCGCCGTAGAAGTGGTAGTGCTGCACCGTGGGCGGCAGCGCCTGCTGCAGCTGCGCGAAGGCGCTGCCGGCGAAGGACTCGCCGGTGGACATCACCAGCCGCAGGGCGGTGGGGGGATGCCGGTCGAGGCCGCCGCGCGCGGCCAGCAGCGACAACACCGTCGGCACCGTGTAGAGCCCGGTGATGGCTTCGTCGGCCAGCAGTGCGCCCAGGCCGCCAGGCACGGCGAGGTGCTGGTTGTCCACCAGCACCAGAGTGGCGCCGGCGGCCAGCGTGGCGTGGATGTCGAACAGTGAGTGTTCGCCGGTGAAGGGCGAGACGCTCGCGATGCGGTCCTGCGGGCCGAGGCCGGTCTCGCGGCCGATCCAGTCGACGAAGGCGCGTGCGGCGCGATGCGACAGGCACACGCCCTTCGGCGGACCCGAGGTGCCGGCGGTGAAGAGAATGCAGGCCAGGTTGTCGGCGGCGTCCGCCGCCTCCGGCGTGCCCGGGGTGAGGGCGCCGGGTGGGCGGCAGGCGATCGGCGATGCGAGCCAGGCCGGGGTGAAGCGCAGCGGCACGGCGGCGGCCTCCGGGGCGTCCGCCTGGTACAGGACCGCGGCGCGCACGTCCAGCACGTCGAGCAGGCGGCGCCGCCGCACCACCGGCCAGCGCATGTCGAAGGGCACGCAGGCCGCTCCGACGCTCATGGCGCCGAGCATCGCGGCGATCGTGATGGAGGAACGGTCCAGCAGCAGCGCGATGCGGTCGCCCCGGCCCACGCCGGCTGCCTGCAGGTGCGCGCCCGCCAGCCGCGCCCGGTGGGCCAGCTGGCCGTAGGTCACGCGCTCCCTGGCGTCGACCACGGCCAGCCGCTCCGGATGGCGGCGTGCAGCCTCGAAGAAGGGGGTGTGCAGGCAGTCGGGCATCGGCGGCGCGGCGTCAAGTCTTGCAAGGGTTACAACTCCGCGTCACTAATTCGTATGATGAGCGGCACTCGCGCCGGACTTTAGTGCCGGGCTGCAGCCCGCGCGGCCCCTAGAAGTAGGGGGCTGTCGGCGCGCAGTGCAACCAAGGGTTGCATGGATCCTCCAGGAAAACCCCCGTTGCGGCTGGGCGTAGACTCAATCTCACGCCACCAGAACGCCTCAGGCGTCGCGCGGGCTTGCCGCCCACCGGGTCCGCCCTGGTAAGCAGCCTCTCGCCGACGCCGGCGCGGCGCCTTGAACAGGAGACATTCGTGCAGCCGACCCACGTTGCCGACCCCTCGTACTTCCACAAGGTCGTCGATTGCCAGTGGGCGTGCCCTGCCCACACACCCGTCCCCGAGTACATCCGCCTGATTGCCCAGGGCCGCTACGACGACGCCTACATGGTCAACTGGATGTCGAACGTCTTCCCCGGCATCCTCGGCCGCACCTGCGACCGGCCCTGCGAACCCGCCTGCCGGCGCGGGCGGGTCGAGGATAAAAACGCTTCCACGCCCGAGCCAGTGGCCATTTGCCGGCTCAAACGCGTGGCCGCGGACTTCAAGGGGGAGGAAATCCGGGCCATGATCCCGCGCCCGCTGCCCCGGAATGGCAAGCGCGTGGCGTGCATCGGCGGCGGGCCGGCTTCGCTGACCGTGGCGCGCGACCTGGCGGCGCAGGGCTATGCCGTCACCGTGTTCGAGGGCGAGGCCAAGGCCGGCGGCTTCATGCGCACGCAGGTGCCGCGCTTCCGGCTGCCGGAAGAAGTCATCGACGAGGAATGCGGCTACATCCTCAACCTGGGCGTGGACTTCCAGGCCGGGCGCTACGTCAGCTCCATGAAGGCGCTGCTGGCCGAGGGCTGGGACGCGGTGTTCGTGGGCTGCGGCGCACCGCGCGGCCGCGACCTGGACATCCCGGGGCGGCGCGAGGCGGCGGCCGACATCCACGTCGGCATCGACTGGCTGGCCTCGGTGTTCTTCGGCCACGTGACCGCGGTCAAGAAGCGGGTGATCGTGCTGGGCGGCGGCAACACCGCGATGGACTGCTGCCGTTCCGCGCGGCGCCTGGGCGCGGATGACGTGAAGGTGATCGTGCGTTCGACCTTCGAGGACATGAAGGCCTCGCCCTGGGAGAAGGAGGATGCGATGCACGAGGGCATCCCCATCATCCCCAAGCACAGCCCGAAGGCCTTCCTGCACGACGGCAGCGGCAAGCTCGTCGGCATGCGATTCGAGGTGGTGGAATCCGTCTACGACGCCAAGGGCCGCCGCACGCTGAAGCCCACCGGGCAGGAGGTGGACTTCGACTGCGACGAAGTGCTGGTGGCCGTCGGGCAGGAGAACGCCTTCCCCTGGATCGAACGCGACTGCGGCCTGGCCTTCGACGAATGGGGCATGCCGAAGGTGGATCCGGTGAGCTTCCAGTCCTCGCTGCCGCACGTCTTCTTCGGTGGTGATGCGGCCTTCGGTCCCAAGAACATCATCACGGCGGTGGCGCACGGACACGAGGCCGCGGTCTCCATCGACCGCCTGCTGCACGGCGAGCCGGTGACGCAGCGGCCGCCGCCGCACGTCAACCTGATGTCGCAGAAGATGGGCATCCACGAGTGGAGCTACGACAACGCGGTGTCCGACGACCCGCGCTTCAAGGTGCCCTGGATCGCGGCCGAGAAGGCGCTGAAGAGCATCAAGGTGGAGGTGGAACTGGGGTTCGACCTGCCCACGGCCTTCAAGGAAGCCCAGCGCTGCCTGAACTGCGACGTGCAGACGGTGTTCACCGACAAGCTCTGCATCGAGTGCGACGCCTGCGTCGACATCTGCCCGATGGACTGCATCAGCTTCACCGCCAATGGCGACGAGGCCGAGCTGCGCCAGCGCCTGAAAGCACCGGCCACGAACCTGGCGCAGGACCTCTACGTGAGCGTGCCCTTGAAGACTTCGCGGGTGATGGTGAAGGACGAGGACGTCTGCCTGCACTGCGGCCTGTGCGCCGAGCGCTGCCCCACCGGGGCCTGGGACATGCAGAAGTTCCTGCTCAGCACCACCAAGGCCGGCCCGGCGTGCCGCGATTCCAAGCCGGCGGTGCGCGCCGAAACCCACGCATAGGAGCAAAGGCGATGCTGAGGCTCGAAGCGGTCAACGATTTCGTCATCAAGTTCGCCAACGTCAACGGCTCGGGTTCGGCGTCCGCCAACGAGCTGTTCGCCAAGGCGATCCTGCGCATGGGCGTGCCGGTGAGCCCGCGCAACATCTTCCCCAGCAACATCCAGGGCCTGCCCACCTGGTACGAGGTGCGGGTGTGCGAACGCGGCTGGCTGGGCCGGCGCGGCGGCATCGACATGATGGTGGCGATGAACCCGCAGACCTGGGCCCAGGACGTGGCCGAGATCGAGCCGGGCGGCTACCTGTTCTACGACAGCACGCGCGTGCTGCCGCCCTCGGCCTTCCGCGACGACGTCAACGTCATCGGGATGCCGGTCACCGCCATCTGCAACGCCACCTACGAGGACCCGCGGCAGCGCACGCTGTTCAAGAACATCATGGTGCTGGGGGCGCTGTCGGTGCTGATGGAGGTGGACCCGGCCGTCATCGAGAAGCTGTTCGGCGAGCAGTACAAGGGCAAGGAGCGGCTGCTCGAATCGAACGTACGCGCGCTGCATGCGGGCCGCAGCTTTGCCAAGGACCACCTGAAGGCGCCCATCGGGCTGACCGTGCGCCGGGCCGACGCGGTGGGCGACCGCATCTTCGTCGACGGCAATTCGGCCGCGGCGCTGGGCTGCGTCTACGGCGGTGCCACGGTGTGCGCGTGGTACCCGATCACGCCGTCTTCGTCATTGGCCGAGGCTTTTGAGAAGTATTGCCGCAAGTACCGCGTCGATCCCGTCACCGGCCGGAACCGATTCGCCATCGTGCAGGCGGAGGACGAGATCGCCTCCATCGGCATCGTCACCGGTGCCGGCTGGAACGGCGCGCGCGCCTTCACCGCCACCTCGGGACCGGGCGTGTCGCTGATGACCGAGTTCATCGGCCTGGCGTACTTCGCCGAGATCCCGATGACCATCATCGACGTGCAGCGCGGCGGCCCCTCCACCGGCATGCCTACGCGCACGCAGCAGGCCGACCTGATCAGCAGCGCCTATGCATCGCACGGCGACACCAAGCACCTGATGCTGCTGCCGCAGGACCCGCACGAGTGCTTCGAGATGGCCGCCACGGCGCTGGACCTGGCAGAGCGGCTGCAGACGCCGGTCTTCGTGATGACCGACCTCGACATCGGCATGAACCAGCGGCTGTGCGCGCCCTTTGCCTGGGACGACGCGCGGGCCTACGACCGCGGCAAGGTCATGACGGCCGAGGAGCTGGAAGCCGGCCGCGACTTTGGGCGCTACAAGGACGTGGACGGCGACGGCATTCCGTGGCGCACGCTGCCGGGCACGCACCCGTCGAAGGGCGCGTACTTCACCCGCGGCACCACGCGCGATGCCTATGCGCGTTATTCCGAGGCCGGGCCGGACTACCTGTACAACGTGCAGCGCCTCCTGAAGAAGTTCGCCACCGCCGCCAACCTGGTGCCGCAGCCGCAGGTGCGCTCGGCTGCGAAGAAGACGCGCCTGGGCGTGCTGTACTTCGGCTCCACCGCGCCGGCGATGGACGAGGCGCTGGAGGCCCTGGCCGACGACGGCATCCACCTCGACGCGATGCGCCTGCGGGCCTTCCCGTTCCCGGCCAGCGTGAAGGAGTTCATCGCCGCGCACGACCATGTCTTCGTCGTCGAGCAGAACCGCGACGCGCAGATGCGCCAGCTGCTGGTGAACGAGCTGGAGATCGACCCCGGCTGGCTGATCCCCGTGCTGCACTACGACGGCACGCCCATCACCGCGCGCTTCATCACCCAGTCGATCACCAAGCACGTGCATGCGCTGGCGGTGGCGCCGCGGCGCGAACGCATCGTCTGAGCATCGTCTGAACGCGAGGGCCTTCGACCATGACTTACATCGCCAAGCCCAGGCTGCACCACCCCACGCTGACGCGCAACAAGGTGGGCTACACCCGGCGCGACTACGAGGGCAAGATTTCCACGCTGTGCGCCGGCTGCGGGCACGATTCCATCTCCGCCGCCATCGTGCAGGCCTGCTGGGAGCTGGACATCGCGCCGCACCGCGTGGCCAAGCTCTCCGGCATCGGCTGCAGTTCGAAGACGCCGGACTATTTCCTGGGCGCCAGCCACGGCTTCAACACCGTGCACGGCCGCATGCCCAGCGTGCTGACCGGCGCCAACCTGGCCAACCACGAGCTGCTGTACCTGGGCGTCTCGGGCGACGGCGACTCCGCGTCCATCGGCCTCGGCCAGTTCGCCCACGCCATGCGGCGCGGCGTGCGCATGGTCTACATCGTCGAGAACAACGGCGTCTACGGGCTCACCAAGGGCCAGTTCTCGGCCACGGCCGATCGCGGCTCCAGGTCGAAGAAGGGCGCGGTGAACGCCGATGCGCCGGTGGACCTGATCGGCATGGCGCTGCAGCTGGGCGCCACTTACGTGGGCCGCGGCTTCTCGGGCGACAAGGGCCAGCTGGTGCCGCTCATCAAAGGCGCTATCGCCCACGGCGGCGCGGCTTTCCTGGACGTGATCAGCCCCTGCGTCGCCTTCAACAACCACGCCGGCAGCACCCGCAGCTACGACCACGTGCGCGAGCACAACGAGGCGGTCAGCCGCATCGACTTCATCGACCTCGATGCCGAGGTCACGGCCGAGCCGGCGCCGGGCGAGGTGATCGACATCCCCGGGCCGGACGGCTGCACGATGCAGCTGCGCAAGCTGCATGCGGACTACGACCCCACCGACCGCATCGCGGCGATGAACCACGTGCAGGCCTGCGCCGCCCGCGGCGAGATCGCCACCGGCCTGCTCTACGTCGATGCGCAGGCCGGCGACATGCACCAGGGCCTGAACACCGTGTCCACGCCCCTGAATGCCTTGCGCGAGGCGGACCTGTGCCCGGGTTCGGCGGTGCTCGAGCAGCTCAACGCTTCGCTGCGATGACGGCCGCGCCGGCCGGGCAGGCCTGCGCCACGTCGGCATTGCTGGCGGCCGCGCCGGCGAGGTGGGCGGCGAAGAAGCACAGGTAGCCGTCGAAGAACTGCGGCTTCGGGACCGCGTACTGCACGACGAGCCGGTCGGCGGCCGCGGGATGCCGGTCGAAGGCCTGCCGCAGCGCCAGGCCGAAGTGGGGGTGATGCACGTCGAAGCAGCCGGGCACGTCCGGCCGGCTCGGGCAAGTGCCATCGGCGTCAGGCATGCTCAGCGGGACGATGCGCAGGGGGCTGGTGGGTCGGCGGTCGTAGCGCAGCATCACCGGCGGGGCGTCGTCGCTGACCTCGTCGATCGCACTGCCGGGATCGCTGAACCAGGGGTAGCCGAGCAGCGGGTCGTCGAAGCGCGGCCAGTCCCGCTCGACGATGAAGGTGTCACGAACCTGCGCGTGCTCGTAGCTGGTCTGCGCCTTCGCCGCGAAGACCGCATTGACGCGCGACGACGCGCGCAGGTAGTCGGTGCCGCTGCCGTCGTCACGCTGGTCCGGCATCAGCGCGGTCAACACGGCCAGGCTGCCGCGTGACTGGCCGAGCAGGAACACGTTCTCCGGATCGATGCCCAGCTGCTGGGCCCGGCTGCGCGCCCACTGCACGGCGCGGGCGATGTCGGTGTGCGGGATGTCGAGCCGCGGCGGGGTGGGCGGTTCGGTGGCGGCGAGCTGGCTGGCCACCGGATGCCGGAACTCGATCGACATGAAGGTGAAGCCCGCGCGCAGGGCAGGGCCCACCAGTGTCGTCAGCAGCTCGGGGCCGATCCGCTCGCTTTGGCCGTTGGGATGCGCCCAGATCACCAGCGGCAGGGCCTGCGTCACCGGCGCCCACTTCGGGCGGTAGATGTCGAAGCGCTGGTACAGCGTGACGTTGCGGCGGCTGTCCCGCGGATCGGCCTCGCGCCATCGCAGGCCCTGGGCATAGCAGAGGCCCTGCGCCATGACCAGGTTCGGGCCGAGGTTGACCAGCCGGTCGGCCAGCTTGTCGACCGGGCCGAGTGGCGTGCAGCCGGACGCCTGGGCGGACGATGCAGCGACGTACAAGCCGAAGCCCAACGCGGCCAGCGCAGCCCGGAGCACAGCGCGAAATGGGAATGAGCTTGCCTTCATGCGCCGATTGAACGCAGCGGGGCGCGGCAGGCCAAGGTCCGTCTCCGTGAACGGTCGTTTGGCCCCGGTGGACGGCCGGACTCGGCCGTTGAGCGGGGCGGTCCTGCGCGCAAGCCGCGTGCGCATCCGCCTTCGGGCCGATCGGCGTGGTCAGAGCGACCGCAGCAGCTCCGAGCCGCTGCGGCTCGCTTCCACGCGGCCCAGGCCGTGCTTGAGTTCGACGACGCAGCGGCCGGACGGATCGCGCTCGATGTGCTCGACGAAGCGCAGGTTGACGATGGCCGCGCGGTGCACCTGCACGAAGCACTGGGGGTCCAGGCGCTGCTGCAGCGTCTTCAGCGCCAACTCGACCAGGTGCTCGCCCTCGCGCGTGACGAGCTGGGTGTAGCCGGGTACGGCGCGCAGGCAGGCGATGTCGTCCAGTGCGACGAGGCGGGTCTGCAGGCCGCGCGTCACGCGCAGCCAGGGCGAGGCGATGCCCGAGGGATCGGGGGCCTGCGGCGCGATCGGCGTTGGCTGCAGCGTTGGGGCGATCGGGGCAGGATGCAGCGCACCCAATCGGGCCCGCAGCCGCGTCACCGTCTCGCCCAGGCGCGCCTGGTCCAGCGGCTTCACGAGGTAGTCGATCGCTCGCGCATCGAAGGCGGCCACCGCGAACTGGTCGTAGGCGGTGACGAAGACCAGCTCGCCCGCGTAGCCGCGCTCGCGCAGCTGGCGTGCCGCGGCGGCGCCGTCCAGGTGCGGCATGTTGACGTCGAGGAAGGCGACCTCGGGCCGCAGCTGCAGCGCGGCGGCCACCGCGGCGCGGCCATCGGCCACCTCTGCGACCACCTGCAGCTCGGGCCAGCATTGCGCCAGCGCGTCACGCAGCTCGGCGCGCAGCAGTGGTTCGTCATCGGCGATCAGGGCGCGCATGGTGGCTTTCCTCCCAGGGCAGCGTCAACACGGCTTCGCAGCCGGGTTGCGCGTTGTGCAGGTGCAGCGCGGCGGCGTCGCCGTACGACAGGCGCAGCCGTTCGCGCAGGTTGGTGAGGCCGGTGCCCGTGCCGCGCTGCGCCGGTTCGGGATGCGATGGCAGGCCGGCGCCGTTGTCGCGCACCGACAGCATCCAGCTGGGGCCGGCGCGGTGGGCGCTGATGCGCAGCTCGAGCGCGGCGTCGCCATCGGGCAGGCCGTGCTTGACGGCGTTCTCGGCCAGGCACAGCAGGGCACCGGGCAGCAGCATGGCGTCGGCCACCGGCTCGGGCACCTCGGCGCGCAGGTTCATCGGGCGGCCCATGCGTTCGCTGAGCAGGTCGAGGTAGGCCTGCACCAGGGCCAGTTCGTCGCGCAGTGGCAGCCGATCGGCTCGGAAGCCCGGCAGCGCCAGCTTGAAGTAGCGGATCAGGTGGTCCAGCA
>CAMLJY010000129.1 GCA_946480465.1 uncultured Burkholderiales bacterium
GTGGACCGGTAGAAGTCGATGGCCGGCTGGTTCCAGTCCAGCACGCTCCATTCGAAGCGGCCGCAGCCGCTGTCCACGGCCAGCTGGGCCAGGTGCTGCAGCAGGCGCTTGCCGGCGCCCGCGCCGCGGCGGGACGGCGAGATGTACAGGTCTTCCAGGTACAGGCCGCGGCGGGCCAGCCAGGTGGAGTAGCTGAAGAAGTACACGGCATAGCCGGTGGGCTCGCCGTCCAGCTCGCAGATCAGGGCGCGCGCGGGGGAGTCGGGCGCGAACAGGCTGGCCGCGATCGTCTCGACCGTGGCGGCCACCTGGTCCTCCGCCCGCTCGTAGACGGCCAGCTCGGTGATGAAGCGCAGGATCAGGGCGCAGTCCTGGACTCGGGCGGGGCGGATGGTGATGCTCATGCAGGCGTGGTGATGGAGAGGTCGATGGAGAACGGCAGCGGTGCCACCGTGCCGCGCATCCTAGGCAACGGCCCAGAATGCAGGAAGTGAAGTTCCTTCAGCGGCAGCTGCAGTCCATGCATTCCGTCCTCCGCCAGCTCGATCTCAACCTGCTGCTCACCTTCGAGGCGCTGTTCCGCCTGGGCTCGGTCACCGCGGCCGCGGCCGAGCTGGCGATGAGCCCTTCGGCCGTCAGCCACGCGCTGTCGCGGCTGCGTGCCGCGCTCGGGGACGAGTTGTTCGTGCGCGCCGGCAATGCGATGCAGCCGACCGCCCATGCCGAGCGCCTGGCCGAGCCGGTGGCCGCGGCGCTGGACCTGCTGGGACGCGGGCTGGACCAGGCGCGCGGCTTCGATCCCGCGCGCAGCCGCCGCACCTACGTGCTGGGCGCCACCGACTACTCCGCCTTTGCGGTGCTGCCCCACTTCGTCGCGCGCATGCAGGAACTGGCGCCGCAGCTGCGCTTCCGCGTCGTGCACTCACGCGCGCGCGATGCGGCCGAGGAACTGGCCAGCGGACAGCTCGACCTGGCCTTGGGTTATGCCGAGGACGCCACCGAGAGCTCGCCCGGCATCGAGCACTTCGACCTGCTGGTGGACCACTACGTCGTCATCGCCAGCCGCCGGCATCCCAGCATCCGCGCACGGCTGAGCCTGGCGCAGTACCTGGCGCAGCGGCACGTGGTGGTGACGCCGTGGAACGAGGCCAGCGGCTCGATCGACAAGGTGCTCGCCCGCCAGGGGCTGCAGCGCAACGTGGCGGTGCAGCTGCCCTCGGTGCTGGCGGCGCCCTTCATCGTGGCGAACTCGGCGCTGCTGATGACCGTGCCGCGCCATGCCGCGCGCGTGCTGCAGCAGGCGGCGGCCATCCGGAGTTTTCCGGCGCCGTTCGCCGTGCCGGACTACACGCTGCGCGGCTACCAGCACGTGAAGCACAGCCGCAGCCGCGCGCATGCGTGGCTGCGCGAGCAGTTGCTGGGGGTCATTCCGCAGCTGCTCGGCCACCCGTGACCTTTCGCCTTCCTCATCGCGGCATAGCCGCTCTGACTTGAGCCGCGCCCCGTTGCTGGGTCTTCAACGCGAGTCCAAGGGTTCGGAGCAATCGCGCAGCCGGCTGAGCCATGGCCTTCCAAAGTAGCCGGGGTAGACCTCCGCGCACATTTCGGCTCCGATGCGCACGTTCCTGTGTCCCTGCACGCTGGTCGAAATGGGGCGCATGTCCGACACCCCGAGCATGGGCGAAATGGTCAATGACGTTCGGTGGCGATCGCTTGTGTACCTCGCTGCCTTGCCTTCCACCTTCCAGTGGTTCACACCGGAGACGCGCCCGCGGAACTGCGCCAGAGGCGGTCCCTCGTCTGCCACCATATTGAGCGTATCCAGCATCATCGCCGTGCCCCACACCGCGAACGTGAACACCAGGGTGGACGCCAGCCACATCCACGGTGCGGCGCTGCGTAGAAACTCCTGCCTTGTCCACGCGGCCATTCGAATCAGCGGCACACACACCGCGACCCACGCGCCATAGGCGGCGAGACCGTGCCACACCGTGAGCTCGCTCGCGAACGACCGCAGCAACACCCACTCCTGGCCGTGCAGCTGAAAGTCGCCCAAGAAGAAGGCGGTGTGGACGAGCGCAGCGCCCATCGCAGGGGCCACACCAACGACGTACAGCATCCCCTTGCTGATGGCGCGCCCCACTTCAGGCCAGGCGGGCACGGGGGCGGCGGCCAGGTCGATGTGTCGAACCGGCCCGAGACGCCGCCAAGCCTCGGCCGGCAGCGTCGAAACAGGATTCACGCGCAGGCTCAGCACCAGCGAGCAGGCTCGGAAGACGGTGAACAACACGAACACCGGCCACAGCAGATGGCTCCACGCCATCGACACGGGGCGTTCGACCCAGGCGCGGCGATAGCCACTGGGCGAGAGTGCATCGCGCAAGCGGCCGATCAACCCAGGGGCATCGACGTGGATCTGCCGGACGTCAGCGGCGGACAACGGCAAGTCACCCTTGAGTCCGTAACCCTTGATCGCCAGCCACAGCTCCCTGTGCCGGTCTTTCCACACGCCGAGGCGAACCTGCTGGTCACCGCACTCCATGACCAGTTCGCTCTCTAATCGATCCGCAGGGCCCTCCGGGCAGTACGTGTAGCCGTATGCCAGAGACACCTCGACCTCTTCCCTGCCCGGATCGATCGAGACCACGCAGCCGCGACGGCGATCGATCAGCACCACCCTGCCCTCGCATTCGCGGGTTTCCCATTGCCAGGCCCAGCGCCACACGGCCACGCCCGCCCATGCGCCGCAGCCGATCACGAACGCGCCGGTGAACCAGTCAGCCTCGAACAAGGCCGTAAGGCCGACGGCCGCAGCGGCAATCAGCAAGCTCGCCCATAGGGCGGCGTGAAAGGCGCATCCGCGGAGTTGCTCCCGATCGGCGTCGGCATGGAGTCGCAGCCCATGCTCGTGGACCGAGGCGATCCGACCCTGGAAATCGGGCTCGCCGGGCACGAACCGGCCCGGGGTGTGGCGCACCCCTTCAGCGGCTGATGCGCGCATCAGCGCGTGGGCGAGGCAGGCACGCGGACCCGCCTTACTTCACCAGCCGGTTCAGCCCCTCCGCATCGAACTGCTCGGTGCGGTGCGCGTCCTGCGGCACGCACTCGGCCGCGGGCAGTTCGCGGGCGCCGGACGAGAGCGTCTCGATCGCCTGCCACAGCAGCGCGATCTGGTGTTCGTGGCTCGACGCGTTGTCGATCAGGCCCTTCATGGCCTGCGCGACGGGATCGTCGCCCTGCGTGACGCCGTAGGCCGAGAAGCCCATCTTCGCGGCGGCTTCCTCGCGCGCGGCATCGGCCGACTTCTGCACGATGCGCGCCGGGATGCCGACCGCCGTGGCGCCCGCGGGCACCGCCTGCAGCAGCACGGCGTTGGAGCCGACGCGTGCGCCGTCGCCCACCGTGAAGCCGCCCAGCACCTTGGCGCCGGCGCTGACGATGACGCCGCGGCCCAGCGTGGGGTGGCGCTTGGCACCCTTGGCGAGCGAGGTGCCGCCCAGGGTCACGCCCTGGTAGATCGTGCATTCGTCGCCGACCTCGGCCGTCTCGCCGATGACGACGCCCATGCCGTGGTCGATGAAGACGCGGCGGCCGATCTTGGCGCCGGGGTGGATCTCGATGCCGCTGAAGAAGCGGCCCAGGTGGGACAGGAAGCGTCCGGTCCACTTGAAGCCCGCGTTCCACGCCCGGTGCGCCAGGCGGTGCCAGATCAGCGCATGCAGGCCCGGGTAACAGGTGAGCACCTCCCAGGTCGAGCGCGCGGCGGGGTCGCGCTCACGGATGCAGGCGATGTCTTCACGGAGGCGGTTGAACATGGCAGGCCCAGGTACAGCGGAAGGCCAGTGTATCGAGGGCGATTCCCCCTTGCCGGTCACGATAATGCCGGTCGTCCACCAGCCAGCCGACACCCCCCGCATGTTCAGCTCCATTTCGCAGGCCGCGCGCGCGTCGGGCCGCTCCACGGCCGCCGTCCTGTTCGAAGCCCTTCGCCTGCGCTTCGGCCCCGGGCAGCTGGGGCTGGCCGAGTACCTCGACTTCCGCCTGCACGACCAGGACCTGGCGCCGGCGCAGAAGCAGCAGTTCGGCGGCTGGCGCGCGCAGCGCATGCTGGAAGAGATCCTGATCGACGACTGCTCGCGCTTCCTGTCGCTGGACAAGATCACGATGTACGCGCTGATGCAGAGCTACGGCCTGCCGATTCCCGCGCTGCGCGCGGTCTACGGCACCCACCGCCCGGGCGCGGTGCCGGCCCTGCAGACACCGCAGGCGCTGGCCGATTTCCTGTCCGATGCGCGCAACCTGCCCGTCTACGTCAAGCCTTCCTACGGCGCCTATGGCCGCGGCAACACGCTGGTGGTGCAGCGGCAGGGCCAGGACCTGGTGCTGGGCAACGGCGACCGGGTGCCGCTGCAGGAGTTCTGCGCCTCGCTGCAGACCCGCTCCGGCCTGGGCTGGGTACTGCAGGAGCCGCTGACGCCGGCGCGCGCCATCGCCGAGCACTGCGGCGACAAGATCAGCGGCGTGCGGCTGCACACCTTCATGACGCCGTCAGGGCCGAAGCCGGTGAAGGCGATCTGGAAGATGAATGCCGGCACGCGGGATTCCGACAACTTCCACCACGGCCAGAGTGGCAACCTGCTGGCGGCGGTGGACCTGGAGACCGGCCGCGTGACGCGCGTGGTGTCCGGCGTCGGCCTCGGCCAGCAGGTGGACCCGCCGCATCCGGCCACCGGCCATCAGCTGAAGGGCTTCCAGATCCCGCACTGGCACCAGATCCTGCGGGTGACGCTGGACGCGCACTGGGCCTTCCCCGGCTTCATCTGCCCGGGCTGGGACGTGGCGGTGTGCGAGGACGGGCCGCGCCTGCTCGAAGTGAACGGCTTCGGCGACATCGACCTGTCGCAGCACGCCTTCCGCCAGGGCTTCATCGACACCGCCTTCGTCGCACTGATGCGCGAGCGCCGGCTCGACGGGCTGCTGCGCGGCTCGGCCCAGGCCGGCAAGCGCTCGCCGGAGAACCACCGGCTGGGCGTGCGCAAGTGGCACTGGCGCTGGTAGCAGCGCCGCCGGCGCGGCCCACGTCCGCCGCTGTTCCGCCACTGTTCCGCCGCTACGTCCGCCGCCGCTGCTGCTGCACCGCGCGGGCGATGCCGCGCAGGATGTGCACTTCCTCGCGCGTCAGCTCGGCGCGGTTCAGCAGCTGCTGCAGCCGCGGCATCAGGCGCTTGGGCGCGGCGGGATCCAGGAAGCCGATCTGCTCCAGCGCGGCCTGCCAGTGCCCGAGCGCGCCGAGGGCCTCGGGCAGGGTCGCGCGCTCCACGCTGGGCGTGCGCGGCGTGACCGCGAAGCCGCCCAGCGCCTGGCGCCAGTCGTAGGCGATCAGCTGCACCGCCTGCGCCAGGTTCAGCGAGCCGTAGTCCGGGTGCGTGGGAATGCTCAGGCAGGCGTGGCAGCGCCACACGTCCTCGTTGGCCAGGCCGTAGCGCTCGCTGCCGAAGACGAAGGCCACCGGCTGGGCCTCGGCCGCCAGGGCCGGAAAGCGCTCGCGCGGGGCGAAGGTGGGCGGGCCGAAGTCGCGCGGCGTCATCGCCGTGGCGCAGACCACCACGATGCCGTCCAGCGCCTCGGCCAGCGTGTCGACGATGCGGGCGCGCGTCAGCACGTCCGCGGCGCCGCTGGCCATCGCCACGGTGTCCTCGTGGCTCAGCACGTCGGCAAAGCGCGGCTGCACCAGCACCAACTCGCTGAAGCCCATCACCTTGATGGCGCGCGCGGCGGCGCCCACGTTGCCGGGATGGCTGGTGTGCATCAGCACGAAACGGGTCGTGGGCACGTGGGGAACGGAGGGGTCGGGGGATTCGGCGGGCATCGGTCACATCGGGCGCGGGACAGGAGCGGCGCTTGCCTGGCTAAAATCGCCCGCTTCGCCGCGGCAGCCATTGTCGCCAGGCGCCCGCTCTTTCCCTCCGCCGCCCCTTTCCGTGCCCCACGCCCCCTGGCGGGGCGCGCACACGATCTTCCAGGACCCGCCCCATGTCGCAATCGCTGCACCCGATGCTCAACATCGCCATCAAGGCCGCGCGCGCCGCGGGGGCGATCATCAACCGCGGCTCGCAGGACCTGGACATCCTGAAGATCTCCCACAAGGGGCCCAACGACTTCGTCAGCGAGGTCGACCAGGCGGCCGAGGCCGCCATCATCGAGATCCTGCTCGGGGCCTACCCGCAGCACGGCATCCTGGCCGAAGAATCCGGCCGCCAGCACGGCGCCAAGCACAGCGAATTCGTCTGGATCATCGATCCGCTGGACGGCACCACCAACTTCCTGCACGGCTTCCCGGTCTACGCCGTCTCCATCGCGCTGGCGCACCGCGGCCAGGTGCAGCAGGCGGTGGTGTACGACCCGACGCGCAACGACCTCTTCTACGCCTCGCGCGGGCGCGGGGCCTACCTGAACGACCGGCGCCTGCGCGTCAGCAAGCGCACGCGGCTGTCCGACGCGCTGGTCGGCACCGGCTTTCCCTTCCGCCGCGGCGACAGCTTCCAGCGCTACGTGAAGATGTTCGAGGCGGTGATGCAGAACTGCGCCGGCATCCGCCGCCCGGGCGCGGCCGCTCTCGATCTGTGTTATGTCGCCGCCGGCTGGTACGACGGCTTCTTCGAGACCGGCCTCAACCCCTGGGACATGGCGGCCGGCTCGCTGATGATCACCGAGGCCGGCGGCCTGGTCGGCAACTTCACCGGCGAGTCCGATTTCCTGTACCAGCGCGAAGTCGTGGCCGGCAATCCCAAGGTCTACGCGCAGCTGGTGACGCTGCTGGCGCCGCACACCCGCGCCATCAAGTCCGACGAAGCGAGCGAGGCCGCCAGCGCCCCCGCGGAGGGCTCGGACGTCGTCGTCGCCGCCCTGGCCGCGGCGCAGCAGGCGGCCGCCGGCACCCCGGCGGCCGACGCGTCCGTCCCCGCCGCGGAAGCGCCGCCGCGCGAACGCAAGCCGGTGCGCATCCGCAAGATCGCTGCGCCGGCGGACGATGGCGCCGCGCCGGCCGGCGACGGGACCGCCCCGCCGGCCCGGCCCGCGCGCCCCGGCGAGGCGCCATCCCACGCCAAGGCCCCGCGCGGCCCGGCCCCGGCACGCCGCGGCCCGCCATCGCAACGCAGCGGCGGCGGCCATGCCGCGCCCCCGATCCGGCGCGGCCCGCCGAAGCCGCGCGGCTGAGAGCCCGTGAAGCGTTCCGCAACGCCCGCTCGTGCGCCCCAGACGGCGCCGCTCGTCGCTGCAAAGCGCTGATGTCGCTGCAAAGCGCTGATGGGGGAACGGCCACATCTTCGGCTTCGCACCTGCCCCCCGTCTGGGACACCCGCTCGGACGCGGCGGAATACTTCACAGGCTCCGTGCCGGCGGCGCCACGGCGCTTGTAGGGACGCTCCGACACGCGCCGCGCGGCGCGTCCGACGGGGGGACGCTGCCTCCACTGGCACCGTCGCACCAGGGGTCTGGCTAAGGTGGACACATCGTTCCATCCTGCCGGAGCAGTGCACATGAACACCTCACGTCGTTGGCCCCTGGCCGTCCTCATCGCGGCGGCGACCGCGCTGGGCGGCTGCGCTTCCACCTCCCCCGGCATCTCGAGCGCGCCGGTCACCACTTCCACCCAAAGCGAAGGCTACGGCCGCGTGCAGAGCATCGACGTCGTGCCCGCCGAACAGCGCGGCCCGGGCGCCGGCGCGCTGCTGGGCGCGGTGATCGGCGGCGTGCTCGGCAACCAGATCGGCAGCGGCAGCGGCCGTGCCGCCGCCACCGGTGCCGGCGTGGTCGGCGGCGCGATCGCCGGCCACCAGATCCAGAAACGCAACGCCAGCGACGTCTACCGCGTCACCGTGCGCATGGACAACGGCGTGCGCCGCACCTTCGACTACCAGCGCATCGACGACCTGCGTGTCGGCGACCGCGTGCGCGTGGAGAACAACCAGATCCACATGGGCTGACGAGCAGCCCCGCCCGAGCCCTCGGGCAGGCCGCCTCCCCGCCGGCGCGCATCCGCCCCGCGCACCGGCGCTTGTGAAGCGGTCCCGCCCGAGCCCGCACGCCGGCGGACCCCTGCGGGGGTCCGTCGGCGTCTTCTTCGTTCATGCAGGGGAACCGCAGCGGCAGGGCGCCCGCGTCCGCACCCGGCCCACGTGCGCCCGTCAAACGAGCCAGGTCAAGCGAGCGTGATGTCGGTGCTCGCCAGCCCCGCTCCGGTGGTCGAGACGATGCCCAGCAGCGTCAGCTCGGCGGCGGCCACGGCATCGTTGCCGTCGCCATCGCGGAACAGGTAAAGCGCGGACACGTTGGGCGCGTCGGCCGCCTCCAGCAGGACCAGCGCATCCGCGCCGATGGCGTTGCGCAGCGCGACGCCGCCGGCGCCGCTGAGCGCGGCCGCCACCGCCGCCCGGTCGGACAAGGACCCGGCGCCCACGCTGGCGTCGCCCGCCGCGAGCCGCATTGCCTCGACCCGCCCCAGGTCGACCACCTGCCGCGTCGAATCGTCGTTATCCGTCGCCACCCAGGCCAGGCGGCCGTCGATGCCACGGTCATCCAGCGTGGTTCGCAGCGCGGTCCCGAGGCGCAGCGCGTCGGCCCCGGGTTCGAAGCCGAAGACCAGCATGGCTGGCATGGGGCCGCCGCCCCCTCGCAGGCCTTCGCCATCGAAGAACAGGTCGCCCGTGAAGTTGTTCGTGGTGTCGGAGTGGTCCAGCGGGTTGCGCGGATACGCGTCGATGATGTGCCAGCCGCTGCCGGCCACAGCGCCGCGCTCGCTGCCATCGAGCTCGATCACGCCGTCGCCATCGCGGTCGATGCCGACGAGCACGCTGCGGCTGTTCGTCACGTCGATGCGCACGTCCTGGTCGCCGGTGAGCCGCACGGCGCCACCGCCCTGGTCGCTGAAGATCACGGTGCCCCGGCCTGCGGACGCGGCCGCGCCCAGGTCCTGCGTGCCGGCCAGCGCGGCGTAGGCCACGCTGCCGGCCACGTCCTGGTTGAAGGCGCGGGCCGCGGCGGCAATCTCCGCGACCGGGTGGTCCACCGCCGCGGCGAAGGCCTGCAGCAGCGCGACGATCGCCGCCCCTTCGTGGCCCGGTCCGGCGGCGGCCAGCGCGTCCACCACCGCGGCCTCCGCCACGGCGTGCCCTTCCAGACCGACGTGGCGCACCAGCGCCGCGCCGATGGCGGCCACGTCACGCCCCGCGGCGGCGCCATCGACCCATGCCTGCGCCAACGCGGCCACGCCACCGGGACGGGCCGCCTCCTGCAGCGCCCAGTCCATCGTCGCCCGGCCGGGCCGGGTGTCGAGCAGGGCCAGCGCGAGGCGGGCGATCGCGAGGGTGTCGGGGCGGGGCATGGCAGGCATCGGGCTTGGCGAGCAAGGATGCCCAGCATAATCAAGCCCCGGCTTTGCGGCGTGCGCAGCTGTTCACGCGGCATCGGAAGCGGGCACGATGCAGGGGCCGCCGTGGGGGGCTGAAGAAGGGGCAGGACGTGCAGCACGAAGGCCGGCCATTGCGCCAAGCCGATGACCTGATCCAGGGCCACGCTCCGCGCAAGATCATCGTTGGCGGCCGCCCTGGCGGGCTTTCCGCAGTTAACGGGGTGGGGTTGCCAAACCTGGTGCTGACGCGTTTCACCGCGCGCTACCAGTCGGGGGAAACTGCAGGCCCGCCCACCGCCGACATCGCGCCGAGGCGGCGAGCGCCTAGGGCGGTCGGCTGTACCCGGCCGAGGACTTCACGCGCTATCGGCTGGAACAGGACCGGGCGCTGATTTCTCTGCCCCAAATCCGCGAGGCGCATGAACTGCGCCGCCCATTCCATCCATTCCAGTCCATCCACCGGAGCCGCGGGACTGCCGTCCGACCCCAGCATCGAGACGGCGCGCGGGAGAGTCAAATCAGTAGAAGTCAGTAGAAGTTGTCCGAGATCTCGATGTGACTGACACTCTGGTTCATGATCGGCGCATCCCCAGGATTGACAATCGTGTTGTACTTGACCTCGCCTTCCACGTACTGAGTGTTGTCCAGCGAGATGCCGAACCTCCTCGCATCTCTCACTTCATTGTTCAGAATCTTGAGGCCGGTTGCCGTGGTGTCGGATCGGCGAACGCTCACTCCGATTCCCCCCTGACTTCCGCCGAAGTAAGGGATGCTGCCCGCTCGAATGATCGTGTTCCTCTCAAAGAGAACATGCTGGAGGCCATGCTGTGGGTGGGCACCTTCGGTCGCGATGTGCATGCCCGCCCAGACGGTGTCTTGAACGAGGTTGCCGGTGAAGGTGAGGTGGCTTCCGCCGATGGCTGTCATCCCGCGACCCCAATAGTTGGCCACTGACGTGTTGTTGCGCACCATGATATTCATGGCAACAGGCGTGCTTTGCGGATTGCGGGCATCAACAACGGCGCTGACCACCGCAATTCCGTCGTCCCCTGCGCCGCGCACGTGATTGTTCTCGATCAGGATATCCCGTGCACTGTGATCCACATGAATCCCGTCCGCATAGGTGAGCCGAACCCGATTGTTGCGGATCAACCCGAATCTCGCGTGCGTCCAGATCGCACCGTTGGAATACTCGATCCACAGGTTCTCAATGGCACCCCTTTCAAGGTCTTCGCGAAGAGTACGCGCTAAGCTGCTGATTCGAGAGG
>CAMLJY010000130.1 GCA_946480465.1 uncultured Burkholderiales bacterium
TCGAGGACTGGAAGGACGGCCGCTACAAGGTCATCAGCTTCTTCGCCAAGCGCGCGCGTGGGCTGATGGCGCGCTGGTGCATCGACCAGCGCGTGGCCAGCATCGTCAAGCTGCGCCGCTTCGCCGAGCAGGGCTATGCGCATGCGCCGGAAGCGTCGTCGCCGCAGCGGCTGGTGTTCCGCCGCCGCCTGGCCTGAAACAGGCCGGAACGGCGGTCGGGCATGCGCGCCGTGCCGATCGGCTGCGCGAGAATGGCCGCCGATCAGACCGTCCATCAGCGCGCCCATCAGCCCGCCCGCCGCCGCCGCGGCGACAGCAGCGGAGGGCGCCAGCCCGAAGGTATTCCGTGAGCACAGCGCAGGCCATCACCCCCGAATTGCGGCAATGGATCATCGAGCAGGCCAAGGCCGGCTGCCAGCCGGAGGCGGTGCTGCAGTCGATGCGGTCCAGCGGCTGGTCCGAGCCGGTGGCGATCGAGGCGCTGGAGTCCACGCTGAGCCAGTTCCTCGCCGAACGCGCGCAGCAGGCCGCCCTGCCGCCGCCGGTGAAGGTGCCCGACCTGGACCTCGGCGGCGCGCCCTGCAGGGTGTCGGCGGGGGATCGCGAGGTCGAGGTGCTGTTCTCGATGAACAACCCGCGCGTGGTGCTGCTGGGCGGCTTGCTGTCGGACGATGAATGCGACGAGTTGATCGCCAGCGCCGGACCGCGCATGGCGCGCTCGGAAACGGTGATCAACGCCACCGGCGGCAGCGAGGTGCATGCCTCGCGCACCAGCCGCGGCATGTTCTTCGGCCGCGGCGAGACGCCGCTGTGCGCGCGCATCGAGCAGCGCATCGCCACGCTGCTGCGCTGGCCGGTGGTCAACGGCGAGGGGCTGCAGGTGCTGCACTACGCGCCGGGGGCCGAGTACAAACCGCATTACGACTACTTCGACCCGGCCCAGCCCGGCATGGCCACGGTGCTCAAGCGCGGCGGCCAGCGGGTGGGCACCGTGGTGATGTACCTGAATTCACCGCCGAAGGGCGGTGCCACGGTGTTTCCCGACGTCGGCCTGGACGTTGCGCCGATCCGGGGCAACGCCGTGTTCTTCAGCTACGACCGCGCGCACCCGGTGACCAAGACGCTGCACGGCGGCGCCCCGGTGATCGAAGGCGAGAAGTGGGTGGCGACGAAGTGGCTGCGCGAGGGTGAGTTCACCTGAAGAAGCCGTGAACGAATCCCGCACACCCGCTCGTCCCGCTCGGGCGCGCCGGATTCATTCGCAGCTCCTGATCTGAAGGGCCCACGACGGCAGCGCATGAACAAAGGCCGACCCTCGCGGGTCGGCCTTTGCGCTGGATGGCGGCTCGCCGCGGCGGCCTGGCGTCAGCGCTTCGGCTGGGTCAGGCGCGGGCCGGGCTTGGATGCCGGCTTCGGTGCATCGCGGCGGCCATGGGGTTGGGTGTGCGGTGCCGGCTGGGTCGCGTGGCCGGCGCCGGCGCGGTCATGGCGCTGCGCCGGGCGCGGTGCGGCCGGCGGTGCGCCGGCGTCGCGCCGGGGCTCGGCGCGAGGATCGCGGCCCTTCGGCCCGGGCGCCGCGCCACGGGCGGCGTCCCGGCGTGGCTCGTGGCGCCCACCCCCACCGCCCCCTCCGCCATGGCGGTGGCCACCACCGCCGCCACCACCCGGCGTGCGGCGCGTGCCGCCCACGCCGATCGTCATGCGGCCCAGCACGATGGGCTCGGCCTTCTCGCCGGCCGGCGGCTCGAAGCCGGGCACCACCTCGCGCGGGATGCTGCGCTTGATCAGCTTCTCGATGTCCTTGAGGAAGATCTCCTCGTCCACGCACACCAGCGAGATGGCCTCGCCCTGCGCGCCGGCGCGGCCGGTGCGGCCGATGCGGTGCACGTAGTCCTCCGGCACGTTCGGCAGCTCGAAGTTGACGACGTGCGGCAGCTGGTCGATGTCGATGCCGCGGGCGGCGATGTCGGTCGCCACCAACACCTGCAGGTCGCCGGTCTTGAACTCGGCCAGCGCCTTGGTGCGCGCGCCCTGGCTCTTGTTGCCGTGGATCGCCATCGCGCTGATCTCTTCCTTGTTCAGGAACTCTGCCAGGCGGTTGGCGCCGTGCTTCATGCGCGTGAAGACCAGCACCTGGTGCCAGTCGCCCTGGCGGATCAGGTGGGCCAGCAGTTCCTTCTTGCGCTCGCGGCCCACCGGGTGGATCTTCTGCGCGATGGTGTCGGCAGTGGCGTTGCGGCGCGCCACCTCGATCAGCGCGGGGCTGTTCAGCAGGCGGTCGGCCAGGGCCTTGATGTCGTCGCTGAAGGTGGCCGAGAACAACAGGCTCTGCTTCTTCGGCGGAAGGATCGCCAGCACCTTCTTGATGTCGTGGATGAAGCCCATGTCCAGCATGCGGTCGGCTTCGTCGAGCACGAAGATCTGCACGTTCGACAGGTCCAGCGTGCCCTGCTGGTGGTGGTCGAGCAGGCGGCCGGGCGTGGCCACCAGGATGTCGACGCCGCGGCGCAGGCGGTCGATCTGCGGCTGCATGCCGACGCCGCCGAACATCACCATGCTGGTCAGCGGCAGGTGCTTGCCGTAGGTGCGCACGCTTTCTTCGACCTGCGCGGCCAGCTCGCGCGTGGGGGTGAGGATCAGGCCGCGGATGGCGACGCGGCCCTTGGCGTCGCGCACCGGCTTGGCGGCGGCAAGGCGGTGCAGCAGCGGCAGCGTGAAGCCGGCGGTCTTGCCGGTGCCGGTCTGCGCGCCGGCCATCAGGTCGCCGCCTTGCAGCACGGCGGGAATGGCTTGCGCCTGGATGGGGGTTGGGGATTCGTAGCCCTGCTCGCGCACGGCACGCAGGATCGGCTCGGCCAGGCCGAGGTCGGTGAAATTCATTCTGGTTGGAGGTCCCGGCGTTTGACGGCGGGACAAGGGTTCGGCCTGCTGGCGCCGGCATGGGCGGCGTCACCAGTCGGGAAGGCCCGAGGGGTCTGAAGGCGTGTCGGAAACGACCGCGGCAGCGTGACTGGTGGCGCTGCCGCGGGCGGGATTGTATCGGCGGGCGGCATGGTGCTCGCCGGCCGGCCTTCCGCCGCGCTGGGGCAGGGATGCCCGCACCAGGCACTTGCGCACGAAATCCCGCGGTTCGCGCGCGCGCCCCCCGGTTCGGGCGGGTCGGGGCGCCGATCGCATCAAGTAGCTTTCGCCCCGGCCGATAAGGCGTGACGAGGCGCATCGCCGACGACGGCCCGAGCGCGGCCAGAAGAGAAAGCAGCACAGCAACTCGCATCCCCGGGCATGCGCACGACGTCCCTTCTTCCGGCTCTCGTGGCCGCCTGGCGGCGCGAGTTTCCGGCCCACCAGGCCTTCGACCGCGACTCGGCTGAACTGCGCGCGCGGCTGCTCGCCAGCGTGACGCGGCTCACGCCGCTGATGGCGCTGGCCAACCTGGTGAATGCGGCGATCGTGATCGGCCTGCTCGACCGGCAGGTGCCGCTGCTGGAGCGCCTCCTGTGGTTCATGATGCTGGCGGCGCTGTGCGCGTCGGCGCTGCGATCGTGGTGGCGCCATCGGCGCGCACCGCCGCTGCGGGTGTCGCCGCGCGCGCTGCGCCATGCGGCGGTGGGCTCGGGCCTGCTCGGGCTGTTGTGGGCCGCCATGGTCGCCGCCTGGTTCCCCGGCGCGGACCATGGCCAGCAGATGGTGCTGATGTCGATGGTGCTGGGCACGATGTGCGGCGGTGCCTTCGCGCTGGCGCCCGTGCCGCTGGCCGCGCTGGCCCACGTCGGCGCGCTGGGCCTGGGCGCGCTGGTCGCGCTGCTGCGCAGCGACGGCGTCGGCAATCCGGTGCTGCCGGCGCTGCTGGCGATGTACACGCTGGTGCTGTGCGTCAGCGTGCTGGCGACGGCGCGCACCTTCGTCGCGCGGCTGCGTTCGGAGCGCGAGGCCGCGCGCCAGGGCCAGCTGGTGGGCCTGCTGCTGCGGGACTTCGAGGAGCATGCCGCCGACGTGCTGTGGGAATGCGGCCAGACCGGGCTGCTGACGCACGTGTCGCCGCGGCTGTCGAGCGCGCTGGGCCTGTCGGCGCTGGAGTTGCAGGCCGGCACGCTGCTGGATGCGCTCACTGCCCGCCAGGCGCCGGGGGAGGCCGAAGACCACCTGGCGGCGCTGCGCGCGGCACTGCGCCTGGGCCAGGCCTTCCGCGACCTGGTGGTGCCGGTGCAGACGGCGAGCGGGCTGCGCTGGTGGTCGCTGTCGGCCAAGCCGCTGCACGATGAAGTGGGCCACCATGCCGGCTGGCGCGGCGTCATCAGCGACGTGACGCAGGCGCGCGAGACCCATCGCCGGCTGGCGTACCTGGCCCACTTCGACTCGCTCACGGGCCTGGCGAACCGGCTGGAGCTGCGCGAACGGCTGGCCGCCGCGATGGATGCCGCGGCCGCGTCCGCAGCCGCAGTGCCGGCGCGCACGGCGCTGGTGTGCCTGGACCTGGACCACTTCAAGTCGATCAACGACACGCTGGGCCATGCCGCCGGGGACGCGGTGCTGGCCGAGATCGGCCGCCGCCTGCATTCCTGCCTGCGCCAGGGTGACCTGGCCGCGCGGCTGGGTGGCGACGAGTTCGCGCTGGTCATCAGCGAGGTGCAGGGCGACGACGAGCTGTGCGCGCTGGCGCGCCGGCTGGTGCAGGTGCTGTGCCAACCCTTCGAGGTGGCCGGCCGTCAGGTGCCGCTGGGCGCCAGCATCGGCATCGCGGTGGCGCCCGAGCACGGACGGTCGCTCGACGAGCTGATGGGCAACGCGGACCTGGCGCTCTATGCCGCAAAGGAAGCGGGCCGCGGCCGCTTCGAATTCTTCGTGCCGCGGCTGGCCGACCGCCACCGCCGCCGCGTCGCGATCGAGCAGGCGCTGCGGGGGGCGCTGGCGCGCAGCGAGATGCACCTGTACTGGCAGCCGCGGGTCGACATCGCGCGCTGGGAGGTGGTGGGCGCCGAGGTGCTGCTGCGCTGGCAGCACCCCGAGCTGGGCCGCGTGGCGCCGGATGAATTCATCCGCATCGCCGAGGACGCCGGCCTCATCGCCGACATCGGCTTGTGGGTGCTGGGACGCGCCTGCGCGCATGCGGCGCAGATGCCGCATCCGATCGTCGTCTCCGTCAACGTCTCGCCGGCGCAGCTGCTGCGCGAGGACTTCGCCAGGCAGGCCCTGCACCTCATCGAGCGTTCGGGCCTGGCGCCGGAGCGGCTGGAGATCGAGGTCACCGAGTCGCTCTTCATGGACAACTCGCCGCAGGCGCTGGCCAACCTGCACGCGCTGCGCGAGGTGGGCGTGCGCATCGCGCTGGACGACTTCGGCACCGGCTACTCGTCGCTGGCCTACCTGCGCCGTTTCCCCTTCGACACGCTGAAGATCGACCGCGCCTTCGTGCGCGAGCTGATGACGCGCCACGACGCGCGTGCCATCGTCAAGACCATCCTCGAGCTGGCGCGCACGCTGGGCATGAGCACCATCGCCGAAGGCGTCGAGGAGCCCGCGCAGCTGGCCGTGCTGCGCGAGGCCGGCTGCGGGGCGGTGCAGGGCTACCTCGCCGCGCGCCCGATGCCGCGCGGGGACTTCCTGCGGCTGCTGGCGAACTGGACGCCGGCCGGCACGGTGCAGATGGCGCTGGACGCCGAAGCTGATCGTAACGTCGCCTGAAACAGCCGTTTCGGGACGTGACGGGCCGGCTTCCCGGCCATGCAGGACGCGGCGCACGCCCCCTGGAATGGTGATGCCGCAAGCATGCAAAGTCAGCGGCCGAGCCTAGACTCCGCGGCTTCGACCAGCGGAGCAGTCCATGCCGTTTCCCCCGCGCTTGCGTTCCCTTGTCGGCCATGCGGCCGTGCTGCTGGCTTCGCTTGCCGCGGCCCTGGGTGCGGCCGGCGCCCGCGCGGCGCTGCCGGCACCGGTGAAGAACGCGCATCCCCACGTCTTCCTCGACGCCGGCAAGCTGGCCGCGCTGCGAGCCAGCCTGCCGCAGCCGCGCTTCGCGGCGCGCGGCTCGCTGCAGTTCCGCTTCACGCCGCAGCATGGCGCGGGCGACCTGCCGGTCTTCGATGCATACGACAGCCGGCGCAACCACCTGTTCGTGCGGCACGTCAGGAGCTACGACACGAGCACGACGGTGGGCTTGCAGCTCGCCCTGCAGGCGGACCAGAGCCAGCCGCAGTACGCCGGCCTGAGCGGCTACGTCGCCGCGGTGCGCCTGGACCTGCCGCCGGGCCGCGAAGCGCTGATCGAAGTCAGCTGGGATGCGATGGCCCACACCGCGCAGGTGCGTGTCAACGGCGTGGCCTCCGCGTTGAACTGGGCGCGGCAGCCCGGCGGCGCGTTCTACCCCTGGCAACCCGATGGCCAGCGCTTCGCATTCGGAGGACGGCCGGGTGAGCAGTACACCGACGTGCAGGTCGTCGACGGCCTCGCCGGCACGGTGACCTCCCTGCTCGCGGTGGACCTGACGCTGCAGCGCGCCTTCGGCAACCTGCGCGCCCAGGCCGGGCGCCATGCCGACAAGCTGCTGGCCTGTGCCGATCCAGGCGACCCGGCCACCTGCGGCAGCCCGGTCGTGCTGTCGGGGCCGTCCCCGTCCCATCCGCTCGCCGTGCAGGACGCGGCGGCCGCACTGGGGCTGGCCTACCAGGTCAGCGGCGAGGCGCGCCATCTCGACGCTGCGCTGAACTACGCGAGCCAGCTGCTCGCGGTGCCGCTGACCGAAGGCGGCGAGTTCTACATGCGCGGGCGCATCTTCGCGATGGGCCTGCTGTACGACTGGTTGTGGAGCGCCGTTTCCACCACCAGCGTGCGCGGCACCGGTGCCGGCGCCGGCGGGCGCTACGACGCCGCGCTGGCCGCGCGAATCACCGCCACCATCGCGGCCACTGGCGCCGACGGCAGCCATCCGCTGGGCGTGATGATCTGCGGCCGCCAGCCGCTGCAGCCGGATCCCTTCGATTGCGCGGCGAAGCCCAAGATCGAGGGCTGGGACCCGGTGGCCGATGTGCGCGTACCCAGCATCGCGCCCTACTACCTGTCCGGCCACCACCGCAACAACGTGCTGGCGATCGCCGCCGCGCTCGCTGCCATCGCGCCGGAGCGGCCCGGCGTGGTGCCGATGATCGACACCGCGTACCAGCACTTCGCGCGCGGCTTCGACCGGGCGCGCCAGTGGGTCGGCCGCGATGGCGGACACCAGATGGGCTGGTACTACGGCTCGGCCAACAGCACGCACCTGGCGGTCGAGCTGTGGCGAAGCGCGCTCGACTGGGGCGCCACGCCCCCGCCGATGCCGGCCCACGCCACCAGGCAGTTCCTGTTGCCGCTGTACGGCTTGCGCGGCACCGTGCCGGCCTCGTTCCCGGCGCAGGGCGACACCTTTCCGGGCAGCTGGGACGACGCGATGGCGGCCTCCGCCCTGCATGCCTCGCAGCACGGCGACGCGGCCACGGCACCGGTCGCGCAGTGGCTGTACGACGAACTGATCCTGCCCCAGCGCAGCGGCGGCGGCTTGTGGGACCTGCTGCTGTGGCGGCCGGGCCAGCCCCGCCGGTCGCCCGACGCGCTGCCGCTGTCGCGCCATTTCGGCGTTAGCGGCCAGGTGGTGATGCGCGAGAGCTGGCAGCTCGACAGCACCCGCTCGACGCTGCTGGACTTCCGTGCCGCCTCGTTCACCAGCCAGAACCACCAGCACTTCGACCAGAACAGCCTGTCGCTGTTCTACCGCGCGCCGCTGCTGGTCGACAGCGGCTACTACGACGCCTACGGCTCGTCGCACTGGAACAACTACTACGTGCGCAGCATCGCGCACAACACCGCGCTGGTGTTCGATCCGGCCGAGGTGTTCAGCCTCTTCGGCCGGACGTGGTCGAACGACGGCGGCCAGTGGCTCTTCGACGGCAAGGCGGCCTACCCGACGATCGAGCAGGCGCAGTCCGGACCGAACGCGCTGGGCGGGGTGCTGCGCTACGAACATGGCGCCGACTACACCTTCACCGTGGGCGATGCCAGCCGGGCCTACGCCGCGGCGAAGGTGGAGCCCGCGTCCGGCTACCTGCGCCACGTGCTGTTCCTGCGCCAGCCCGTCTTCTGGCCGCGCCCGGTCACCATCGTGTACGACCAGCTCGCGGTGCGGCCCGGCAAGGAAGGCCTGGCCAAGAGCGTGCTGTGGCACACGGTGAACGAACCGCTGGTCAACCGGCAGGGTATGCGCGGGGCGGGGGACTGGGCGGTGCCGGCCGTGGCCGGCACGCAGCTCACCGAGATCGTCAACGGCGACGGCAGCGCCTTCCTCCAGACCTTGCTGCCGGCGGCACCGGTCCTGCGCAAGATCGGCGGCGTGGTCCCCGGCGGCGCCAGCCACCGTTTCACCGCGCCCGTGCGCCAGGCCGACGGCCGCCATGTGCTGCAGGACTTCCCCCTGGCGGGCGTGTCCGAGGCGACGCTGGCGGCCGCGAGCGATGCAGGCGCCTGGCGGCTCGAGGTGACGGATGCCACCCCGAAGGCGGTGGCGCATTTCCTGCACGTCATCAGCGTGGCCGACAGCGGCAGCGTTGGAACGCCCCCCGCGGCCCGCCGCCTGCAGGCGGACCCGGGCACGGAAGCGCTGCTGCTCGGCGAATCGCTGGTGGTGGTGTTCCGCCAGCGTGGCGTGGCGGGCGCGGGCCACACCTGGCGAGCAGAGAACGCGCTGTCGCGGCGCAGCATCGTCACCGGACTGCAACCGAACCAGAAGTACGCGATGCGGTCCGCGCCGCCGCGGGTGGGCAGCAAGCTGCAGCAGGTGAGCCTGGTGCCGGACCCGCTCGGCAGCCTGCGCGCTTCGCCGCAGGGCGTGCTGGTCATGCCCCCGCGCTGAAGCCGCCCAGGGCGGCCCTGCCGCCGGCCGGCCCGTTGCGACGACAATAGCCGGCTTGGCAGCCTCCCGGGCTGCGCGCTCTACGTTGCAGGAAGCCAATGGCCCAGTACGTTTTCACCATGAACCGCGTCGGCAAGATCGTGCCGCCGAAGCGGCAGATCCTGAAGGACATCTCGCTGTCCTTCTTCCCCGGCGCCAAGATCGGCGTGCTCGGCCTGAACGGCTCCGGCAAGTCCACGCTGCTCAAGATCATGGCCGGCCTGGACAAGGACATCGAGGGCGAAGCCGTCCCGATGCCGGACCTCAAGATCGGCTACCTGCCGCAGGAGCCGCAACTGAACCCCGACCAGACCGTGCGCCAGGCGGTCGAGGAAGGCATGGGCGGCGCGCTGGCCGCGCAGAAGCGCCTGGAAGAGGTGTACGCCGCCTACGGCGAGCCCGACGCCGACTTCGACAAGCTGGCCGCCGAGCAGGCCGAGCTGGAAGCCATCATCGCCACCTCCGGCGGCGAGAACACCGACCACGTGATGGAGATCGCCGCCGACGCGCTGCGGCTGCCGCCGTGGGACGCGCAGATCGGCGTGCTGTCCGGCGGCGAGAAGCGCCGCGTCGCGCTGTGCCGCCTGCTGCTGTCCAAGCCCGACATGCTGCTGCTGGACGAACCCACCAACCACCTGGACGCCGAGTCGGTGGACTGGCTGGAGCAGTTCCTCAAGCGCTTCCCCGGCACCGTGGTGGCCATCACCCACGACCGCTACTTCCTCGACAACGCCGCCGAGTGGATCCTGGAACTGGACCGCGGCCGCGGCATTCCGTACAAGGGCAACTACTCCACCTGGCTGGAGCAGAAGGAACAGCGCCTGGAGCAGGAGCAGCGCACCGAGGACGCGCGCACCAAGGCCATGAAGCAGGAACTGGAGTGGGTGCGCAAGAACGCCAAGGGCCGCCAGGCCAAGAGCAAGGCGCGCCTGGCACGCTTCGAGGAGCTCTCCGACGTCGAATACCAGAAGCGCAACGAGACCAACGAGATCTTCATCCCCGTCGGCGAGCGCCTGGGCAATGAGGTGATCGAGTTCAAGAACGTCTCGAAGAGCTTCGGCGACCGCCTGCTGATCGACAACCTGAGCTTCAAGGTTCCCGCGGGCGCCATCGTCGGCATCATCGGCCCCAACGGCGCCGGCAAGTCGACCATCTTCCGCATGATCCAGGGCACCGAGACGCCGGACTCTGGCGAGGTGGCGATCGGCAAGACCGCGAACCTGGCCTTCGTCGACCAGAGCCGTGCCAGCCTGGCGGCCGACAAGACGGTGTGGGAAGACGTCTCGGGCGGCCTGGACAACATCGTCGTCGGCAAGTTCGTGATGCCCTCGCGCGCCTACATCGGCCGCTTCAACTTCAAGGGCAACGACCAGCAGAAGCTGGTGGGTTCGCTGTCGGGCGGTGAACGCGGCCGCCTGCACCTGGCCAAGACCCTGGCCCAGGGCGGCAACGTGCTGCTGCTGGACGAACCGTCGAACGACCTCGACGTGGAAACCCTGCGCGCGCTGGAAGACGCGCTGCTGGAATTCGCCGGCTCGGTGATGGTCATCAGCCACGACCGCTGGTTCCTCGACCGCATCGCCACCCACATCCTCGCCTGCGAAGGCGATTCGCAGTGGTTCTTCTTCGACGGCAACTACCAGGAGTACGAGGCCGACAAGAAGAAGCGCCTGGGCG
>CAMLJY010000131.1 GCA_946480465.1 uncultured Burkholderiales bacterium
CTCCACTTCGCCCCTTCGGGTTCAGTCGAGCCTTTGCTTCGTGACGCACCATGGGGCGCGATTGTAGGGAGTGGGCCTCCCGGCTCACGGCCTTCGTGGCCTGCCTTGCGGCGGCCTTCGTGGGCGCAGCCTGCCGGCAGGCTGCTCATGCGCCATCCGGGGCGTCCGGGGGATCCGGCGCCCGGCTTCGTCCTACCTGGCAGGCGCGGTTGATTCGGTCACGAAGCCGATGCGCACCAGTCCCCCCTCCTGCACCAGGCCGATCAGCTCGGCGATGCGGCCGTAGGGCACGCTCTTGTCGGCGCGCAGTTGCACCTCGGTGGCCGGGTTGCGCTCGGCCGCCTCGCGCACACGGCGTTTCAGCGCCTCGGAGTCCAGTGCCTCGTCGCCCCAGTAGAGTTTGCCCTGCGGGTCGACGGCCACGGTGATGAACTGCGCCGCGTCCGTCGGCCGCGCGCCCTCCGTCTTCGGCAGGTCCAGCTTCAGGCTGGAGGTCATCAGCGGCGCGGTGATCATGAAGATCACCAGCAGCACGAGCATCACGTCGATCAGCGGCGTCATGTTGATGTCGCTCATCGGATTGGCGCCGGTGCGGCGCTCGAGCCGGCCGAAGGCCATGGCCGCTCAGCCGAGGTCTGGCGGTGCGTCGCCGCCCAGCACGTCGGGCGGTGTGCTGCCCCCCAGCGCCATCTCGCGCAGGTCGTGCGCGAATCCTTCCAGCTCCGCCTCGCAGGCCGCGACCCACTTGCCGAACAGGTTGTAGGCCAGCACTGCGGGGATCGCGACGGCCAGGCCCGCGGCCGTCATCACCAGCGCTTCGCCGACTGGCCCCGAGACCTTCTCGATCGTGATCGAGCCCGCGGTCGAGATGCTGACCAGCGCATGGTAGATGCCCCAGACCGTGCCGAAGAGGCCGATGAAGGGCGCCGTACTGCCAATGGAGGCGAGCAGCACCTGTCCGAACTGCAGGTGGGCCAGGCCGCGGTGCAGTGCATCGCGCAGCCGGCGCGTCAGCTGCGAGGCGAGGGCGCCATGCGTTTCCAGCGTGCCGCGTGCCTCCCGTGCGGCGGCTGCATCGAGCAGCGGCAGCAGCACCTGTTCGCGATCCAGCGCGGACAGCCTGGCTCGCCCGTTCTGCAGCGAATCGGCAGCCCAGAAGGCGGGCACCGCGCGGCCGATGTCGCGGCGCGCGCGCTGCAGCACCCAACCCTTCCAGAGGATCACGACCCAGCCGCTGATGGACATCAGCAGCAGCAGCGCCGCCACCGCACGTCCGATGCCATCGGCCTGGCTCCAGAACTGGCTGAGGCCTTCCATGTCAGCGCCGCCCAGCCGTCCAGGGGCGCTGACACATCCCGCAGCGAGGCGGTGAACGGCGTGAGCTTGCGCGCACCTTCACCTCAGGCCAGACCGAGCACGTCGGTCATCGTGAACAGCCCGCGCTGCTGGCCCACCAGAAAGCGTGCCGCGCGCAGCGCGCCTTCGGCATAGCCGGCGCGGCTGCTGCTTTTGTGTGATATCTCGATGCGCTCGCCGGTCCCCGCGAACATCACCGTGTGGTCGCCGATGATGTCGCCGCCGCGGATCGCCGAGAAGCCGATGGTCGACGGGTCGCGCGGGCCGGTGTGGCCTTCGCGGGCGTAGACCGCGCAGTCCTTCAGGTCACGCCCCAGCGCCTTGGCGAGCACCTCGCCTATCTGCAGTGCGGTGCCGCTGGGTGCGTCTACCTTGTGGCGGTGATGCGCTTCGATCACCTCGATGTCGTAGCCCTGGCTCATCAGGCGGGCGGCCTGGTCCAGCAGTTTCATCACCACGTGCACGCCCACGTTCATGTTGGGCGCCAGCACGATGGCGATGTGCTTGGCGTGCTCCGCGATCTCGGCCTTCTGCGCCGGCGTGAAGCCGGTGGTGCCGATGACCGCCCTGACGCCGCGTTCACGGCAGGCAGCGAGGTGGGCCAGCGTGCCTTCCGGCCGGGTGAAGTCGATGATCACCTGCGACTGGGCGAAGCCGGCAGCGACGTCACTCGTGATCGCCACCCCGGTGTGCTTGCCGATGGGGGCCCCGGCATCCTGGCCGAGGGCAGGGCTGCCCGCGACGTCCGTTGCGCCGGCCAGCATGCAATCCGGTGATGCGGCGATCGCCTCGATCAACATGCGGCCCATGCGCCCGGAAGCACCGGGAATCGCGATGCGGAGGCGGTGGTCAGCAGTGCTCATGCTCAGGACGGCTCCAGCGGAGGATAGGTGCGTGCCGGACCGGCCGGCTGGGCTTCGGGTGCCGGCTGCGGCGGCGGCTTCGGCAGCGCCTGCTTCTGTGCCTCCGTCAGCTCCAGCACGGGTGGCTTGCCCGGCTTGATGCGCGAGATCGATGCGACGAACTCCTTCTCGGTCGGCAGGTCCGGCGCCTCCAGGCTCTTCAGCTTGTCGCCGTCGAAGCGCGCGACGATCGAGCGTCGCTGCGGCTCGGTGCCTGGCCGCTTGATGGTGAAGACGTAGTCCCAGCGGTTGGCGTGGAAGATGTCCGTCAGCATCGGCGAGCCGAGGATGTCCCGCACCTGGTCGCGCGTCATGCCGGGTTTGACCTGCGCCGCCTGCTCCTTCGTGACGACGTTGCCCTGCACGATCTCGATGCGGTAGGGCGTGATGACGCCGAGGAAGTTGTCCGAGCTCTGCAGCGATGCGCAGCCGCTGGCACACAGCACCGCGGCGACAGCCAGGCCGCGGCCGAGCCAGTGATTCGGGGAGGGGAGGCCTGACATTCGAAGGGCGCCTGGCATCCGCCCGCAAAGGGCGCACCGGGTCATCTGGATATGATGCGGCCGATTCTAGCGATCGCCTTTTCGTGCCACCCGCCGAGGGCCCGTCTCATGTCTCACGCCGACGATCTCAAAAGCAGCGGGCTGAAGGCCACGCTGCCGCGCATCAAGATCCTCGAGGTCTTCCAGCGCAGCTCACAACGCCACATGACGGCGGAAGATGTCTTCAAGGCTCTGCTGACCGAGGGTGCCGACATCGGCCTGGCCACGGTCTACCGGGTGTTGATGCAGTTCGAGCAGGCCGGGCTGCTGACGCGCAGCCACTTCGAGTCCGGCAAGTCGGTGTTCGAACTGAACGAGGGCCAGCACCATGACCACCTGGTGTGCCTGACCTGCGGCCGCGTCGAGGAGTTCTACGACCCCGAGATCGAGAAGCGGCAGCGGTCGGTGGCGCAGGCCCAGGGCTTCGACCTGCAGGACCACACGCTCGCGCTGTACGCGGTGTGCACGAAGAACCCGTGCCCGCACCGGCAGAAGTAGGCGCCGCTACTCCTCGCCTTGCTCCATCGCGCGCTGATGGCGCTCGATGAATTCCTGGTAGGTGTCGATGCCGCGCAACTGCAGGATGGTGTTGCGCACGGCCGCTTCCACCAGCACGGCCAGGTTGCGGCCGGCATCAACCGTGATGACCACCTTGCGCACGGGGATGCCGAGGATGTCCTCGTAGAGCGGTTCGTAGGGAAGGCGCTCGAACTCGCGCTCCATCGTCTCCTTGCGCACCAGGTGCACGATGAGCTTCAGGCGCATCTTTCGGCGCACGGCCGTCTCGCCGAAGATCGCCTTGATGTCGAGCAGGCCGATGCCTCGCACTTCCAGCAGGTTCAGCAGCAACTCCGGGCAGCGGCCCTCGAGTGCGCTTTGCGAGACCTTGTAAAGGTCGACTGCATCATCGGCCACCAAGCCGTGGCCGCGGGAGATCAGCTCCAGCCCCAGCTCGCTCTTGCCGAGGCCGGATTCACCCGTGAGCAGCACACCCAGCCCCAGGATGTCCATGAACACGCCGTGGCGGGTGATGCGGTCGGCGAACAACTGCGCGAGGTAGGCGCGCACGATGTCGATCACCTGGCCCGCCGACTCCGAGGTGACGAACAGCGGAATCTCCGCGCGGTCGCACATGGCCACCAGCCGGTCCGGTGGGGTCACGCCATCGGCACCGATCAGCACGGGCGGCTCCAGCGTGACGATGCGCGAGATGCGGCGCTCCTGGTCCTCCGGCGATGAGGACGACAGGTACGCCACCTCGCGCCGGCCGACGATCTGCACGCGGTACGGGTGGATGTAGTTCAGGTAGCCGACCAGGTCGGCAGCCGATTGCGCGTCACGCACCGCGGCTTCGTCGAAGCGGCGTTCAGGGTGCGCATGCCCGGCGATCCACTCCCAACGCAACGCTTCGCGCTGGGCCTCGAACAAGGCCTCGGCGCTGATCGAGGTGGGTTTCACCGGTGAGGCGAAGGGCCGATCGGTCCGGTCAGGCGACCGACTTCAGCGGTGCCCAATCGGAAATCAGCTTGTGCAGCGCGGCCGCGTCCTCGGCGGCTTTCATGCGTTCGCGCAACTCGCGGTCGGACAGCAACTCGGCGATCTCGGACAGGATCTCGAGGTGGCGCTGCGTCGCGGCTTCGGGCACCAGCAGGAAGATCAGCAGGCTCACCGGTTCGTCGTCCGGAGCATCGAAAGGAATCGGTTGCTGCACGCGCAGCACGGCGGCCAGCGGATTCTTCAGGCCCTTGATGCGGCCGTGCGGGATGGCCACGCCATGGCCGAGACCGGTGGAGCCCAAGCGTTCCCGGGCAAAGAGGTTGTCGGTCACCGTGGCCCGCGCGATCGCGTGCTGGTTCTCGAACATCAGTCCGGCATGTTCGAACGCTCGCTTCTTGCTCGTGGCGTCGACATTCACCAGCACGTTGCTGGCGGGCAAGATGGCTGCGAGACGGTTCATGGCGTTTCCCTGGACAGCGCCGGCTCTTGGCTGCGCGGTCACAGGGCCTGTGACTGAACGGTGATTATAGAAATGCGTTGCTGCACCGCACGGTTGACGGCTCCCTCGACCGCGGGATGTTCTCGGGATGTTGTCACGGCGCTGCGGACACGGACGGCGCCGGAGACTCGCCTGGCGGTGGGGAGGCGCGTGGCGCGGAGCGGTCGGGCCCGCCCTGTAATGGCAACGGCCCGCACGAGCGGGCCGTCATTCATGTCAGCGCGGGTCGTTCAGACTGCGCCGGCATCCATGCGCTTGGTGGATTGGTGGTGATGGTCTTGCAGGCGGTCCTTGTGCCGGCACACCTGTCGATCGAGCTTGTCCATCAGCTGGTCGATCGCCGCATAGAGGTCTTCGTGCGATTGTTCGACGAAGATGTCCTTGCCCTTCACGTGGAGAGTGACCTCCGCCTTCTGGCGCCGCTCCTTCTCCGTCAGCTTCTCGACCGTCAGCAGCACGTTGATGTCGACCACCTGATCGAAATGCCGGGTGACCCGGTCTAGCTTGGTGAGCACGTACTCTCTCAGGGCAGGTGTCACCTCGAGGTGGTGTCCGCTGATCGTCAGGTTCATCAGAACCTCCTTTGCACAAGTGTTGGCCAAGTCAGTCAGGCAGCGGACCCGCGGGGCGCGAAGCCCATGGATCGGGCCCGTTGCGAACCCAGTGTGCAACCGATCCGATGAACGTGACAAGCGGATGACCCGGTGTAGCATCCCGGGGTTGTGCGAGGTCATGGCCGGCGCAGTTCTTTCGCTGCGCTGCATGCACGGTGTCGGCAAGAGCTGAAAACGCGCTAAAGTGCGGAATCTGCATTCGTCGTCGCTTTCCGGGTGACGCGCTCAGGGACCGCCACAGCTTTCATGAGAAAAAGCGCGACCAACGCCGATGTCCTGTCCACCCGCGAGGCTGCCGAGCGCCTTGGCGTGGCGCTGCGCACCGTGCAACTGTGGGTCGAAGGGGGGGTGCTGCCCGCCTGGAAGACCGCGGGTGGCCACCGCCGCATCTCGCGTGCCGCCGTTGAAAAGCTGATCGCCGAGCGCAACAACGCCCTGCAGGGAGACGCCCCCCGCGTCGAGTCCGCCGAGCGCCGCCTGCGGGTGCTGGTGGTCGAGGACGATCCCGATCTGCTGAAGCTCTTCTGCATGGTCATCGAAGGCTGGGAGTTGCCGATCGCGCTGAACACGGCGACGAACGGATTCGAGGCCTTGCTGCGCATCGGCGACGAGTGCCCGGACTTGCTGCTCACCGACCTGAACATGCCGGGCATGGATGGTTTCCGCATGATCGGGGCGCTGAAGGCCCAGCAGCAGGGGCGCGAGCACCTGCGCATCGTCGTCATCACCGCACTCGGCCCGGCGGAAATCGCCCACCGCGGCGGCCTGCCTGACGGGGTGAGGGTCTTCACCAAGCCGGTACCGTTCGATGAGCTCGAGGCTCTGGCGCGTGAGTGCGCGGCGAACCTGGTCACGCCCGCGCTGCAATAGCTGCCGTTGTGCCGGGTCGGTGCAGGACCCGATGACATAATTCGCCGATCACCGTGTCGGAGCCCGAGTTGGATCCTGGTCACCCGCGGTGACCGTCCACTCCCTGTGCCTGACCCGGGCCATCCAGCCGTGCTGGGACTTGGGGGTGAGACGGTCTTCCCGCCACCCCCGAACCCCGCCTCAGGGCCCTGCGGCCGCGCGCCGCGGCTCGCGCTGGAGAACTCAGCATGCTGAACGTGTTCGCACTGGCCCAGGGCCGGCTGGTGCAGGAGGAGATCGACGACGCCGATGCGCTGGCGCGTGCGCAGCCGGTGTGGGTCGATCTCGAGTCGCCCTCGCCGGTGGAGAAGGGCTGGATCCGCTCCCGCTTCGGCCTGACGATCCCCGAGGACATCGTCGACGACGACCTTGAAGAATCAGCCCGCTTCTATGAAGAGGACAACGGCGAACTGCACATCCGCTCGGACTTCCTGATCGATGACGACGTCGCGCCGCGCAACGTGCGAGTCGCGTTCATCCTGAAGGACGGCGTGCTGTTCTCCGTGCATGGCGAGGACCTGCCGGTGTTTCGCCTGCTGCGCCTCCGGGCGCGGCGCATCCCGGCCCTGATTGGCGACGCGAAGGACGTGCTGCTGAAACTCTACGACGCCGACGCCGAGTACTCGGCCGATGCGCTGGAGGGCATCTACGACAGCCTCGAGCAAGTCAGTGCGCGTGTACTGAAGCAGGACGTCGATGATCAGGCGGCCGGTGCTGCGCTGGGCGCAATCGCGAAAGAGGAGGATCTGAACGGCCGCATTCGCCGCAACGTGATGGACACGCGCCGGGCGGTGAGCTTCATGATGCGCAGCCGCATGCTCAATGCCGAGCAATTCGAAGAGGCGCGCCAGATCCTGCGCGACATCGACTCGCTCGACTCGCACACCGCCTTCCTCTTCGACAAGATCAACTTCCTGATGGACGCCACGGTCGGCTTCATCAACATCAACCAGAACAAGATCATCAAGATCTTCTCGGTTGCCTCGGTGGCCCTGCTGCCGCCCACGTTGATAGCGAGCATCTACGGCATGAACTTTCGCCACATGCCCGAACTGGACCAGCCTTGGGGCTATCCGTTCGCCATCGGGCTGATGGTGGCGTCCGTGGCGGCGCCGTTCATCTACTTCCGGCGCAAGGGCTGGTTGCGCTGAGGTGCGCCAGGGCGCGCCGATGCCGCGCGCAGGTTTCCGGAGCGGGTCGCGGGCTGCCTGCGCGGCAGCCGTGGGATGGGTTGCTGCGCCCTAGTGCGTTAAGTGTGGGGTGAAAGGCGGTTCGGACGTTCGTCGGCTCGCCGACCCGCGAACGGGGTACGGTGATCGCAGTCACCGTACCGGGGATGAAGAAGCCGTGCAGCGCCCTGACGCGAACGAGGGAGGGAGGGAGGAGGAGGAGAAGCGCCTCAGGGTTGCAATCCGGTTGCCCGGAAGGCTGCACGGCTGAAAACTTTGCCGGGCCGCCGCACTGCCTCGTTGCCGGCGGCGGCCGATGGGGCATTGACACAGCCCCGTTCAAAAAGGTTCCACGCCCATGGCAATTCGTGGCCAATGGCTCACATCTCGCAACATGCGGCTCGAACCGTCTTGTGATTACGTTAGTGCAACTGCGTTGCTGTCGTGCTTCATTGCCCCGATCGTCAGCATGGATAACTGATTGGCTTCGGAGGAGGGCGTGCGACATCGCAGGCTTCGCGAGCAGAAATCCCGGACGCCGGCGGAGCTGCAAGTGGTCTGTCATCGCTGCCCCCTAGAATCACAGGTTCGCCACAGGAACCGCCATGCTCTATCCCGAACTCTTCAAGCAGCTCGAATCCGTCCGCTGGAACATGGATTCGGACATTGCGTGGGACAAGTTCGATGCCTCGCTGCTGAGCGAGGAGCAGGCGCAGACGGTGAAGATGAACGCCATCACGGAATGGGCGGCGCTGCCGGCCACCGAGATGTTCCTGCGCGACAACCGCGACGACAGCGACTTCTCCGCCTTCATGAGCGTCTGGTTCTTCGAAGAGCAGAAACATTCGTTGGTGCTGATGGAGTACCTGCGCCGCTTCCGGCCCGACCTGGTGCCCACGGAGGAAGAGCTGCATCAGGTGCGCTTCGAGTTCGATCCCGCGCCGGCGCTGGAAACCCTGATGCTGCATTTCTGCGGCGAGGTGCGCCTGAACCACTGGTATCGCCGCGCCGCCGAATGGCACACCGAGCCGGTGATCCGGCAGATCTACGAAACCCTGGCCCGTGACGAGGCCCGCCATGGCGGCGCCTACCTGCGCTACATGAAGCGCGCGATGGTCAAGTTCGGCGACGAGGCGCGTGCCGCCTTCGCCAAGGTCGGCGTGCTGATGGCCAGTGCCCGGCGCACCGCCCAGGCGCTGCACCCCACCAACCTGCACGTGAACGCCAAGCTGTTTCCGCGCGACACCATCCAGAGCCGGCTGCCGGACCCGGCCTGGCTCGAGCACTGGCTGGACAAGCAGATCCAGTTCGACGCCGTGTGGGAGAACAAGGTCGTCGAGCGCATCCTGCACAACCTGAGCCTGCTGATGGAGCGCAGCTTTGCGAGCGTGCAGGAACTCAACCGCTACCGCAAGGAGTTGACGGTCGCGCTGGCCGCGCGCAGCGGCGCGGCCGGCGGCCCGCTGCCGGCCTGAACGCCGCGCGGCCTTCCGGCAGCGCAGCGCCGGCTCTGCGCACGGCCCGCCTGCTCAGCGCGGCGGCCGGTTCACCAGCGCGATGCCCGCCGCCACGGCCGCGCAGGCCGCGAGCAGCCGCGCGGTCAGCGGCTCGTCCAGCAGGGCTACGCCGGCCCACAGGCCGAACAGCGGCGTCAGGAGCGTGAACGCCGACAGCCGCGTCGCGGGGTAATGGCGAATCAACCAGAACCACAGCAGGTAGCTGGCGAAGCAGACGATGATGGTCTGGTAGCCGAGCAAGCCGATGGTGGCCGCACTCCAGTCGGTGGGCCAGGTTTCGCCGGCGCCGACGGCGGCGATCGTCAGCGCGGCGCCTGAGATCGCCAGCTGGTACAGCAGGGTCTGTTCCGGTGCCGCCGTGGCGAGCCGGCTGCCACGGATGACGAGGGTGGTCCCGCCCCACAACCCCGCCGCCACGATGCCCAGCGCATCCCCCAGCCACTGCCGGCCGCCCGCGGCGGGCGAGTGCCAGCCTTCGGCAAAAGCCCAAGCCACGCCGGCGAATGCGGCCGCCAGGCCCGCCAGCTGCAGCGGGTCGGGCCGTTCGGTCTTCGCGACCAGCGGCATGCCCAGGGCGACGACGAAGGGCGCGAGGTAAATGAAGACCGCCATGCGCGAGGCGGACGTGTACTGCAGTCCAACGAAGATGCAGCCGAATTCCAGTGCGAACAGCAGCCCGGCCAGCATGCCACCGCGCAGCGTGCCGTTGCGGAAGTCCAGCGACAGGCCCCGTCCCCGCGCCCACAGCGCCACCAGCAGCGCCGCCCCGAGGGAGCGGATGGCGGCCTGGGTCAGCGGCGGTACGGTGGCCAATGCCAGTTTGGTCGCCACCTGGTTCAGCCCCCACACGCTGCAGCACAGCAGCAGGCAAGCGATCGCCAGGGCGTCCAGCTGCGACTTGCGATCGCTCATGCGGGTCTCCGTCGGGTGCCGCGATCCGGCCGGCCGGGCGGCGGGGCTCATGGTGCGCCGGCGCTCGCCATCGTCAGCGCCGCACCAGCAGCGCCGCGCAGAGCACGCCGGCCACGCCGCCGGTGGCATGCGCCATCGGCGCGATCAGGATGTTCCAGCCGGGCACGCTGCGCAGGGGGCTTTGCCACGGGGCTTCGAAGCCGATCTTCAGGGCCAGCCCGGCCAGCAGCAGCACGCCGACCGTGCGTGTCAGCAGTCCGGGCCGGGTAACCAGTTGCCAGGCGGTGACCGCGACGCCGGCATGCAGCACGCCCGACAGCCCGCCGAAATGCTGCAGTGCCGGCTGCAGCAGCAAGGCCAGGTGCGTGAGCGGCCAGGCCAGCAACCAAGCCAGCATCGCGCGCGTGCCGCAGCCGGCCGCGCGGCCCAGCAGCACCACCAGCAGCGCGCCGAAGAGGTTCAGCACCAGGTGCTGCGCACTCCAGTGCACGAAGGCCGCTGTCCACCAGCGCCAGGGCTGCCGCCACGCGAGCGCGGGTTCCCAGTCCCAGCGGTGCGCGGGCTGCCACCAGGCCGCGATGCTGGCGAGTGCGAGCAGC
>CAMLJY010000132.1 GCA_946480465.1 uncultured Burkholderiales bacterium
AGCAGTTCTCCGGCGGCGGCTGGGGCACGCGCGACGTCTGCCAGGGCCCGGTGGAGCTGCTGTCCGCGAACGGCCGGCACGAGGTGGTGCGCGACCTGCTGTGCCGTGTCTTCAGCGCGCAGAACCCCGACGGCGACTGGCCGCAGTGGTTCATGTTCTTCCCGCGCGATGCGGCCATCCGCGCCGGCGATTCGCACGGCGACATCGTGTTCTGGCCGCTGCTGGCGCTGGCCGAGCACCTGGTGGCCACGGGCGACGCGGCGCTGCTGGATGAGCCGCTGCCCTATCAAGGAAGTGACGCGGCGCCACTGCGCGAGCATGTCGAACGCGCCTTCGCGTTGATCGCCGGCCGCCGCATCCCCGGCACCGCGCTGGCCGCCTACGGCCACGGCGACTGGAACGATGCGCTGCAGCCCGCCGACCCCGCGATGCGCGAGCGCCTGTGCAGCGCCTGGACCGTCACCCTGCACCACAAGGTGCTGCGCGCCTGGGGCGAGGCCTGGCGCCGGCTGCAGCAGCCCGCGCGCGCCGCCGCTGCGCAAGCCGAGGCCGCCGCCGTGCTGACCGATTTCCAGCGCCTCCTGATTGCCGATGGGGAACTGGCCGGCTACGCGTCGTTCGACGATCCCGCCCGGCGGCGCCTGCTGCTGCACCCGCGCGACCGCGAGACCGGCATCCGCCACAGCGCGCTGGCGATGGTGCACGCCATCATCGACGAGCTGTTCACGCCCGAGCAGGCAGCCTGGCATGCTGATTTGATAGCTTCTGAACTGAGCGGCCCTGACGGCCTGCGGCTCTTCGACCGGCCGCTGGCCTACCGCGGCGGCACGATGCAGCTGTTCCAGCGCGGCGAAAGCGCCAGCTACTTCGGGCGCGAGATCGGCCTGATGTACATGCACGCCCACCTGCGCTGGGCCGAGGCGCTGGCGCAGCTCGGCCGCGGCAGTGCGCTGCTGCATGCACTGCGCCTGGCCAACCCGATCGGCCTGCAGGCGCTGGTGCCCAGCGCGGCGCCGCGCCAGGCCAACTGCTACTACTCCAGCAGCGACGCCGCCTTCGCCGACCGGCACGAGGCCGCGGCGCACTACGACCGCGTCGGCCGCGGCGCGGTGGCGCTGGAGGGCGGCTGGCGCATCTACAGCAGTGGGGCCGGCATCGCCTGGCGGCTGGTGCTGCAGCGGCTGCTGGGCCTGCGGCCGCAGGCGCACCGCCTGGTCGTCGATCCGGTGCTGCCGCCGGCGCTGGACGGCCTGCAGGCCACGGTGGCGCTGTACGGCGCGCCGGTGCAGGTCCGCTACCGTGTCGGCCCGCGTGGACACGGACCCACCGCCTTGCGTCTGAACGGCCGCCCCTTGCTCGCCGGGCGCGGCCACAACCGCTACCGCGCGCCCGGCGTGGAGGTGGCGATCGAGGACTGGCGCGCGGCCTCGCGGCCCGGCGCCGACCGCCTGGAGATCGAGCTGGGCTGATCCCCCTGAACTGCGGGGACCGCCTGTCCGCCCGGGGCGCCCGCTCGCCAAGACGGCGTGCGAGCCCACGCCGGCCGTGGGATGGAGACACCTAAAGTGAGCGTCCGGCGCCGCGGTGCATCCGCGGCGCCGGCCCGGCGGCGCGCACGGCGCTGCCGGCCACGCATCCCAAAGATCGAGGAGCTCTCCATGCACCAACCGGCCTCACGACTGTTGACACTCGCCGTGGCCTCTGCGGCCTGCCTGGCGCTGACCGCCTGCGGCGGCGGCGACGCGGAATCCGAAGCTGCAGATGCCGGCACCGCGCCCACCCGGCAGGCCCAGGCAGATGACCGCAACCCCCCGCCGCCGGCGTCCGGCACGCCCGGCGCCACGACCACGCAGGCGCTGGCGCAAATCGTCGCCGCGATGCCGCCCAACTCGTGGAAGGCGCTGCCGAACACGAAGATGAAGGACGTGTGCCCGACGCCGTACAACGCCTACGCGTGCGAGAGCGTCGTCGCGGCCTGGAGCGGCGCGGACTTCGACCAGCGGCGCGACCGCATGGTCGTCTACGGCGGCGGCCACGGCGACTCCTGGTACAACAACCTCTTCGTGTTCGACCTCGGCACGCTGAGCTGGCAGCGCCTGACCGAGATGTCCGCCGGCGCCACCGGCAGCAAGCCCGGCGCCGGCTGGAACGACAGCCGCCTGGAGAGCTGCGGCTTCTACCCCAAGGCGGCGCCGGTGCTGCCGCCCGAGGTGATGAAGGGCGCCTACGTCGACTACGCCAAGTGCTTCACCGAGCCGGTGCGCTCGCAGCTGGACCTGCAGCAGCCGCGCTCGTCACACACCTACGGCAAGGTCTTCGTCGACCGCCTGAACGACCGCTACTGCTACCTGGGCGGCAGCTACTACCCCGGTGCGCAGACCCAGTCGCCCGCCGTCGTCTGCTACGACCTGGCCCGCCGGCAGTGGCGCCACGTCGCCGACCGCCCGCCCGCGGCGCTCGGCCGTGGCGACACGGCGCTCGATGCCGCCGGGAAGGTCTGGTACCTCACCGCCGAAGGCGGACACGTCACCCGCTACGACCCCGTCGGCAATGGCTGGCAAACCTACGGCTACCTGAACTACCAGGCCGGCGGTGGCGCGGACATCGACCGGCGCCGCAACCAGTTCCACGTGCTGGTGCAGCTGGCCGACGGCCGGCACGTGCTGCGGCGCTGGAACCTGAACTCGGCCGACAGCCTGCGCGCGCGGCCGACCTACGCCGAGCCGGCCGTCACGGGCACGGCACCGAGCGGCGTCGGCCCGCGCCCGGGCATGGTGTATGCCGACGCCCGCGACCGCTTCTTCCTGTGGGGCGGTGGCCGCGACGTGTACTCGCTGGACCCGGCCACGCTGGACTGGCGCCGGCACACCGCCACCGGCGACGACCCCGGCCCGCAGCAGCGCTGGGGCACCTACGGCCGCCTGCGCTACAGCACGCGGCACGGCGTGCTGGTGCTGGTGAACAAGACCACGCAGGACGTCTTCATCTACAAGCCCGAGGCGCCCTGGACGTCCGCCGGCTCCACGCGTTGAGCACGCCCGTTGTCGGAACCGCACGGCCGGAACCGCACGGCCGTGCGGGCGCGGCCTGCGTTCGCGGCAGGCGGGCTCAGCGCAGGAAGCGCAGGGTCTGGTCGGCCTGCAGGCCCAGCCCCGGCAGCGTGACCTGGGGATACTTCTCAAAGACGTCGGTCAGCGGCAGGGACGCGTCTTTTGCGGAATGGGACGCGACACAGGCGGCGGCCGACAAGCCGAGCGCGGCCGCGAGCGCCTGGGCCAGCGCGGCCGCGGACGTGCCCGGCGTGCCCGCCAGCCACGCCGCGGTGAGGCCCGGCTCGCAGACCGCGACCGCCTCGTTCGAGGGCTGCCCGATGGACCCGAACACGGTCGCCGCGTCCGCGCGGGCGCCTGACGGCCCGTCCAGCAGCACGAAGGCGATCGAAGCGGCGGCATCGACGATCCGCAGGCCGCCGGGCGCGGCGGCGCGGTGGTGCGCCGGCATCTTGCCTGGCGGCGGCGTGGCCCGCGCCCAGCCGCTGTGCGACTTGCGGGCGCCGTCCTCGAACTCGAACAGCGCGCGGTGCATGCTCGCGTAGCCGCGTCCGCCCACGGTGTCGCGGTGGCTCGCGTAGTCGCCTTCGCTGGCGTACAGCAACAGGGCCGTCTCGTCCGGCAGCCGGTCCGGCTTGCCTGCCGGCATCACGCTCGGCAGGTAGCCCCGCAGGCCGTGGCGTCCCATCATGATCCAGGTCGCCGGCACGAAGGTGCCGTCCAGTTCCGACACGAACGAGTTCCAGCCGTTGCCGTCGCCGGTGAGCCGGCGGGCTCGCCAGCCGATCCAGGCGCGAATGGCATACGAGGTACTCATTCCACGAACTCCTTCGGGATGGGTTGCAGTTCGGTGTGCATGTCGAGGAACCAGCGGATCACGCGCTTCACCCGGGCGGGCATGCGGCGGTCTTTCAGGCGCACGATGAAGACCTGCTGCCTCACCGGCTCGTCCGCGGCGCCGTCCTCGACGATGCACAGCGTTCCGGCCTCGACGCGGGACGCGGCCACGTGCCGTGGCAGGACGGTCACCCCGAGATCGCCTTCCACCATGGCCAGCGCGCCGCGCATGTCGTTGAAGTCGCCGTGGATGCGCAAGGCGACCGCGCTGATCGGGTCGCGCTCGCGGTAGCGCACCTCGATCCAGCGGTTCAGGCAATGCATGAGGCCGGGGTACGCGATCATGGGCAGCGCGAGCAAGGCGTCCAGGCTCGGCGGCAGGCGCGGCATGGGTCGTTGGCTGGATGCGACCAGCACGTACTCCTCGAAGCAGAACGGGTAGCTTTGCACCGCCACGCTGTCGGCCGGCTGGTTCACGAAGCCGAAGTCGATCTCGCCGTCGAGCAGGTCCTTCAGGACCTCGGCGGCCGGCTTGAGCTGGATGCGCAGCACCAGGTCGGGGTGGGCCTTGCGCCGCTGCAGCAGCCAGCCGAAGTGCGGCGCGTGGATGCAGCTCTCCGGCATCGCGTAGTCGACCGCGCCCCGCAGCGACTCGAATTCCTCGTTCAGTTCCTCGAGGAATCGGGAGGTGTGGTCCATGTAGGCCTGCGCATGGGCGGCCAGCATCTGGCCGGCCGCGGTGAGGACCACGCGCGTGCCGGCCCGGACGAAGAGCTGGGTGTTCAGCCGGGCCTCGAGCTTGGCGATCTGCTGGCTGATCGCGCCTTGCGTCAGCGCGGCTTCACTGGCGGCCGACGAGAAGCTCTGCGTCTTGACCACGGCGAGGAAGGATCGGAAGAGTCGCGGGTCGAGCCGCTCGAAGTCGCTGGCAGTCCAACGCATCGTGGTGGTCCTTCGAATGGTTCTGCAGGGGCGGTCCGTGGTCCTCAGGCCGGCTGGTGCAAGGCGAAGTCGGCGAAGCGGACGTGGTTCGCCGGCGCGGCAGCCAGGCCGGTCTTGAGCCAGTGCTTCGCGGCCAGGCGCAGGAAGACCGCGTGCGGCAGGTTCATCGCCGAGACCGCCCCCGTCGGCTGCCAGCGCCCCTGCTCGTCCCGCCGGAAGCTGCGGAAGCCGGTGCCTTCGCGCAGCAGCCGCAACCAGCCCTGCGCGCGCCCGGACGGCTTGGGTCCGGCGTTGCTTCCATAGCGGTTGAAGTGGTTGTCCGCGATCAGCGTGCCTTCGGCGCCGGGCCGCGCCTGCGCGCTGCTGCGGTTCCAGCCGATGCGCCAGCCGTCGGCTTCGTCGAACTCGCTGCTCACGTAGGGCGGAACGCCGTGCACGTCATAGACGCGGCTGCGGCTGAACTCGTCCGCGTCATCCTGCGACAGCGCGGAATGCCTGGGCGGATCGACGGTGATGGCGGCCAGTTCGAAGGTGGTGCCCAGCACCGGGTTCTCCACCTCGAAGCGCACGTGCGCATCGAAATCGCCTTCGATCGGCTCGCGCGTCACGACGCCGGCCGATGCGTACTGGCGCCCTTGCTCGAAGGCGATGTGCAGGCCGCCGTCCAGCCAGATGCGGCCTTCCCGGCTCTTGTTGTAGTGACCGCCGGCCCAGCGCTCATGCAACTGAGGTCCCTGGAAGGCATCGGTCCATGTCGCTGGCCACTCCATCTCTGTCTCCCTGACTGGCGAGGTCGCGATGCTCACTCCGCCACCGCCATCCTGCAAGCGCTTTGCAATCGTACTAATGAACCCCATTACGGGCCGTCGCTTGGCACCGGCCATGCTAGCGACGAAAGTTGGCGGCAGGCACGGTAGCGAAGGCCGTGCAGCGAGTTCCGGGAGGAGTACATGCACGAACTGGCTGACGCACAGGGAAGGACGGACGGCATGGCGGCCGCGCTGGGCCACACCCTGCAGGAGATCGGGTTCGGTGTCGTCCTGATTGACGATGGCGGCCGCATCCGATACGCGAATCCATCCGGGCACATGGAGCTGCGGGCGCAGGCGCGGTTGATGGACCAGGACGGGTGCCTGGTGGCGCCGCAGGGCGACCAGCAGCGCCGCCTGGCCGCCGCCCTGGCCGACGCGCGCCGAGGCCGCCGCTCACTGGTGGAGTTGGGCCCTGCCGGCCGCACCCGCATGTTCGGCTTCGTGCCGATCGCCCGTCCGGACCGGGCGGCCGGCGACGCATCGGTGCTCGTGATGTGCGGCCGGGAGGAGCCCTTCGAATCGGCGCTGATGGTGCTGTATGCCAAAGCCATCGGCCTCACCGCCAGCGAGCGCGACGTGCTGGCCTGCCTGTGCCGCGGCTTCATGGCGCAGGACATCGCGGAGCAGCGCTCGGTGAAGCTGTCGACGGTGCGCACGCAGATCGGCAGCATCCGCGACAAGATCGGCGCACGGACCGTGGTCGAGCTCGTGGCCAAGGTGTCGAGCCTGCCGCCGCTGGGCAGCACCGTGGCCGGGTTCAACGCAAGGGAGGTGTCCCAGTGAAGGACGAACTGACGCAGCGCCTCGATTTGGCGCGTGACCTGCTCCGCTCCGGCCTGGAGGCCGGCGACCTGGTCAACGAGCCCGGCGCGGGCCAGCTGCTGCAGGCCGCGCAGCTGGCCGCCGACCTGGGCATCCCGTTCCCGCCCGGGCTGCGCCCGCGCCCGCAGCCGATCGAGCCCCGGCCGGGCCTCGATGCGCCACTGCCTCGGGCGGACGTCGTCGTCATCACCTGGACCGTGGACGAGGTGCGCGCGCTGGCCGACGTATTGACCCCCGGCTTCACCCGCGATCACTGGTACCGCTACGCGCGCCATTTCGGCGAGTACGTGCCGCTCATCCGCGCCGGCGCGCCCGCGCTGGCGGCCGGTCGGCTGGGCAGCTATTTCGTGACCGAGGTCGGCGCCAAGCGCGTGCTGTGCATCAAGTCCGAGCTGCACATGAACCAGGACGGCGTGACGGCCGCGCCGTTCAGCGCCGGCCATGCGTCGCTGCCGGTGCACAAGTTCCTGCATCAGGTCATCGAGGAGGCGCAGCCATCGCTGGTGATCACCACGGGCACGGCCGGCGCCGTCTTCGCCGAGCACAACCTGGGCGACGTCGTCGTGACGCGTGGCGCCAGGTTCCGTTGCCAGAAGGAGTTCCGCGACGCGCCTTTCAACCACCGGTCCTTCCGGTCGGAGTGGGTCGTCGACACCACGCACTTCGCGAAGGCCATCGAGCTGATGCGCCGTTTCGGCAGCGAGATCGCGGAGCCGGAGTTCCTGCCGCCCACCGTCAACTTCGCACCGCTGACCAACCTGCCGAGGCCCGTCGCGCCGAACGTGGCCGACATCAAGCTCGACGGCATCGACCTGCCCGCATTCCACCCGATCCTCACCACCGACTTCTTCGAGTTCGGCACCTCGACCAACAGGCTGCACGAGGTCGGTGCCGGCGTCGAAATGGGCGACGCGGTACTCGGCCTGGTGGCCGAGGAACGCGCGAACGACGGTCACCCGGTGCGCTGGCTGGTCGTGCGCAATTGCTCCGACCCCCAGATCAACGGCGCCCTGCGCCACCGGCCCGCCAGCCAGAGCCAGCAGGTGATGTGGGCGGTCTACTACTACAAGGGCTTCGGCTACTGGACGTCGGTGAACGGCGCGCTCGCCGTCTGGGCCGTCCTGGCGGCCTGAGGGCGGCGCGCGACACATGGCGACCGCCGAACTCCCCGCCGGGGGCGGAACGGACCGCGGTCTGCACCCGGCGGCGGGTGCGCCGGCGCGGGTGTTCTTCACCGATGCCGAGCACGAGCGCGTGCGGCACGCGCTGGGCGGACTGGCCGCGGTCGACTGGTTCAAGGGTCATGCCGTGGTGCGCCTGACGGCCCCCCAGGTGGCTGCGCTGAAAGCGCAGGGGCTGCAGGTGGCGAGCGACGCGGCCGATGGCGCGCCGGCCGGCACCGTGCTGCAGGAACAGGCGCTCGTGCCGCCAGCGCACGGGCCGCGCGCCTCGAAGCGCACCGACCCGCGGCTGAAGTCGCGCTTCGAGAAACTGCTTGGGGCGCTGGACACGGCCGACGGCGCGGGAGCCTTCAGGTTCCGGCTCGACGGCTGCCTGACCGAGCAGCGTGAAAGCGCCCTTCGCGACAACGGCATCCACATCCTCAACTTCCGCAGCGGGTACTACCAGGCCATCCTCGGGCGTGCGCAGGAGAGCAGCCTGCGGTCCCTGCCGTTCGTCGCCGAGGTCCGCGCCTATGACCTGCTCGATTCCGTCAGCACGGACCTGCTCGCCGCGCTCGTCGAGCGCGACCGGCGCCTGGCCGAAGGACAGGCGGTGCAGGCGCGAGGCTGCTTCGACGCCTTGCCGCACCTCGGCGACTTCGCCGAGGCGCTGGCCAAGGACCTCGCCATGCTGTCGCCTGCCATCCGCGTGCAGTCCTGCAGTCCGTCGGCCGTGCGGTTCAGCATGCCCTTCGATGATGGCCTGATCGCACGCGCGGCTTCGCTGCTGCAGGTGCGCCAGCTCACGGTCTTCACCGGCGCCGAGCTGGCCAGCGACCGGGTTCGGTCGCTGGTGGGCGCCGAGCACGTGTCGCAGCCGCTGGCCGGCGGTGCCGGACTGACCGGCGCCGGCGAGACCGTGGCGGTGCTGGACAGCGGCATCGACGTGCAACACCCGGACTTCGGAGGTCCGCCCGGCACCGAAGGCAGCCGCATCGCGAGACTCATCGTGCTCGACGGTTGCTCGGCGACCGACGTCAACGGCCATGGCACCCACGTGGCGGGCATCGTCGCCGGCAGCGGCGCGGCATCGCAAGGCGCGGTGCGCGGCGTGGCGCCGGGGGCCGGCCTGGTCGTCGTGTCGATGGTGCGCGAGGACGATCGGCGGACGCTGGCCTTGCCGTCCGGCGAGTTGTCGCAGCTGCTGCAGCAGGCGGTCGAGGCCGGGGCCAGCATCGTCAACTGCAGCTGGGTTCGACCGCTGGGCTCGGTGTACGACGCCGCCTGCGCGTCCTTCGACGCCTATCTGCGGAACCATCCGGACGTGCTGGTGGTGGTGGCCGCGGGCAATCAGGAGCGCGCGGGAGCGCATGGGCGCAACTTCTGGGCGGTCGGGTCGCCTGCCACCGCCAAGAACGTGCTGACCGTGGGCGCCTGCGGCTCCGACCGGGACGGTCACCCGGCGACCTGGTCCAGCTACGACGAAGCCCGCTTCAGCGGCGCGGCTGGCGCGGCTCGCATGGCTCCTGCCGCCGACGACGTGGCGATGCTCAGCAGCGCCGGTCCCACCGAAGCCGGCGGCGTGAAGCCGGACCTGCTGGCGCCGGGCACCTACGTGCTTGCACCGGCCATCGCGGCGCCCGCGGGCTTCCTGCGGCACGAGCCCTGCGCCGAGCACGGCGGGCGCTACATGTACCTGCATGGCACCAGCATGGCCGCGCCCGCCGTGGCCGGGGCCGCGGCGCTGCTGCGCGAGCACCTGCGCCAGCGGCTGGGGATGGCGCGTCCCTCCGCCGCGCTGCTGAAAGCCTTGCTGATCACCGCGACGAAACCCGTGCCTCCCTGCGTTCGCACGGCGCCGCCCCCCATCGGCTACCCCGACTTCGACCAGGGTTTCGGGCGACTGGACCTGTCGCTGGTGCTGCCCTGGGACGGCGCCCCGGCGGGCCGCACCCTGGGCCTGGTCGACCTGGCCAACGACGCTCCCGATGCGCTGCGAAGCGGCGTACCCCTGGGCGACCCCGGCTTTTCGCTCCATCGCTACGAGTTCACGCTGGGCGCAGCCGCCTGTCCACTGGTGGTCACCTTGTGCTGGACCGATGCCGCGGGCAGCGGTGTGCAGAACGACCTGCAACTGGGCCTGGTGCTGGCCGATGGCGAGCAGCGGCTGGGCAACGGTGGCCACCGCTTCCGGCTCGATTTCGCGCCGCCGGACCCCGAGTCACGCGTGCCGATGGACCGCCACAACAACGTCGAGCAGATCCGCGTCGACGCCGCGCCGGCGGGCCTTTGCGTGCTGCGGGTGTGGGCGCGCAACACCGTCGCGCCGCGGCAGGGCTATGCGCTGGTCGTGTGCGGCGCGCTGGAGGGGACCCTGCGGCGGGCCGACTGAGGTGCCTTCGGCACCGCCGAGGTGCGAGATCGCCCCGCCGCGGGGCGCGAGTCACGAAAACGGTGCCCTCGGCGCCGGCGGGCGCACTGTCCGGGCGCCCCTCGGGGCTGGTGCGCTTCTTGATCGCACCGGGGCTCGATGCTCGACAAGCCCGCCATCGCCAGCCCGACGCCGCGCCCGGGCGACGCCGCCCCCCA
>CAMLJY010000133.1 GCA_946480465.1 uncultured Burkholderiales bacterium
TCGGGCTTGCTGCCCAGCACGCGCACGCAGGCCTCGGTGAATTCCTTGGCCAGCGCGGCCTTCTGCTCTGCGGTGCGGCCTTCGAACATTTCGACGTGGATGGTCGGCACGGGGCACATCTCCTGTGGGGGTGGGACCCGCGCATTCTGCTCAAGGCCTTGGCATGGCCAGCGCCGGCGGCGCTTCCGCGCCCGCCACGCCCGCAGCCTGCGCCGCGTGCGGCAGCGCGCCGCAGTGGTGGCGCACGTAGGCCTCGTGGCGCGGCAGTCCGGCGACGGTGCGCTGCACCGACGCGCGGATGCCGGCGAGGAACTGGCCCAGCTCCTCGTCGCCCATCAGGTCGGCCGACGGGTGATGCCGCCGCGGCAAGATGCCCTGGCCCAGCATCACCTGGATCCAGGAGTTCTCGGCGAACAGTTCGTTCGCGACGCGGAACACCCGGCCCGTGTCCTGGAACAGCGCGATGCGGTGGCGCAGCGTGTCCGGAACGTCCATCGTGCGGCAGGCGCGCCAGAAGGCGGTGTCGTCGCGCTGCGTCACGTGGTAGTGCAGCACGATGAAGTCGCGCACGTGCTCCATCTCGGTCCGCGTCTGGCGGTTGTACTCCTCGACGTCGGCGGCCACGATGCCACGGGACGGGAACAGCTGCATCAGCCTGATCGCGCCGCGCTGGATCAGGTGGATGCTGGTGGACTCCAGCGGCTCGATGAAGCCGCCGGCCAGGCCGATGGCGACGCAGTTGCCGCGCCAGGCCTCGCTGCGCTGGCCGGGGCGGAACTTGATCACGCGCGGTGGCGCCAGCACCTCGCCCTGCACCCGCTGCAGCAGCGCGGCCCGGGCCGCCTCGTCGTCCAGGTGGCGCGATGAATAGACCATGCCGTTGCCCACCCGGTGCTGCAGCGGGATGCGCCACTGCCAGCCGCAGCCGTGCGCGATCGAGCGGGTGTACGGCATCGCTTCGCCCACCGAGGCGGTCTGCGCCGCCACCGCGCTGTCGCAGGGCAGCCAGCGCGACCAGTCCTCGTAGCCGACGCCCAGCGTACCGCCGATCAACAAGGCACGAAAGCCGGTGCAGTCGATGAACAGGTCGCCCGCGATCTCGGCGCCGGACTCCAGCCGCAGCGCGCGGATGTGGCCGCTCTTTTCATCCGCTTGCACGAGCGCGATCTTCCCTTCGACGCGCTTCACCCCCAGCGGCTCGCTGTAGGCGCGCAGGAAACGCGCGTAGCGCGTGGCATCGAGGTGGTACGCGTAGTTCATGCCCGCCTTGGGCAGGTGCCCGAAGCGGCCTTCGCGCGCGGCCAGGTGCTCGGTGCAGTAGTCGCCGTACTCCGGCGAGGCCAAGCCGCTGCGCAAGCCCTTGAGCCAGAAATGCTGGAAGCCGGCGGTCCAGTGGTCGCGGCCGGTCAGCCCGAAGGAATGGATGTACTGCTGGCCCAGCCCACGCCAGTGCTCGAAGCCGATGCCGAGCTTGAAGGTGGCGAGCGTCGCCGCCATGAATTCCTGCTCGTTGATGCCCAGCAGTTCGTGGAAGAGCAGCAGCGTCGGGATGGTCGCCTCGCCGACGCCGACGGTGCCGATCTCGTCGGATTCCACCAGCGTGATGTCGTGCGTGCGGCCGAGCGACCGTGCGACCAGCGCGGCGACCATCCAGCCCGCCGTGCCGCCACCGGCGATGACGATGCGTCGCACGGGCGCGTCCAGCGGGTCGCGGGAGACGTCAGGGTTCATGGCTCCACCTCATCGGTTCAGCTTCTGCAGCAGCCGCGCCCGCAGCCGGCGCGACAGGTCGTCGTCCAGCGGCGCCAGCACACCACGCACATGCCGCGGTATGTGAGCGGCCGTGGCCTCGTCGGCCGCGAACACGTAGTGCTCGAACAGCGCGCGCCAGGCGGCGCGCTGCTCCGACGGCAGCTCGCGCACGCACATCAGCGTGTGCAGCAGCGCGTCGATCGGCGCATCCTGGTGCGGCGCGGCCCGCCGCCACCAGCAGTTCACCAGCAGGTTGAAGGGCTCCAGCGCCTCCACGTGGTGCCACCACAGGCTGGGAATCAGCAGCGCGTCCCCCGGGCCCAGATCGGCCACGCGCGCACGGCCCGCCGCGGCGGCATAACGCGGAAAGCGCCGCAGGTCCGGCGCCGTCACGTCGACCAGGCTCACCGGCTGGCCGGCGGGCGTGAAGTCCAGCGGGCCGACGTAGAGGTTCGCGACCTCGGTCGGCTCGAACAAGGTGAAGCGCCGCCGCCCCGCGACCACGCAGGCCAGGTTGGCCGGCAGGTCCTGGTGCGCCGCGATGCGGGTGCGGTTGCCCAGCCACAGGCTCACCAGCGGATCGGCCGGCGCGATGGCGCCGAAGCCCAGGTCGTTGTCCGCCCGGAATCCGGGCAGGCAGGTGTCGACGGTGGTCGAGCCGACGTAGATCGACGGCGGCCGTGCATCGCCTGCATGGTGCCGCAGTGCCGCGATCACCGCATCGAGGCGCAGGCGGTCGGCGTGGAAGTTGAAGCCGCGGAAGTCGGCGTCGTAGAAGAAGCGGCCGCCGATCTCCGGCGGACCGATCCAGGCGTTGACGGTGGCGTCGCGGTAGCAGCGAAGCAGGTAGTCGGCGGCGGCGCTCACCGAGTGCCGGCCCGCGTGCACGGCAGGCCAGTGGCTCGCCAAGCCACGCACCACCACCGGCTCGGTGGCGTCCAGCAAGTGCAGCGGCAGCGCCGCGGGATCGATGCCCACCCATTCCTCGACCGGGCGCGGCGCAGGGACGCTCATGTCGCGGGTCAGCGGCGCGACGCGTTGCGGCGGTTGCGCCGCGCCACCAGGCCGCGGAAATTCGACGCCGACGCCACGGCCATGTAGATCGGCGCCAGGTGGCCGGCATGGTTCAGGCGCTCCAGCGCCGCGCCGTCCAGCCCGGCGAGGCGGTCCTCGTCGATGGTGTGGAAGCCCGCCAGCCGATGGGTGGAGCCGTCCTCCAGCTCGGTGTCGAACACGAAGGACTCCAGCAGGCCGTGCTCCAGCAGCGCGGCGATGAAGCCGGGCGTCGCCTGCAGGCCCTGGTGCAGCGCCAGCAGCAGCGAGTTCATGCGGTCCAGGAACTCGGTGGTGCCGCCATGCGCGCGGAACAGTGGCTCGGCCGCGGCGCCGGCGGGATCGTCCGCGCCCTTGGCCAGGCGCGGGCTGTCGAGGTCGACGTGCATCAGCAGCGCATCGCCATCGCGGCCGATCAGGAAGGGCTCGCGCTCGATCGCCATCGGCACATGCTCCGCTTCCCAGCCCGCGGGGCCCAGGAACAGGTTTTCGCCCGGCTCGAAGCCGAACAGCGCCAGCGGCTGGAAGCCCGCCCCGCCGTCCGTGCGCTGGAACACGATCGGGTAGTGCGCCTGCAGGCTGCGGAATTCCGCCGGAAAGGTCGGCGCGGACATCACCGCGTCGCCCAGCGCGGCGCTGCGCTGGGTGCGCACGCGCAGCGCGTGGTGGTCGACGTTGTTCAGCAGCACGGGACGGGGCATGGCGGGCTCGGTGGGCGGTGGGCGGGCGGCCGCGGCTCAGAACTGGTAGCGCGCGCCGAACATGTAGCGCCGGCCGGTCTGCGTGATGCCCACCAGCTGCTCCTTGCGGCGGCCATGCTGGCGCTGCACGCCGTCGTTGAGGTTGATCACCTCGGCCTGCAGCGTGAAGCGATCGTTCAGCTTGTAGCCCAGCGTCAGGTCCCACTGGCCGTAGGCCTCGGTGTAGACCGGGTTCGGCAGGCCGCTGCCGTCCACCACGGCGGACAGGAACTCGTCGCGCCAGTTGTAGGCCGCGCGCACCGAGAACTTCGCGTCCTCGTAGAAGCCGACCAGGTTGGCGGAATTGGACAACCCCACCAGCGGGAACTGCTCGCCCAGGCTGCCGTTCTTGTACTTGAGCCCGGACGACACGTAGGTGAAGTTGGCCGAAACCCCGAAGCCGGAACTGCCGAACACGTGCTGCACGTTGAACTCCAGCCCCTTCAGCCGTGCCGAGCGCTGGTTGGCCGGCGTCGTGATCTGGAAGGTGGCGATCGGGTCGCCCGGCTGCCCGAGGATGGTGCCCGCGGCCTTGTTGACGCCGTTGCGTCCGTCGTAGTTGTCGAAGATGTAGGTGCGGATGCAGCCCAGGTCGGTGGCCGGGCAGCCGCGGGCGATGGCCTCGTTGAACAGCGCGCCGCCGGCCGGCGTGTGCAGGTTGAAGGGCGTCAGCGTCTGCGTGGAGACTCCCACGTAGTTCGAGATGCGCTTCTGGAACGCGCCCAGCGCCAGGTAGCTGGACCTGGCGTAGTAGTACTCGAAGGACAGGTCGAAGTTCTTCGCTTTCAGCGGCTTCAGGCCCGGGTTGCCCTGCGCGCCGACGCCGCCGGAGATGCGCATCAGCTGATCCAGCGTCTGCCCGCCCTGGATGTCGCCCCAGCCGGGGCGGCCGATGCTTTCGCCATAGCTGGCGCGCAGCTTCATGCGGTCGTTCAGGTCGGCGTCGAAGTCCAGGCTGGGCAGGAAGTACTTGTAGCTGCCCTTCAGCGTGGTGAAGCCGGGCTGGCCGTAGACCACCGAGAACTCGTTGTTGCCGGTCCAGGTGACGCCGGTGGCAGTGGGCACCAGCGCGGTGGAGGTGACGTCGGTCTTTTCATAACGCACGCCCAGAGCGGCATGCATCGGAATGCCCCACTCCCAGTCGCGGTCGTACTGCAGGTAGGCGCTCTGCGACTTCTCCAGCACCCGGCGGTCGGTGCTGAACTGCGCCGGCGGCGCGAACTTGTCGCGGTCGCTCTCCACCGTCTTCGCGATGGCGTAGACCTTCTCGAAGTCCCAGGTGAAGAACTGGTTGTACAGCGCCGGGTCGCCGCTGCCGGGCATGCGGTTGAAGTACTGGCGCACGCTGTCCGCGTGCCACAGGTCGTCGGGGTAGTTCAGTTCACCCTGGTCCGCTCCGCCCCAGGTGTCGCGCTGCACGAAGCCGTAGGCCGAACGGTTCTTCGCCTTCGTCAGCGACAGGCCGAAGTTCAGCTGGGACACGTCGTCCAGCTTCCACTTGCCCGAGCCCTGCGCCTGCTCGATCTCGGCCTTCATGTAGCTGTTGCGGAAGGACGAGCCGGTGACCTTCATCTTCGACGGGTCCAGCGCGCCGCCTTGGATGCTGAGCACCGGAAAGTCGTGCGTGAAGTCGACCGAGGTGGTGCCGCGGTTGAACATCGCCGCACCCAGCACCGCATTGGAGCCATAGGGGCTGTCGGCCCCCGAGGTGGCCTGCGACTTGTGCGCGTCGAACTCGAAACTGAGCCTGTCCGTGGCCTTCCACGCGACGTTGAGGCCGGTGGAGTCGTTCTTGTTGCGCGTGCCGTACAGCGCGCCGGCCATGGCCACGTCGCTGTTGGCCGCGGAGATGGTCTCCGAATAGAAGGTGGGCGCCGCCACGGGCCCGTCGGTCCACTTGGTGACGGTGGGACCGAAGTTGAACCAGGCCGACAGCTCGCTGCGCCGGGTCTGCACCTTGTTCTCGGAGTAGGTGTGGTCCAGCGTGGCGCGCAGGCCCTTGACCGGCTCGAACTGCAGCACCAGCTGGCCGTTGGTGCGCTTGCGCTGCACGCCGTTAAAGCTGTACAGCAGGTTCTGCGGCACCGAGTAGATGTCGTTCGCGCCCGGCCGGTTGGTGATGTTTTCGGAGCCCGGCGTGCCGGGCTGCGGGATGGTGCCCCAGTTGTTCTCGTCGCCACGGAAGGCGCGCCAGCCGTTCGGCACGGCGGCCGAGTTGTAGCCCAGGTCGCGCTCCTGGTAGCTGGCGCTGATGGCGACGCCGAAGCGGCCGTCGGCGAAGGTGTTGCTGAAGATGCCGGACACTTCGGGCGTTACCGAACTGCCCTGCATGCTGTCCGGCAGGCGCCCGTTCGAGTCGTCCTTGACGCCCTTGATGCCCAGGCTGGCGCGCAGGCCCGGGTTGTCCAGCGGCCGCGCGGTCTTGATGTTGATGGTGGCGCCGATGCCGCCGGTGGGCGTGCTGGCGCGGCTGGTCTTGTAGACCTCGATCGCCGACACCGCCTCGGACGCCAGGTTCGCGAAGTCGAAGGCGCGCGAGTTGGAGGCATTGGTCTCCAGGATGCTGGAGGCGGGCATCTGGCGGCCGTTCAGCAGCACCAGGTTGAAGTCGGGGCCGACGCCGCGCACCGTCACCTTGGAGCCCTCGCCGATGGTGCGGTCGATGGACACGCCGGTGATGCGCTGCATCGACTCGGCGAGGTTGGTGTCTGGGAACTTGCCGATGTCCTCGGCGACGATGCCGTCGATCACGCCCTGGGCATTGCGCTTCAGGTCCATCGCCGATTCGAAGCTGCGCCGGATGCCGGTGACGATCACGGTCGCCACCGGCTTGGCCGCGTCCTTCGCGGCTTCCGGTGCCGAGGCGGCAGCCGCCGGTGCGGCCGCGGCCTGCGCGAGCGCCGAGCCGGCACCGCCGCACAGCAGCCCGCAGGCCGCCGCCAGCGCGGTGGCTCGGAAGACCGGACGCCGGCTTGGGGTGGCCTGGGCCGAGGGCAAACGATTCATCAGCATGTCTCCGGGTGAATGGGGACGCGGGGCGCGACGGCGATCGACACCGATCTGTCGCTGGCGGCAGGCCACTTGGCGCCGCGCCCGTTGTCCAGGTGGGTCTCTTGGTTTCCGGTTTAAGAAAGCGCTTTCAGATGTGGTTGCTTGAAAGCGCTTTCAGCATAATACGAGCGGCGTTGCGATTTGGAACCTAGGAGACACCCGAATGCCCGACCCGAACCAGCCGCACTACCGGTCCCCTGCCGACCGATCCCCTTCTGACCGGTCCCGTTCCCACGGGGCCTCTTCTGCCGGGCGCTCTTCTGCCGGGCGCTCTTCTCCCGGGCTCTCTTCTCCCGGGCGCTCTTCTCCCGGGCTCTCTTCTCCCGGGCTCTCTTCTCCCGGGCTCTCTTCTCCCGGGCTCTCTTCTGCCGGGCTCTCTTCTGGCGGGCCATCTTCTGGCGGGCCATCGTCTGACCGGACCTGTTCCGACCGGCCCTGTGCTGACCGACCGCCTCCAGACGCGCCCTGCTCCACCCGGTCCGCCGCCGCAGCGGGAGCCGGCGCCCTGGCTGCAGCCCTCCTGGCCGGCTGCGGCGGCACCGGCGGCACCGTTGCGCCGGCATCCCCTGCCGCCCCCGCCACCTCGGCCCCGGGCCAGGTGCTGAGCCTGCCGCCCGGCTACCGCCTGGTCTGGTCGGACGAATTCGACACCCCCGGCCTGCCCGACCGCGCGCGCTGGGTGTACGACACCGGCATGAACAAGGCCGGCTGGCACAACCGCGAGAAGCAGTACTACAGCCACGCGCGGCCCGAGAACAGCGAGGTGCGCGACGGCCGCCTGGTGATCACCGCCCGCCTGGAGGACCTGCGCGACCGGCCGGACTGGGGTGGCCAGCGCTACAGCTCGGCCCGGCTGATCACCAGCGGCAAGGCGGACTGGACCTACGGCTTCTTCGAGGTGCGCGCCAAGCTGCCCTGCGGCAAGGGCACCTGGCCGGCCATCTGGACGCTGGGGCACGGCACCTGGCCGGCGGCCGGCGAACTGGACATCCTGGAACAGGTGGGCAGCGACCCCGCCCGTGTCTTCAGCACCGTGCATACCGACTCCGGCAGCGGCAGCGCGGGCGTGAGCGGCGTCACGCAACTGGCCACGGCCTGCAGCGCCTTCCATGACTACCAGATGCTGTGGACACCCCAGCGCGTGACCTTCGCCATCGATGGCCGCGTGCATCACGTGTACGAGAACCGCGGGCTGGGCACGGCGCAGTGGCCTTTCGATGCTCCGCAGTTCCTGATCCTGAACCTGGCGATCGGCGGCAACCTGGGCGGCGCGGTCGACGACTCGATCTTTCCGGTGCGGTTCGAGATCGAGCACGTGCGGGTCTATCAAGCATCCTGAGCGTCCCGCGGGCGGCTGGGGTTGCGAACGTCGGCAGGCCGGGTCCCTCGGCCGGCCTCAGTGCCGCGCGGCGTGCGCCATGCCGTCGCGCCAGGCCGCCGCCATGTCCGACAGCAGGGGCTTCGCGATGCGCCCGTCCTTGCGTGCCTGCTTCAGCACCTGGTCCATCGCCTGTGCGATGCGCCGCAGCACCGCGGCCGGATCGCTCACTTCGCACACCCGGCGGCCGAAGTGCATCAGGTCGTCGGTGCTGGGGTAGGCACGCGTCTGGTGCCGGCCGGCAAAGAGTTTCAGCGCCAGCGTGCGGTCTTCCAGCTCCGGGCCCCCGGCATAGCGGGTGTAGCGGTAGATGGCCGTGGTGACGACATCGAACATCGGCGCCAGCCGGATGTCCTGGGCCGATCGGTACAGCACGCCGAAGTTCTTCAGGTGCCCGTCGCCGTTGCGAACCATCACGGTGAAGGCCACCTGCTCGAAGAAGCGGTGCAGGTTCTCGCGCGGCAACTGCAGCTGCTTGAGCAGTTCAGCCACCCGCTGGTAGCTGCCTTGGTACTTGCGGTCGGACAGCACGTCGCGCACACGCAGGCCGGCCAGCGCGGCGATGTCTTCGAAGCCCAGGCGTTCCAGCCCGCCGCCGGGCGATGGCACGAGGTCGAAGCGGTCGAGCACCAGCATCTGGCCGTCATCCGACAGGTCGAACGCGGGTGTCTCGATGCCCGCGCTGCGAGCCGCCTGCAGGCACAAGAATTCGTTGGCGGCCAGGCCTGGGTAAGCCGGCCCGGCGGACTTCACGATCAGCGTGGGAATGGGCACCGTGGCGCGGTCGGGCACCATCACCTTGGGCTGCATGCCTGCAATGCCCGCTCCAGTTCCGAGGTAGGCATGCACGAGGTCATCGAAGACCTGCGGGGTGAAGGCGGTCTTCAACAAGGCGGCGCGGGTGATGGGCGGCGCCGGCGCGGTGGCGTCTGCACCGGGCAGGCGGTAGCCCAGGCGGCCGATGCCGTTGGTGCCGGAAAGCGCCAGCAGGTGCATCGGCGCCAGCGGCTGCTTGGGGAACATGGCCCGCAGGCGCATGTACAAATCGCCCTCCGGCAGGTTCTGGTCCATCACGGGGAACAGGTCACCATCCTGCCAGGTGAGCTGCCGGCCCGCGGGCATCAGCAGGGCCACGGCGGGCTGGTCGGGCCGCGGGTCCAGGTAACGAAACTCGTAGGTGGATCGCTTGATCAGCTGGCCGCAGGGCGCCTCGCCGAGCGACACCTCCAGCTGCGGGATGCGGTCAGGGAGCATCAGCGGGCTCCGGGCGCTCCGCCATCTTCAGTGCCCTCCCCGTCCTCTGCGTCTTCATCCTCGGCGAACCGCGCCGCCACTTCCTCCATCGTCGGCAGGCCGGCTTCGTCGATGCGCAGCACCAGGCCCAGCGCGGCCAGCACCGCGAGCAGCGACGACACGGTCACGTCCTCGCCGGCTTCCAGCCGGTAGATCACCTCGCGCACCTTGCCGGCGCGCTGGGCCAGCTCGGACTTGGACAGGCGGGCGGCTTCGCGGCGTCGCTTCAGCGCTTTGCCGAGTTCGTCTTGTAGGCGGATGGTGTAAGCCATGGCTTGCAATATCGGCGCTTATCGGCCATTTTGCAAGTTCCAGCTTGCATATTCTTGATCGCGGGGTGTCTTGCGGTCCAGGCCGGCGTGGCCGGGATCCCGACATCGTCTTGAGCGCCAGAGCGCCAGAGCGCCGGTGGGTCGGGGTAACAGCGACTTGGACCCTGCATCGTGCTGTGCGCCCGAGCGGCTCGGGGTGCGGGCACGGCGGGCCGAATCCGGCGGTCGGCCCCTGGGGGGCCGACTCCGTTCCGGTCCTCAACCCGGGGGCGCGCCGTCCATTCAGCTCCGCGCGCAAGCGCGCTGCGCACAGCGCCGGCGAGTCAGATGGACAAAGCGCGCTTCGCGCGCCGCCCCCGGGCCTGCGGTCCTCACCGCCTCCCACGGCCGACCGTGCCCGCACCCCGAGCCGCTCTCCTGCAAAGGTGGTGGCGTGCACGTCCCCTTCAGCGTCCGCCGCGGTCCGCAAGGCTTGCCCCCTTCCCCACCGCGCCGCGTGCCACCTTCCTGCGACGCCGGTGGCATGCCTTCCCTTCGACGTTCTCGGTGGTTCGCAAAGGCGCGGGCGGGCAGGCCGCAGCGCGCGTGGGAGGCGCCGGGCTTGAGTGGTTCGGGGGCGGCGAGCGCAGCGAGCTTCGACAACTGACTCGCCGGCGCTGTGC
>CAMLJY010000134.1 GCA_946480465.1 uncultured Burkholderiales bacterium
CGGCCGCGCACCCGCTTGGCGGGTGGTCCCGCGTACTCGCGGGACCGGGTGCTCCCGCGGCCGGCGCCGGGCCGCTCCCAAGGCGGCCGCGCACCCGCTTGGCGGGTGGTCCCGCGTACTCGCGGGACCGGGTGCTCCATTTATCCTCGCCGCGCGCGCTGAATCAGCGCATCCATCACCTGCAGCGCCCGCTCGTGCCCGCCAGCCTGTCCCACCGAGGTGATGAAGCGGCCCTGCACCGCCAGCGTGGGCACGCCTTCGAGCTTGTAGGTGTTGGCCAGTTGTTTGGCCTGGTTGCACTTGGTCGCGACCGAGAAGCTGTTCATCGTGTCCTTCAGTTTCGCGAAGTCCAGCCCGTTGTCCTTCGACAGCGTCTGCAGGTCGGCGTCCTTCTCGAGCCGCAGCTTCTGCAGGTGGATGGCGTTGAAGACCTTGCGGTGCATCGCGTCCAGCTGCCCCAGCGCCTCCAGCGCGTAGTAGAGCTTCTGGTAGGGCTCGTGCGGCGGCCCGAAGGAGACCGGGATGCGGCGGAACACCACGTCGGCCGGCAGCTTGCGCACCCAGGCGTCCAGCGAAGGCTCGAAGGCGTGGCAGTGCGGGCACCAGTAACCGAAGAACTCCATCGCCTCCACCTTGCCGGCCGGCGTGCTCACCGGCGCGGGCGTCTGCAGCCGGGTGAATTCCTTGCCTTCCACCGGCTGCGCCTGCGCCTGGGCGGCCGCGGTCCACAGGGTGGCGAGGCTGCCGGCGCCCAGCCCGAGGGCGAAATCACGACGCTTCATTCGAGGAGTCCTTTGAGGTGAGGTTGCCGGTCTGCGATCCGGGCCGGCGCACACAAGTTCAACGCCGGTTCAGCGCTCCACGCGGACCAGGCTGGCCTCGACGCTGGCGCTGGCGAGGCGGGCCTGCATGGTTTCCGCCTCGTCGCGGCCGTCGAAGGGGCCGACCCGGACGCGGTAGACCGTGCGGCCGGACTGCTCGCGCTCCATCACGCGGGCGCCGACCCCCATCATCGCCAGCTTGGCGCGCTGCTGTTCGGCATCTTCGGCGCGGGAATAGGCGCCGGCCTGGACGTAGTAGCTGAAGCTGTCGGACGCCGGGGTTGAGGCCTTGGGCGCCTGGCCTGCCAGGATCGCGGCCGGGTCGCGCGCACTGCGCGGGCCCGAGGCCGGCGCGGCGGCGGTGGGTGCGCCGGTGGCCGGCCCGCTCGCCACGCGTGCCGGCGCCGTCGCGGCCGAGGCCGCATCGTCGGATGCCGGCGCGACCGCGCCCGAGGCGGCCGGCGCCGGCGGCGGGGCCGGCCTGGCGGGATTGCGGCCGGCCAGCGGCGCGTTCGGGTCCCAGTTGCGGTTCTTCGCCGCCTCGGCCGCGTCCTGTTCGGCGGTGCGCTGGTGCACCTTGTTGACGAAGGGGATGGGCACCTTGGTGATGTACAGCGCCACCGCCAGCGCCAGGGCCAGGCCGATCAGCAGCCCGACCACCATGCCCAGCACGAAGCCGCCGCGCTGGCTGGCCTTGCCGTTCTTGGCCGCGCTCATTGCGCCGACTCCAGGGCCTCGCGTGCCATCGCTTCGGGCGCGCTCACGCCCAGCAGGTCCAGCGCGTTGCGCAGCACCTGCTTCGTGGCCGACAGCAGCGCCATGCGGGCGCGGGCCAGCGCCGGGTCGTCGACCAGGAAACGCTCGGCATCGTAATAACTGTGATAGGCCGCGGCCAGGTCACGCAGGTAGAACGCGATGTCGTGCGGCGCCATGTCGGCCGCGGCGGCGGCCAGCATGTCCGGGTAGGCGGCCAGCTTCAGCATCAGCGCCTGCTCGCTGGGCGCCACCAGCAGCGACAAGTCCTCGCTGCCGTCCACCGGCTGGCCACCGCGGTTCGCGTGCTCGGCCAGCACCGAGCAGATGCGCGCATGCGCGTACTGCACGTAGAACACCGGGTTGTCGTTGTTGGCCTTCAGCGCCAGGTCGACGTCGAAGGTGAACTCGGTGTCGGCCTTGCGGCTGATCAGGAAGAAGCGCACCGCGTCGCGGCTGGTCCAGTCGATCAGGTCGCGCAGCGTCACGTAGCCGCCGACGCGCTTGGAGATCTTCACCTCCTCGCCGCCCTTCATCACCGTGACCATCTTGTGCAGCACGTAGTCCGGCCAGCCCTGAGGGATGCCGGCGCCCGCGGCCTGCAGGCCGGCGCGCACTCGGGCGATGGTGCCGTGGTGGTCGGTGCCCTGCACGTTGATGACCTTCTGGAACCCGCGCTCCCACTTGTTGACGTGGTAGGCCACGTCGGGCACGAAGTAGGTGTACGAGCCATCCGTCTTGCGCATGACCCGGTCCTTGTCGTCGCCGTAGTCGGTGGACCGCAGCCACAGCGCGCCTTCGTGCTCGTAGGTCTTGCCGGCAGCCTGCAGCCGGGCGACGGTGGCGTCGACCTTGCCGTCGGTGTAGAGGCTGGACTCGAGGAAATAGTGGTCGAAGCGCACGCCGAAGGCCCGCAGGTCCAGGTCCTGCTCGTGGCGCAGGTAGGCCACCGCGAACTGGCGGATGCCGTCCAGGTCGTTCACCTCGCCGCTGGCGGTGAACTCGCGGTCGTCCGCGTGCACGGTCTTCCTGGCCAGGAAGTCGGCGGCGATGTCGGCGATGTAGTCGCCGTTGTAGGCCGCGTCCGGCCACTCGGCGTCACCCGGCTTCAGGCCGCGCAGTCGCGCCTGCACCGAGTTGGCCAGCGTCGCGATCTGCACGCCGGCGTCGTTGTAATAGAACTCGCGCTGCACCTGCCAGCCCTGCGACTCGAACAGGCGGCAGATGGAGTCGCCCAGCGCCGCCTGGCGGCCATGGCCCACGTGCAGCGGGCCGGTGGGGTTGGCCGAGACGAACTCGACCATGAGGCGCTGGCCGTTCGCGGCGCGGCGCCCGAAGGCGTCACCCGCGGCGCGCACCTCGGCGACGATGGCCTGGCGCGCCGCGGCCTTGAGTTTCAGGTTGATGAAGCCGGGGCCGGCGATGTCCAGCGCATCGACCCAGCGTTCGACCGCCGCCTGCGCGCGCAGCGCGTCCACCAGTTGCGTGGCCAACTCGCGCGGGTTGCGCTTCAGCCCTCGCGCCAGCTGCATCGCGGCAGTGATGGCGAAATCGCCGTGGGCGGCCTGTTTTGGGGACTCGAAGGCGGGCTCGAACGCGGTTCCCGGCGCGAGCTGCGCGACCGCGGCGCCCAGCGCCTCGAGCAGCTGCTGCTTGGCTTGGATCATGGGCGCGGATTCTAAGTTGGGGTCCTCCGCTCCCCAGGGCGGCGGATGGCGCCGGCGGCGGCGGCCGGTGCGGGGCTCGGATCCGTGAGCGAGGCACCGGCTCGGGGGCGGTTCGTTGCCGCGCGGTGGGCGGGATTTCCGCCCCGCACGCCGCATGGGCCGGCCTGCATAATCGCCCGCAGGCCGGCCGTCTTGCGGCGGCCGCAAGCCCCTTGAGCGCCACGCCCCCTTCCGCCGCCGCCGAACCCGACCATCCCGCGTGGATCGGCCGTTACCGCGTCCAGTCGCGCATCGGCGAAGGCGCCACCAGCGAGGTCTTCCTCGCCCGCGACGACTTCCGCGACCGCCTGGTGGCCATCAAGCGCGTGCGCGCCGCCGGCAGCCTGGCCAGCGCGGACAGCCACTACCGCACGCATTTCTTCGATGCCGAGGCGGCCCTGGCGGGCAAGCTGAAGCACCCGAACGTCGTCGAGATCTTCGACGCCGTGCCCGACGCGGTGATGCCCTACCTGGTGATGGAGTACGTGCCGGGCGTAACGCTGCGGCGCTTCTGCCGCGCCGACACGCTGCTGTCGCTGGACCAGATCGTCGAAATCGGCTTCAAGTGCGCGAAGGCACTGGGCTACGTGGCGCGGCAGGGCTTGATCCACCGCGACGTCAAGCCGGCCAACATCCTGGCCGTGATGCAGAACGAGCACGTCATCGACGTCAAGGTCAGTGACTTCGGCAGCGTGCTCGACACGCTGAGCGAGCGCACGCAGGTCTTCCGGGTCGGCTCGCTGGCCTACATGTCCCCGGAGCAGCTGGACGGCAGCACGCTCGATTCACGCGCCGACCAGTATTCGCTCGCGGCGGTGCTGTACCACCTGGTGGCCGGCCGCCCGCCGTTCGATGCGCAGACGCAGCCGGCGCTGATGCACCAGATCTACAACGGGCAGCCGCCGGCGCTGTCGTCGCTGCGCGAAGGCGTGCCGCCGCGCATGCACGCCATCCTGGAGCGCGCGCTGTCGAAGCAGCGCGACGACCGCTACGCCTCATGGGACGAGTTCGCCGAAGACTGGTCCTCCCTCGTGGCCAATGCCGAGGTGCCGCGGGCGCAGCTGCAGGACGTGCTGCATTCCGAGCGCTTCAACCTGCTGCGTTCGCTCGAGTTCTTCGCCGGCTTCGGCGACGTCGAGCTGTGGGAGGTGGTGCACCGCGCGCGCTGGCAGCGCCACGCCTTCGGCGCCGCGCTTTACCGCAAGGGCGAGGAAGGCCGCACCTTCCACATCATTGCCCAGGGCCGCATCGACGTGTACCGCGACGGCAACCGTGTCGCGCAGCTCGGTGCCGGCACCTCGGTCGGCGAGATGGCCTACCTGGCGCCCAGCCCGGACCTGCGCACCCACGCGGCCGACGTGATCGTCTCCGAGGCGGCGACGACGCTGGGCTTCACGCCCGAGACGATGGAAGCGCTCAGCGCCACCACGCGCCACCTGTTCGACGGCGCCTTCATCCGTGTGCTGGTGCGGCGGCTGCATGCCGCGCACGAGGCGCTGGCGCACCCGCGGCGCATCCTGTAGCACCACGCACGGTGCGGCCGCGGGTATGTCCCCGGCAGGGCGTGTCCGCCCGGTCGCCCGCCGCTTCGTTGCAGGCTTGTGGCGAACCCGGGCCGGAGTTCTTCGGCACGCCGCCGCATCAACGAGGAAGGAAACCCACCATGACCGCAAAGACCCTCATCGCCGCCTTCGCGTCGCTCACGCTGTCGTTCGGCGCCCTGGCCGCCAACGAGCCGGCCGCCGGCGCATCGAAGGCGCCCACGGCGCAGCAGTCCAAGATGGCCAGCTGCAACAAGGACGCGGGCGAGAAGTCGCTGAAAGGCGACGAGCGCAAGAAGTTCATGAGCGAGTGCCTGTCGGCGAAGAGGCCGATGACCCAGCAGGACAAGATGAAGAACTGCAACAAGGAAGCGGGCGACAAGTCGCTGAAGGGCGACGAGCGCAAGAAGTTCATGAGCGACTGCCTGAAGGCCTGAGCGCGCGGGGGCCGAGTCCCGCGCACCGCCTCCCTCTTCGGAGGGGGGCGCGACAGCGCATCGAAACCTCCTCGTGGGTGATTGTGGACAGCCGGTGCCAAGGCTCCAATGCGTCTCGGCGCAACGCCAAAACCCCATCAACGAGGAAGGAAACGCTGTCATGAACACCAAGAACCGCATCGCCGCCGCCACCGTCGCCACGCTGCTGCTGGCCCTGGCGGGCCACGCCCAGGCCGCGAAGGACGCGGCACCGGCAGACGCCGCCACGGGTGCCAAGGCGCCCACCGCGCAGCAGTCGAAGATGGCCACCTGCAACAAGGAAGCCCGCGAGCAGACGCTGAAGGGCGCCGAGCGCAAGAAGTTCATGAGCGAGTGCCTGTCGTCGAAGAAGGCGGCCAAGTAAGCCTCGGTGCCCTTGAAGGACGAGACCGGAGGCCCGAGGCTGCCTCCGGCGGCGGTCGTCCGTTGCGGCTGGTGGCCTCCGGCGGCATCTGGCAGGTTGCCGCGGCTTGCGGTGGCGCCTGGCCACGCCAGTCCGCGCCCCTGCCAGCCGCGGCGCGTCAGGCCACCTGCCCCCGCCAGTAGGCGGGATCGCCGAAGGAGTGCTTCAGGAAGTCGATCCACAGCCGCACCCGCAGCGGCAGGTGGCGGCGCTGGGGCACCACGGCGAAGATGCCGTTGGGTGGAGCCGCGAATTCGGCCAGCACCTCCTGCAGCTCGCCGCTGGCAATCTGCTGCTCCACCTCCCAGGTGCTGCGCCAGGCCAGCCCCAGGCCCTGCAGGCACCAGGCATGCAGCACCTGGCCGTCGCTGCAGTCCAGGCGTCCGCCGGGGCGCAGGTGCGTCACCTCGCCGTCGACCCGGAAGGCCCAGCCGCGCGTCTGGCTGGCGTCTGATGACAGCAGCAGGCATTCGTGCCGCATCAGCTCGGACGGGTGCGTCGGCGTGCCGGCGCGCTTCAGGTACGAGGGCGCGGCCACGCACAGCCGCCGGTTGTCCGCCAGCCGCACGCTGACCAGGCTGGAGTCCGGCAGGTCGCCCACGCGCACCGCCGAGTCGAAGCCTTCGTTGACGATGTCCACCACCCGGTCCGACAGGTTCAGCGACAGGCTCACGTCCGGGTGCAGCGCCAGGAACTTCGGTACCAGCGGCGCTACGTGGCGTCGGCCGAAGCCGGCGGGCGCGGTGACGCGCAGGTGCCCGCTGGCCTTGACGCCGCCGGCCGTCACGCTGGCCTCGGCATTGGCGATGTCGGCCAGGATGCGCTGGCAATCCTCCAGGAAGGCGCTGCCTTCGTGCGTCAGCGTCAGCCGGCGCGTGGTGCGCACCAGCAGCTTCACGCCCAGGCGTTCTTCCAGCGCGTCGATGCGGCGGCCGATCACCGCCGGCGCCACGCCTTCGGCCTGCGCGGCGGCCGTCAGGCTGCCCTTGCTGGCCACGGCGGCAAAGGATTCGATCTGCTTCAACCGGTCCATGGCCCGGCAGATTACAGACAGTTCAGTCACGAATCAATCGCGTTCCAGGTTCTTAATGGAAGCCGAAGTTCGAAATACAGTCCGGCCATGAGTTCCCGCGCGCCCACCCCCGAAGCCGTGTTGTTCGACGCCTACGGCACGCTGTTCGACGTCTACAGCGTCGGGCTGCTGGCCGAGCAGCTGTTTCCCGGCCGGGGCGACGCACTGGCCGCGCTGTGGCGCGACAAGCAGATCGAGTACACCCGGCTGGCCTCGATGAGCGGCCGCTACCGCCCGTTCTGGGAGCTGACGCGTGCCGGCCTGCGCTTCGCGGCGCTCAGGCTGGGTTTGGCGCTCGGCCGCGAAGCCGAGGACCGGCTGATGAACCAGTACCGCCACCTCTCGACTTTTCCGGAGAACCGCGAGGTGCTGGCGGCGCTGAAGGACCGCGGCATCCGCGCCGGCATCCTCAGCAATGGCGACCCCGAGATGCTGGCGGTCGCGATCAAGAGCGCCGGCTTCGCCGATTTGATCGATCCGGTGCTCAGTGCGCACGCGGTGCAGCGCTTCAAGACCGACGGCGCGGTCTATGCGCTGGGCCCGCAGGCCCTGAGCCTGCCCGCGCGCAAGATCCTGTTCGTCTCCAGCAATGGCTGGGATGCCATCGGCGCCACCTGGTACGGCTTCACGACGCTGTGGGTCAACCGGGGCAACGCGCCGCTGGAACAGCTGGACACCGAACCCACGCGCACCGGCAGCAGCCTGCGCGACGTGCTGAGCTTCTTTTCCTGAACCCGAGAACCTTTGCGAAGGACCCTGCCATGACCATCCGCACCACGCTTCACCGCCTGCAGGTCGCCACGCCGCTCGCACGCTTCATCGACGAGCAGGTGCTGCCCGGCACCGGCATCACGCCGGCCACGTTCTGGGCCGGCTTCGACGCCATCGTGCACGATCTGGCGCCGAAGAACCTGGCGCTGCTGGCCGAGCGCGACCGCCTGCAGGCCGCCATCGACGAATGGCACCGCGCCCACCCGGGCCCGATTGCCGACATGCCGGCCTACCGCGCCTTCCTGGAGCAGATCGGCTACCTGCAACCGCCGCCGGCGGGCGTGAAGGCCACCACCAGCAACGTCGACGACGAGCTGGCCGTGCAGGCCGGCCCGCAGCTGGTCGTGCCCATTCTGAATGCACGTTATGCACTGAACGCCGCCAACGCCCGCTGGGGCTCGCTGTACGACGCGCTGTACGGCACCGACGCGATCCCCGAGGACGGCGGCGCCGAACGCGGCGGCGCCTACAACCCGGTGCGCGGCGGCAAGGTCATCGCGTATGCCCGGCGCGTGCTCGACCAGGCGGCGCCGATCGTCTGGGAAGGCAAGGCTGCCTCGCACGCCGTGGCCCAGGGCTACCGCGTCGAGAACGGCCGCCTGGTGGTGCGCCTGGGAATGGGGCGCGATGCGATGCTGGCCGATGCCGCGCAGTTCATCGGTTACCAGGGTGACGCGGCCGCGCCCACGTCCATCCTGCTGCGCCACCACGGCCTGCACCTGGACATCCGCATCGATCGCTCGACGCCCATCGGCGCGGTCGACTCCGCGGGCATTGCCGACGTGGTCGTCGAGGCCGCCCTGTCGACCATCCTCGACCTGGAGGACTCGGTGGCGGCGGTGGATGCCGAGGACAAGCTGCTGGCCTACAGCAACTGGCTCGGCATCCTGAAGGGCACGCTGACCGAGTCGGTCACCAAGGGCGGCAAGACCTTCACGCGCGGCCTGAACCCGGACCGCGTCTACACCGCGCCGAATGGCGACCGCGACGTGCGGCTGCACGGCCGGTCGCTGATGTTCGTGCGCAACGTCGGCCACCTGATGACCAACCCGGCCATCCTGTACGACGGCGGCCGCGAGATTCCGGAAGGGATCATGGACGCGGTGATCACGACCACCATCGCATTGCACGACCTGCAAGGCAAGGGTGCCAACGGTTTGCGCAACTCCCGCAAGGGCTCGGTCTACATCGTCAAGCCCAAGATGCACGGCCCCGCGGAAGTGGCCTTCGCCAGCGAGCTGTTCGCCCGCGTCGAGCAGTTGCTGGGCCTGCCGGAAGCCACCGTCAAGCTCGGCATCATGGACGAGGAGCGCCGCACCAGCGTGAACCTGAAGGCCTGCATCGCCGCGGCCGCGAACCGGGTGGCCTTCATCAACACCGGCTTCCTCGACCGCACCGGCGACGAGATGCACACCGCGATGCTGGCCGGCCCGATGCTGCGCAAGGGCGACATGAAGACCAGCGCCTGGATCCAGGCCTACGAGAAGAGCAACGTGCTGGTGGGCCTCGGCATGGGCCTGCGCGGCCGCGCGCAGATCGGCAAGGGCATGTGGGCCATGCCCGACCTGATGGCCGCGATGCTGGAGCAGAAGATCGGCCACCCCAAGGCCGGGGCCAACACGGCCTGGGTGCCCAGCCCCACCGCGGCGACCTTGCATGCGCTGCACTATCACCAGATCGACGTGGCCAAGGTGCAGCAGGAGCTGGAGCAGACCGATGCCGACGCCCAGCGCGACACGCTGCTGGCCGGCCTGCTGCAGATCCCGGTGGTGGCCGAGGCGGCGTGGTCGGCCCAGGAGCGCCAGCAGGAGCTGGACAACAACGTGCAGGGCATCCTGGGCTACGTGGTGCGCTGGATCGACCAGGGCGTGGGCTGCTCCAAGGTGCCCGACATCCACAACGTCGGCCTGATGGAAGACCGCGCCACCTTGCGCATCTCCAGCCAGCACATCGCCAACTGGCTGCACCACGGCGTGGTGACCGAAGCCCAGGTGCGCGAGACCTTCACCCGCATGGCCGCGGTGGTGGACAAGCAGAACGCCGGCGACCCGGCGTACAAGCCGCTCGCCGCCAACCTGCAGGGCGCGGCCTTCCAGGCGGCGCTGGACCTGGTGTTCAAGGGCAAGGAACAGCCCTCGGGCTACACCGAGCCGCTGCTGCATGCCTGGCGCTTGAAGGTGAAGGCTGGGGCGGCCTGAACTGCCTCACCGAACGGCAGCGACCTTGGGGCGCTGCTGTTCAGCGGGGGGGGGGGGGCGCGGCCGAGGAGCCAGCTTTTCCAGGGCGCGGGTTCCTGGGGCGGCAACCATCTGGTATTTCCGGAGGGTTGCCCCCGGGGCAAGTTCAGCTTCCGTTCGGCAAACGGACTTCTATACTGGTTCACCGCCCCCCCCTGGGCTGCAGCCCGTAGCGCCCCTCGATGATCCCCGTCATCCGCAGCCTGCTCGAAACGGACCTGTACAAGTTCACGATGTGGCAGGCCATGCTGCATCGGCACCCCGCGGTGCAGAG
>CAMLJY010000135.1 GCA_946480465.1 uncultured Burkholderiales bacterium
GCGCCCGCGCATGCGCTTCATCCCGGTGAAGTCCGTGGAGCAGCAAAGCATGCTGCGGATGGCAGAAGGCGATGGTGGCCTTGGCGAACAAGAACGCGCGCACCCTGTGGGCCGTGATGACCCGCGGCGACACGTTCGACGCCGACCACCTGAGCTCCAAGCCCGACGCCGCTGCGGCTTCCGCCGCAGCCGGCACGGCGCCCACGGTGTCGGCCTGAGCACCCCATCAAACCAGCTTCCTTGCACGACGTGGCGACGAAGACGCGCTGAACAGGTCAGACCGGCAGCGGGCAAGCTCGACTAACCCTTGGTGGCCTCGATGCGTCGAGTTCCACGTGACAGGAATGGATCCCCGCTGAGCGGTTCGCATCTGGGTCCGCATCGCTGCGACAGCGATGCAACAAGGCCGTCTGTAGAGTGGCAGTCTGTTCTCTGTCTCGGCATGCTCTTCACGCCTCGTCAGTGCAATTGAAATGCAGCCTTGAGTGAAAAGACAAATGGCGGTGTTGACTTGTCGGGGAGAGTTTGTCCATCAACGCGTCGGTGTCCACGCCAAGACTCAATCAAACGCCCACGCCACGCTGAAACTCCATTCCCGCTGCGCATAACGGTTGAACTGCAGGGGCAGGCCCTGCCCCTGCGTCTCGATGTGGAACACGTTGTTCGCCAGGGCGTTGCGCAGGCCGGCATCCAGGCGCAGGCGCGGGACGGCGGGCGGGCGGTAGCGAAGCCCGAGGTTCAGCGACTGGTAGCCCGGCTGAAAGCCGGCCATGCCCCGATCGGCCCGGCGGCCCATGTGCTGCCATTGCATGCCGCCTGACCAATGGCCGTCAGGATTGAAGAACAAGGCGATGTTGCCCATCGATTCAGGCTGCCCGACGCTGGGCCCGCCGAAGTCCGTGGGGCCTTGGCCCGCCACCGGTACGACCGCGGCGCGGTCGTCGCTGGCATTCGCGGTGGACCAGGTGGCCTGCCACTTCAGCCAGCGCAGCGGCTGGTGCGCCAGCTCCAGCTCGACGCCCTGGGACCGTACGCCCAGCTCGGTGCCGAAGCGCGGATGGGCGGGCGCAACGATCATGTGGCGGATGCGGTTGGAGAAGCCGGTGACACGCACCACCAGCTGCGGACGCCGGTACACGTAGCCGACCTCCCGCGTCTGGACCTCTTCGAAGCGGAAGCCGTCGCTGCGGCCGCCGAAGTAAAGCCCGTCGACCGGACGCGGCGACCGGAAGCCTTCGGAGTACTGTGCCTTGAGCAGGTGGTTCGGATGGACCTGCCATACCGCCGCCAGGCGCGGCGACCACTTGGCATCGACGCCCTGCAGGTCGTCGTGGCGCAACCCGGCCGTGACCTGCAGGCCACGGCCCAGGTCGATCTGGTCCTGCAGGGAGGCCGAGCGCAAGGTGCGGCGGTCGCTGACGATCTGCGTCTGCGCGCCGTTGCCCACGCTCATGCGGTCGGTGTCGAGTTGCGCCCACTGCAGCTGCAGCAGCCATTGCTGGGGGCCGTGGCGCCGCATCCATGCCACGCCGGCTTCGCTGCGCGGGCCTTCGAAGACGGCCATCGGCCGCTGGTACTCGCTGCCCTGGCGCTGCAGCCACAGCGTGGCGCGTTCCCGTTCGCTGTCGCGCAGGGTGTAGCGCAGCTCCAGGTCGTGGCTGCGTTCGACCTGGGTGTTCAGCCGGACCGGCGAGGGGGGTGGCGGCTGGCCGGGGCGGCCGCGGTTCGGCACCCAGCCCTGCCAGTCGCGGTCGAGCGCCACCCAGCGCAGGGACAGGCGCTGCCACGCCAGGTGCAGGCTGAGCATCCGCCGGCGCTCGTCGTTGTCGAGGGCGTCGCTGGTGTCGAAGCGATCGCTGCGCCAATCGGAGACGTTGCCGCTCAGGCGCCACCCCGCGGTGTGCCCGACCGTGGTGAAGCTGGCGAACAGGGTGCGCCGCGCGCCCCGGCCGATGCTGGCGGAGACCGAGGAGCGATCATGTCGCGTGACCAGGTTCACGAGGCCCATGTACGCGAAGTCGCCATGCACCCCGGTGCCCGGCCCGCGGATCATTTCGATGCGCTCGATCTGCTCGATCGGCATCAGCAGCACGGCGCCGTTCTGCCCTGCCGCCTCGCGCGAGATGGGCAGGCCATCGACCAGCACCTTGATGTTGCCGTTGTTGAAGAAGAAGTCGACGCCACGCACGCGCAGCGCCGGCGAGCCGTACTGGTCGCGGTTGACGTCGATGCCCGGCACCATCGTCAGCGCCTCCAGCGCGGTGCGTGCGCCCAGCAGGCGCGCCTCGTCGCCGTGCAGCACGTTGACGATGCCGGGCACGTAGTCGGCGTTCTGCTTGGTGTGCGTGGCCAGCGCGGTTTCCTCGGCCAGCAGGCCGAGCAGCTCGTCCTGATCGGCCGCGGCGGCGGCGGCGGCGGCGGCGGCGGCGGCGACGGCCGTGCCGGCCAGCGGGACCGTCGCGGCCAGGGCCGCCCCCGCTGCCAGCGCCGCTCGCGCGGCCAGGCCCACCCACCGGGCGCGGACCTGCCATCTCTCCTGGCGTGGGGTCATGACAAGTCTCCCGGTTGCACGGTCCGGACCTCGCTGCCGTCGAACTCGCGCAGCAGCGCTCGGCGGCGGCCCTGGCGCTTGGCGGCATACAGCAGCTCATCGGCCGCGGCCAGCGCCTGCGCCATCGGCTGGTCGCGCTGCGGGCGAATGGCCAGTGCCCCGATGCTGAGGCTGACCCACGGCCCTGCGGTCGATTGCGGGTGCGGCAGGCGCAGCGATTCGATCTCGTTCAGGACCCTGGCCAGGAGCGTGGGCAGCTGGCCGCCGCGCACCACCATGCCGAACTCTTCGCCGCCATAGCGTGCCACCAGGTCGTCGGCGCGGCCCAGCACGGACGCCAGCGCCGTGGCCACGGCGCGCAGGCAGTGGTCGCCGGCGGCATGGCCGAAGTGGTCGTTGTATTGCTTGAAGTGATCGACGTCGGCCAGCATCAGGCACAGGCTGTCGCCGTGCCGCCGCGCCGCGTGCCAGCGCACGTCCATCTCGCGGTCGAAGCGGCGGCGGTTGGCGATGCCGGTCAGGCCATCGGTCTCGGCCAGGCGCGCCAGCTGGTCGCGCTGCCGCTTCAGCTCCACGTGCGTGAGCACGCGGGCGCGGACGATGGCCGCGCTGATCGGCTTGGCGATGTAGTCCACCGCCCCGGCGGCCAGGCCTGCCGCTTCGTCGACCATGTCGCTCAGGGCCGTCACGAAGATCACCGGGATGTCCTGGCAGGCCGGGTCGGCGCGCAGGTCGGCCAGCACGTCCAGCCCGTGCCGGCCGGGCATCAGCAGGTCGAGCAGGATCAGGTCGGGCTGCAGGCGCGCGGCCAGGGGCTGGACCTCCTCGGCACGGGTGGTGAAGGAGACGTCGCAGCCGCTGAGCGCCTCCGCCAGCACCTGCACGTTGACGGGTTCGTCATCGACCAGCAGAACCCGGGGCGCTGGTGTCATCGGCTGGGTCGGTTTCATGTCGTCATCGTTCAAGTCGTCAACTGGGGCTGAAGCCGGCGCAGCGCCGTTTCGGCCTGGGCCAGGTCGAGGTGTTCGACGGCGCGGGCCAGGGCGACCCCGGCGTCGCTGTCGCGGGCCGGCCCCGGCAAGGCCGCGAGCAGCTCGCGCGCCAGCGCGAGGGCCTCGAAGCGGCGCGCCTGCAGCGCGGCTTGCAGGCCGCCCAGCAGGGCCGGCAGGGCGGTGGCGCCGGCGGGCGGCGGCACCGTGGGGTGGGGCAGCGCCAGCGCCTGCAGTGCCGCCAGGGCCGCGCGCAGGTCTTCCAGGGCCGGGGTCGCGTCGCGTTCCTGCAGCAGGGCCTGCTCCAACGCCTGCGCGGCCTGTGCCAGGCCGGTGATGCCCAGGGTCTGCGCCGCGCCCTTCAGGGCATGAACCTGCGCCGCCACCGCGTCTGCGCGGCCCGCGTCCAGCAGGCGGCCGATCTCGTCCGCGTCTGCCCGGTGCTGCTGCCGGAAGCTGTCCAGCAGGCGCAGCAGCAGCGGCCACTTGCCGTTGATGCGGGCCAGCGCCCCGTCCACGTCGATGCCGGGCAGGGGCGGGCAGGGCTCGGCAGCGCTCGCCGGCGCAGCAGGCGGCTGCGGGCTGACCGCACCGTCGGTCCGCAGCCAGCGCGCCAGCACCCGCAACAGGTCGCGTTCCTCGATCGGCTTGGCCAGGTAGTCGTCCATGCCGGCCGCCAGGAAGCGTTCGCGGTCGCTGGCCATGGCGTGTGCCGTCAGGGCCACCACCGGCAGGCCGCTCCAGCGGGCGTCCTGCCGCAGGCGGCGGGTGGCCTCGATGCCGTCGACCTCGGGCATCTGCACGTCCATCAGCACCAGGTCGAAATGCTGCTGCTCGACGCAGCGCAGGGCGGCGGCGCCGGTTTCCGCCATGGTCACGGCCAGTCCCAGCCCGCCGAGCAGTTCGCCGGCCACCTCGCGGTTCACTTCGTTGTCCTCCACCACCAGCACATGCTGCCCGGCGGCGAAGCGCGGCTCTTCCTTGGCGAAGGCCGGCGCCGGGTGCGCGTCGCTGCGCAGATGCAGGGCCCGTGCCGCGGCGTCGTGCAGGGCCGACGGGCTGATCGGCTTCTGCAGGAAGACGTCCACGCCGCAGCGTTCGGCTTCGGCGGCCAGGTTCTCGTCGCCGTAGGCCGTCACCATCACGCTGGCGGGCAGGCGGCGGCGGCGGCGCAGTTCGCGCACGGCCTGCAGGCCGTCCAGGTCCGGAAGGCGGTAGTCGATCAGCAGCAGGTCGAAGGGAGGCACCGCCTCCTGGGCCATCGCCACCGCCTGCCCGGCGCTGCCCGCCAGCCTCACCTCGAAGCGCATCGCTTCCAGCATGCTGCCGAACACGTCGCGCGCGACCGCGCTGTCGTCCACCACCAGCGCGCGCAATCCCGCGCGCAGCGGGCTGGCCATGCCCGCGGGCGCCTCCCCCAGGCCGAAGCGCACGCTGAACCGGAACGTGCTGCCCTCGCCCACGGCGCTTTCGGCTTCCAGGCGGCCGCCCATCAGTTCCACCAGGCGCTTGCTGATGGCCAGCCCCAGGCCGGCGCCGCCGTGGCGCCGGGTGCTCGATTCGTCCATCTGGGTGAACTGCTCGAACAGGCGCGGCAGCGCCTCGGCCGGGATGCCGATGCCGGTGTCGCGCACCGAGAACTGCAGGGTGATGCCATCGGCATCGCGCGCCAGGCAGCCGATGCCGATCACCACTTCGCCCTGCTCGGTGAACTTGATGGCGTTGACCACCAGGTTGACCAGCACCTGCTGCAGCCGCATGGCGTCGCCGCGCAGCTGCGCCGGAATCTCGGGATCGCAATCGATCAGCACGTCCAGCCGCTTGTCGCGCGCCCGCTGGCCGACCAGGGCGGTCAGGTCCGACAGCAGTTCGTCCAGCGAGAAATCACGGCTGAGGATGCTGAGCTTGCCGGCCTCGATGCGGGACAGGTCGAGGATGTCGTCGATGATGCTCAGCAGCATGCGCGCCGATGTCTGCAGCTGCGCCAGCTGGCTGCGCTGGCGCGAGGCCAGCGGCGACTTGCCGAGCAGCGTGGCCATGCCGATCACCGCGTTCATCGGGGTGCGGATTTCGTGGCTCATGTTCGCCAGGAATTGGCTCTTGGCGCGGTTCGCCGCTTCCGCCTGATCGCGCGCCGCCCGGAGTTCGGATTCCAGCTGCCGCTGGGCGCTCACGTCGCGGGCGATGCCGTCGGTGCCGGTGATGCGGCCGCTGCCGTCGCGCACCACCACCTCGGTGCATTCCACCCGGTGCAGCGCGCCCGCGTGGTCGCGCAGTTCGAACTCGAACTGCCGGCTGCCGCCCGAGCGCGGGCCGCCGGCCGGCTGCGGCAGGGCCATGCCGGCCGGGTCCGGCGCCGGAAGCTCGCGCGCCTTGCGCAGGAACTCGTCCGCAGGGATGCCCAGCACCCTGTGCACCGATTCGCTGACGCGCACGATGCCGCCCTGCGCATCGCGGCCATAGACGAAGTAGTGGTCCAGGTTGTCGATCAGCTGCTGCAGCTGGCGTTCGTTGGCTGCCAGCGCCTGTTCGGCACTGCGCCGCGCCAGCGCCTGCTGCTCCAGCTTGCGCAGCACGCGGTGCAGGGCGCCCCCCAGCACGCCCAGCAGGACCGCGATGAACAAGCCCTGCCCGACCAGCTGCCGGCGCACGTCCGCGCTGAAGGCTTGATAGAAGCCGCTGCCGACGGCGATGTCGGCCGCGCCGATCAGGGTGCCATCGACCGGGTGGTACAGCGGCACCTGCACCTCGAACACCGATCCCTTGATGCTGCCCTCGTCCCGGTCCAGGCTGCCGGGCGGAGCGGCGACCTGCTCGTAGTCCAGCCGCAGCCGGATGCGGCTGAAATAGGTCTCGTCGCGTCCGGCGTCGCGCAGCAGCAGCAGGCCATCGATCGCGTCGGCCAGGCGCGCGGCGCGTTCCTGCGGCTGCGGCAGCGCCAGCGCCTGCACGATGCCGTGCACCTGGGCCTGGGCCAGCAGCTGCGCCTGCGCCTGGGCTTCGCTGCGCAGCCGCGGCTCGAGCAGCGTGTTCCAGTACAGCACCAGCGCGCTTTCCAGGATGAGCGCCAGCAGCGCGAAGCTCAGCAGGACGAGCCGCGGCGCCCGCGCGCTCACGGGTCGGCTGGCCGCGCTCGCTGAAAGACCTTCGGGCCTCGCCGTCCGGTGTTCGCCCCTGCGGCGGCCCGGCCAACTCATGACAGCACCCGCGAGTGCTCGAGGAAGAAGCGGCGCAGGCGAATGCCCGACGACCTGAGCGTGGCCAGGTTGACGAAGGGCTGGACCTTGGCCTGCACCGACAGCCCCACGGTGGCCCCCCGCTCGACGTCGCCTTCGAAAGGCGAGTACAGGATGACGCCCTCGGCAATGCACCAGGCCAGCAGTTCGCGGAAGCGATCGGCCGGCAAGGGTTCGGCCAGGAAGACCACCACCGGCCGGGGCTGGCCGGGCCCGGGAATGCCGATGCCGCGCCGCACCGCCAGTTCCAGGCCGCGCACCCGCGCCTGCTCGCCGTCACCGCCCAGCGCAATCAGGTTCTGCAGCGGCAGCAGGTCCGTTTCGCGTTCACCCACCAACAGCACCTGGATGCGGCTGTTGGCATCCTTCTTCCGCTCCAGGGCCTCGTCGGCCGCCAGCAGGGCGCGCAGCAGGCGCGCGGCGCTTCGCACACGGCGGTCGTCGTAGCTTTCGGCCTGCACGCCGGCGTCGGCCAGGCACAGGCCCAGCACCAGTAGGATGAGCACGGCCGAGCGCCGGCTGCGGCCGGCATTCATGCGCACACCCGTCGCGGCGACGGGCCATGGCGTGGAGCGGCGAGGCGCACAGGCATGGAAGGGCAAGGGGGGCGACGGCGAGGGCCAATGCGGCCCGGTGGCAGGATGCCGGGCCTTCGTGCAGAAATTGAGGAGACCGTGGCAAGGTGACGAGCGTCGAAGCCCTGGATCGCGGCCGGCATTGTCTGATCGTCGAGGACGAGCCCGCGCTGGCACAACTGCTGCTGCACAGCCTGCGCGATGCCGGCTTCAGCGGCACCGTGCAGCACCGCGCCGCAGGTGTCGTGGCGTGGGTGCGCGACAACACGCCCGCCGTGGTGCTGCTGGACCTGGTGCTGCCCGACCAGGACGGCTTTTCCCTGTGCCGCGAGATCCGTGCGTTCAGCACCGTGCCGCTCATCATGATCTCGGCCCGCGCCGGCGAAGACGACCGCCTGCGCGGCCTCGACATCGGCGCCGACGACTACATCTGCAAGCCCTTCCACGCCGCCGAGGTCGTGGCGCGGGTGCGGGCCCTGCTGCGCCGCACGGTCGGCTGGCGCGCAGCCATGCCGGGCTCTGCCCTTCAGCTCGACGAGAACTGCTTCGAGGCGCGCTGGTCCGGTGCTGTCCTGGAGTTGACGCCCATCGAGTTCCGCCTCTTGTGCACGCTCGGCATGCGCCCGGGCCGCGTCTTCTCGCGTGCGCAACTGCTCGACATCGTCTACCGCGACGACAAGGTGGTCAGCGACCGCACCATCGACAGCCACGTGCGCAACCTGCGCCGCAAGCTGCTCGAGGTGACACCCGAGTCCTGCCCCATCGAGTCGGTCTACGGCGTGGGGTACAAGTTCATCGGCTGAGGGGCGTGATCCGCGATCGGCCGGTCACCTCTTGCCTGGCCTTGGCCATGCTGCTGCTGGGCCGGGGCGTTCTGGCGGTGCCCAGCGGCATCGTGACGGTGGAGATGGGGACGTTGCGGCGTCAGGACGGGCGGTGGCGGGACGCATGTTCGCAGTGCGGTCCCTGGGCGCGAGGCGGATGCGCGCCATTGCAGGCAGGTGTGGGGGAAGTTGGGGAATGGGTGAGCGCCGGCGGATCGGCCACCGCCCCGGCTGCTGGCGTCATTGCGCCTGCAATCGCCTCATCCCGGCGGCTCGCCTGCGCCCCTTCCCTTCATGGCCATCAGGAAGTCCGACCTCCATTCCAAGCTGTGGCCTCCTGCGACGAACTGCGCGGCGGCATGGACGCCAGCCAGTACAAGGATTAGGTGCTGGTGCTGCTGTTCATCAAGTACATCAGCGACAAGTACGCCGGCCAGCCCTTCGCGCCCATCCAGATTCCGCCCGGCGCCAGCTTTGCCGACATGGCGGCCCTCAAGGCCAAGAGCGACATCGGCGACCAGATCAACAAGAAGATCGTTCGCCCGCTGGAAGAGGCCAACCACCTGCGCATCAAGGCCGACTTCAACGACGACGCGCTGCTGGGCCAGGGCAAGGAGAAGGTCGACAAGCTGACCAACCTGATCGGCATCTTCGAGTCGAAGGACCTGGGACTTCTCGCGCCACCGGGCCGATGGCGACGACATCCTGGGCGACGCCTACGAGTACCTGGTGCGCCACTTCGCCACGCAAAGTGGCAAGAGCAAGGGGCAGTTCTACACGCGCTGCTGCTGAAGGTGGCCGAAGCGGCCCCCACCGAGGTGGCGGTCTACGGGCAGGAGAAGGAAGAAGTCACCAGCGGTCTGGCCCGCACCAGGCCTTCACGCGTGCCATGAACGCGCACTTCGAGTGCCTGGCGAGCGCCGGTGGCCCAGCGGCTCAAGGGCCTGACGCGCGGCTTTCATCCCAAGGAACTGATCCACGGCAGGCCCTCTCGAGAAGCGAGGTACCTGCAGGCTGGAAGCAGGCTCGCCTGCTCGATATCGCGGCGAAACGGGCCAACGCGGCTGTCGGCGGTCCATTCGGCTCTGACCTCGTGGCGAAGGACCATGTCAGCACAGGCGTGCCGGTCATCAGAGGGCAGAACATGGGGCGGCGCTTCGTGTCAGGAGAATTTGCGTTCGTAGCCTCTCACAAGTCCTCTCACAAGGCAAAGGCACTACAGGCCAACCTGGCAAGGCCGCTTGATTTGGTATTCACACAATGGGGAACCTTTGGCCAGGTGGCGTTGGTTCCGCCCGCGCCGTTTGATGAGCATCTACCTCGGCATTGGAATTCGTGGAGTATCCGAATGGCATTCGCATCCGGAGTGGCGTGCACTGACGGCACCGGCGAATCCCATCATTGCCACTCACCGGGCGGATTCCGAATCGTCGGCACGCGACGGCACCAACTGCGGTTGCGAACGCCGTCCCGCCGCAGCCCGTGCGGCCGGCCTCAGGACGAGGCGAAGGCGGGAGGTGCCGGCGCGCAGTGCGCGATCGAGAACGGCTCGTCGCCGCCGACCTCCGGCGATTGCACGCCGCGCAGCGGCGGCACGCCGGCGATGCGAAGGCCGTGCATCGACCCGCCTGATTCGCGACATGGCTCAGCCACGAATAGCAGCCAATGTGTGCGGCTCTGTTGTGCAAGCCACGTGAACCAGGCGGGACAGGATTGACCGCAGGTCGAATCGACGGT
>CAMLJY010000136.1 GCA_946480465.1 uncultured Burkholderiales bacterium
GGCTCATCGAGCCAGGGCGGCATGCTGTCGTCCTGCGGCTCCGCGCCGGCCGAGCTGCGGCGTGCAGGCGTCTGCACGGGCGTGCTGCCCGCGCGGTCCCAGCCCATGTCTTGCATCAGCTCGCGCGCGGCCTGGCCATTGTTCAGGCCGCGAATGCGCGCGTACAGGCTGATGAGGTCGCCGCCCTTGTCCTCATCGGGCGCGGCGTTGTCGATCCATTGGCCGGTCTGCAGGTTGACGTTCGCGCTCTCGCCGGGCGAGCCGTCGAAGTCGCCCACATACCAGCGGCCGTTGCGCTCGATGCCGGCCGGCAGCCACTGCGGCACCAGGTGGTGCGCCTGGTCGAGCAGTGCAGCGGCCAGCCGTGGAAAGTCAATCGGCGTGCGGTCAGCCATCCGTGTCCTGCGGGGAGTGCCATCCTCCCCGCAGGTCCCCCACCTTTTTCATCGCGTTGTCCCCGTGCGTCTCGTCGTTCTAGGTGTGCGCTGGGAACTGCGCCCAGCAGGTGATGAGGGACCAGTCCTGCGGCGGTGAGGCTGCCGCAGGTTTGGGCCCGTACACGGGCACCGGCCGCTTCACGCCGGGGAGGCGCGCGGTGTTCACCACCACCGCTTCCTCGGCGCGGAGCATGTTGTCCAGCGTGCGCCGCGTGGCGGTGATGCCGATGCCCGTGCGCATGGCCAGGTCGCGCGTGGTACCCGTGACGCCGCTGCCGAACGCGTCAGCCAGAAGCGCGCGGAGTTCGCCGCGCGGCCTCACGTCGGCGTCCCTCGCGACGAGGGGGCGTCCAGCCCTGCAACCCAGTCAAACACCTTCCTCGCCCACGGCAGCGGCCCGCGATAGTCGTTCCCCACGAACTCCTGCGCCGCCTTGAGCACATCAGCTGGCGGCTGGGTGCCGGCCTCGATGGCACGCCGCACCCCCTGAAGGGCGGACAGCGCGGCCGAACGTGCGATGTCCGCCTTGCTGGCACTCTGATGGTTCGCGGCGTCGGTGACGCACATGGCGTATTCATTCACCCGGGCGCGGATCGCGGCCCACTGCTCATCCGTCAGCCTAGCCATCACGCCACCGCCTGCAGCGCCGCCCGCTGCTGCTGATCCTTGCCCGCGGTGTTGATCGCACGGACCTCTGCCAGCACGGCCTGCACGGCGCCCAGCAGCTCGCCGCCCTCGCGCTCGATGCGTTCACGCTCGTTGTCACTGATCTGGCCATCGGCAAGACCAGCAGCGCAAGCGCCCATCAGTTCACCGAACTCGCGCGCCAAGGTTGCAATGCGCGCGGCCGCAGACTCGGCCCCTGGCACGCTCGCTGCCAGCGGCACCACCATGCAGCCCAGCTCGGCAGCGAAGGCATTGAGCACTTGCCGATCACCCGTCCAGCCGCTCAGCTTCACCGCGTCGAGCAGTCCCAGCTTTGCAGTCGGATAGCTCGGGCTTACCTCGTGGCTCAACGTGGCGCCCGACTTGCCCACTACGGGCCCGAGTGCATTGGCTCCGCCCGGCCAATCGTGGACCAGTCGGAATGCCGCCATGCTCACATCCATTGCGACCACCTTTCTGCGGCGGCGTCAATGTCAACGCGCGGCCCGCGTTGACATGGCGCCTCGCCGCGCATTTGACGAAGATCAGTCCTAGCGCAATACATGCGCGGCAGGAAGAACGGTCAAGTGAACTGTGCCGATACGTCGCATTCGCGACACGGCGCAATTCAATCGATTCAACGCAACCACTCGATTCAATATGGCAGCCCCCAAAACCACTCGAAATGGAAACGTGGAAGCATTGATTGAGGTCCAACTCTGCATTCCCGAGGAACAGGAACGGTTCGTGCCTAAGCGCCGGCGTGCCCCTCAGTTCCTGCCTCTCTCCTGCCCGATCCCCAGGAAAGGAGAGGTCATCTACCTGGCCCAGGGCAGCCCTTGGGCCGTGAGCCTCGTGGTTCACCAGTGGCGAGGCCCGGCGTACGTGCGGGTGGAGGTGTGGTTGGAGCACCTGGGCACCATGGGCAGGCCTGCAGGCTTCGCACTCACGCAGTAGCAGCACTGCCATGCTCGCTGCCATCGCGCCCCCCCACGATCAACACTGCACCGGGCGCGTCATCGAAGGCTTCCGGGCGCAACAGCTCCAGGTACATCCGGCGCGCCTTCGGGATGCCGGCGCGTCGCCAGCTGCTCACCGCCTGGGGGCTGATGCCTCCGCACAGGCGCGCCACAGCTGTCGCACCGCCGAGGGTGTCGATGATCTTGGTGTCCGGGTGCAGCTCCATCGAAGCAGTGTAAATCAGCTTACAGTTAATCTGCAAGGCAGCTTTCGGATGGGCTTCTACCCTCCGAAAATGGATCTACAACACCTGCTGACGCCTCAAGACCGCATCGCGTGGGCAATCGAGCGTGCCAAGGCCAATGGCATCCCTCCCGAGACCTTGGCGAGCCGTGCGGGACTCAGCCGCCCGGGCATGCTCCACTGGACAAAGGAGACAACCAACGTCATGGGCGTCGGCATCGGACCGCTCATGAAGTTCGCACAGGCGGCAGGGGTGAACCTGGATTGGATCGTCACGGGCCGAGGGGATCCAATTAAGACGTACACGCCCAGCGAGGAAGCACAAGATCTGGCTCGCGCGCTGGACGTGATCGCCGCAGAGGAGCCGGCAGAGTACCGCGTCCTGAGCCGGATGATCTTGGATGCTTCCCGCCGCCATCCCACTGGAGGAGACCCCCAATGAAGCGCAGCCGCGGCCTGCTGATCGCAATCCTGTGGCCGACCTTGGTCTTCAGTTCGCCGGACGTGCCTGAGTGCGCGAAGGCAAAGGGAGCAGCCCTGGCAAAGTGCCGCTCGAGGATCATGTCTGACGCCCTTAGGGAGCAGCTCAAGCGAAACCTCAAGGACCCCTATTCCGCCGTGTTCACGGACGAGGGACTCTACAGATCGGATGACCCCGAGGCATTTGCACTCTGCGGGCGCGTCAATGCCAAGAACAGCTACGGCGGGTTCACTGGTGTGTCGGGCTTCATATCGACCACCACGGGTCTCGTCCGCCTGGAACACGATCAACCGAGCGCATTCGGGGACCTCCGTGCAATGTTCTGCAGCCAGCCAGCTGTAAACATGTCACCACCCAAATGAAAGCAGGCTTGCAGTTGACTGTAAGCTGATTTACAGTGCGCCCCGTCACCCTGACGGGAGCGCACTGTGCAGACGCCTACACCGAGGGCCTCGAACCCTCACCCCAGCCGGAAAGCGCCAAAGTGCGTCGATTGCCGGCATTTCCAGGCTTGGCAGCTCGATAGCCGAGTCCCCACGACGCCGATGACCATCGGCGGATGCACGCACCCGGCCGCTCCGGTGTGCCTGGTCACCGGCGTGCCCAACGAGCCGGCACTCGTCATGCGGCGCCTGGGTTGCGACGCGGCAAATCGCCTCAGCCGCACCGCGTGCGGCCCCGCCGGCAACCTGTTCGAAGCCCGCACTGAGGAGCGGCAAGCATGACGCCGCTGCAGATCGCGGGCGCCTGCATCGCCGTCTGCCTGGGTGGCACCTGGCTGGCTTGCGCGCTGATGGCGCGGGCCGATCGCCGAGGCGAAAGTGCGCCGCCGGCGGACATTGAAGACCCTTGCCCCATCACCGGCGGGCAGCTGGTGATGGCCGCCATCGCGGTGGCGCTGGCCTGCCTGGTCAGCTCGGTGTTCCCCATGGGCTTCGCGCCGGGGATGCCGTCATGAGCCGCCCGCGCACCGCCCTGCAGGCCGCGCGGGAAGCCCTGATGCCCGGCCCGCACCACCCGAACGCCTTCGACCTGGTCACGCGCATCGACGCGTTCGAGCGCCACGTGTACCTGCGCGGCTGGGTGCACGGCTGCACTTGGGGCGCGGCGATCGCCGGCGGATCGGTGTCCATCGGCCTGCTGCTGATCTTCCTGGCGGGCTGACCATGGGCGCCGCCGCTCGCCGGCTGTGCAGACGCCTGCACGCCGCCATGCTGTACACGCGCGTGGCCCAGCTGCGCGTGGCCGCCTCTGCCGTGCGGTGCACCACCGCGGCGGAGTGCGTCTACCAGGCCCAGCTGCTCGCCCGCGCCTCCGTCGCGCGGTGCGAGCTGGCCGCGCTGGAGGCCCGGCAGTGACCCCGCCCATCCAGCGCCTGGACCTGAGCAAGTTCGCCAAGGTGCGCGTCAGCGGCGCCCTGACCAGGGACGCTCACCTAGTGCCCACGATGGGCGGCCAGCCGCACATGCTGCTGGTGCTGGACTTCGCGCCCGCGCGCGGCCTGCCGTACCACGCCCGCATCGACCTGGGCACCGACGCCACCGACCACATGGCCGCTCAAGCCGAGCTGCCGGCGCTGCGCTGCGGCGCATTCGTCAGCGTCGGCGGCAGCGCGCTGCAGCTGTGCCGCGACCACGGCCACGAGCTGCTGCGGGTCGTCGACGCGCGTGACCTGGTCATCTTCTCCGACCCCATCAAGGAGCACACGCCTTGAACCTCCACGAAATGAAGCAGCGGCGGGACGCGATCACCACGCGCCGGCTGCATATCGAGGCCGAACTGGCCGAGATGAAACGCGCCTGGTTGGCCGACGGCGCATCGACCAACCAGGCGCACCGCGCCACGCTGGAGGCCGAGCACGCGGCCCTGGAGCTGGAGCGGCATGAGCTGCGCCTGGTGCTGGACATGGCCGGCAAGATCGAGCGCCGGCTGCACGCGGCGACCACGCACGCGGTGCTCATCGGCCTGCTGCGGGACCGCGGCCTGGGCGAGCTGGTGGTGGAGGCGAACCGCCTGGCCATCGAGCGCCAGGCCTTGCTGACGGGGGCCGCTCATGCTGCCTGATACCCGCGTCATCCTCCGGCATCACCCCTACGAGGTGCACGCCGAGCGCCACGAAGTGATGTGGCGCGACGGCTCCTCCGTCGTCCTGCACCCGGTGTTCGCCCACGGCATGCCCATGCTGCTGCTGCGCGCCCTGGCACTAGAGCCGGGCCGGCTGCGGCTGTTCGACTTGTCTGCCTTGCACCGCCCCTTTGACGCCAGCCTGCGCCACACGCACCAGCGCGACGTGGCGGGCTTCGTTTTCTTCACCTTGCGGGCAGAGTACCTCACGGCTGCCGCCTTCAGCGCTCACGTTGCCCGGCACTGCATGGGCACGTGGAGCGACGCCGGCGACGGCACCAGCACCTGGACCCCGCGGCGTGATGCATCCGGCCAGGCGGCGCTGCTGGACGTGAGCGCGCCGGGCTACCCGCGCGGCCCGATGTCGGAGGCGGTCGCAGCATGAAGGCGCCTGACCCCCTCATCCTCGGCCTGTGCGGCCCGGCCGGCGCCGGGAAGGACACGGCGGCGAACTACCTGTGTTCTGCCCACGGCTTCGAGCGCTATGCGTTCGCCGAGCCGATGCGCGACATGCTGGAGGCCCTGTTCGTGCCGGCGGGCCTGGACTACGCCTACATCCACGAGCCGCACCTCAAGGAACAGCCCGTGCCGGGGCTGGGCTTCAGCTACCGCCACATGGCGCAGACGCTGGGCACCGAGTGGGCGCGCGCCCATCTGGACCCGAACTTCTGGTTGCGCATCGCAGAGCTGCGCCTGGGCCTGCCGAACGCGCCCATCCACGACCGAATCGTCATCACGGACGTGCGGTTCACGAACGAGCTGGCGTGGATCGTCAACCACGATGGCGTCACGGCGCGCATCGAGCGACCGGGCGTGGCGCCGGTGCGCGCGCACGTGAGCGAGCAGCAGGTGGCCGTGGACGGGCACGCGCGGCACATCGTCGACAACAGCGGCGACATCCAGTGGCTTCACTGGCAACTGGACGCCCTGGTCGAGCACCTGGTCACCGGAGCGCAGTAATGGACCTGGCCGACCTTGGCGCCACCGCCCGTCACATCATCGGCTTGTCCAAGCGCTCGCAAGGCGTCTCGGCCGCCGAGGTGGAAGCCACGTGCTTTCTGTCGCGCAACGAAGCGGAGAAGTGCCTGGCCGGCCTGGCGCAGCTTGGCCACTTGCAGCCCACCGGCCGCGGCCGCTACGTCGACGCGGCGCGCATCGTGGCACCCACCAGGGTGCCACCAGCTCCACCTGCGCCGGCACCGCCCGCCACGGCGCACCAGGCGCCCGCGCTGTCACCCATCGGCGCGCCGGTAAGGGGCGAGCCCGCACGCGCGCGCGGCGGCCCGGCCGCCTGGCGCCCTGCCCGGCAGCAGCTGCTGGCCGAGCCCGCCGGCGTGGCGCCGCCCGTCAAGGTCACGGTCTGCCCGAGCCCCGCGTACGACGCGCGTTACCAAGTTGACCCTTCCGCCCGCCCGTTCGGTGCGGGCTTCAGCGCGGCCGGCATCGGCCGCGACCCCACCACCGGCAAGGCCTGGGCGGACGCCGCCCAGGCGGAGCCCCCATCCCCCAAGCCCTGAACTGGAGGCCCCGCATGGAGCACACCACCGCATTGCCCGCGGCCGATGAGGCCATCGTCACCATACCCTGGGACCAGCTGCACGACAGCCCGCTGCAGTACCGGCAGACGTACAGCCAGGCCACGATCGAAGAGATCGCCGCGACCATCCGAGACACGGGCCGCATCCACCAGGCGCTTGTGGTCCGCCTGCGCTACCCCAACCCGCTGCTCCGCGACCAGTACGACCCGCAGGACGGCTACGAGATCGTGTTCGGGCACACGCGCAAGCGCGCCGGCATGCTGGCAGGCCTGGCCGGCGGCCCGTGCGTGGTGCGCGCCATGAGCGATGCCGAAGTGCGTGCGGCCCAGGCGGCGGAAAACATCGCGCGCGCCGACGTGCACCCGATCGAGGAAGCGCAAGGCTTCCGAACGATGATCGATGAAGACGGCATTACCGCCGACGAGCTGGCCACCACGCTCGGCAAGTCCCGCAGCTACGTGTACGGGCGCCTCAAGCTGCTCGCCCTCTGCCCCGAGGTGCGCAAGGCGGTCCTGGCCGGCGATGTAGACACTGAGGTGGGCCTGCTCATCGCCCGCGCGGGCAACGCCAAGATGCAGGCCAAGGCACTCGGCTATATCAAGGGCAAGGCCTGGGACATCGAAGACGGCGGCAAGCGAAGCTTCAGGCAGATCCGCGACCTGCTGAACGAGCGATTCACGCTGGACCTGAAGACCGCAATCTTCGACGTGAACGACGAGATGCTGGTGCCCAGCGCCGGCTACTGCGGTCGCTGCCCGAAGAAGTCGGGCAATGCCCCCGAGTTCATCGACATTGCCGAAGGCGAGAAGCCCGGGCGATGGAGCCGCCGCAACAGCGGTCCAGACGTCTGCACCGACCCGGACTGCTTCGACGCCAAGAAGAAAGCGCACCTCAAGCGCGAGGCCGATGCACTGACCCGCGGCGGCAAGGTAGTGGTCCAGGGCGCGGCCGCTCGTGCCGCCGTCGGCGCGGATGGCAAGGTCAAGGGCGCGTACGTGCCGCTGAAAGACGTGAAGGACCAGCTGGCGACGGCGCGCCTGGCCGCGCAGCGCGACAGCAGCATCGTGCCGCCGCTGGTGGTCACCATCCAGAACCCGCGCGACGGGAAGACCGTGGAAGCAGTCAAGACCGCCGACTTGGTCGCGGCCGGCGTGCGCAAGAAGGAGGAGCCCAAGCCCGCGCGAAGCAGCGGTTCGGGCCGCGACTGGGAAGCCGAGCGGCGCGAGCGTGAAGAGCGCGCGAAGCGGGTCAACGAGCAACGCATGGGCGTCTTTCGCGCCGTACACCAGGCCGCCATGGCCGCCGAGCGCAGCGCCGGCGAGCACGCCATCCTGCTGGACTACCTCATCGATCAGAACGAGTACGGTGACGGCGGCCTCTTGCTGGTGGCCAAGCTGTGGGGGCACGAATCGGAAGCGGCGTTCATTTCGGCGGTTAGGAACATGCCGCTCGCGCATCAAGCGCTTGTCATGGTCGAGATCGCCATGACGCTCAACCTCGAAGACAGCGGCTACGGCGACTCGGAACCGATGTTCCTGCGCCGCGCGGCCACGCTCTACGGCATTGACCCCGACGCCCCGCCTTCCACCCCATCCACTGCTGCGCAAGCGCAAGAGGAGGCGGCACCCAAGGGGAAGAAGGCAAAGAAGCGGCTGCCGGACGAGCTGCCGCTGGGCGGGGAAGATCAGACGGACGACGCCGGCTCCGCCGGCGGGAGCACGTCAACGGCCGACGCGCAATCCACCGCTGCGCGCGCGCCTGGTGGGGCGGCCGGCGCGCGGCGCAAGGGTTCGCTGCCATTCGCCCCGGGCTGGGCGATGAACAAGGGCAGCGAGCCGGCCAAGGCCGTTGAACAGACGGACGACGCCGGCTCCGCCGGCGGGAGCGCTGGCCAGGTCGATGCGTTCGCGGAGGCTGCATCGTGATCGGCGCGATCGCTGCCGCTGCGCGGCTTGAACAGAAGGACGACGCCGGCTCCGCCGGCGGGAGCGTGGCCACGGCCAGCTCGCGCGCGGAACCTGTGTTCGCGTGCGCCGACGACAACGAGCGGCAGGCCCTGGATGCCGCGCGTTACCGGCTGCTGCGCGACTGGTGGTTCGGCCTGTCGATCGCGCCCGGCAACCTGCGCGAAGCGCTGACGCCGGCGGAGCTGGACGCGATGCTCGACGAAGGACTGCGCCGGAGGATGACGTGGTGAAGCGCTTCCATCCCAGCAAGGCCGCGCTGCTGGCCAGGCTGCAGCGGGCACTGCGGCCGCCACGGCTCACCGAGCGCCAGCTGCACGCGCTGAGCCTGGTGCACGTCGTCAACCTGGACGCCATCGCCAAGGGCGAAGCCGACGTGCACATGATGTGGGAATTCGTCGGGGGCGCCCTCACCTGGTGGCGCGCGGCCGAGCTGTCCGGCCTCGGCGTCGACGAGCTGCGGCCGCAGTACGAGCTGGCCATGCGCCTGGTCGAGCGGTACCGCCGCACGGGCCTGGTCCGCTTCGACGGCCCGGACTACCTGCTGGCCAAGGATGGCCTGGCGCTGATGGATGCGCTGGCCAGCAGCGTCCCCCATGCCGTTGCCGCCGCGGCCGCGGAATGGTCGGAGGCTGAAACGCAGCGCCTGGCTGACGCGCTGCCCGAGCCGCAGGAGGCAGCAGCATGATCGGCACGCAACCCACCGGCGCCATCGAGGGCGTCATCATCAGCGCCGTGTCGCACGAGGGCCTAACGGTCACGGTGAACGGCCGCCGCGGCCGCCTCGCCATCGTCGACGACGACGGCACCGTGATCGCCGCCGGCGACCAGGTCGCGCGCGAGGCCGAAGCCGTCGCGATCAACAGCTACCGCAGCTTTCTGCAGGGCAAGGGCTTCCTGCGCGTGCTCAGCAAGCCCATTGATGGAGGCCAGCGATGAAGAAGGCCGGACCCGAATTCACCGACACCGCCCGCGCGGCCCTGCTGTGGGCGCTGTGGCACCACCAGGGCGCCAGCAGCAAGGTAGGCCAGCCGCTGCGCTTTGCGCTGGGCATGGGTGTGCACGATCGCCTGAGCGAGAGCCAGGTGGCGGAAGCCAAGCGGTGGGGCGAACTGCAGGCCGCCACCCAGCCAGCGCCGCTGTCCTCCCTGCGCCAGGACGACGGCACCTGCAACCTCAGCAAAGGCGAGTGAGTGACCGGCGACTACATCGTCAATTACGCCGAGCTGAAGGCCGCCGCAGAGCAGCTCGAGAAACTTGCGTCGGGCCTGAAGCTTGTGACCACCATAGAGCGCGAGTGGTGCGGCGAAACCTATTCGCAGACCAGCCCGAACTGGTTCGGCATCGCAATCCTGTTGCACCGCCTAGCGCTCAGCTGACCATGCAGACGCCTACACAAAGCCCGCCTCGGCGGGCTTTTTTGCGCCTGGCCGCCGTTTATGTTGACTATCTCAGGGGCATCCAAGGCTGACGAAGCCGACCTTGGGCGGCTTCGAGGGGG
>CAMLJY010000137.1 GCA_946480465.1 uncultured Burkholderiales bacterium
AGTAGGTCGCCCGCCGGGGCGAGACCCGGCCGGGTGGTAGTCAACCGCAGACGGCTAGGCGCGAGGGCGAGGGCGAGGGCGAGGGCGAGGGCGAGGGCGAGGGCGAGGGCGAGGGCGAGGGCGAGACCCGGCCGGGTGGCAGTCAACCGCAGCGGCAGCGGCAGCAAGCCCCAAGATCCTCCTTCAGCCCCAAAGCGGCCCCAGCGCATCCAAGGTGTTCTTCAACACCAAGGCCATCTCCGTGTCCCCCTCCATCACCAGCTGCCGCTCGAAGAACAGCCGGTCCGCATCGTCCTGCCCGGCCAACAGGCGCCAGAACGCGGGCGCCGCGGCGGCGATGCGCAGCACGGCCGGCTGGGCCGGCGAGCCGACGGTGAAGCCGCGCTGGCCGAGCTGCAGCTTCAGCCGCAGGCCCAGGTCGGTCACGTCCACCGCCACCACCTTGTTCGACAGCGCCTCGCGCGCGTCGGCCGGCAGGCGGGGCAGCAGCAGGCGGTTCAGCGCGGTGGCCAGCGCCAGGGCCGGCGGGTGCATCGGCAGCCGGGAGACCAGCGGGCGCAGGCGCGCCGCGAATTCGAAGCCCAGGGGCAGGATGGCGTTCATCGCCGCACCACCGGTTCGATGCCGGCGCTGGCCGTGGCAAAGCCCTTCACCAGTCCGCCGGGCGGGGCCAGGGTCTGCAGCAGCAGCAAGGCGTCGTCTGCCTGGCCGCCGCGGTTCATCACCAGCTCGAAGGCATCGATGGCCTCGGTGAAATGCCGTGCGGTCGGCGACAGCCGCAGCCGGGACACGCCGGCGGCGAGCAGCTCGCTGCGTTCGGTGATCAGGCACTGCAGCCCGGCGGACTGGGTCTGGATGCCGTTCAGCACCAGGAAGGGCCGGCCGTCGGCGGTGGACAGCAGCAGGCCGTCCTCGTCGTCGCGGCAGCGGAATTCGCACTGGTCCTTGCCGAGCCGGTGGTGCCGCGCCGTGAAACAGCGCGCCGAGAAGGCCAGCGGCATGCGGCCGTAGGCGAAGACCTCGGTCGGCAGCGTCTCGTCCGCATGCACGCCGGCCACGGCGGCCAGCGACAGCTCGACCGGCGCCACCCAGCGCGCGGCGCCCAGGCGCACGTATTCGCGCAGCGCCTGCTTGCTGTAGACGTTGATGTGCGGCCCGAGCACGAAGGAGGCCTTCATCTCGGTGAGGATGTTCAGCGCCGAGGCGTCGCCGGCCTCGACGATGAAGTCGGGCTGTTCGGCGATGCGCTGCAGCAGGCGGACGTCGGCCTCGGACTCGATCAGCGCCTGCGTCGCGATGATCACTTCCTTGCCAGCGCCGCGCAGGTCGCGCGCCAGCGCCAGCCAGTCGGACGTCTTCATCTCGTGGCGGCGCGAGCACACGACCTCGCCCAGCACGATCGAATCGATGGGTGATTCGGCCACGCTCGCATAGAACGTCATCAGCTCGTCCCGCGGCCAGTAGTACTGGACCGGGCCGGCGGTGAGCCGGAAGTCGCGCTGGGGCAGGGCTGCCCCGTCGGTTTTCATCGCCATGGCCGGTCGTAGGCTCCCAGCGTGTGTTGTTGGCCCTCGGCCAGGTGCGCCAGGGTGCTCGTCCAGGCCGGCTCGACGCGGAAGCGGCGTCCGCCGTCCGCCGCGGCGGCATCGATGGCCTGGCGCCAGACCCGCGTGACCTGCTCCACGTACGCCGGGCTGCGCTGCCGGCCTTCGATCTTGATGGCCTTGACGCCGATGCGGATCAGCTCCGGAAGGATGGCCAGCGTGTTCAGGCTGGTCGGCTCCTCCAGCGCGTAGCCGCGCTCGCCCTGCACCTCGAAGCGGCCCTTGCACAGCGTGGGGTAGCCGCGCGGCTCGTCGGGCGCGTAGCGGTCGATCAGCAGGTCGTTGAGGCGCGCCTCGACGCCTTGCGCCGTGTCCGTCCAGCGCACGGCGGACGGCGGCGAGCAGACGCCGGCATTGTTCGGCGACTGCCCGGTGGCATAGGACGACAGCGCGCAGCGGCCTTCGACCATCACGCACAGGCTGCCGAAACCGAACACCTCGATGTCGACCGGCGTGTGCTTCAGCACGTTCGCCACCTGCGACAGCGTGAGCACGCGCGGCAGCACCGCTCGCTGGATGCCGTAGTGGCGCCGGTAGAACGCGATCGCCTCGTGGCTGGTGGCCGAGGCCTGCACCGACAGGTGCAGCCGCAGGCCGGGATGGTGGTCGCGCGCATAGGCCATCACCGCGACGTCGGCGACGATCAGCGCGTCCGCGCCCAGGTCCACCGCCGCATCGACGGCGCGGTGCCAGGTCTCGACGTGGCGCGCATCGGCGAAGGTGTTCAGCGCCATCAGCACCTGGCGGCCGCGCGCGTGCGCGTAGGCGATGCCTTCGCGCAGCTGCGCGTCGTCGAAGTTCAGGCCGGCGAAGTTGCGCGCGTTGGTGGCATTGCGCAGGCCCAGGTAGACGGCGTCGGCACCGGCATCGACGGCCAGTTTCAGTGCCCGCAGCGAGCCGGCGGGGCACACCAGCTCGGGCGCGTGGGGACTCTGCATGTCGTGTCGTGCCAATTGATCAAGTGGATGGATGTCAGCCCGCTCGCCCGTCCGGCCGCGGCGTGCCGTACCAGCGCCCATGGCGCGCGCCCCAGGCCAGGCAGACGCCGGCCCAGCCGACCGCGGCCGCCGCGATCAGCGCCAGGCTCCAGGGCGCGCTGGCCTCGCGCAGCAGCGCCGCGGCGAGCCGCGCCACGATGGCCAGCTGCAGCACCCAGAACAGGCGCCAGACGAAGTCGTCCGCTGCCAGCGTGCGGCCGCCGTGGCCGCAGCTGACGCGGGTGACCATCGCGAACATCGTCGAGCCGAGGAAGCCCATCGTGTAGGCATGCAGCGGCGCCAGGCCCAGCAGGTTCGGCGACCCGCCGGCGGCCGCCACCGCATGCGAAACACCCGCCGCCAGCAGGCCGATGCCCAGCCAGGTGAAGCCCAGGTGCAGCATGGCCAGCAGGCGCACGCGCAGGCTCTGCACCAGGCCCCAGCGCAGGGCCAGCGCGAGCAGGCCGGCGCCGGCAGCCAGCTCCAGCATCGCGCGGGCGGCCTGGCCGCTCGAGGTCGGCGAGGGGGCCAGCGCATCGGCGGCGGCGGCCACCGCCTGCAAACCGAACAGCGCGGCGAAGGCCCACAGCAGCCACAGCGGCCGCCAGGCGTCCAGCGACGGCACGGCCGCCGCCGAGAAGAACGGGATCATGCGGTGCGCGACCGCCGCGAACACCAGCCCGATGAAGCCCCACAGCCCGGCCTGCACGGCGCCGTGCACGAGGGCCGGTTCACCGCGCCCGATGCCGGCGGCGGCGACGGCCAGCGCCAAGAGCCCGGCGATGCAGCCGGCGGCCACCACCCGCGCATGCACCTGGTCGGCCACCTTGCTTGCCGCCAGCAGGCGGACGAAGCGACGCACCACGCCGACCCAGCCGAGCACGACGGCGCCCAGGCCGATCGCGCCGACGGACTGGCCGAAGGCCGGATCGCGGCCGTGCACGGCGAGCAGGAAGACCAGCCAGCCGCTCATCTGGGCCGCTATCGGCCCGAGCAGCTCGCGCGCGTCCACCGGCGGGCGGCCCAGCCACTTCGGGCCGGCCGTGAACAGGAAGCCGGCGAAATACAGCGGCATGAAGCCGAAGCCCATCAGCAGGCCGTGCGCCGTTGCCGGCGGGATGGCCCAGCGCAGCGCTACGCCTTCACTGCCCAGCAGGTTCACGGCGGCCCACCACAGGCTGGCGAGCACCAGCATCGCGGTGGCGGCCGCGAAGGCCAGGCGGTGCGGCGCGTCCAGCAGCCGGCCGAAGCGCCAGCCTTCCGGGGCCGGCCCCGCGCTGCAGGCCGCGCGCATGGGGGCACGTTCGGGCAGCGCCATCGGGTATGAGCCCTCCGGGCGGCCGTGCGGGGTCACTGGGTAACCTTCGCACTGCGTGCTCCGGTATGAGCCCTCCGGGCGGCCGTGCGGGGTCACTGGGTTACCTTCGCACTGCGTGCTCCGGTATGAGCCCTTCGGGCGGCCGTGTGGGCTCATGCCGGCTCCGCGGTGGCTTCGCCCCCCAGGATGCGCACCAGCAACTCGCGCACGCTGCGGATCTGCTCGCCGAAGGGCAGGGCGCCGCGGCCGGTGAAGAACAGGCCGCGCTTGAGGTCGCCCTTCAGCGCCGAGGCCAGCTGCTGGTCGATGCAGAACTGGCCCCAGCCGACCTTGCCGTCGCGCAGGCCGCACTGCGCCAGGCAATCGAAGGCCTTGGTGCAGCGCTGCTTGACCTGCGCCACCGCCTGCAGCCGGGGCTCGGCGCGCAGGTAGGCCTTCAGCCACGGCGTGGCGACGGCGCGCGCCGGCAGGCCGGCGACGCTGATGAACTCGATCTTGTCCTCTTCGCGCGCTTCGGCCAGCACGCGCTTGAACTCGGGGTCCGCGTCGCACTCCGTCGTCACCGCGAAGGGCGTGCCCAGCTGCACCGCCGAGGCGCCCAGCGCGACGACGCGCTTCACGTCATCGGCGCTGCGGATGCCGCCCGCGGCGATGATGGGCGCCTGGTCCTCGATGCCGGCCGCGCGCAGCACGGCGCGGGTTTCCGGGATCGCGCGTTCGAAGTCGAAGCGCGGATCGTTCAGGTCCTCGACCCGCGCGGCGCCCAGGTGGCCGCCGGCCAGGCGCGGATGCTCCAGCACCACGGCGTCCGGCATGCGCTTCTTGCGCTCCCACTTGCGCAGCACCAGCTGCACGCCGCGCGCATCGGACAGGATGGGCACCAGCGCGGTCTTCGGATGCTCGGCCGCCAGGTCCGGCAGGTCCAGCGGCAGGCCGGCGCCGACGACGATGGCATCGATGCCCGCTTCCAGCGAGCGCTTGACGTAGGCCACGTAGTCGCTGACGGCGCGCATCACGTTCATCGCCAGCAGGCCGCGCTGCTGCGACAGGCTGCGCGCGGCGCCGATCTCGCGTTCCAGCGCCTCCAGGTTCGCCGCATCGATCGCGGCCTTCGCCTCCGGCCCGACGCCGAGACCGCGGGTGCGCTCCATCAGGTCGGGATGGTGGCGGCGCAGGTCGACCGAGCTGAGCGTGCCCATCGCACCGTGCGACGCGACGGTGCCGGCCAGCCGGTGGCCGGACACGCCGATGCCCATGCCGCCCTGCACGACGGGCAGCAGGGTTCGTCCGGCCAGGCGCAGCGGGGCAAGGCCGCAGCGCGCGAGCACGCGCTGCATGTCGGGTGGTATCAAGCAAGGTCTCCAGGCGGGCGCCCGGGGTCGGGCCAGGGCCGCGCCACTGTAGGGACGGCACGCGGCGCCGTCCCTGATGCAAGTCAAGACACGTCCGCTTCGGCGAACTCCGACGCGGGCACGAAGGCGCCGGTGGCGACGTCGAGCACGTTGACCTCGCCGTCCTCGATCACGTAGTGCCAGCCGTGCAGCGTCAGCTCGCCGGCATCGACGCGCCGGCGCACCATCGGGTAGTCCATCAGGCGTTCCAGCTGCAGCGCGATCACCCGTTGTTCGGTGCGGCGCAGGACCTCGGGGCGCAGCCGGCCGCCGGGCCGCCCCAAGGCCGGCTCACCCCCTTGTGGGGGCGACGCCGCAGGCGTCTCGGGGGCGTAGAGCCTGACCGGCAGCGCGGCCTCGCGCGCCAGGTCCAGCCAGGCGCCCAGGTTCACCGCCTCGGGCGACAGGTCTTCGTACAGCGCCCGGATGGCGCCGCAGTGCGTGTGGCCGCAGACGACGATGCGCTTGACCTTCAGCTGCAGCACCGCGAACTCGATGGCGGCGGCCGTGCCGTGGTGGCCGCCATCCGCCGTGCCGCAGCAGGGCGGCACCAGCGCGCCGACGTTGCGCACCATGAACAGCTCGCCCGGGCCGGTGCCGGTGAGCAGATAGGGCACCAGGCGCGAATCGGAGCAGCCGATGAACAGCGTGGTCGGGTGCTGGCCCTCGTCGACGAGCGCCTGGAACTGCACCCGGTAGCGCGGGAAGGCGTCTTCGCGAAAGCGGCGCAGCCGCTGCAGCATCTCGTCCGGCATCACTGCACCAGCGGGCTGTCGGCGGCCTGCAGGTCCACGCCCTCCAGGCGGGCCTGGGCCGCCAGCACCTGCAGGTACTGGCGCAGCGCATTGGCCCAGGCCTGCTGGCGCAGGCTGGCGGCGATGGCGCGGTGCACCTCGTGGAAGTCCGGCTGGATGCCGGGCTCGCGCGCGCTGACCTCGACGACGTGGAAGCCGAAGCGGCTGTGCACCAGGCGCGGCAGGATGCCCACGGTCTGCTGGCCGAAGACCTCGCGCGCGAACTCGGCGGCGCATTCGTCGCGCGTCACCCAGCCCAGCTCGCCGCCGTCGGCGCCGGTGGGGCAGTTGGACCAGCGCCGGGCAGCCACCCGGAAGGCATCGTCCGCCGGATCGGCGCAGCGCAGCTCCAGCAGCAGCGCCTCGCCGCGCTGGCGCAGCGCATTGACGTCGACCCCGGGCGTCACCGCCAGCAGCACGTGGCGCAGCAGCAGCCGTTCGCCGCGGGCGTAGCGGCCCGGGTTGGCATCGAAGAGGCGGCGGCAGGCTTCTTCGGTCGGTTCGGGCACCACGACGGCCTGTTCGAGCAGCGCATCGATGGCTTGCGTGGTGGTGCCGCCGGCCAGCCCGCGGCGCGTGGCCTCCTGGCGCAGCAGTTCGGTGCAGGCGCGCTGGCGCAGCTCGTCGGCGGACAGGCGTTCACCGGGCTCGTGCAGGGGCAGGCCGTTGACGGTGGCGACACCTGCGGCGGCAACGGCGGCGCACGGCGCTTCAGTGGCGAGGACGGGGACCATGGGCGTTACTCCTTCAGGCCTGCGCGCGCTGGCCGCTGACGGCCGGCTGCGCGCGCGATGGCGCGGCACCGGCCGGCGCGTGCACCGAGGCGGGGGCGCCCGGCAGCTGGCGCTGCGAGGCCAGGTGGCCCTGCGGCAGGTTCAGCCGGCGGCTGCGCACCATCTGGTAGGGGCGGAAGGCATAGGCGAGGGTGCCGAAGCCGCTCCACACATGCACCAGCCGCGTGAACGGGAACACCAGGAAGATGCTCATGCCCAGCACCATGTGGGCCTTGAAGACCCAGCCGGCATCGGCCAGCAGCTCGACCCCGCCGGAGCGGAAGGTGACGATGCGCTGCGCCCATTCGGCCAGCTTCATCATCATGCCGCCGTCCAGGTGGTGGGCGGACAGCGGGATGGTCGCCAGGCCCAGCGCGAACTGTGCCCACAGCAGCACCAGCAGCACGATGTCGCTGGTCTTGGAGGTGGCGCGGATGCGCGGGTCGGCCAGGCGCCGGTGCAGCAGGATGCTGACGCCCAGGAAGCCCAGCACCCCGAAGATGCCGCCGGACACCATGGCCACCAGCTGCTTGGCGCCGGCGCTGATGAAGGGCTCGTACAGGAAGTGCGGCGTCAGCATGCCCACCGTGTGGCCGGCCATCAGGAACAGGATGCCCAGGTGGAAGAGGTTGCTGCCCCAGCGCAGGCTGCCGGCGCGCAGCAGCTGCGAGGAGTCGCTTTTCCAGGTGTACTGGTCGCGGTCGAAGCGGATCAGGCTGCCGAGCAGAAAGACCGTTAGGCAGATGTAGGGGTAGTAGCCGAACAGCAGCGTGTCCAGCCAGGGCGTGGCGGCGGTCATGCGCGGGCTCCTTGCGAAGCGTGGGTCTTGGACGGTCGGACGATGTGGATGGGCTGCGGCGCCCCGGGCGCGGCCTGGCCGCGCGAGCTGCAGCCATCGAAGGCGGGCGGCTCGGCCCAGGCGTCGTCCATGTCTTCGTCGGGCACCACCGGCACGGCCTGCACCTTCTGGCCGGCCAGCTCCAGCACCGCGCCGATCGCCGAGGCGTAGGGGTTCTCGCGCTCGCGCAGCGCGCTGAACACGGCGTTGAGGATGTGCGCCATCTCGCCGAGGAATTCGCGCGCGACGCGCTCGGGCTGGGTGGACGCGAACTCGAGCACCACCGACAAGTGGTCGGGCAGCTCGTCACCGTCCAGCAGCAGGCCGGCGCGCTCGTACATCTGGCCCAGGTCCACCATCGCCGGCCCGCGGTCGCGCGAGTCGCCGTGCACGTGCTCGAACAGGTGCAGCGAGCTGGCGCGGCCGCGGTCGAAGGTGTCGACGAAGCGGGACTCGGCCTCGAACGGGTCCATCGCCTGCAGCTGGCGCAGCAGCGCGTCCAGCTCGGCCAGGCGCTGCCTGGGCAGGCCGGCTTCGTCGGCCAGCGCGGTGCGCAGTTCCGGCAGGGCGGCGCGGAAGGCGGCGTCCGGGTAGCGCAGCAGCGCGGCCAGCACCCGCATCGTGAATCGCTTGGGGTTGTTCATCGTGCGGTCCTCACAGCGTCGCCTTGATGGGGATCGTGCGGCGCTTCTTGCCGCCGAAGAGCGAGGTTTCCTCCGCGCCGTCCGAGCAGCCGTTGCCGAAGGAGAAGCCGCATCCGCCGCGCAGGTCGAAGGTGTTCTCGGCGTACTCGCGGTGCGTGCTCGGGATGACGAAGCGGTCCTCGTAATTGGCGATGGCCATGATCTGGTACATCTCCTCGACCTGCTCCAGCGTGAGGCCGCCCTGCCGCAGCGCCGCCAGGTTCTCGGTGCCGTCCACGTGCTTCGAGCGTTGGAAGGCGCGCATCGCCAGCATGCGTTCCAGCGCGCGCACCACCGGCTGCGTGTCGCCGGCCGTCAGCAGGTTGGCCAGGTACTTCACCGGAATGCGCAGGCTGCTGACGTCGGGGATCTCGCCATTGATGCCGACGTGGCCGGCATTGGCCGCCGCGGTGATCGGCGACAGGGGCGGGATGTACCAGACCATCGGCAGCGTGCGGTACTCCGGGTGCAGCGGCAGCGCCACCTTCCAGTCCATCGCCATCTTCCAGACCGGGCTGTTCTTCGCCGCGGTGAGCCAGGCCTCGGGAATGCCGTCGGCACGCGCCTGCTCGATCACCTTCGGGTCGTTCGGGTCCAGGAAGATGTCGCACTGCGCCTGGTAGAGGTCGCGGTCGCGCTCGGTACTGGCGGCCTGCTCGATGCGGTCGGCGTCGTACAGCATCACGCCCAGGTAGCGGATGCGGCCGACGCAGGTCTCCGAGCACACCGTCGGCTGGCCCGCTTCGATCCGCGGGTAGCAGAAGATGCACTTCTCGGCCTTGCCGCTCTGCCAGTTGTAGTAGATCTTCTTGTAGGGACAACCACTGACGCACATGCGCCAGCCGCGGCATTTGTCCTGGTCGATCAGGACGATGCCATCCTCCTCCCGCTTGTAGATGGACCCCGACGGGCAGGACGCCACGCAGGCCGGGTTCAGGCAGTGCTCGCACAGCCTGGGCAAATACATCATGAAGGTGTTCTCGAACTCGCCGTACATCTCTTTCTGTACGTCGTCGAAGTTCTTGTCCTTCGACCGCTTGGCGAATTCACCCCCCAGGATCTCTTCCCAGTTCGGGCCCCACTCGATCTTCTCCATGCGCTGGCCGGTGATCAGGCTGCGCGGGCGCGCGGTGGGCGCGGCCTTCGATTCCGGCGACGACTGCAAATGGTCGTAGTCGAAGGTGAAGGGCTCGTAGTAGTCGTCGATCTGCGGCAGGTTGGGGTTCGCGAAGATGCGCATCAGCAGCTTCCACTTGCCGCCCTGCTTCGGTTCGATCGAGCCGTCGGCATTGCGGATCCAGCCGCCGTTCCAGCGGTCCTGGTTCTCCCAGTCCTTGGGGTAGCCGATGCCGGGCTTGGTCTCGACGTTG
>CAMLJY010000138.1 GCA_946480465.1 uncultured Burkholderiales bacterium
CGCTGCTGCCCCGCCAGCAAGGCCCTGCTTGCCGCGGTGCCCGGCGCCCGCGTGGCCGACGCCACCGAGGAAGACTGGGCCACCGAGTACCTCGCGCCCATCATCAGCGTGAAGGTGGTGGCCGACCTGGACGAGGCCATCACGCACGTCAACCGCTTCGGCTCGCACCACACCGACGCGATCCTGACCACCCACCACCCGAACGCGATGCGCTTCCTGCGCGAGGTCGATTCCTCCAGCGTGATGGTCAACGCCAGCACCCGTTTCGCCGACGGCTTCGAGTACGGCCTGGGCGCCGAGATCGGCATCAGCACGGACAAGTTCCACGCCCGCGGGCCGGTCGGCCTGGAGGGGCTGACGTCGATGAAGTGGATCGTTCTCGGCCAGGGCGAGCGGCGTGGCTGAGGTCCCGCACCCGCCGGGTGATGCCCCGGCCGAATCGGCGGCTGATGCCCGCGGCGCGATGGTGCTGTTCTCCGGCGGCCAGGATTCCACCGCCTGCCTGGCCTGGGCGCTGCAGCGCTACGCGCGCGTCGAGACCGTGGGCTTCGACTACGGCCAGCGCCATCGCATCGAGCTGAGCTGCCGCCGCCGCGTGCGCGCCGAGCTGGCCGCGTCCTTTCCGCGTTGGGCCGACCGCCTGGGCCAGGACCACCTGCTCGACCTGGGCCTGCTGGGCCAGATCTCGGACACCGCGCTCACGGACGAGCGCGCCATCGAGCTGCAGGCCAATGGCCTGCCGAACACCTTCGTGCCGGGCCGCAACCTGCTGTTCCTGACCTTCGCCGCGGCCCTGGCCTACCGGCGCGGCGCGTCGGTGCTGGTGGGCGGCATGTGCGAGACCGACTACTCCGGCTACCCCGACTGCCGCGACAACACGATCAAGGCCACGCAGGTGGCGTTGTCGCTGGGCCTGGCCGTGCCGATGACCATCGAGACGCCGCTGATGTGGCTGGACAAGGCTGACACCTGGGCCTTGACCGAAGCGCTGGGCGGGCCGGCGCTGACCGAGCTGGTCGTCGCCCACACCCACACCTGCTACCTGGGCGTGCGCGGCAAGCGCCACGACTGGGGCTACGGCTGCGGCGAGTGCCCGGCCTGCCGCCTGCGCGCCGACGGCCACGCCGCCTGGCGGCGCCGCGGCTGAGCGCCTGACGCGGGGCGGAAGGAGGGCGGGCCGTGGATGCGATTCCGTGGTGGACCTGGGTGCTGGCGGCGCTGCTGTTCTTCTGGATGCTGGGCGCGCACAACCGGGTGGTTGCGCTGCGCACTGCCATCGTGACCGCCTGGAGCCAGGTGGAGGTGACCCTGCAGGCCCGGCTGCATGCCCTGGCGACGCTGCGCGCCGCCGTGGATCCGCGGCTGCCGAACGAGCAGGCGGCGCTGGACGCCGTGTCCAACGCGCAGGCACTGCTGCAGCAGGCCGGTGACGCGCTGGGCAGCCGCCCCGCCGATCCCGCCGGGGCCGAAGCCCTGGCGCGGGCCGAGGCCGCCCTGGCGCCGGCGCTGGTGCGCCTGTCCGCGCTGATCGAGCAGCATGCCGAGTGGCGCGACGAGGCCGACGTGGCCGGCCCGCTGGCCACGCTGCGCGAACTGGCACCGCGCTGGCAGTTCTCGCGGCAGATGTACAACGATGCCACCGCTGCCTACAACGCCGCCATCCACCAGTTCCCGACGCGGCTCCTGACGCGCGTGTTCCGCTTCACGCCCGCCGGGTCGTTCTGATCGCCGCCCGGCGCCGGTCGCTGCGGGCGGGGACTTGGGCGACACTTGCCGCCACCCACGAGTGCAGCGAGGAGTGCGACCGATGCGATCCCTTCTTCGAACCCTCCCGGCCGTGGCGCTCGCCGCGGCCCTGGCCGGCGCCGCCGCCCCCGTGGCCTCCGCCGACGACGTGGCCGCCCTGCGCAGCGCCGCGCTGGCCGCCACCTGCGCCAACTGCCACGGCACCGCGGGCCGCTCGGTCGACCGCAGCGTGGTGCCCGCACTCGCGGGCCTTCAGCGCGAGCACTTCATCGCGCAGATGAAGGACTTTCGCGGCGAGAACACGCGCAAGGCCACGGTGATGCACCAGCTCGCCAAGGGCTTCAGCGATGCCCAGATCGAACAGCTGGCCGCGTACTTTGCGGCCCAGAAGCCCTGATGCCGCGGAGGACTGCCATGATGAAGAGCGATCTCCCCCTCGGTTCCGGCGCGCGCCGCAAGTGGCTGCGTGGCGCGTCCGGCCTGGGCTTAGGGCTGGCGGGGCTTGCCGGTGCGCCGCTGCTGGCCGGCTGCGCCAGCACCGCGGCGCTGCCCGCGCGCACGCGGGTGCTGGTGGTCGGCGGCGGCTACGGGGGCGCCACCGCGGCCAAGTACGTGCGCCTGTTCTCCGGCGGGCGCATCGAGGTGATGCTGGTCGAGCCGAACCAGGCCTTCGTCAGCTGCCCCGCCAGCAACCTCGTGCTCGGCGGCAGCCGCTCGATCGCCGAGGTGACGACGCCCTACGATGCGCTGGCCAGCCGCCACGGCGTGCGACTGGCGCGCGACACGGTCACCGCGATCGATCCCGCGAAGAAGACCGCGACGCTGGCCTCCGGTGCCGTCATCGCCTGGGACAAGCTGATCCTGTCGCCCGGCATCGACCTGGTGTGGGACAGCATCGCGGGCCTGAAGGACGCCCACGCCAGCGGCCGCATCCTGCAGGCCTGGAAGGCCGGGCCCGAGACCGTGGCGCTGCGCCGCCAGCTGCAGGCCATGCCCGATGGCGGCACCTACGCGTTGACCATCCCCGAGGCGCCGTACCGCTGCCCGCCCGGGCCCTACGAGCGCGCCTGCCAGGTGGCCGCGTACTTCAAGGCCCAGAAGCCGAGGTCCAAGGTGCTGGTGCTGGATGCCAACCCCGACGTCACGTCCAAGGGGCCGCTGTTCAAGAAGGTCTGGGCCGAGAGCTACGCCGGCATCATCGAATACCGGCCGCAGCACAAGGCCACCGCGGTCGATGCGAAGGCCGGCACCGTCAAGTTCGAGGTCCAGGAAGACGTGAAGGCCGACGTGCTGAACGTGCTGCCGACCATGCGCGCCGGGGCCATCGCGGTGCAGACCGGCCTGGCCAACATGAATGCCCGCTGGTGCGGCGTCAACTACCAGACCTTCGAATCCTCGGTCGCCAAGGACATCCACGTGCTCGGCGATTCGATCCAGATCGCCCCCGGCATGCCCAAGAGCGGCCACATGGCGAACAACCACGGGAAGGTGGCGGCGGCGGCGGTGGTGGCGCAGCTGGCAGGCTGGGAGGTGAACCCGGCGCCGATGCTGACCAACACCTGCTACAGCTTCGTCGACGCGAAGCGCGTGATCCACGTCGCCAGCGTGCACGAGTACGTCGCGGCGGAGAAGACCTTCAAGCCCGTGGCCGGTTCGGGCGGCGTCTCGGCCGGGCCGACCGAGAAGGAAGGCGAATACGCCTGGAACTGGGCCCGCACGATCTGGGCCGACACGCTGGGCTGATCCGCCGCCGGGCCGGGCGCACCGGCCCGCGCGGGTCGCTGTCCGGCCATCAGCGCCAGACGGAAGCCGCGGCCGCCCGGCAGGCCCGGCGTCAGCACATGACCGACGCGGTGGCCACCAGTTCGTCGAACAGGGCCATCGAGACCTTGCCCGACACCGAATACGGATCCAGCGTGGCCGTGGCCGAGTATTTCAGCAGCAAGGCCGGATTCAACCGCGCCATGTTCACCTGCCCCATCGCCCAGCCGGCGAAGCGGCGCTCGCCGATCTCCTCGTAGCTGAGCAGCACCACGTCGGTGTGGCGCGGGTCGGCGGCGATGCGGTTGTAGAGCTTGCTCACCGCCGAGCGGCCACCCTCCAGCGTCTGGATGAAGATGCCGCCGGAGAAGCACAGCAGCCCGGTGATGCCGTGCTGCGGGTTGTTGTGCTTGCTCTGGCGCAGGATCGTGTGCAGCTCGTCGTGGTCGATCGACGGCACCGCGCGGCTCGCGTACATCAGGCGCACCAGCATCATGTTCGCTCCAGGGAAGGGGCCGCTCAGCCGTTCGTCTTCTTGCTCATCAGCGCCAGGAATTCGCGCCGCAGGTTGGGGTCCTTCAGGAAGGAGCCTCGCATCACGCTGTTGGTCATCGACGAGTCGTCGTCCTTCACGCCGCGCCAGTGCATGCAGAAGTGGTCGGCCTCCATCACGATCGCGAGGCCGTCGGGCTTCACCCGCTCCTGCAGCTCGTCGGCCAGCATCACCACCGCCTCTTCCTGGATCTGCGGGCGCGACATCACCCAATCGCACAGCCGCACGTACTTCGACAGGCCGATCAGGTTGGAGTGCTCGTTCGGCAGCAGGCCGATCCACACCTTGCCGAGGATCGGGCACAGGTGGTGCGAGCAGGCGCTGCGCACGGTGATGGGGCCCACGATCATCAGCTCGTTCAGGCGCGAGAAGTTCGGGAACTCGGTGACCGAGGGGCTCTTCACGTAGCGGCCGCGGAACACCTCGTCGATGAACATCTTGGCCACCCGCTTGGCCGTCTCGTTGGTGTTGTGGTCGCTGTCGGTGTCGATCACCAGCGACTGCAGCACGGCCTGCATCTTGCCCTGCACCTCGGCCTTCAGTTCGTCCAGCTCGCCCTCGCGGATGTGCTCCGCGATGTTGTCGTTGGCGTGGTAGCGGCAGTCGGCGCCGATCAGCCGGTAGCGGATGCGTTCGGAAGCCGGCAGGCGGGCGAGTTCTTCCTCGTTGCGGAAGATCGGCAGGGTGTCGGTGGAGGCCATGTTCAGCGGCGGACAGGCGTTTCTGAGGGCGCCCATTGTGCGCGGGGCCCCGTCAGGCCGCTGGCGCGGGGGGATACTGCCGGCGATGACTTCTCCTTCGCCGCCGCTCGCCCGGCTGCTCGACCAGACCGCCGACGCCGTGGCCGCCGTGCGCGCCGGCCGCTCGCTGACCGAGGTGCTCGCGCGTTGCCCGGCCGATCTGCGCCCCGGCACCCAGGCGCTGGCCTTCCACGTGCTGCGCTGGTGGGGCGGCGCGCAGGCCGTGCGTGCCGCGCTGGCGCCCAAGGCGCCGCCCGCCAACGTCGACGCGCTGCTCACCAGCGCGCTCGCGCTGCTCTGGCCGGACAGCGAGCCGCCTTATGCCGAGCACACGCTGGTCGACCAGGCAGTCACCGCGGCGCGGCAGCGCACCCCCGCGGCGGCCAACTTCGTCAATGCCGTGCTGCGCCGCTTCGTGCGCGAGCGCGATGCACTCGTCGGCGCCGCGCAGCGCGATCCGGTGGCCGCCTTCAACCATCCGCTGTGGTGGATCGAGCGCGTCAAGCAGGACTGGCCGACGCAGTGGCAGGCGCTGCTGCAGGCGGCCAACCGCCATCCGCCGATGGTGCTGCGGGTCAATGCCCGCCGCGGCGATGCGCCGGGCTACGTGCAGCGCCTGGCCGCGCAAGGGCGGGCCGCGCGCGCGATCGGCGCCCAGGCGGTGCTGCTGGAACGGCCGGCGCCGGTGCAGGAACTGCCCGGTTTTGCCGACGGCGACGTGTCGGTGCAGGACCTGTCGGCGCAACGCGCCGCGCCGCTGCTCGTCGACGGTGAAGGAAGCCTGCCGGCGCTGCCCGCCGGCGCCCGCGTGCTCGATGCCTGTGCCGCCCCGGGCGGCAAGACCGCGCACCTGCTGGAGCTGGCCGACCTGGACCTGCTGGCGCTGGACAGCGACCCGCTGCGCCTGTCGCGGGTGCAGGACACCCTGAACCGCCTGCAGTTGAAGGCCACGCTGCAGCCCGCCGACGCCCGCGACACCGCGCGCTGGTGGGACGGCCGCCCCTTCGATGCCATCCTGCTCGACGCGCCCTGCACCGCGTCCGGCATCGTGCGCCGCCATCCCGACGTGCGCTGGCTGCGCCGGCCGGACGACGTCGTGGCCCTGTCCAGCATCCAGCGCGAGCTGCTGGATGCGCTGTGGCCGCTGCTGAAGCCCGGCGGCCGGCTGCTCTACGCCACCTGCTCGATCTTCAAGCTGGAAGGGCAGCAGCAGACCGACGCGTTTTTGCAACGCCATGCGGCGGACAAACCCCGGCTCGACCCGGCTTCGCCCGGCCACTTGTCGGGCCTGCCGGACAATGCCTCACGTCCCGGCCCGGTACCCGAAACAAGCGGTGACGGCTTCTTCTACGCGCTGATCCACCAACCATAAGTCTCGCGCCCCGATGCGCCGCCTTTCCGCCGTTCCGTCGCTGCTGCGCATCCTGCTGAAGCTGGTCTTGCTGGCCCTCGTCGCCGCGTCGGCGGCGGGCGCGCGGGCGCAGGGCGTCGAGCTGACCAGCCTGCAGGTGTCGCGCGGCGAGGGTGGTGCGCTGATGCTGGAGTACAGCAGCCGGCTGACGCTGTCGCATGCGCTGGAGGACGCGCTGCAGCGCGGGGTGCCGATGTACTTCACCGCCCACGTCACCGTGCTGCGCAGCCGCTGGTACTGGCGCGACGAGCGCATCGCCCGCATTGCCCGCACCTGGCGCCTGTCCTACCAGCCGCTCACCGCCACCTGGCGCGTCAGCCTGGGCGGCCTGTCGCAGAGCTTTCCCACGCTGTCGGAGGCGCTGGCGCCGATGTCGCGCGTCTCCGGCTGGCGTCTGGTCGATGGCGAGAAGCTGGACGCCGGCGAGCGCTACTACGTCGAGTTCAGCTTCCAGCTCGACAACAGCCAGCTGCCGCGCCCGATGCAGCTGGACCTGGGGCAGGACTGGAAGCTGGGCGTCGAGCGCATCGCGCGCGTGCCCGAGTGAGGCCCTTGAATGAGGCCCCCACGCTCACCTCGTTCGCTGCCCCCCATGGAGGCGCAGCGCCTTCGGGCGGCCGGGCGGCGCTGGCCATGACCCGCTCCACCCGCTGGGCACTGCTGGTGTCGCTGCTGGCGGTGCTGGGCATCTCGCTGCTGCTGGTCTACCTGCTGTCGCTGGGCACCGGTGGCCGCGGCATCGAGCGCCACTTCGTCTGGCTGTTCTGGGTCAACGTGGGCGTGGGCGGCCTGCTGCTGCTGGCCATCGGCCTGGCGGCGCTGCGCCTCCTGGTGCGGCTGCGCAGCGGCAAGTTCGGCAGCAAGCTGCTGGCCAAGCTGGCGGGCATCTTCGCGCTGGTAGGGGTGCTGCCGGGCCTGCTGATCTACACCGTGAGCTACCAGTTCGTCTCCCGCAGCATCGACAGCTGGTTCGACGTGCAGGTGGCCGGCGCGCTGGATGCCGGCCTGGCCCTGGGCCGCGGCACGCTGGATGCGCTGGCCACGGACCTGGCCGCCAAGACCCGCAACGTGGCCGAGCGCCTGTCCGACAACCGCACCGCCATCGGACCGCTGGCGCTCGAACGCGTGCGCGAGCAGCTGGGCGTGCGCGAGGCGGCGCTGGTGGGCGCGTCGGGACAGGTCATCGCCAGCGCCGGCGGCACGGCGGCGGCCATCATGCCGGAGCGGCCGTCGCCCACGCTGCTGCGCCAGGCCCGCAGCGCGCGCAGCGCCAGCCACCTGGAGGGCCTGGACGACGAGCCGCAGCCCGGCAGCCGCCCCGAGGCGCGCGTGCGCGCGGTGGCGCTGGTGCCCAGCAACGACATCAGCCTGGCCGGCGGGGAAGACCGGTTCCTGATGGTGGTGCAGCCGCTGCCGCAGCAACTGGTCGCCCATGCGTTGTCCGTTCAGGCGGCTTACCGCGAATACCAGCAGCGTGCCATCGCGCGCGACGGCCTGCGCCGCATGTACATCGGCACGCTCACGCTGTCGCTGGTGCTGGCGGTGTTCGGCGCGCTGCTGCTGGCCGTGATGCTGGGCAACCAGATCGCCCGGCCGCTGCTGTTGCTGGCCGACGGCGTGCGCCAGGTGGCCGACGGCGACCTGACTGCCAAGCCCGTGTTCGGCTCGCGCGACGAGCTGGGCGGCCTGACCCGCAGCTTCGCGCAGATGACCGAACAGCTGGCCGAGGCCCGCGCGCAGGTGGAACGTGGCGTCGCCCAGCTGGAGGGCGCGCGCACCCGGCTGCAGACCATCCTGGACAGCCTGACCGCCGGCGTGATCGTGTTCGACAGGCGCGGGCTGATCGATACCGTGAACCCCGGCGCCACCCGCATCCTGCGCCAGCCGCTGTCGGCCTACCGCGGCCGGCCGCTGGCCGAAGTGCCCAGCCTGGCCGAATTCGCGCAGGCCGTGGCGCAGCGCAGCGACCTGCACCGCGACAGCCCCGAGGCCGGCGAGCGCGACCACTGGCAGGACGCCTTCGAGCTGCAGGTGGGCGCGCAGGACACGGTGAACCTGCTGCTGCGCGGCGCGGCCCTGCCGGGCGGCGCGCGCCTGCTGGTGTTCGACGACATCACCGAGGTGGTGTCGGCGCAGCGCTCGGTGGCCTGGGCCGAGGTGGCGCGGCGCCTGGCGCACGAAATCAAGAACCCGCTGACGCCTATCCAGCTCTCGGCCGAGCGGCTGCAGCACAAGCTGGAATCGAAGCTGGTCGGGCCCGACCAGGGCATGCTGCAGCGCTCGGTGGCCACCATCGTCGCGCAGGTGCAGGCGATGAAGCAGCTGGTCAACGAATTCCGCGACTACGCCCGCCTGCCCGCCGCCCAGCTGCAGCCGCTGGACCTGAACGCGCTGGTCGGCGAGGTGATGGCGCTGTACGCGTCCACGAACGAACAGGGGCGCCTCGACGTGCGCCTGGCCGAGCCGCTGCCCGCCATCGTCGGCGATGCCTCGCAGCTGCGGCAGGTCATCCACAACCTGGTGCAGAACGCGCTGGACTCGGTGGCGGACCGGGCTGACGGCCACGTCACCGTGAGCACCGAGGTCGCGCGCGACGAGAACGGCCAGCCCCGCACGGTGCGCCTGAAGGTGGCCGACAACGGCCCCGGCTTCGCGGACAAGGTGCTCAAGCGCGCCTTCGAGCCCTACGTCACCACCAAGAGCCGCGGCACGGGCCTGGGACTTGCCGTGGTCAAAAAGATCGCCGACGAGCATGGTGCGCGGGTGCGCATCGTCAACCTGCATGCCGATGCCGATGGCAACGGCGACGCGGAGGGCCCGGTGACCGGCGCCCAAGTTTCGTTATCATTTTCCCGCTTTGCCCCCGTGCCCTCCGCGAACTCCTCATCAGCCGCCGGCGCCCTGCCGGCAGCCGCGCAGGCCAACGACAACCCACCGGGCGCGGGCGCCTGAAGAGCACGCATGGCAACGATTCTTGTAGTGGACGACGAGCTCGGCATCCGCGGGCTGCTGTCGGAAATCCTGTCGGACGAAGGGCACACGGTCGAACTGGCCGAGAACGCGGCCGAGGCTCGTGCGGTGCGCGAACGCCTGCGCCCCGACCTGGTCCTGCTCGACATCTGGATGCCCGACGTCGACGGCATCAGCCTGCTGAAGGAATGGGGCGCCGCCGGCATGCTGAGCATGCCCGTCATCATGATGAGCGGCCACGGCACCATCGATACCGCGGTCGAGGCCACCAAGTACGGCGCCAGCGCCTTCCTGGAAAAGCCCATCACGCTGCAGAAGCTGCTGCGCGCTGTGGAGCAGGCCTTGGCCAAGCCGGGCCCGCGCCCCGCCGCGGCCGTGCCGGGCAACGGCTACGGTCCGGAAACGCTGCTGACGGGTGCCGAAGGCGCCAGC
>CAMLJY010000139.1 GCA_946480465.1 uncultured Burkholderiales bacterium
TGCCTGGAGAAGCCGCCGTCCATCGTGCTGATGGACCTGCAGATGCCCGGCATGGACGGCCTGGAGGCCGCGCGCCGCCTGCGCGTGCTGCAGGCCGAGAAGCGCTGGCCCGGCGCCCCCATCATCGCGCTGACCGCGCATGCCGCCGACAGCGACCGCCACGCCTGCCTGGCGGCCGGCATGAACGAGATGCTGACCAAGCCGCTGGGGCTGGAGACGCTGCGGCAGATGCTGCTGAAGTTCCTGAAATAGCGGCCGAAGTGCTCAGCCGTGGAAGAAGCGTTCCACGAGCGTGATCTGCTCCGGCGTATTGAGGGCGGGCGCATGGCCGCAGTCGGCGATCGTCACCACCACCGCCTCCGGTCCGCGGGTGCGCATCGCATCGGCGGTTTCCGGCAGCAGCAGGTCCGAATCGATGCCGCGCAGCACCAGCACCGGCAGGTCCAGGCTGTCCCAGGCATCCCACTGGTCGTAGTCCGTCGGGTGCACGATGAACTGGCGCACCATCGCCGGATCGTAGTGCGGCGTCACGCGGCCGTCGGGCAGGCGGCGGGTGCTGGTCTCGGTCAGGCGGCGCCACTGCGTATCGCTCATCCATCCGTAGGGCTTGTAGACGGTGCGGAAGTAGCTTTCGAGCTCGCTCACCGTCGCGAAAGCCGAAGGACTGCCGGCATAGCTCCGGATGCGATCGACCGCGGGCCTGGCCAGCTCGGGGCCGATGTCGTTCAGCACCAGGCGGCGAATGCGCCCGCGCAAGGTGGTGGCCGCGGCCTTCAGGCCGATGGCCCCGCCCATCGAGGTGCCGAGCCAGTGGCACTGGCGCACGCCCAGCTGGTCGAGCAGCGCGGTGGCGAGCCGCACGTAGAAGGCCAGGCAGTACTCCTCGTCCGGCACCGGGCTCCACTGGGACAGGCCGCGGCCGATCGTGTCCGGGCAGATCACGCGGTAGCGCGTGGCCAGCCGCGCGGCGATGTCGTCCATGTCGCGGCAGGTGCGCGCGAGCCCGTGCCAGGCGATCACCACCTCCTCATGCTGCGCGTTCCACTCGGTGTAGTGCAGTTCGCGCCCTTCGCAGCGCAGGTAGTGGGAGCTGAAGCTCATCGAACTCTTCCTTGTCCTGGCGCGCCCGGTTGGCCGAGGGCACGCCTTCTCGCAGCAGGGCGGCCGCGGCATGCCGCGGCCCGGCGCCCCATTCAATCCGGCACGTTCAGCGTGGTGCCGGTGACCGTGATGGCATTGGCCGCCGCCGGCGTCGCCGCGATCGGCGGCACGTTGGCCGCCGTCAGCGCCGGTGCCGCGCCTGCCGTGCCGCCGCGCGGCACGGTGCGCACCACCTGGCTGGCCGGCAAGGCCGTGCCGTTCTTCAGGTGCGCATACATCGCATCCAGCGCGCGGTTCAGGTACACGTGCAGCGGCACGTAGCGCGTGTCGTAGCCGGGCAGCACGGCAGGCAGGCCGATGAAGCCGTCGAAGTGCTGGGCATTGGCCACCTCGATGTACGACAGCTTGCTGGCCGCGCCCTCCACCTTCTTGTTCAGCGCGGTGTAGGGCCGCGAGGTGTGGTTCACCGGCAGCAGCGCATCCGAGCGGCCGTGCACGATCAGCGCGGGCTTGCCGCGCAGGTTGCCGTTGCGGCGCGTCTCGTCGATGCCGGCCCGCAGCGCGGTGGCCTGCGTGCCGGTACCGGTCAGCAGGTTGCGCAGGCAGAGTGCGCCGTCCAGGTTGAAGTCCTGCGTCATCGTCGACGGCGAGAACGAGAACAGGTCGCGCAGCGGCGCGCCGGGGCTGAGGTTGTTGATCAGCTGCACGCCGGCCGAGGGCGGCACGCCGTTGCCGGTGGCGGCCATGGTCGCGAGCGACGCGGCGGCCAGTGCGTTGGGGATGCCCTGCGCCGTGGTGGCGCCGTAGCTGTAGCCGCAGAGCTGATCCTTCACGCTGGCGCGCGACAGCGCATTGGCAAAGGTGACCGTCACCGCCGAGGCCACCTCGAAGGCCGCGTGCGACGCATGCAGCACCGCGGCCTCGGGCTCCCAGCCGTAGTCGCGCAGCTTCTGCAGCGCCTCGTCGGCCTGGGCAGCGGTGGTGTCGCCGCTCAGCAGGCCCTTGGCCTTCAGCGACGCGCAGCGGTTGGTGGCAAAGGCCGCCACGACGAAGGCCGATCCGGGCGTGCCGGCGAGCTGCGGCGACAGCACGGCACAAGGCTGGTAGACGTTGGCGTAGCTGGTGAAGTCGTACAGCGTCTTGGCCGACAGCGGCACCGCGGCGCCGCCGCGGCGCACGCTGACGCCCGGGTCGGCCGGCAGCTCCACCGCCGGCTCGGCCACCGCCACGCCGTCGATCAGGCCGCCGGCGTCGTTCTCGGCCGCGGCGATGGCGGCGCCGCCGCCATTGGAGATGCTGGAGGCGATGACCAGCGTGTTCGAGGGTTTCAGCTTGCGCTCACGTTGGCCGTTATCCAGCACGGCGCCGTACTTCTCGTTCAGGGCCCAGAAGGCGAACTCCACCGCCTGCAGCGTGAAGCTGCCCCAGTCCTTCTCCGGGTTGCGCTGCGAGTGCGCGTGCTTGAAGGCGAAGCGGTTCGGGGTGGCGGTGTTCAGCGCGGCCAGCTCGCCGGCCGTCAGGCTGGCGCGGAACTGCGCGTTGTTGCCGGCTGCGGCGGACGTGGCGCGCGTGCCGTCGATCAGCGGCACGGTGTCGCCGCCCAGGTCGTGCGGCGCGCTGCCGGTGCCCTTGTCGGTGTAGGCCACCGCGCAGCCGCGCTTCAGGCCCCATTCGCCGGTGGAGATGCCGCCGTAGATGCCGCGCGAGCCCGACGAGGTGGCGGTGACGATGCACGGGTTGTCCACCGAGAAGCTGTCGGGAATCTGCACCATCAGCGTCACGTTCTGGCGGCCGCTGCCGTCGTCGCTGAACGCGAGCATCTCGGTGCCGGCGATCTTGCCCTCGGTGGTGGCGGCGACGCCTTCGGCGGTGACGCCGGGGCCGTAGAAGACGCCGTAGCCGCCGGCCGTGGTCATGTCGACCAGCGCCCGGTAGTTGTTGTAGATGGCCAGGCGGCGCAGCTCGGCCGCCGTCGGCGTGGCCGAGGTGGCCGGCGCCGCGGCCGACGCCAGCCCGGTGCGGCCGAGGCCGGCGGTCAGCAGGTCGTCGGACGTGCCGTCGTAGGTCTTGCTGGTCACGGTGCCGACGTAGGCCGGCTTGGCGCTGAACTCCACCGTGGGCGCATGCGTCACCTCGGTGTCGTCGCCGCTGCAGGCGGCCAGGGCCGCAAGCGCGGAGGCCAGGAGTCCCAACGAACCGGCGCGCGTGGCGCGGCCGCTCTTCTTGCTTGTCATTGCGAACGTCTCCTCGTTGAAATCAGCGCCCCGCGGCCAGGGCCCGGGCGCGCAGCTTGCCCACGACCCCGGTCGGGAAGTGGTAGACCGACAGCACGAACAACACCCCCAGCCACAGCAGCCAGCGGTCGGGCGACACGATGGCCGACAGCACCGGCACGCCGGCCAGCGGCTCGGCGCCCAGCTTCAGCAGGTCCTGCAGGTAGTTCTGCGCCAGCACGAAGAGCACGGCGCCGATCACCGAGCCGTACATCGTGCCCATGCCGCCGATGACGACGATGAGCAGGATGTCCAGCATGATCTCGAAGGACAGCGTGGTGTCCGGGCCCGTGTAGCGCAGCCAGATCGCGAGCAGCGCGCCGGCGAGCGTGGCGAACAGCGCGGCCATCACGTTGCTGAGCGTGCGGTAGACCACGGTGCGGAAACCGATGGCCTCGGCCCGGAAGTCGTTCTCGCGGATGGCTTGCAGTACCCGCCCGAACGGCGAGTTGACGATGCGCAGCAGGACCAGGAACAGCACCAGCACCACCGCGAACAGCAGGTAGTAGCTGATCAAGCGGCCGTCCAGCGTCACCTCGAAGGGGCTGAAGCCGAACACCGAGAAGCCGGTGAGCGGGTTCTCCAGCGGCTCGAAGCTGGGGCTGAAGTGCGTGGGATTCCTGAAGGTCAGCCCATCCTCGCCGCCGGTCAGGTCCGACATCTGCGAGGCCAGGGTCTGGAAGGCGGCGGCGACGGCCAGCGTGATCATCGCGTAGAAGATCGCCTTCACCCGCAAAGAGAACAGGCCGATCACCAGCGACAGCGCCAGCGACACCACCAGCGCGATCGCCAGCCCCACCAGCACCGCCCCATAGCCTTCGCCCAGCCGCGTGCTGGCGATGGCGACGCCATAGGCACCGATGCCGAAGAACATGGTGTGCGCGAAGCTGACGATGCCGGTGTAGCCCAGCAGCAGGTCGTAGCTGGCGACCAGCAGCACGAAGACCAGCATCTTCGCGGCCACGCCCAGCGCCTTGCTGCCGGGGAACAGGAAGGGCGCGAAAGCCAGCGCGACGGCGATGACGACCAGGGCGATGCCGAGCCAGCGGCTGCGCGGCAGATCGTGCGAAAGGATGCGTTGAATCATGGCCGATGACCCGCAAAGTGGGCGTGGTGGTACGTGTTCACCGGTTGGTCACCGGGTAGAGGCCCTGCGGCCGCCACAGCAGGATGGCCACCATCAGCGCGATGTTCGAGAACAGCGCGACCTTGGGTGCGAGATAGCCGGTGTAATTGGCGAGCAGGCCCACCAGCAGCGCACCGACGAAGCACCCCAGCGTGGAGCCCAGGCCGCCGATGATGATGACGATGAAGATCAGCACGTTCACCTGGCCGCCGAGCTGCGGGATGACGTTCTGCTGGAAGAAGCCCCACATCACGCCGCCCAGGCCGGCCAGCGCCGAGCCGGCGACGAACACACCGACGAACAGCGTGCGGATGCGGTAGCCGAGCGACTCCACCATCTCGCGGTCCTGCACGCCGGCGCGGATGAGCAGGCCGATCTTGGTGCGGTTCAGCGTGAACACCAGCGCGGCGAAGACGATCAGCCCGATGACCATCGCCAGCACCCGGTACTTGACGATGGCCGCGTCTCCGATGAGGTAGGCACCGCGCAGCACCTCCGGCAGCGGCAGCGGGATCTGCGCCGGGCCCCAGACCACCTTGATGATCTCCTCGCCGACGATCATGCCGCCCATGGTGATCAGGATCTGCTTCAGGTGCAGGCCGTAGACGGGGCGCACGATGACGCGTTCGAAGGCCAGGCCGATGGCGCCGGCCACGGCCATGGCGGCCAGCATCGCCAGGAACACGGCACCGAGCTGGCCGAACTCGCCCGTCCAGCCGGCGGCGGCACCCATCACGCTGGTGGCGACGAAGGCGCCCAGCGCGATGAACACGCCGTGGCCGAAGTTCAGCACGTCCATCAGGCCGAACACCAGCGTCAGGCCGGAGGCGGTGATGAACACGATCAGGCCCATCGCGAGGCCGGCGACCGTCAGCGTCAGCCAGGTGCTGCCGCTGCCGATGAGCGGCCAGGCGACCAGCGCCATCACCGCGACCAGGGCCAGCGGCACCCAGTCGAAACGCGCCTTCGGCACCGCGGTGCCGGCCACCGGCGAGGCAGTCACCGCCGGCGCGGCCTGAGTGGTGGCATTCATTGGTGTGCTCCCAGCGAAAGGCCCAGCAGCCGCTGCTGCAGCGCCGTGTCGTCGGCCAGCTCGCGCATCGAGCCGCGGTGCACGACGCGGCCGTCGTCCATCACCGCCACGCTGTCGCCCAGCGCCTTGGCCATCATGAAGTTCTGCTCGACCAGCAGGATGGTCGTGCGCTGGCGCTTCAGTTCGTTGAAGGCCGAGATCAGGTTCTGGATGATGGACGGCGCCAGGCCCTTGCTGGGCTCGTCGATCAGGATCAGCTCGCGCGGCTCGCAGATGGCCCGGGCCACGGCCAGCATCTGCTTCTGGCCGCCGGAGAGCTTGCCCGCGGGATAGAGCCAGAACTTCTTCAGCGCGGGGAAGAGGCTGAAGATCCAGTCCAGGCGCTTGGTGTCCAGCTCGCCGGCGTGGCGCGCGGCGCGCGCGGCCAGCACCATGTTCTCCTTCACCGTCAGGTCGCTGAAGATGCCCATGTTCTCGGGCACGTAGGCAATGCCGCGGCCCGCGATGTGGGGCGTGGCCGCTCCTTTCAGGCTTTGGCCCTTGAAGCGGATGTCGCCCTGGCTGGCCTGCCACAGGCCCATGATCGTGCGCAGCGTGGTGGTCTTGCCGGCGCCGTTGCGGCCCAGCAGCATCGTCACTTCGCCGGCCGGCACGGCGAAGTCCACGCCATGCAGGATGTGGTAGGCGCCGATGTGCGTGTGCACGCCCGTCAGTTCGAGGATGTTCATGCGGGTTCTTCCACGGCCATGCCCAGGTAGGCCTGCTGCACCACCGGCGAAGCGATGACGGTCGCCGGCTCCCCGTCCGCCACCAGCGCGCCGTTGTGCAGCACGATGATGCGGTCGGACAGTTCACGCACCACGTCCATCTTGTGTTCCACCAGCAGGATCAGGCAGTCGCGGCGCGCCTTCAGCGCACGGATCAGGTCCAGGATCACCGGCACCTCGTCGACGCTCATGCCGGCGGTCGGCTCGTCGAACATGAAGACCTTGGGGTCCAGCGCGATCAGCAGGGCCACCTCCAGCTTGCGCTGGTCGCCGTGCGGCAAGGCGCTGGCGGCCGTGTCGTGCTTGGCGGCCAGGCGCACCTGTTCCAGGATGGCCTGCGCCTCGTCGACCCAGGCCTTGCGGTCCAGCCAGACGCGAAAGAGATCCAGCCCGCCCAAGCCGCCGCCGCGCCCCCGCCCCGCCTCGCGCGCCTGGATGGCCAGGCGCACGTTCTCGCGCACCGTGAGATTGGGGAACAGCTGGGTCAGCTGGAACGCCCGGCCCAGGCCGCGCCGCGTGCGCAGCGGCGCGGGCAGGCCGGTGATGTCCTCCCCGTCCAGCAGCACGCGGCCCTCGCTCGCCGGCAGTTGCCCGGAGATCAGGTTGAAGTACGTGGTCTTGCCGGCGCCGTTGGGGCCGACGATGGCGGTCAGCGTGCCCGGCTGGAAGGCACAGCTGACGTGGTCCACAGCCACGTGGCCGCCGAAGCGGATGGTCAGGTCCTGGGTTTCGAGCATGGCCGCGTCATTCAAGGGTCAGGGGCAGGTACCGACGACGTAGTGGTTCGGTCCGGTCTGCTTCAGCGTCGTCGTCGTGAACATGTTCCACAGCCCCATCGCCTGGTTGGAGCCGTTGGCATAGGTCCAGCCCCACAGCGCATAGGCACGGCCCGCGGTGGTGTGGCCGTAGTTGCTGGCGGTGAAGCACTGCGCCGGCGCGCTGCCGGTGGTGGTGCCGGTGGCGGCCGCGGAATGGGCGCTTTCGACGCCGCCGGCGTTCAGGTCGGTCACCGTCCAGCTGTAGGTGGTGCCCGCGGCCAGGCCGGTGTCGGTGTGGCTGGTGCCGGCCACCGGCGCGCCGGTGACGCGCGTGCCGTTGCGGTAGACGTGGTAGCCCGTCGCGCCGGTCACGGCCGCCCAACTGATCGTCATGCTGCTGGCGGTGGCACCCGAGGTGGCCACGCCGGTGGGCGCCGGCAGCGGATCGCCGCCGCCGCCCCCGCCGCTGCCCGAGGCCAGCTGGTTCACCATCGCCTTGATCGCGTCGACCTGCGTGCCGGCCTTCTGACCGAAGTTGTTGCCGTACCAGCCGATCCAGTCCCAGCAGGCGTTCGGATTGGGCAGCAGGCTGCTGGCCGAGGTCTGGCGCGGCGTGCTGTCGACCCTGGTCTGCGGGAACAGCACCACGATGCCGTTGGTGTCGGCCCAGCGGGTGTAGCCGGTGTTCTTGACGAACTTGTCGCCGACGTGGCTTTCGCTCTGCACGCAGCCATGCAGCGCCACGTGCAGCTTGCAGCTGGCGCCGGCGGCGCAATTGGCCGGCACGTAGACCCAACCCGACGCGGCCATGCCGGGGTTGCCCGCGCTGTACAGCGTCTGGTCGAACTGGCGGTAGTTGGCCGCCGCCGGTGCGTTGTTGCGCGCGTTCAGCGGACCGTAGATGTGCTGAAGCACCGCCTTCGCTCCGTCGTAGCCGCAATTGCTGATGTAGGGGGACGACGTGGAGCCGCAGCTGTTGTTGCCGCTGGAATCGAAGTCGGTCGGGAAGGTGTGGGCGGCACCGGCGCGCTGCACGAAGACCCGGTTGGCCGCCGGCACGCCGTTGTTCTCGTACTGCTTGCGCAGGCCGATCATCGGGTTCGGACCGACCGTCGTGTCGCTGCTGCCGACGAACATGAAGACCTTCTGGTTCGCCACCAGCGCCTTGTTGTCGTTGGCGGTGCCGCTCCAGTTGTTGATGTCGGCCTGCATGGTCGCCAGCATCTGGCTGGAGATCGTCGCGTTGTACATGCAGGACGTGTAGTTGTAGTGCCCGGCGCACATGTACGGCCCGCCGGCGAACACGCCCACGCCCATGAAGGTGCCCGCATGCGCCAGGCCCAGCTGGTTGGCCATGAAGCCGCCGGACGACAGGCCCGACACGCTGATCTGGGTCTTGTCGATGTTCAGCGCCGGCAGGGGTGCCGCCTGGGCAAAGGCGGCCAGCAGCAGGCCGCCGAGAGCGACCACGTTCTTCCGATTCATCGTCTGTCTCCTGGTTCCAACGATGGGCCGTTCCCGGGTCGGCTGCCCCTTGAGGCAGTAGCGTCCAGCGCCGATGGGGATCCGGATCTTTCGTCGAGGCGAACGGATTCCGCCCCCGTGTTCTCCGGGGGTCGGTCTGATAACACGTCAGGAAAGCGGCGCCTTGGTTCGCGCCGCCGGGATCAGCGCTTGTTCCTGATCGGAACCGCCATCTCTTCGGGCTTGATCTCGCGCACCAGCTCCGGCACGCCCCACGCAAAGGCCGGGTCGGCCTTGATCTTGAAGTGGTACATGCTCTGCATGGCCTGGTGGTCTTCCTTGCGGAAGGTCATCTTGCCCTTGGGCGTCTCGAAGCTCATGCCTTCCATGGTCTGGATGAGCTTGTTGGTGTTGGTGTCGCCCTTGGTCTTCTTCAGTGCCTCCACCACGGCGATGGCCGCGCTCATGCCGCCGGCAGTGAAGAAGTCGGGCGGCGCCTTCAGCTTGGAATAGTGATTGGCCACCAGCCACTCGTTGGCCGGGTTCTTCGGAATGCCGAAGTAGTAGTAGGTGGCGCCTTCCATGCCGGGGAAGCGCTTGTAGGCGGTCATCGCCGGCAGGATGTTGCCGCCACTGCCCACCTCGATGTTGAAGCGCTTCTTCAGGTCCTGGTCCGCCAGCGCGGGGAAGGGCGTGGTGGCCCCGGCCCAGACGACGACGATGACCTTGCGGCCCGGCTTGTCCTTCAGCGCGTCGACCATGCGCTGGATGCCGGCCGTGAAGTCGGTGGTGGCCGGGGGCAGGTACTCCTCGTGCACGATCTTCGACTTCTTCAGCGCCTCCTTGAAGGCCTTCACGCCGTCGCGGCCGAAGGCGTAGTCCTGCGCCAGCATCGCGATCGAGACGCCGTCGGCGTCCATCGCCACCGCATTGCTGATCGCGTCCTGCGAGCTGTTGCGGCCGGTGCGGAAGATGTACTTGTTCCACTTGTCGCCGGTGAT
>CAMLJY010000140.1 GCA_946480465.1 uncultured Burkholderiales bacterium
GTGGCGGTGAAGCGCTGCTGCGTCAGCCCCATCAGGAAGGCGACGAAGGCGGCGGTGCCCATGCCGCCGGACAGGTTCTCGACCGCCACCACCATCAGCAGCGCGCCGTCCACCTCCGAGGCCTGCTTCAGCGAGACGATCCACCAGTCGAAGGCCGGCAGCATCAGCGCGCCGAGGCTGCCCTTGCCCTGGGCCGCCAGCCACCAGAAGCCGAGGTTGCTGGCCGCCTGCAGCACGCCGAAAAGCATCAGCGAACGCCACAGGCCGAGCTTGAGCATCAGCACGCCGCCGACCAGCGCGCCGCCGATCGTCAGCCACAGGCCCATCACCTTGTTGACCACGCCGACCTCGGCCGAACTGAAGGCCATGGCCTTCAGCAGGAAGGGCGTCATCAGCGCGCCGGCAAAGGCATCGCCCAGCTTGTAGAGCACGATGAAGACCAGGAAGGCGGCCGCGCCCGGCTGCGAGAAATAGCCCGCCAGGCCGCCCAGCAGCGTCTCGAAGCGCGCGCGCCGCGCGGCCCAGGCCGCCAGCGGCAGCGTGAAGCCGATGCCCATCAGCAGCGCCGCCAGGTCGATCCAGCGCGCCTGCAGCGCCGGGGCCAGGCTGCCGCCCTGGAGCCACGGACCGAGCAGCGCGCCGGCCAGCGGCGTGAAGAGCTGCAGCGTGACCAGGTAGCCGGCCGCGGCCGCGCCCAGCACCGCGAAGAAGCCGACCACGTCGTGCCGCGCGACGCTGGTCGGCGCCGCCGCGAGCGACAGCTTCGGCAGCGCCAGCGCCGAGAACACCGCCGCCGCCGCCATCAGCCCGGCCATCAGCCGGTACACCTCGGGCCAGCTCCAGCCGCTGCCGGCGGCGGCATCGGTCCAGATCAGCGCGATGCCACCGGACAGGATCATCGCCAGCCGGTAGCCCAGCACCTTCAGCGACGAGCCGAGCCCGCGTTCGGCCTGCGGCAGGAGGTCGGTGCCGTAGGCGTCGATCACCACGTCCTGCGAGGCGGAGACGAAGGCGATGAGCAGCGCCAGCAGCGCGAAGACCTGCAGCGCGCCCTGCGGCGGCGTGATGGACAAGAGCCACAGCGCGCCCGCCAGCGCCAGCTGCGTCAGCACCAGCCAGCCGCGGCGCCGGCCCAGCGCCGGCCACAGCTCGAAGCGGTCCATCAGCGGCGCCCACAGGAACTTGAAGGTGTAGGGCAGGCCGACGAGGCTGAGGAAGCCGATGGTCGCGATGTCCAGCCCTTCGACGCTCAGCCAGGCCTGCAGCGCCTGGCCGGTCAGCGCCAGCGGCAGGCCGGAGGCGAAGCCGAGCACGGCGACGACGAAGAGGCGGTAGCTCGCGCCGAGGCGCTGGGGGAGGGTCATGGGCGGCGCGGCAATGGAGGTCGGATGCTACAGGCGGGGGGCCGCGGCCCCCGTTCAGCGGCCTGCCGGCCCCACCCACCGCGCCGGCCAGGCCCCGCTGTCGACCAGGCCGCGGATCACGGTGGTCGCCAGTTCGATCACGGCGGCCGCGGCCGGTGTCGTCGGGCGGGCCATGTGGGTCGCGCAGACGACGCGGCGCGGCATCTCCGGGCCGTCGATCGGCGCGGCGCACAGGCGCCCGGCCGCCACCTCCTCGGCCACCCCGCCCAGCGGCAGGATGGTGTGGCCCAGGCCCGCTTCCACCGCGCGCTTGACGCTGGGCAGCGACTCGATCTCGGCCACCACGTCGAGCGTGATGCCCGCGCGCGCGCAGGCCTCGTCGACGATGCGGCGCAGCCCGTGCTCGCGTCCCGGCAGCACCAGCGGCCAGCGCGCCAGGGCCGCCAGCTTCATCGTGCGCGGCGCGGCAGCCGCCCCCGGGCCGGAGACGAAGGCCAGGCGGTCGTCCAGCAGCACGCGCTTGGCGACGGCCGGCTCGGGGTGGTCGCCGTACAGCAGCGCCAGGTCGAGCCGGCCGGACAGGAGCCACTCGTGCACGAAGCCGCTGTAGGCCTCCACCAGCTTCAGGCGCACCTGCGGCAACTGCGCGCGGCAGGCCTGCAGGATGGGCACCGTCGCGATCAGCGCGACGGTGGTGGGCAGGCCGATCGCGACCTCGCCGCTGGGCACGGCGGCCGATTCGCGCACCGCGCCGCGGGCGCGCTCGACGTCGGCCAGCACCACCTGCGCGTGCTGGAGGAAGGTGCGGCCGGCCTCGGTCAGCGTGACGCCGCGGCTGGAGCGGTCGAACAGCCGCGCGCCCAGCTCCTGCTCCAGCGCGGCGATCTGCTGTCCCAGCGCCGGCTGCGCGACGTGCAGCCGGGTCGAGGCCTTCAGCAGGCTGCCGGCCTCGCTGACGCCGACGAAGTAGCGCAGTTGCCGCAGTTCCATCACGAGGTCGGCCGGGGCGGGGGCGACGGGCTCCGGGCAGCTCAGCCCGCGGCCGCCGGCTCGGCGCCGGCGCGCGCCTGGCGCCATGCCATCCAGGCCAGGGCCGCGCCCAGCAGCGCCAGCGGCAGCAGGGCGCCGATGTTCATCGCTGTCCAGCCGCCGGTGGTGACGAGCGCGCCGCTGGCGAACGACGTGAGCGTCATCGTCAGGTACACGCAGAAGTCCAGCGCGGCCTGGGCCTGGGTCTTCTCCTCCGGCCGCCAGGCGCTGGTGGCCAGCGCGCTGCCGCCGATGAAGAGGAAGTTCCAGCCCACGCCCAGCACCAGCAGTGCGCCCAGGAAGTGCATCACGTCCTGGCCCGACAGCGCGAAGGCCACGCAGGCGATGTTCAGCACCAGCCCCACGGCCATGATGCGCAGCGCGCCGAAGCGCTGCACCAGCCGGCCCGTGAAGAAGCTGGGCACGAACATGCCCAGCACGTGCCACTCCAGCACCAGCGCGGCCGAGGAGAACGGGTGGCTGCACTGCTGCATCGCGATCGGCGTGGCGGCCATCAGCAGGTTCATCACGCCGTAGCCGATCGCGCAGGCCGCCGCGGCGACGATGAAGACCGGCTGGCGCACGATCTCGGCCACCGGCCGGCCCTGGCGCCCCTGGCCCTGGCCCGGCAGCGGCGGAAACGGCACGAAGGAGATCAGCGCCAGCGCCAGCAGCGCGACACCGACCAGCGCCAGGTAGGCGCCGGCGAAGGGCGCGGCCAGCAGCGTGCGGCTCCATTGCGCCAGGTTGGGGCCGACCACCGCGCCGAGCACGCCGCCGGCCAGCACCCACGAGATCGCGCGCTCCTTGAATTCCGGCGCCACCAGCTCCACCGCGGCGAAGCGGTACAGCGAGCCGTTGGCGTTGTAGTAACCCGCGAAGACCGTGGCCGCGATCAGCAGCCAGAAGCTCTTGACCGCGACGGCCAGCGCGCACAGCGCGGCGCTGGCGATGGCCACCAGCAGGCCCAGCTGGAAGGCGCGCTGGCGGCCGAAGCGGCGCTGGTGCCGCGCCACCAGCCCGGTGGCCAGTGCGCCGCCGGCGACGTAGCCGGTGATCGGCAGCGTCGCCATCCAGCCTGCCGGCGCCAGCGCCAGGCCGACCAGGCCGTTGATCGCGATGAAGACGACGTTGTTGACCATCAGCAGGCCGGAGCACAGCGTCAGCAGCAGGAGGCGCGGGTTCATGGCGAAGTTGCTCGGGCGGTTGCGGTCGAAGGGGGGCAGTGCCGTTCGGCGGGTGCTCGGCGCTGGCTCGGACGTGCGGGACCCGCTCGATGCCGCGCCGCTCAGGCGCCGGCGCCCAGGCAGGCCAGCGCGGCCAGCGGGGCAGTGTCGGCGCGCAGCACGCGGCTGCCCAGGGTCACCGGCTCGAAGCCGGCCTCGCGGGCGCGCGCTTCCTCGGCGTCCGACAGCCCGCCCTCGGGGCCGCTGAGCAGCGTGACGGCCCCCGCCAGCGTCGCCGCCGGGGGCAGCCGCCGGGCATCGGCGCCCAGGCTGAGTACGAAGCGCCGTTCGCCGGCCGCGGCCGGGCCCAGCGTGGCCAGCCAGTCCCGCAGCGGGCGCGGCGCCGGCAACGCGGGCACCCGGTTGCGGCCGCACTGCTCACAGGCCGCCACCGCGATGGCCTGCCAGTGCTGGGCCTTGCGCTGCGCACGTTCGCCATCGACCCGCAGCACCGAGCGTTCGCACACCAGCGGCTGCAGCGCGGCGGCACCCAGTTCGGTGGCCTTCTCGACCAGCGTGTCCATGCGCTCGTTGGCGGGCATGCCGACCGCCAGCGTCACCGCCAGCGGCAGCTCGCGCTCGGTGGCCCGGTGCATGCCGACGCGCACGGCCACGTCGCGCCGCCCCATCGCCGTGACCTCGGCCTGCCATTCGCCGCCCTGGCCGTCGAAGAGGCAGAGCGCCGCGCCGGGCTGCAGGCGCAGCACCTGCACGTGGCGCGCGGCGCCGTCGGGCAGGTTGAGTTCGAGGCCGGGCGACAGGGCCGACGGCACGTGCAGGCGGGGCAGCGAAAGCCGGGGGAGCATCGGCCGCAGTGTGCACCAGCGGCGCGCGGGGCCGGCGTCCGCCACGCGGCCTGCGCCGGGCGCGCAGGCGCCCGCTGCACTTCAGCCTGCGCTCTCGGGGCCACGGCGCGCAGCCCGAAGCACAGCTGCCGCACGCCCTCGGCGCCCTGCGCCTGGCGCACCGCCGTGACGAAGCGCAGCGCCAGCGCGCGCAGTTACTCGACGCCGTTGCAGCGTTCTCTCAGAGGCGGCGGCCGTCGCGCGCCGTGCCGCGCCGCGCTCAGCGCCGGGCGTCGCGCAGTTCGCGGCGCAGGATCTTGCCGACCGGCGTCTTCGGCAGCTCGGTGCGGAACTCGACCACCTTCGGCCGCTTGTACCCGGTGAGGTTGGCCTCGCAGTAGCTGCGCACGTCCGACTCGGACAGCGCGGGATCTTTCTTCACCAGCACCACCTTCACCGCCTCGCCGGCCTTCTCGTCCGGCACGCCGACGGCGGCGCATTCGAGCACGCCGGGCATCTGGCTCAGCACGTCCTCGATCTCGTTCGGGTACACGTTGAAGCCCGACACCAGGATCATGTCCTTCTTGCGGTCCACGATCTTGAAGTAGCCGCGCTCGTCCACCACGCCGACGTCGCCGGTGCGGAAGTAGCCGTCGGCGGTCATCACCTTCGCGGTCTCGTCGGGGCGCTGCCAGTAGCCGGCCATCACCTGCGGGCCCTTGATCGCGATCTCGCCCGGCGTACCCGGGGGCACCTCGTGGCCGTCGTCGTCGAGCAGCTTCAGGTCGGTGGAAGGGATCGGCAGGCCGATGGTGCCGGAGTAGGCGGTGGTGTCCACCGGGTTGCAGGTGGCCGAGGGGCTGGTCTCCGACAGGCCGTAGCCCTCGCAGATCGGGCAGCCGGTCTTGTCCAGCCACAGTCGCGCCGTGCCCTGGGTGACCGCCATGCCGCCGCCGACCGAGATCTTCAGGTGGCTCCAGTCGACCTTGTCGAAATCGGGGTGGTTGGCCAGCGCGGTGAAGAGCGTGTTGACCGCCGGGAAGCTGTGGAAGCGGTGCTGCGACAGCTCCTTCATCACGGCGGGGATGTCGCGCGGATTCGGAATGAGGATGTTGCAGCCGCCCATGCGCAGCGACAGCATCATGTTCGTGTTGAAGCCGAAGATGTGATAGAGCGGCAGCGCGCAGACGGTGACGACCTGCTCGCCCGACGGGATCTTCTTCAAGGCCGGCTGGTACCAGGCTTCGGACTGCAGGATGTTGGCCACCAGGTTGCGGTGCAGCAGCACCGCGCCCTTGCTGACGCCGGTCGTGCCGCCGGTGTACTGCAGCACGGCGATGTCGTCCGGGCCGACCTGCGGCGCGGTGTAGCTCATGCGCCGCCCGCGAGACAACACGTCATTGAAGCGGATGGCCCCGGGCAGCGAATAGTCCGGCACCATCTTCTTCAGCCGCCGCACGACGTGGTTGACGATGGCGCCCTTCAGGAAGCCCAGCATGTCGCCCATCGCGGCCAGCACCACCTTCTTGGTGGGCACCGCGTCGATCACCTGCTGCAGCGTCGCCGCGAAGTTCTCGAGGATGACGATGGCCTTGGCGCCCGAGTCCTTCAGCTGGTGCTCCAGCTCGCGCGGGGTGTACAGCGGGTTCACGTTCACCACGACCAGGCCGGCACGCAGGATGGCGGCCACCGCCACCGGGTACTGCGGCACGTTGGGCATCATCACCGCCACCCGGTCGCCGCGGGCCAGCCCGCTGCCCTGCAGCCAGGCGGCCATGGCGCGCGAGGCCTCGTCCACTTCGCGGAAGCTGAATCCGCGGCCCATGAACTTGTACGCGCACTGGTCGCGGTATTTGCGGAAGCTTTCGTCGACCAGCGCCACGAGCGAGGGGTAGACGTCGGTCTTCACCTCCGCCGGCACGCCGGCGGGGTACTGCTTCAGCCAGATCTTCTCCATCAAGGTCGCTCCGTTCCTGCGCCGCGATTCTGACGGAGGGCCGATGCGGACACGATCAGGGCATTCGATAGCGCCGGCGTCGCCGGCGCGACTGTGCAAGCGCTGCGCAAAGCCTCGGTAAAGACCCTGCAAAGCACCGCGCGGCCGTGACCGATGTGGCTTGCGGCCTGGGGCCGGCAGGGCTGCAATGGGCTCCGGCCGGCGCGTTTCGCCGGCAGGAGGGAACCGGGATGAGCATGTTCTCGACGATCCGGCGCGCCGCGGCGTGGTGCAGGGCGGTCCTGCTGGCCGGGCTGACGTGCACGCTGACGGTCGCCGCGGCTGCGGCCCCGGACGGCTTCTCGGCCTGGGCCGAGGCCTCGGGCCCGCTGCACCGCACCAGCCTGAGCGTGCAGCTGCAGGCCGGCACGGCCGACCGGGGCCGCGGCGGCCGGCTCTACATCGCCGCGCTGCTGCCCGACGGCAGCCTGCTGGCGCTGACTCCGGATGGCTGGGTGGCCGCGACGGTCGCCACCCTGCCGGCGTACCAGCAGGTCACGCTGGGCCAGCACACGGTGGCGCTGCTGCGCCAGGCCGACCTGCGCGGCGTCGAAGGCGCCGCGGTCTATGCCGGTTATGGCAGCAGTCCGGCCGACCTGCTGGCCCGCGAAGCCTATGCCCGCGTCTACACCGTGGGCGGCGCGCTCGGCGGCGCGGCCGACGCAGGCGACTGGCTCAGCTTCTCGATCAACGTCCAGGACTTCTCCTATCCCGACTTGAGCGCGGCCACGGTGCAGCGCATCGTCGAGCTGCACGAGCGCTACCGCGTGCCGGTGGACATCTACCTGAGCGACACGATGCTGGACATCTACCAGGCCAGCCACCCGGCGCTGATGGCCAAGCTGACCGGCTCGCCCTACGTGGGCCTGAACTACCACATGCGGCCGCCCAAGCCCTACTACCTGAACTACGACTGGGCCGGCCTGGCGGCGCTGCCGCTGGCCGAGCAGACGGCGCGCATCCAGGCCTACGAATCGGTGGTGGTCGACCTCACGACCGGGCAGCCCACCGCGCGCGCCGGCGGCTACCAGTTGCTGCGCACGCTGCCGAACGCACGGCCGGCGATCGTGCCCGCCTTCCAGGCCGACGAGCCGCTTCTGGAGGCCACGGCCGCCGCCTTCAAGGCACTGGGCGCCACCTGGTCGCTGGCGCACACCGGTGGGCCGCTCAATCTTGGTGATAGCGGACGTGGCCTGTTCCTGCGCCCCGAGCATCACGACCTGAAGCTCTTCGAGCTGACCGCGCAGCCAGCTGCCACGGTGATCGACGCCGCCTTCGCCGCCGCGCACGACGCGGCCGGCGCCCGGGCGCCGTTCTTCGTCGGCGCCAAGATGCACGACAACGACTTCTTCGCGCAGAAGTCGGCCTGGAACGTGGTGTACGTGGATGGCGGCAAGCGGCCGCCATGGAACCCGTCGGCCAAGTCGCCGCTGAAGTCCAGCGCCGAGCAGGCGGCGCAGTGGGCGATCTACGAGGGGGCGGTGCAGTACGCCGACGCGCAGCGGCGGCGGTTGGGGCTGGCCGCGTCGGCCGGCATCGCGCAGCTGCGCGGCAGCGCGGCCGATGCGGGCGGCGCCGTGCTGCATGTCTCCGGCACCATGCACATCGAATCGGTGCCGACCAATTGGCCCGACGTCGATGCGCTGATCGACTTCTTCCGCCGTGCCGTGGCGGCCGGCCGCACGGCTTCACAGCCGGGGGGCATGAAGTGGTCGATCGGCGCCGACATCGGCTGGCTGCAGGGCGAGGCGCGCGCGGCGGAGGTGATCCGCACGCTGGCGCCGCTGGGCGTGGAGTTCGACGTGCACGCCCATTCCGCCGCCGACCGCGCCGCCTGTGCCGAGCGCATCCGCGCCTTCGGCGGCACGCCGACCACGGTGGCCTCCGGCCTGCTGGCCAGCGAGATCGACGGCCTGCGCAGCGCGCAGGTGGGCAGCGGCGGCACGAGCTGGCAGGCGCAGACGCTGTGGGGGCTGGTCACCAGCGTCGGCCACGGCAGCAGCAGCGACGACACCGCGGCCGGCCTGTGGCGGCCGCGCTCATCGGCCGACTGGAAGGCGCACGACCCGGCCGGCGCGCTGGTGGCGGTGGGCAACGGCGGCCGCACCCTGGCCGCGGCCGAGCAACTGGCGCAGCAGCTGGGCACCGGCACGCACGTGCAGCCGGTCTACAGCAGCACGATCAACGTGGCGCCGAAGACGCTGACGGTGGTGGGCACCAGCGACGGCATCGCGCAGATCGAGGCCTGGGCCGCGCGCGTGGGCGCGCTGCCGCAGGTGCGCTGGAGCAGCATCGCCGGCACGGCGGCGGCCTTCCAGGCGGCGGGTGGGTTGCCGAGCCGGGTGAATCCGGCGCCTGGGATGGGTGCAGCGCCGGCCGTGCAGAGCGTTCGCCGCTCAGCCCGCTGAGCTTCCTGCTGCGGCTGCCGGGTCATCGGCAACGGCCGGCCTTTCGCTGGTATTCAAACTTGCCAGTTGCCAGGGAAAAGATGAAGCGCCCACCGAGGCTGTCGTCGACCCACAGCTCATCTTTCCGTTCGAGTGAAGTGGAAGCGCCGCTGCATCTCCAGTGAATGGACGACGTCGAAGTCTGGATGCGTGACAGGTCGCTTTTCGAATAGAGATCCGAGAGGGTGTACTGCTTCGCGATGACGCCATCCGGTGTGTAGATGGCCACGACGGCGCCGTAGCCCAGGTTGTGCCAGTTGTCTATCGTGACGAGCACACCTTCGTTCGTGACTTCAAGATCGACGGGAGCCAGCGGGTTCAGCAGGGTCGCGGTCGCCACCTTGTCGAACGACGTGCCGTTGAACCTGTGCCACTCCGCGGTCGCGTGGGTGCCCTTCGGTTCGCCCGCGAAGCCGACCACGTCACCCATGCTTGTTCCGGGAATGATGCGAACGACGAACTGGCCATTCGTGCTCGACCGGGCCTGGACTGCTGCGGGTCCCCACGAATCCGCCTGTGCTGGGAAGGCCAGCAAGACGAGGACAAGCCAGAGGACCGGACGATGCATGGAAGCCTCGGCGTCCGACGATGGGGATCAGCCCCGCAACGCCCCCAGCACCTCGTCCAGCATCTTCTTCGCGTCGCCGAACAGCATGCGGTTGTTGTC
>CAMLJY010000141.1 GCA_946480465.1 uncultured Burkholderiales bacterium
CCGGGGCGAGACCCGGCCAGGTGGCAGTGGCAGCAAGCCACAACGGGCACGAGAGCCCCGGCCGGGTGGCACCGATCCACCCACCCCGCCCCGTCAGGCCTTGTCCGCCCGCCCCACCACCAGCGCATCATCGATCGCCGCGTTCAGCTGGTCGACGTCGATCGGCTTCGTGATGTAGCGGAAGAACCCTGCCGCCAGCGCGCGGCTGCGCTCGGCGTCCATCGCGCTGGCGGTGACGGCGATGACGGGGATGTCGCGCGTGTCCTCGCCGGCGCGCAGCAGGCCCAGCGCCTCGTGGCCGCTGCGGCCGGGCAGGTTCAGGTCCATCAGGATCACCTGCGGGTGGTGGGTGCGGGCCATCTCCAGGCCGATCTGCGCGTCCGGTGCGGACATGGTGCGGAAGTCGCCGCGCGTGCTGATCACTTCTTCCACCAGCGCCAGGTTGGCCGGGTTGTCCTCGACGTACAGCAGCAGGTGCGCCGGCGGGCCCTGGCGGGCCGGGGCTTGCGGGTGGGGCGGGGCACTGGTGCGCGGCGCCGGCAGCTCGGCCGGCGGCAGGTCGACGTAGAACAGGCTGCCGACACCCGGCGTGCTGTTGACGCCGATGGTGCCGCCCATCAGCTCGACCAGGCGCTTGGTAACGACCAGCCCGATGCCGGTGCCTTCGATCGTGCCGGACTCCTGGCCGAGGCGGTTGAAGGGCTGGAACAGCGCGGCGATCTGGTCGGCGCGCAGGCCGGCGCCGGTGTCCTGCACCGACAGGCGCACGCGCCCATCGGCCATCAGCCGCGCATCGACGACGACCGAGCCCTTGTCCCGGTTGTACTTGACCGCGTTCGACAACAGGTTCAGCAGCACCTGGCGCAGCCGCGTCCGGTCGGCCACCACGGCCAGGCCGGTCGGCGGTGGGAAGTGCATCTGGATCTGCCGCCGCTGCGTCGTCGGCTCGATCATGCCGCGGCATTCGTCGAGCATCGCGTCGATGCCCACCGGCTCGATCGACAGCATCACGTTGTCGGACTCGATGCGCGCGAGGTCGAGGATCTCGTTGATCAGGTTCAGCAGGTGGTTGCCGGCCTTCAGGATGTGCTGCATGAACTCGCGCTGCTTGGCCGGCGGGAAGGCGTGCGCATCGGAGGCCAGCAGCTGGCCGAAACCGAGGATGGCGTTCAGCGGCGTGCGCAGCTCGTGGCTCATGCTGGAGATGAAGGCCGACTTGGCGCGGTTGGCGCGCTCGGCAATGTCGGTGGCATGCACCAGCTCGCTGTTGGAGGCTTCCAGCTGCGCGGTGCGTTCGCGCACCCGGCGCTCCAGCTCGGCGTTCAGGCGCATCACCTCCTGCTGCGCTTCGCGGCGTTCGAGCACCTCGCGCGCGGCGTCGCGCAGGGCGCGCTCGCTCTCGGCGGTGCGCTGCTCGATGACGGCCATCATGCTGTTGAAGGAATCGACCAGCGCGCCCACCTCGTCGTCGCTGCGGCGCTCGACCCGGCGCGAGTAGGCCTTCTGCTCGACCACCTCGTGCGCGACGTGGCTGATCTCTTCCACCGGCCTGGTCACGATGCGCTGCAGGCGGCGCGACAGGCCCCAGGCCACCAGCATCGCCAGCGCCGCCACGGTCAGCGCGATGCTGCCGTACTCCACCAGCCGGCCGGTCAATTCGTGGTCGGCGCGCAGGTAAATCGTGCCGAGCAATTCACCACGGTCGATGACGCGCTTGAACACCACCAGGTGCTCGCCGACGATGCGCGCGCCGTCCGGCTCGACGCCGATCGGGAAGTGGCTGGACGGCCGGTCGGGCGGGTAGGACGCGAAGAGGCGCTGCCGCGCGTCGTAGATGGCGGCGGCCTTCACCTGCGGCTTGAAGCGCAGCAGCGCCAGGAACTCCTTCGCCACCTTCGGATCGTCGAACGACAGCGCGGGCGACGTGGCCTGGGCCAGCAGCTCGGCCTGCGTCATCAGGTCGGCGGTCCAGGCCTGCTCCGAGCGGCGCACGTCGTTGGCCACCATCGCGCCCAATGCCACCGCGAGCGCGGCCAGCGTGGTCAGCAGCACCACGGCCACCATCTTCGAGCGCAGCGAGCGCGGCCACGGCACGAAGCTGATCGCCGCGACCTGGGCATCAGCCTGCCCGGCGAGCCGCGTGGACGGCTGCTTGGAGGTGGCCGGCGTCCTCATGGCGTGCCAGAAAGCACACGGCGTGCCACGGGCAGCAGGCGTGCGCTGATCTTGATGTGCAGTTGCTCGGCCACCGGCGGCGCGACGTCGAAGCGCACCTTGCCGTCGACGACCACGAAGGTGATGGCGCTGCCCGGCACGGGCTGGTCGCCGTTCTCGCTCACGGTCAGCAGCGGCTGCCCGGGCGCGGTGGCAATGATGCCGGGCAGCCGGCCCTTGCTGTCGCGGCCGACGAACAGCGCATGCAGGCCGCCGATGCCGTCGTCGCCACGCAGGCGGGTGGGCGCGATGGGCCGGCGGCCCAGCAGGCGGCCGCGCGCCATCGTCGCCAGTTCCGCCGCGACGCCGTCGGCGTCGAGCACGCCCAGGCGCAGCGGCGCGTCCGGCGCCGGGAAGGCCTTGGCGGGCCACTCGACGAAGCCGATGAAGCGCAGCAGGTAGGCGGCCTTGATTTCAGCTTCGGTGGCCTGCCGCACGGTTTGCGCCAGCGCGCCGGCGGTGCGGCCGCCCAGCAGCGCGCCGGCGGCCAGGCCCGCGGCCAGGCGCAGCAGGCGGGCGCGGCTCAGCGTTGCCATGGCGCGCCCAGGGCCCGGCGGCAGCCGGCAGCGAGGCATCGCCATCCGGCCGCTCGCGTCATTTGCGGGTTAGCAGCCGACCCCGGCGGCCGCAGCTGGACGACGCTGGGGCCGGGGCTGCATCGACGAAAGGGTCGTACTCCCACACGACAGTCGAGGCTCATCGTCCCTGGGGCCGGTGCATTCCGGCGCAGTTGTCGGGTGATTGAAGCAGGCGGTGGCTCGCTTGACAAGCGTGGCAACCGGGATGCGGCGTGCCGCGTGGCGGCGGGTCCACGCCACGGGCAACCGCATGTACCGGCTTGGTCCGGGCGCCTGCCCGGATGTCCCTGCCGGCATCAGGCCTTAAGCTTCGTGCAACAAGTCGCCCCACACGAGTTGTCCCTTCACGGAGGATCCGAATGCCCCTTGGTCACCCATCTGACGTCTCTCGCGCCCCTGCGGAAGCGGCGCTGCCGGTCGCCGCGCTGCACCGTGTCGCCGTGTTCGGCGCCGGTGCGGTTGGGTGTTATTACGGCGGCATGCTGGCGCGCGCGGGCCATGCGGTGACGCTGATCGGCCGGCCCTCGCACGTCGATGCGATCACGCGCGACGGGCTTCGGCTCGAGACACGCGGCTTCGACGAGCGCATCCGGCTGCGGGCCAGCACCGATCCGGCCGCCGCCGCCGGCGCCACGCTGGTCCTGGTGTGCGTGAAGTCGGGCGACAGCGACGCGGCGGCCGCGCAGATCCGCCCGCACCTGGCCGCCGATGCCGTGGTGATGAGCCTGCAGAACGGCGTCGACAACGCCGACCGGCTGCAGGCCGCGCTGGGCCGGCCGGTGCTGCCGGTGGTGGTGTACGTGGCCACCGAGATGGCCGGCCCCGGCCACGTGCGACACCACGGCCGCGGCGAACTGGCTTTCGGCGCCGCGGGAGCGGGCAGCGCGCTGGCCGCGCTGTTCGAGGCGGCCGGCGTGCCGGTGGTGCTATCGGACAATGTGCGCGGCCTGTTGTGGTCCAAGCTGATCCTGAACTGCGCCTACAACGCGCTGTCGGCGATCGTGCGGCAGCCCTACGGCGTGCTGGCGCAGGCCGAGGGCGTGCAGGCGGTGATGCGCGACGTGGTCGACGAGTGCCTCGCGGTGGCGCGGGCGGACGGCGTGACGCCGGTGGACGAACCCTGGGCCGCGGTGCAGCGCATTGCGCAGACCATGCCGACGCAGTTCTCGTCGACGGCGCAGGACCTGATGCGCGGCAAGCCCAGCGAGATCGACCACCTCAACGGCTACGTGGTCCGGCGCGGCACCGCGCTGGGCGTGGCCACGCCGGTCAACCGTGTGCTGCACGCGCTGGTGAAGCTGCTGGACGCGCCGGCGCCGGCAGAGGCAGAGGCCGGCCGCTGACCAGGGCATCGCTGCCGCGGCTATGCTCGCGCGCCGATGTACCCGCGCTGCCGCCCTCGCGACCGGCGCCCGACCACAAAGGACCCGTACCGATGGACCCGATGACCCTGCTGGCCTTTGCCGTCGTGGCGCTGGTCGCGATCGCCACGCCCGGCCCCACGGTGCTGCTGGCGCTGGCCAACGGCTCGCGCTTCGGGCTGCGGCGCTCGGTGGCCGGCATGCTCGGCGCGGTGGCGTCGGACTTCGTGCTGGTCGGCGCGGTCGCGCTGGGCCTGGGCGCGCTGCTGGCGGCCTCGGAATTCTGGTTCAGCGTGGTGAAGTGGGTCGGTGCGGCCTACCTGGCCTGGCTCGGCTGGCGGCTGCTGCGCTCGCAGGGCGGGCTGGACCTGGCCGGGGCCGAGGCCACCGGCGCCGACGCTGCCGGCAGCCCGCGCGCCGTCTTCATGAAGTCCTTCCTGGTCGCGGTGACGAACCCGAAGGGCTACCTGTTCTGCTCCGCGCTGCTGCCGCAGTTCATCGACCCCGCCGCGCCGCAGGGGCCGCAGTACCTGGTGATCGGCCTGGTGTTCGCGCTGCTCGACTTCGCGGTGATGTTCGCCTACGCCGCGATCGGCGCGCATGCGGTCCGGCTGCTGAAGCGGCGCGCCGTGCTGTGGCTGGACCGGGCCTGCGGCGGCGCGCTGCTGGTGCTGTCGGGCTCGCTGCTGTTCTACCGCCGCAGCGCCGCGGCGGCCTGAAGGCGCTGCACGCCGGCCGGCAGCCGGTGCGGTCGGTGCATGCGCTGCAGCTCGCGCTGGAACTGCGCCATTTCCTGCAGCGTGGGCGGCGCGTCCTTCGGGCGCGCCTGCCGCGGGATGGCGGGCAGCAGCAGGTTCGCTTCCCAGCTCAGGCCAGGGCGCATCGCGATCGGCGCCGGCAGCTGGGCCAGCTCGGCCGGATCCAGCCACGGCACCAGGGCCTGGACGATGGCGGCGGCGCGCGGCCGCAGCGCGGGCTCGCCGACGCGGCCGCGCTGGCCCCAGCGCAGGATGGTGGTGTCCGCCGATTCACCGCCCGCGTCGGCGATCGCGAAGTCGCGGCGGATGCCCAGGCGGCGCTGCATCAGCACTTCTTCCAGCGTCATCGCGATGTCCTCGAAGGGGGTCGAGTAGGCGTAATCGTCGGTCGCGAGGTCGACGCTGAAGGCAGCCGCCACCTCCGCCGGCGTCAGCGCCTTCTGCGCGGCGGTGGCGGTGGCGCCGCGGTATTGCACCCCGCCGAGGTCGTGCAGCAGCTGCGAGGTCAGCGGGTACAGCGACGAGACGAGGTTGGACGTGAGCTGGTAGCTGGCGAGGCGCGGGTAGACGTTGTCCACGACCGTCAGCGGCCACTGCAGCGTGCCGTACTCGCCGGGCGGCAGAAAGTCCAGCGCGTGCGCCAGCTCGTGATACATCAGCCAGGCGGACTCGTTCTGCACGTCGTCCAGCGTGCGGGTGATGCGCTGCGCGGGGTCGAAGTACTTGAAGATGCTGTACCCGTCCTTGACGTAGCGCCACAGCGTCTGGTAGCGCAGCTCGCTGCCGAAGTCGCTGCGGTAATCGGGCGCCTCGTTGACGGTGTCGCGTTCTTCGGGCGTTAGCCAGAACGATTCCGCGTCGAGGTAGATCGCGCCGGCGGCCACGTAGTAGAAGGACGGCCGCACGTGCGTCGACAGCACGATGGCCGTCACGCTGTTGAGCATGCGGCGGAAGTCGCCGCGGGTGTCGTGCGTGCGCAGGAAGGCCTCGAAGTTGCGGCCCAGCCAGTCGTGCGAGACCAGCACGCGCGCCATCACCTGTTCCACCGTGGGCACGCCGCCGCCGGTGTCCTGCGCCAGGAAGGGCAGCGTCGACAGCGTGCAGAGGTTGTACGGCGCGTCCCAGCTCATCGCCGGGTCGAAGGTGCAGCGGCGCAGCACGCCGGCATAGGTGCCGCCGGCCACGTACGGGTAGACGCGCGGCACGTGCTCGCCGGCCCAGACCGCGTTGTCGTTGCTGGCCGGCGCCTGGGCGTGGCGCTCGACCAGCACCATCACCTCGTCGCTCGCGCTGCGGCCGGCGGTGGTGTGCAGCGTGGCGCGCAGGCGGACCAGCGTGTCGCGGGTGACCTCGGGGGCGGTGAAGAAGGCGACGCGGCTGCTGCCCAGGTCGAGTGTCACCGGCGGGCCTTCGATCTGCGTCCAGGTGATTGCCTTCATGCTGTCGCCGTCGGCCAGCGCGGGCCAGGCCCGCACCGAGACCTTGCCGCCCATGCGCACCGAGTGGCTGGCACGCAGCGTCAGGCCGGTGGCCGATGCGGCGGCCGCGGCCACCTCCATCGACACGGCCTGGCTGCGCGCGCTGCCGGTGGCATCGGTGAACTCGGCCTGGAAGGCGTAGCTGCCCGGCTGCGGCGGGTCGAAGCTGATGGTCTGCGTGGCATCGGCCGGCAACGCGACCGCCGGGCCCGCGGTCTGACGCCAGCGCACGCGGTCGATGGCGCCGCTGCAGCCGGCCAGCGTGGCGGCCGCATTGCGGCCGACGGCCGCAGCCGGTGTCGCGAACACGTCGTGCGTGGCGCCGGGCGCCGCGCACAGCGTGGACAGCACGCGCGGCTGCGGCGTGATGAAGTCGGTGACCGCGCCGACCGGCACCACGTCGTTGCCGAAGATCCCGCCCAGCACGTAGACCTGGCCATCGCGCACGCCCAGGTAGATGCCGCTGGAATAGGCGCGGTAGGTGTAGCCCAGTGCCGAGCTGGTGGCCGCATGCTCGGGGAAGTAGGTCGGGAACCAGGTTTCGGCGTAGTCCATCAGCTGGTTCGCGGCGTCGACCGGGTCGATGCTGCCGGCGCCCTGGGCCGCGGCCGGTACGGCCGCCGCCTGCTGCCGCGGCGTGCTGCTGCGTGCGGCCTCCATTGCGGCGGCCGCGGCGCGGCTGGTGGTGTCCGGGCCGGACGAGCCGCCGCCGCAGGAAGCCAGGGCCGCTGCGGCCAGCAGCAGCGTGAAGATGGAACGGCGGATCACAAGCTCTCCCTGTCGTGGTCTGGGCCGGCCCGGGCGGGCACGGCGTTGCGGGGCGGCATCGTAAGGCCTGCCCGGCGGCCGCCGGGCCCCGACTCGCGGGGCGCTGACGCGCCGGGACGGGGGCAGCAGCGACTGGAGCGCCGGCCCCCGCCGCTCAGCGGCCCTCGCCGGCCGCGGCGGTCTTCGCCAGCTCTCCGGCCGCGGCGATCTTCGCCAGCTCGCCGGCCTGCCAGATCTGCAGGCCGTGCTCGGCGGCGTATGGCCGTGCCTGCTCGCTCAGCTCGCCCAGGCCGATGAAGATCGCGGCTTCGGCCTCGGTCGCGTCACGGGCGGCCTGCAGCGGCTTCAGCGCCTCGACGCCGATGCGGGCGGATTTCCAGCGCCGTGCGGCCACCAGCGTGCGACGGCCGCCGCGCGCCAGTTCCAGGTCGGCGCCGCGGCCGGCGGGCAGCGGCTTCACTTCATAACCTTGGCGCTCGAAGCCGCGCGTGAGCAGCGTCTCGAAAGCAGGCCAGGGCAGGGCGGCGAGTGTTTCGGCCGCGCGCTGCACCTGGGCCGCGCTGGGCTGGCCCCATTGCCGCCTGGCGGCCATCACGCCGATGACGAAGAACGGAAAGCCCGACAGCGCCCCCAGCACGCGCCATTCGGCCGGCAGCAGCGCGGCCGAGACGAGCACGAAGCCGCCCGCGATCAGCAGGCTGATCCACCACGGCGAGCGCAGCAGGATCGCGAACAGCGAGTTCTCAGCCATCTTCAGCTTCATGCCGGCCTCCTCGCGCAGCGCTTGGCGCGGGCGGCGTGACGTCCGTCATGCAAGCCGGTAACACGGTCAAAAGTGATGAAATTGATCACGCTCGTGGCGCTCATCCGGCAGGCTTTCTCGGGGCGAGGTGCTGCATGCTATGCGCGAAGGACGGGGCACCTGAACCCGTCCGATCCGCACCGCGACTCAAGCCCGGCGCCGCCTTGCCGATCACAGCACCATGAAGACCTCCGATCTCGTCCGAGACCTGCTGCGCAACGACCACCGTGGAGCGCGCCAGCACCGCTTCATGGAGTCGGCGGACATCAATGCCGCGTTCCGCGAGTTCTTCACGCCGCTGCGCGCCTACGTGCGCCGCGGCATGCAGACCGACGGGCAGGTCTACGCGATCGAGATGGACACCTGCATCCCCGGCGTGCTGCTGGCCACCGACTGGCTGCCGCTGGCCGCGCGCGGCATCGAGGACCCGGCGAGCATCGCCGACCCGGTGCGCCGGCGCGCGCTGTTCGACCGCCTGCTGGCCGAGACCCGGCCCGACACGCTGTTCGCCTACGTCGGCGAGCGCCTGGACGGCAACGGCGCGCCGGTGCTGTACCTGGAGATCGTCTCGGCCGACGCGAGCTACGCCGCCGAATACCCGATCCGCCCCGGCCGCGGCTGGCACCGCCGCGACCTGGTCGAGGTGCCGCACCGGCGGCTCGACCCGCTGGCCCTGGCTTAGCCAGGGAGAGGCGCCCGTCGGCCGGACGATGGCGCCCGCCTCGGCGGGGTGACGGCGCTCGCTGCGGCGCTTTGCCGCTTACTTCGCGTGCAAGAGTCCGCCGCCGCGGATGGTGCAGCGCACGTCCGCGAAATGCCGCGCGTCGGCCAGCGGATCGCCGCCCAGCACCACCAGGTCGGCGTCCTGGCCGGGGGCCACGCGGCCGCGGCGTGCCTGCTCGTTCCAGCGCGCCGCGGGCGCGGTGGTCAGTGACGCGAGGATCTGCGCGGGCGTGAGCCCGGCGCCGGCCATCAGCCGGTATTCGTCGGCGGGGTCGTGGTCGGTCATGTAGCCGACGTCGGTGCCGAACAGGATGAGCCCGCCGGCGTCGGCGTACTGCTTCAGCTGCTGCTGCGTCGCGCCCACCAGGCGCTGCCGCACACCGTCCGGCACGCCGGCCTTGGCCAGTTCGAAGGGCCAGAGCTTCAGCGTCGGCACCAGCGCGGTCCGGCGTTCGACCAGTTGGGCCACCAGTGGCGCCGGCCAGGGTTCGACGACGCCGAGCGTGGTGTGCAGCAGCACGTCCACGCCGGCGTCCAGCGCCCCGCGCAGGCCGGCCACGTCGGTCGGATGCGCCAGCACCGGCTTGCCGCGGCGGTGCGTCTCGTCGGCAGCGGCGCGCGCCACCGCGGCCGGCATCAGCCGCACGCTGCGGTCGCCTTGCGGCGTCGCGATGAAGAGCT
>CAMLJY010000142.1 GCA_946480465.1 uncultured Burkholderiales bacterium
CGCTGGCCAAGGAATTCACCGAGGCCTGCGTGCGCGTGCTGGGCAGCAAGCCCGACTCGGTGGACGTGATCTTCCGCGACGTGGCCCGTCACGACTGGGCCACCGGCGGCCGGCTGTGGAGCGAGGCGCCCGCGCCGCCGCCGAACCCGGCCTGAGCAGCGACCCGAGCAGCGGCCGAGGCGCGGTGACTTTGGTCGCCGCCGGGCTGCGAAAGAATCGCGGCGCAGCGCCTTGCGGCTGCCATCGCGATGACGATCAACCTCAAGACCCTCAAGTGCGGCGAGTGCGGCAGCGCCGACCTGCGCCGCCAGGCGCAGAACGAGTACGTGTGCGGCCATTGCGGCTCGGTGACGCTGGTCGAGGACAAGGTGTCCGAGCGGCTGGAACGCATGCTGGCGCAGGTCACCGATGCCGCGCGCCAGCGCCTGGCGCATGAAGAGAGCGCGCGCCGGCGCCGTGTGGCCACCCATGCGCTGGGCTGGGGGCTGGGCCTCGGGCTGGCGGTGGTGGTGGTGGTCACGGCCGCGGTCATGCTGGTCGGCAATCGGCCGTCGAAGCCGTCCCCGGGCGTGGCGGCCGTGCCGCCGAAGCCGGTGCTGCCGCGCGGCATCCCGGCCGATGCGCTGAAGCTCGGCGAGCCGCAGCAGGTGCTGATCCGCCGCGGCAGCTCGTCCAGCGCGAAGCTGCTGGTGATGGCGCGCAACACGCACGATGCGCCGCTGCAGCGGCCGAGCATCGAGGCCGCCTTCTTCGACGAAACCCAGCCGCTCGGCAAGCGCAGCCAGAGCCTGCCGCTGGACAGCATCGCGCCGGGTGAATCGCTGCCGGTGCTGATCGACCTGCCGTCCCAGGGCACGGTCACGCGGCAGGACCTGCTGGTGCGCCCGCTGTCGGCGCCGTCACGCAGCGTGGCCGGGCCGGCGCTGAAGTTCGCGCGCATGCGGCTGTTGCAGTCCGGCGAGGACGAGCTGCGCTTCGTCGGCCGCATCGTCAACGACCGCGAGGCCGCCATCGCCGGCCTGGAGGCGCTGGTGACGCTGCTGGACGACCGTGGTGCGGTCATCGGCCTGGGGCATGGCTACGGCAGCGGCGGTGAGCTGCGGCCGGGCCAGCACACGACACTGGATTTCCAGGTGCAGCGCTTCGGCCGCGCCGCCATCGCCGCGTGGGAGGTGCGCATCGGCCACGGCCTGCTGCAGGCGGACGGCGGGCGCGCCACGGTGACGAGCACCGATCGCGCGGTGCGGACCGCGGCGGGGCCGGAAACCATCCCGCCGCTGCCCGCCGGCAGCGAGGACCTGCTGGCCACCGAGGCCGAACGCTTCGATCCGCAGCAGCTGGAGTTGCTGCCCATCGCGGCGCTGCGCGACAACACGCAGCGGCCGATCCACGTCACCGAACTGGTCAACCGCAGCAGCGATGCGATCGCGCTGTCGCCCGCGCTGCTGCTGACGCCGCTGGACGGGGCGCAGGCCGGCCGGCCCATCGTCGTCGCCGAGGCCGGCATGCTGTACCCCGGTGAACGCCTGCCCATCCTGCTGCAGCCGTATGGCGTGCCGCGGGTGACCGGCTGGCGCACCGAATGGAAGCCGATCCGCAAGGCGGCCTTGCCCGGGCCGCGGCCCAAGCTGGAGGTGGCCGTCAACGGCACCCGCGCGCTGGAGGGCAGCGCGCTGGTCAACTTCACGCAGCGCTATCGCACGCGTTACGTGGAAGTGACGGGCAACGTGCACAACCCCGGTCCGGGCATCGTGCGAAGGATGCAGCTGTGGGTGATGCTGCGCGATGCGCAGGGCCGGCTCGCGGGCTTCCAGCGTGTCGGCCAGCTGCCGGCGGCCGGCCCCGGCGACAGCGTGCCGTTCACCGCGCGCATCGACCTGTGGGGCCGCGACTTCGCGAAGGTGACGACGCTGGTGCAGGCGGAGTGAAGAGGGGCTGAGATCTGATCTGAGGGCGGTTTCGCGGCGGCGGCCCGGGCCGGGCACCGCGCGAGCGGCGCCGAGCCGGTTCCGCCCGAGCTTTGGCGGCTCCGGGATGGCCGCGTCACGAAGCGGTTATCCGGGATGGCTTGGGCCGGGCCGCGCGATGCGCTCGTTGGCCGCGGCAAGGCCGCGATGGTTGCGGCAAGCGGCCTTGCTCGCGTCAGCGTGCGGCGACGGCCGGCGCGGCATTCACCGGCACCGTGCGGGCAGGGCCCGACATCTCGCGCTGCGTGGCGCCGATCTCGCCGGCCACCAGCAGTTCGCCGTTGCGCTGGGCTTCGGCCAGCTCGGCCTTGACCTGGGCGCGCGTCTTGCCCGCAGCCAGCGGCGCCATGGGCGCGGTGTCAGGGGCCAGCTCGCCGGCGGCCAGCAGGGTGCCATGGCGGCTGGCGCGCAGCACCTCGGCGCGCACCTGCTCGCGCGTCAGGGTCGATGCGGCACCCAGTTCCTTGGCGGTCGGGCCGAACTCGCCGGCGACCGGCAGCTCGCCATTGCGCCTGGCTTCGGCCAGCTCGGCCAGCACCTGCTGACGCGTCTTCGGACCGTTATCAGCCGCGGTCTGCGCGAAGGCGGCGGCCGAGGCGGCGGCGGCGAGGGCAATGACGGCGGTGCGGATGGCTCGTGCGTTCACTTGGGGCTCCTTCTGATTGACAGGACGCCACGATAGGGAGCAGGCGCGTGCACGAGCCTGTCGGCCGGATTACAAATCGGTCATCTGCCTGAAACCCTGACCCTATGATCCTGGCATGCGTGTGCTGATCGTCGAGGACGAACCCAAGACCGCGGCCTACATCCGCAAGGGCCTGATGGAGCAAGCCTTCGTCGTCGACGTCGCCCACAACGGCATCGAAGGCCTGCACCTGGCCACCACCGGCAACTACGACCTGGTGCTGCTGGACGTGATGCTGCCCGGCGCCGACGGCTGGACGGTGCTGCGCTCGCTGCGCCAGCAGCGCGAGACGCCGGTGTTCTTCATCAGTGCGCGCGACGAGGTGGCCGACCGCGTGAAGGGCCTGGAGCTGGGTGCGGACGACTACCTCGTCAAGCCCTTCGCCTTCTCCGAACTGCTGGCGCGCATCCGCACCATCCTGCGCCGCGGCGCCGGCAAGGTCGACCCCGTGCGCGAACTGGCCGACCTGCGCGTGGACGTGGCGCGCCGCCGCGTCACCCGCGGCGGGCAGCGCATCGAGCTCACGGCCAAGGAGTACGCGCTGCTCGACTACTTCCTGCGCCACACCGGCGAAGTCGTCTCGCGCACGCTGATCGCCGAGCATGTCTGGGACATGCATTTCGACAGCGACACCAACGTCGTCGACGTCGCGGTGCGCCGCCTGCGCGCCAAGCTGGACGATCCCTTCGAGCAGAAGCTGATCCATACCGTGCGCGGCGTCGGCTACCTGTTTGAATCGCGCGCGGCGGACGAGTCGACCGGCCGCACCGGCGATGGCCAGGCCGGCGGCGATGGCGGCAACGGCGGCGGTGGCGACGGCTCGCCATGGGCCTGATCCGGCTGCTGCAGCGCGCCTCGCATGCGCTGCGCCTGTCGATGACGGCGCAGATCGGCTTCGCGATCACGCTGATCTCGGTGCTGCTGGTGGCCGGCTGCGGCTACACCGTGATGCGCATGACGCGCGACCAGCTGCGCGAAGGCGGTGAGGTGCTGATGCTGGGCAACCTCGCGTTCCTGCATGAAGACCTGGCGGCCGCGCGCTACGACGTCGAACTGGTCGGCCAGGCGCTGGTGAACCGCATCGAGACGCAGATGGGCAGCCTGCACGTCGCGCTGCTGGACGACAACCGGCGGTTGATCGCCGCATCGGCCTGGTTCGACGTGCCGCTGAACGCGCTGCCGGTCACCGGCCTGGCGATGGACGAGGTGCCGCAGGGCATCACCCACGAGAAGCTGCGCACGCTGCACCAGCTGTACGGCCCGCTCACCACCGAATGGGCCACCGGCGACGGCCGCGTCTACCGCCTGCTGGTGGCGCAGATCGCGGTGCCCGACCAGTACGTGCGCGACGGGCGGCGTTCGCTGCGCGCGGCACTGGCGCTGGAGGTGACGCAGGCGCGCGACGTCGTGCTGCACGGCTGGCGCGTGCTGGCGGGTGCGCTGCTGGCCAGCGTCGTCGCCGCCAGCTTCCTCGGCATGGTGATCGCGCGGCGCATCGTCGTTGCGGCGCGCCGCCTGGGCATGGCCGCCAGCCGCATCAGTGCCAACGCCTTGCATGAGCGGCTGCCGCTGGGCGACGCGCCGCTGGAGCTGCAGGAGTCGGGGCAGGCCTTCAACCGCATGCTCGACCGGCTGGAGAACGCCTTCAAGCGCCTGTCGGAGTTCTCGTCCGACCTCGCGCACGACCTGCGCACGCCGATCAACAACCTGCTGGGGGAGGCGCAGGTGGCCTTGTCCAAGCCGCGCAGCGCGGCCGAGTACCGGGCGGTGCTGGAGTCCGCGGTGGAAGACTACGAGCGCATCTCGCGCCTGATCGAGAACATGCTGTTCCTGGCCCGCGCCGAGGATGCCCGCGCGTCGCTGGACAAGGAATGGATCGACCTGCGCGCCGTGGCCGGGCGGGTGCGTGACTACTTCGAGCCGCTGGCGGAGGAGCGCAGCGTGCAGCTGGGCTGCGAGCTGCACTGCAACCCGCAGGTGGAGCGCCGCGTCTGGGCCGACAAGACCCTGCTGATCCGCGCGATGGGCAACCTGCTGTCCAACGCGCTGCGCTACGCCACGCCGGGCAGCGACGTCTGCGTCGCATCGACCATCTACGAGGACGGCGCGTGCCTGATCGAGGTGTCCAACGACGGCCCGCCGATCCCGCAGGCCGAGCAGGCGCGCATCTTCGAGCGGCTGTACCGTGCCGATCCCGCGCGTGAGGGATCGGCCTCCGGCTCGGGCCTCGGGCTGGCCATCGTCAAGTCCATCATGGACCTGCATGGTGGCCGCGCCACGGTGACCAGCGGCGCCGGCCAGCGCACCGTGTTCGGCCTGTGGTTCCCGGGTCCCGAGGTGGCCATGCGCGCACGCGAGCCGGTGCACGCGCTGGGGCGCTGACAAGCCCCGGACGCTGAACACGGGCGCAGAGGCGCCTGCGGCATCGGCGACACACGCGGTGCGGTTTTCGGGGGTGTCGTGCGAACACCGGCCACCCGGTTGCGACGGCGTGCATGACGCGCCGAATCGCGGTTCCTACGCTCACGTTGTCCCTCGCACCTGCGGCATGGCCGCAAGGCGCGAATCGAGATGGACACGCTCGCTATCAACAGTAGTCACAGGAACCCCATGAAGCACATCGCAGCTCTTGCCTTGCTCGCCACCGCCGCCGCTTCCGCCAGCGCGCAATCGAACGTCACGCTGTTCGGCGTCGTCGACGTCGCCGTGCGCCACGTGAAGAACGGCGACAACAGCCTCAACTCGATGGCCAGCGGAGGCTACAACACCAGCCGCCTCGGCTTCCGCGGGGTCGAAGACCTGGGCGGCGGCCTGAAGGCCGGCTTCTGGCTCGAGACCGGTTTCAACGCCGACAGCGGCACGCAGTCGGACGCGGCCCGGTTCTGGAACCGCCGCTCGACCGTGAGCCTGTCGGGCAACTTCGGTGAAATCCGCCTCGGCCGCGACTTCGCGCCCACCTACACCGCCTACGGCGACTACGACGCCTTCGGCACCACCGGCATCGCCAGCGCGGACAAGTTCGCCACCAGCTTCGGCGCCGCGGTCGACACCAACACCCGCGTGGACAACGAGTTCAGCTACTTCACCCCGGGCAACCTCGGCGGCTTCAAGGCCCAGGTGTCCTTCGCGCCCAGCGAGAAGGTGGCTGGCAAGAAGTACATCGGCGGCCGTGCCGGCTATGGCGCCGGCCCGCTGGACGTCACGGTGTCCTACGGCCAGACCGAGACCGTGCTGAACGCCAATGGCGACCAGAAGCACAAGTTCGCCTCGGTCGGTGGTTCGTACGACTTCGGCGTCGTCAAGCTGATGGGCTACTACAGCCAGGCCAAGCTGGCCGACCAGAAGCTGGCCGTCGCCAACCTGGGTGTGCACGTACCGCTGGGTGCCGGCACCATCCGCGCGTCCTATATCCACGCTGACGCGTCCGGCCGTACCGCCGCCGGCACCAACACCGACAAGAACGACTCCAGCCAGATCGCCGTCGGCTACGTGCACGACCTGTCGAAGCGCACCTCGCTGTACACCACGGTGGCGCGCGTGAACAACAAGGAGCGCGCGGCCTTCGCCACCTCCGGCGCACCGGCGCTGCCCAGCCCGAACAACGGCCGCGACTCCACCGGCTTCGACCTGGGCATCCGCCACCGCTTCTGATCGTCTCCCGCGCTCCGCGCGCGGCTGGATTCCCGCAGCCCAGCGGCCAAGGGCCGTGCCTCTCGAGGCACGGCCCTTTTTCTTTTGCGCCTCTTTCGGGGCGATTCGCGAAACCAACCGACGCGTGAGTGACCGGCAAATGACGATTTCGTCATTCGGCCGCCATGCTGTCGACTGCCCCGGGTTTCTATCGTGACCGCGAGATTCACTGCAGGGACCCCGATCGCATGCGCCGCCAGGACATCCAATTGCTTGCCACCGCACGCCAGGGCGATGCCGGCGCCCGCTGTGAAGTGGGGCGGCGCTACCTGCTGGGCGTGGACGGATTTCCCCGCCATGTCACGAGCGGACTGGATCACCTGGCGCAGCCGAACACACGCGACCTGCCGCAGGCGGCGCGCATCATCGCCGAGAGCCTGCCGCTGGCCGAACTGCTGGAGCACGGCCTGGAAGCGTCGCTCGCGCGCGCGGCGCAGGACGGCTGCGCCGCGGCCCAGCTGAAGCTGGGCGTGTGGCTGAGCCTCCAGGGCGCTCGGCCCGGCGAAGCGCGGGGCTGGCTGGCAGCCGCCGCGCGCCAGGGCAATGCGTTCGCGGCCGAAGTGATAGCGCATGAAGACAGCGGCAACGCACCGACGCATGAAGCCGATGCGGCACCGCCAGCGTGGCTGGCGGCGCTGAGCGGCGTGGCTTCGCTGCAGTTGCCGGCAGCGGCCCTCATGGCGCTGGCGCGCGCGGTGGAGGCGGGCGGGGCCGCGGCGTCCGCCGCGCTGCCGCGCGCACTCGGCACCGCGATGCAACTGCTCGACGATCCTGCCGACGCCGAGGGGCGGGCGCGTTTCGCCGCGCTGGCGGTCAAGGCGGTGCAGCGGGCCGAACAGGAAGGCCGGCCGCTCGCGGGCGTTGCGCTGCGGCCGCTGATGGACATCCTGGAGCAGCGGGCCGGCCAGGGCGATCGCGTCGCCTCCTACGCCTTGGGACGCGTCTTTTGTGGGATAGCGTGCGCTGCCTTCGAAGCGGCTTCGGTGGCCGAGCTGCAGAACATGCGCCGCGGCGCCGCTTTCCTGCTGCGTGCCGCTGACGCCGGACAGGACGAGGCCTGGCTGCACCTGTACCGCGTGCATTCGGACCACCGCCTCTCGGTGGCCAATCCGCAGATGGCGCGCTTCTTCCTCGAAAAGGCCGCGCTGCGCGGCCAGGCCGAGGCGCAGCGCAAGCTGGGTGCGCTGCTGCTGCGCGAGTCGGCTTCGCTGCCGGAATCCGAGCAAGCCATCCACTGGCTGCACCAGGCGGCGGGGCAGGGCGACGAACCCGCGGCCGAGCTGCTGAAGTCGCTGGTGCTGCCGGTGCCGGGCGACGAGGACCAGGCAGCCGAAGCGCTGCAGCAGATCAGCCGCAGCGATCCCTGGCTGGCGGTGCGCATGCAGCTGGCGCGTCTCTTCGGCCTGACGCGGCTGGAGGCCTTGTGCATCGACCCGGCCGAGGGCTTGCGGCCCTGGGGCCTGGTGGTGGGCCGCAATCCCTTCATCACGCAGGCGCGGTTGGCCGCGCCGAGGGCGATTCCCGCCCTCTCGGCTGCGGCATTGGAGGCGGCGCGGCGCGCCGCGTCGCTCTTCGGCCAGGCCCGCGGCCACGGCGAGACAGCCGAGGGCGACTTGCGCAAGCGCACCGCGCGCCAGCGCCGCGCCTTCGAGCGCCACGGGCTGGACGAGGAGCTGTTCTTCGCCGAGGCCAGCTCGATGACGCTCGAAGCCCTGCGCCTGGGGCCGAAGTGGGCCTTCCGCGCGCGCCAGCCGCTGCAGGCGGCGTTGGCGGGTTGAGTCGGGCTGAGTCGGGCCGCAGGCGAACTTGAGTCTCCGTGGACATTTGATTGCATTTTTCGGAGGATGCAATCGATAGAATTCGGCAACTTTCTTCGCCGGAATGTCCTGTGCAATCAAATTCTTGCTGGCTTCGCAGCGTTCTTGCATTGGTGGGCGCTGCTTGCCTGTTTGTCACGCAATCAGCTGCGCAATCGGGCGTATCGCCGCCCTATCGGGGCGAGGCCAGCCCAAGAGGAGCGGCAGTACCTTGGATTACCTACGAAGCAGAAAGTGCTCAGGGCAATGGAGCGGTTGTCTCCGCGATGCAGCAAGGGTGGGAAGCATCCGGCGGTAAGAGCGTGCTCTTGGATGCCCCCGGCAAGTACATTGAGTTCACCAGCGTGTTGCCGGCAAACCGGCTGGTGCTCCGCTATTCGGTTCCCGATCGAGCCAGCGGGACGATCGGTCTTTACGTGAACGGCACTCGCCGCGCTGATATTCCGGTGTCTTCGGCAAGGCTCTTCGAACCAAAGTTCAATGGTGCGAAGACGGTGCGTTTTTTCGATGAGGTAGACGTCGAAATCAGTATCAACTCCGGCGATCGAGTCAGAATTCAGAAGGGTCCGAACGATGTCGTTCCGGCCTATCATGTCGATCTTGTCGATCTGGAAATGGCTCCTGATGCTGACGTCATGCCGGGGAATCTAGTCTCTGTCGCTGCATGCGGCGCCGTGGCGAATGATTCTCTGGACGACTTGGATGCCATCAAGGCCTGCCTGGCCAAAGCCAAGAGCGAGAATAAGGCGGGCATTTGGTTCCCGAAGGGGGCCTTCAATCAGTCTGACCGAATCAAGATTCCTGATGGCCTGATCGTCAGGGGGGCTGGAATGTGGCATACCCGCCTTATCGGTCCAAAGCCTGCGGAGACCGACACCAGCAGTCGAGTCGGATTTTCGATGGGGAACCACACGAAGGTGAGCGACATGAGGCTCACGTCCGGCATCGATGCACGCAGGTTCACGCGTATGGCCATTGGGGCCAATGGGGTGGAAAATTACACCATTGAGAACCACCCCTTTCAAGGTGTCTTCTTCCCTTTGAGAACTCGGTCAGTCGAGACATGA
>CAMLJY010000143.1 GCA_946480465.1 uncultured Burkholderiales bacterium
GACAAGCTGGGGCGGCACGCGGGTTTCATCGTCTATTCGCACGAGCTGTAGCCGCCTGGCTGCGGCGCGCCCTGCCTTCCGTTCACCGGTCCCATGGCCGGGCCGGCCACCCGCGCGGCGTTGCCGCGAGTCCCGTTCATGCCGCTGTCTTCATGCGGCGGCGACGATCGCGCAGGCCCCGATCTCTGCCGCGCAGGCTCCTCGCCTAGAGATCGAATGCCAGACCCGATTCGGACAGGCCGGCCAAGTCGATGCGGGCCGCGTTGAAAGATGAGTCGGCGGCGAGCTGCGCCAGCGAGACCTGCGTGAACCGGCCGCTCGAGATCCATCCCGCATACGCGGCCACTTCGGCTTCCGTCGGCGCGGCGCCGAAGAGGTTCTCGTACAACAGCGCGACGACGGCCGCATCCGAACGGCTCGGGCCCAGGCGCGCGTCCAGTGCCAGCGCGATGGCCTCCGGCACCGCCAGCCCGCCATCCAGCAATCCGAGCCCGACCGCTACGAAGTCGGGGCGCGCCACCGTGGCGGGACCGAACACTGCGCCCAGCACGCGCGCAACCTGACCGGCATGGCCGTCCAGGTCGAGTGCGACTCCTGTGTCGGCGAAGCGCAGGCGTTCGACGTCCGACAGCCGATCGGTACCCTCCTCGCCCGCCAGTGCGCGGACGATGGTTCCGGCGGCCGCGACCGTCACCGCGTAGTCGGCGCGTGCGCGGCCGTAGACCCCGGTGTCGACGCCGCTGCCGCCGTCGATGAGGTCATCGTCCATCCCCGGGATCAGTGCCACCGTACCCGCGGCGAAGTCCGGGACGTTCACCGTGAACGCACCGCCGTGCACGCCATCGGGCTGGCCGACCTGGCGCGGCCCCTCGGGTGGCACGTACACGAGCTGCGTCGCCAGGTCGGCCGCCATGCCATTGACCGTGACGCCTTCGACGTGCACGTACCGGTTGCCGCTGCTGGAGAAGTCGAGGAAGGCCCAATTGGTGAGATCCAGCGTGAAGCCGCGGCCGGCTTCGATCTGGAACGTCAGGTGCGTCGGACCGCTGATCTGGGCGCCGATGGCGGAGGTGATCGCCTGCGTCAGCACCGCCACGCCCTCGCTGTCGCGCACCGTGACCAGCGGCGGGACGCCGCCGGCCGCCACGCCGCGCAGCGTGACATCGACCAGGTAGCCAGACACCGGTTGCGGTGCGCTGTCGCCGCCGCGCAGCAGATCGTTGCCGTTGCCGCCGTGCAGCGCGTCAGCGCCGCCGCCGCCCGCCAACGTGTCGTGCCCGTAGCCGCCGTGCAGCGTGCCGCCATGGAACCCGTCATCCAGTACCAGGCCGATGCCCTGGCGCTGGCCCTGGAACCACGATGTCAACACGGTCCCGGCCGGCTTGTGCTGCGGCGACTCCGATAGCGGGCCGTTGACGAAGCGCGCTAGCCAGGTCGTGTCGTCTCGCACGTTGTTGTAGTTCTGGAAGGACACGCCGGCGAGCCAGCCGCTGTTGTGCTGCGTCATCGCCTGGAAGAAGCTCTCGTACAGGCGGGACTGCTCCTCGGCATCGGGCGAGAGTGGAATGGTCGGGTCGAAGACCCGCGCCTCGTCTGCCGCGGCACCGTCGAAGCTGTGGAATGCCTTGTCGGTGATCCAGATCTGCTTCCCATACGTCGCGGACAGGTCCATCAGGAACTGCAGCACGTCGTGGCCGCTCCTGTCGCTGCGGTACGCATCGACCAGGGCTTCGACGCTGGCGTTCGTGTCGGCCGTGAGGTTCGGGAACAGCCCGAGGCCGAGGTAGTCCAGCCGCTCGATCAAGGCTGCCGGCAGCGCGCTGATGGAGTCGCTCCAGCCGGGCGTCCACCAGTTCGACGTGAGCACGCCGGAGAACACGTCCCGAATGCCGTCGGCCAGCGCCACCCACTTATCGGCCAGTTCGGGGCGGCGCACCAGATGCTGCGTCTCGTCGCCGAAAGGCACGAAGGCGGTGGCGCCGATGTCTTCGGCGAACCTTGCCAGCGCGAGCACGCGAGCGCCGAATGCGGACATCCATGCGGCAGGGTCCGCCGGGTTCGCGCGGTCGTTCTGACCGTTCGGGTCCGAACCCGAAATCGTGTCGGCCACGTGCACGAAGGTATTGATGGTCACCGTCATGCCGGCGGCTTGGATCAGTTGCGCCAGCGCGCGCACGGCGTCCAGCCCGGGCGACTCGGATCGCGCAGGGTCGAAGCCCGAGGCCGTCGGGCTGGCCATCACGCCGACCGACAGGATCAGCGTCACGTTGTTCGCGCCCGTGGCGCGGATCTGCTCCACCACGTCGGCCCAGGGCTCGTAGATCGTTGTATCGAGCACGTCGCCGAGCAGGTCGGCGTACTGGCCTTGGGCGTTGAAGAGAGGGATCTTGATTCCCTGGATTTCGAAGGGCTGGATCGGCATGCGCCGATGCTAGCGGGGACGGGCCGCCGCCGGGCATCAAGCTGCCCAGCGCTTGAAGACCACGCTGGCATTCACACCGCCAAAGCCGAAACCGTTGGCCATCGCGTGGATGATGGGCATGTGCCGCGGTGCGCCGCGCACGATGTCCAGGCCCTCCGCAAGCGCGTCGGGCTGGTCGAGGTTCAGGGTCATCGGCACGGTTTGGTCGCGCAAGGCCAATGCCGTGAAGATCGCCGCCAGGCCGCCGGCGGCGCCCAGCAGGTGGCCTGTCGCCGACTTCGTGGCGGTGATGGCGAGTGAGGCGCCGGCGCCGAACAAGTCGCGCACGGCGGCCAATTCGCTCGAGTCGCCGGCCGGTGTCGAGGTCGCGTGGGCATTGAGATGCTGAACGTCGGATGGGGCCAGGCCGGCCTGCGCCAGGGCCGCCTGCATCGAGCGCCGCGCGCCGCTGCCGTCTTCGGGGCCGGCGGTGATGTGGAACGCATCGGCGCTGGTGCCATAGCCGATGAGTTCGGCCAGCGGTGCTGCGCCACGCGCCAGCGCGTGCTCGAGCGATTCGATCACCAGCATGCCGGCGCCTTCACCCATCACGAATCCGTCGCGCGCCAGGTCGAAGGGCCGCGAGGCGCGGGCCGGTGTGGCGGTGAAGCCGGTGGAGACCGCCTTCGCCGCGGCGAAAGCACCCAGGCTGACGCGGTCGAGCGCGGCTTCGGCGCCACCGCACACCGCGATGTCGGCCTCGCCGCAGCGGATCAGCCGGGCCGCGTCACCGATGGCCTGGATGCTCGCGGCGCAAGCCGTCACCGGGGCGCCGATCGGCCCCTTCAGGCCGTGCCTGATCGACACGTGGCCTGCGGCAAGGTTGACCAGGAACGAGGGGATCGTGAACGGCGACAGGCGCCTCGGCCCGCGCGTCTCGGTCGTGCGCACCGCACCCGCGATCGCTGGAAATCCACCGATGCCCGATGCGATGACCGTGGCCGTGCGCCGCTGCGAGGATTCGTCGGCCGGGGCCCATTGCGCTTGCGCGAGCGCCTCTTGCGCGGCGGCGAGGGCGAAGGCGATGAAGCGGTCCATCTTGCGCTGGTCCTTGGCCGGCACGAAGCGGTCGACGTCGAAGCCGCCGTGCGCATCCTCGCGCACGTCCGGCACCACGCCGCCCACGCGGGCGGCGATGTCGGCCGTCATCGAATCCGGCAGCAGGCGCAGGCCCGACTGGCCGGCGAGCAGCCGCTGCCAGGCCAGTTCCACGCCGCAGCCCAGCGGCGAGACCATGCCCATGCCGGTGACGACGATTCGGCGATTCGCAATCGGAGTGGCGTGCATGGATTCCGTCGTGGTCGATCTATTGATGATGATCGACATCATACGTTATGCGTATGATCATCATCAAAAATCGATGCCAACCGCATGAAAGGATGTTCATGAAAGTCTCGAAGGCCCAGGTGTCCGAGAACCGCCTCGCCATCCTGCAGGCCGCGGCGCGCCTGTACCGCGAGCGCGGATTCACCGGCGTGGGCGTGGCCGACATCACGCGCGAAGCCGGGCTCACCCACGGCGGGCTGTACCGGCATTTCGAATCGAAGGACGCACTGGCGGCCGAGGCCTGCGAATACGCGTTCGAATGGAAGCTCTCCGAGCTGGAGGCACCTGGCGCCGATGCGCGCGCCGACGCCGGCGGGTTCCTTCGAAGGGGAGTCGCGAATTACCTGTCGCGGCAGCACCGCGACAACGTGGGCCAGGGCTGCCCTGTGGCTGCGCTGGCGGCGGACGCGGCGCGCGAAACCGGCGCGATCGCGGACGCCTTCGCCCAGGGCATCGGGCACTACATGGCGCTGTTCGCGCAGCGGCGGCCCGATGGCACCGAGGCCGCGCAGATCGAAGCCGAGGACCGGGTGCGCGCCATTGCGATGCTGTCCACCATGGTCGGCGGCTTGATCCTCGCGCGAGCCACCGCGCAGGGATTGCCGGCGTTGTCGGACGAGATTCTCTCGACCTTGCGCGAGCATCTGGCGCTGACGTGGAACCTCGACGATGCCGACCTCGATGGGCGCGAGCGGCGTCGATAGCAGGGCTTGCGGGTGGCGGCCGGCCGCTTGACCCTCAAGCCGCTTGAGGTCCTACCGTCTCGGCGTGGGCGATGTGCCCAGCCATCGGAGACACGACATGAAACCTTGGAAAGCCGCCGTGGGCGTTGGCGTCGCCTGTGCGGCCTGCTGTGCGGTGCCGCTGCTGGGCGGTGCTGCCGCGCTGGCCGCGGGATCGGCCACGCTGGCCGCGGCGGGGTCGGCCTTGCTGGCGTGCGCCGACGAGTTGGCGCCGCTGGCGCTCGTGCTGCTGGGGTTGGCGGCGGCCGGCGGGGGCTTCGTCTTGTGGCGGCGAGCGCGTGAAGGCGCCGATGCCGGCGCGCTTCGGCTTTTCAAGCGCCTTCTGCCCGGATCGCGACGAGCGGCCACGCCCAAGGCCTGCGGCTGCCCACCCGGGACGTGCGGTTGACGGGAGCGTGGCTACGATGGCGGGATGAGCGCAAGACTGTCGATCGGCCTCGTCGCCCGCCGGGCAGGCTGCACCGTGCCGACCATCCGCTACTACGAGGAGATCGGCCTGCTGCCGCCGGCCGGCCGCACGGAGGCGGGCCAGCGTCACTACGACGAGCGCACGGTTCGCCGCCTTGCATTCATCCGCCGCTGCCGCGACTTCGGCTTCTCGCTCGAACAGGTCCGTGAACTGGTCGGCCTGGTCGATCAGCCCGACCGGCCTTGTGCCGAGCTGCGCGACATCGCGGCGCTTCACCTGCAGCAGGTGCGCAGCAAGCTGGACGAACTGAAGGCGCTCGAAGCCAGCCTGAGCGCCTTCGTCTGCGGCTGCGAGTCGGCCTGCGCCGGTGGGCCGGTCATCGATTGCACGATCCTCGAGGACCTGGCACTGGCGCCGGGCCAGCCCGGCGCCGTTCGGCAAGGCGGCGGCGCCTGCTGCGCTTCCTGACTCAGCCGTTGCCCGAACCCTCCGGCTGTCTTGCCGCCTGCAGCGTCGCCCTGAAAGACGTGTCGGGTCGTGGCCGCGGTGCTGTCGGCGGGCTCGAATTCAGCGCATCTTCTCCAGCCGCTCGTCCAGGTCCGCCGTGGCCAGTTGGTCGCGCCACCATTCGGCAAAGCGCACGTACACCGCCTGGTTGCTCGCTTCCTGCTGCGCGCGCGCCGCGGCGGGCGTGTCGGGCAGCGGCAGGCTGAGCCGGAAGGCGGGGAAGAGGCGGGCCAGGCGGTCCATCGCCCATTCGCGGCGGCCGTAGCTCATTTGCGTGTCGTGCGCGGTGGCGAAGAGCACGGTGACTGAATCGCGGGTGTAGACGACCTTCACCGGCACGCGGTTCGATTCGCTGTCCTTGTGGGTGACGTAGGCCTGGTAGTCGCCGGGCCGCAGGAAGAGTCGCACGTTGGCGTCGGCCTTGACGGTCAGCGTGGCATCGGGCGCGATGGTGACCGGCTTCGGCACCGGTACTTCGATCGCGTATTCGTCGACCGAACCTATCGTGGTGGTGCTGATGCGGCCCAGCGTGAAGCTCAGGTCCTCGCGGGTCTGCTGGTCGACCAGGTGGTATTCGATGTCCAGCGATTGCGCGGGGTCGTCGATGACCAGCGGGCTGCTGCCCGGGTTGCGCAGCGTCACCTCCAGCGGCAGCGGCTTGCCCAGCGGGGTGAGGGCGGGGGCTTGGAGAGTGATTTGCATCTTGCGGTGTCCTTGTGGTGCCTTGCGCGCCGGAGCCGCCGGGCGCAGTGCCGCGGCTTCGATCGGCACGGGCGCCAGCTGTTGCGCGCCGGCGGGCTGCGTGCTCCAGCATGCCGCGACGCCGAGGCCGATGGCCAGCGCCTTGCGCCAGGTCACGGGTTGATGCCGCGCAGAATCTTCTTCTCGCGGTCGGTGAAGGTGGTCCCGCCCGACGTCGTGTAGTACATGATGCCCGCGTTCGACACCGAATGATCCAGCGAGGGGCCGAACACGTCGCGCTTGAAGAACGACTTGGTGGCGTGGCCGGCCTCGTGCCGCACCACCTGCTTCACCGTGGCGGCCGAATTGCCCAGCGGGACGGTGACGCGGCCGCTGCCGTGGCTCAGGCCGCCCCAGTTGACCCACAGGCCGTCCGGGTCCTTGCCGGTGTAGTAGTGGCCGCCGCCGCTCTTGGGAAACACGTCCACCGTCAGCCAGGCCGGGGTGGAGGCGCCGCCCAGCTTCCATTCACTGGTCTGGTAGTCACCGCCGGCATGCGAGTACTTCGGGTGATAGTACTGGATGGCCACCAGCGCGTTGGACGGGATGGCCGCGTCGCTCACCCACTGCGGCATGTCGGCGTGGAAGGCGCTGTCGATGCGCGTGGCCCAGGCCTGGGCCTTGGCCTTGATCGCGGCGCGCGCGGTGTCGCGCTTGGTCACCAGGGCGGGGTCGGCACCGGCGTAGCTGGCTTCGGCGATCTCGGTCGCGGTGGGCGTCTCGGCCGGCAGCTTGGCCTGCATCGTGGCCCAGGACTTCTGCGGCGTGGCGGTGCCGCCCCACAGGCCGATGTACTTGACGCTCTTGTCGGCCGCGATGGGCGTGGTCGTGCCGGCGGTGTAGCGCACGAAGGCGGGATCGAACACCGGCGAGATGGTGGCGGTGGAGCCGTTGGTGGAGACGTGGGTCTGGCCCTGCATCTCGTGGATGTTGGCGAAATCGACGAAGCGCCACACGGTGTGGGTGTCGCTCTCTTTGGCCAGCAGCTCGGCATCGCTGGAATTCTTGACCGCGGCCTTGAGCTTGAAGTCGTCGCCGCCCACGCCCGAGGGCTTGAAGTGCACCTTGGCCTTGCCCTGGTCGGCGCCGGCGGCCACGTCCGTCAGCACCACGCAGGTGGTCTTGTAGCTGTCGGTGCTGGTGGAGGTGGTGGCGCCCAGCGCGGCCCAGTGGATGGCGTCGGGATCGGCCTTCTTGCCCAGGCACTTCGGGTCGGCGTACTTGAACGAATCGGCCTTGCTGGTGTTGTCCGCCGGCGGATCGGCGAAGCTGAAGTCCACGCGCACCGGCACCTGGGTGAGCACCGCGCTGCCGTCGCTCTTCTTGAGCTTGACGGTGGAGATGGTCTCGAACTTGCGCTCGACGTCGTTCATGAAGAACTTCTTGTCGGGCGCGTCCTTGATTTCCAGCGCGATGTCGGCCACCTCGACCTTGAAGGTGGCTTCCTGCGTCTCGGGCGAGCCGCCCGGCAGCGTGATGCGCAGCTTGTAGGGCGAGAAATGCGGCGACAGCCAGTCGCCGGGGTAGTCCGAGCCGCCGTTGTGGCCGGAGATCTTGCCGTCCCAGTCCAGCTTGTGCTCGCCGTGCTTGTACTCGTCCTTGCCGAGGCTGCGCGTCCACAGCGGCTTGGTCTCGTCCATCACGCCCTTGACGGTGTGGAACAGCTCCAGCTTGCAGGACGAGGCCGCGACCTCGGCATCGTCGATGGTGTAGCTGCCGACCTTTTCCACGCTGGGCGCGAAGTGCGGCGGCATCGTCAGCTTGGTGACGCCGTACTTGGGCTTCTTCTTCGGGGGATCGGGCCGCGGCGGCTTGGGCCTCGGGCCGGGGTCGGGCTGGCCGCCGCCGCCACCACCGCCGCCGCCGGACGAACCGCCGCCGCCGCTGGGCTGGGTGGGGTCTTTCTCGGCACGCCGGGGCACGCGCGGGTCCAGCGCGCCGGTCGGGCCGGGGCGGGGCATCGCGGTGCGGGGGAGGGTGCCGCGGTCGACGGGTGCTTCGACGGGGCGTGCGCCTTCGGGGCCAGGAATGCGGTGAGCTGCCACAGTGCGGTGAGTTTAGAACCCGGTCGGCGGGCTGTGCGCATGGCGCGGGGGCCGACGTGACCTTTGGCCTACCCGGAGGGCCGGAACGGATAGCTGCTGAAATGAGCGGTTGCCGGAAGGGGTCCCGCGGCCCGCCGCGCGCCGCCCGCGCCCCGCTGCTGCTGCGGGTGCAGGCGGCCCGCGGCGGTGCGCCGTCCGGCGCGGGGGTAGAGTCTGCGCCCCTGCTCCTGTCGTCCAAGATGAACCAGCGCGACCCGCACGAGGCCACCCGCTCCCCCAACGGCTCCGGCCCCAGCCTGCACCTGCCCGACCCGCGCCACCTGTCGCGGGTGCCGCCGCACATCTCGCCGGAGCAGCTGGAACGGGTGCGCCAGGCCGGCTATTTCCTGCCGCAGGTGGTGAAGCCCGCCGACTACGTCCCCGAGCACCATCCCGCGCTGGAAGCGCACCTGGACGAGCGCGGCTTCATCTTGTTGCAGAAGGCGGCCGGCACGCGGCCCAGCCGCTGGATCGAGCCGGCGCTGATCGACGCCGCGCTGGCGCACCTGGAGGCGGTGGGCACCGGGCCCGAGGCGCGGCAGCGCCTGCTGGACCGGCTGTCGCAACTTGAATCGATGGGCATCAGCCGGCATGCGGGCGTCTTCACCCGGCTGGTGACGCAGCGGCTGCTGGTGCCGGTGCCCGGCGAGGCGCCCTGGGAACTGACGCTGCCGTGGCGGCACGACATCCCGTCTCCGCCGGTGTGGGACTTCTACCGCAGCGGCGACCGCGCGGCGCTGAAAGCCGCGCTGGGCGCGCCGCCGCCGCATCCGCAGGCTGCCGAGGTGACGGCCCACGTCGCCGCGCTGGTGGCGCGCAGCCAGGCCTGGGCGCCGAAGCACCTCGATTCATTGCTGCCGCGCCTGCAGGCCGAATGCGCCACGCCGCAGCGCGTGCCCGACCTGCT
>CAMLJY010000144.1 GCA_946480465.1 uncultured Burkholderiales bacterium
GCTCCGTGCTCCGTGCTCCGTGCTCCGTGCTCCGTGCTCCGTGCTCCGTGCTCCGCGCTCCGCGCTCCGCGCTCCGCGCTCCGCGCGCGGGCCGGCAAGCGGGCCGCCCGCCCTCAGTTCGCGCGCTGCCCCGCCTCCGCGCCGGCCTCGGATGCGAGGAACCACGCCATGTGCGCCAGCTCCTCGTCCAGCGCGCTTGCGAAGCCGGCGTGCTGCGGCGCCTGGCCGGCGACGTAGCCGATGTCGGCCTGCAGCCGCCCGCCGCGCAGCGCCAGGTTGCCCCAGCCGATCACCTCGTCCCGCCACAGCAGGGGCAGGGCGTAGTACCCGCGCAGCCGCTTGGGCGCGGGGGTGTAGGCCTCGAAGCGGTAGGCCCAGCCCCACAGCAGCTCGAAGCGCCGGCGGTCCCAGACGATGGGGTCGAAAGGCGCCAGCAGGCGCACCTGGTCGTCGACGCGGTGCCGCCGCGAGCGCGGGTTTTCGTCCGCCGGCCAGTACCAGGCGGTGCCGTCGACCGTGGCGCTGGCCAGGCGCGTGCGTGCCCGCTGCAGCGCGGCGCCGCGCTGGTCGCGCCACTGCGGCGCGCCGGCGCAGAGGTAACTCGCCAGCAGGCCCAGCGTTGCCTGCGGCAGCGGCGCGTACTTGCGTACGGCGACGTCGAACAGCGTGTCCATCGCCGCGTCGCGCGCCAGCGGCGCGGCGTGCGGCTCGCAGGCCGCGTACAGCCGCACGCCGCCTTCGCGCCGCGCCACGCGCAGCTGGCCGCGGTAGTGCATCGCGTCCAGCAGCTGCGTGGTGGCATTGCTGGAGCCGCCGAACCAGTTGCGCACCTTGCCGTGGGCGAAATGCGCATCGACTTCGCGCGGGTGCACCACGCCGCGCTCGCGCACGAAGGCCAGCACCGCCTCGGCCTGGCGGCGGCGCGCGGCGGGCCAGGCCGTGCGCGGCGTGCGCGGATGCATCAGCGCGCGGGTGCCGCGCGGCAGGAAGCCGTAGTTGACGAAGAAGTCCTCCTCCACCGCCAGGCGCGGGTAGCGGCGCTCGAGATCGCCGGCGCGGTAGTCGGCCACGCGGTGGCGCAGCGTCAGGTCCTGCGCGCGTGCGGGCGCGCGGATCGGGTCCGCCTGCACGAAGCCCAGCCGCGCGATCGCCCGCGGCAGCGAGGTAGGAGTGAAGAGTGTGCGGGCGACGGCATAGCGGCGCAGTTCGTCGAGCGTCGGGGCGCGCGGGGCGAGCGGCATGGGCGGTGCGGGATGAAAGCTTGGTACGCCGATTTGTACGCGCGAATGCGGGTTGTTCGGCTCAAGCCGGTTTTTCGAAGAACCGATAGTGCGAAGACGAATTCCGGAGACGACCCGCAATGAATGCTGTGCGAGGAAGATTTGGCATGGGTGCGCGCCTGTGGTGCGCCGTGGGCGCGGGCATGCTGGTGCTGGTGGCGCTGTTCGGCGCCGCGGCCTGGAAGGTCATCGAGGTGCAGCAGCGCAGCACCGCCGAGCTGGGCCTGTCCGACGCCAAGGTGCGCGGCGCCACCGAGTGGGCCAGCCTCACCGACACCACGGTCGCGCGCATGACCGGGTCGACGCTGGGCTACAACCCGGAGCTGATCGAAGCCTTCAAGGGCCCGATCGCGAACTCCTTCGCCCGCATCGGCCAGATCCGCCAGGCGATCGGCGCGATGCCGCAGTCGGACCCGGAGAAGAAGCTCGTCGCCCAGCTGGACAAGGAACGCAGCGCGCTGCTGGCCGCCCAGGCCGAGGCGATGCGCTTCGCCGAAGCCGGCGACATGCAGATGGCCAAGACCGAGTTCGACAAGCGCTTCAATCCGGCGGCCCAGGCCTACCTGAAGTCGGTGCAGGCCTATGCCGCGATGCAGCAGGCCGACGCGAAGCTGCTGGCCGAGCGCTTCGCTGCCGAGCGTGATGGCGTGCTGCGCGCCACCGGCATCGGCCTGGGCGTGGTGCTGGTCGTCATCGCCTTCGGTGCCTTCCGCCTGATCCGCTCCATCAACGCGCCGCTGCACCAGGCCGTCCGCGTGGCCCGCCGCATCGCGGCCGGCGACCTGACGACCGCCATCGTCGTCGACCGCAGCGACGAGTTCGGCGACCTGCAGCGCTCGATGGCCGAGATGTCGAACGCCTTGTCGGCCCTGGTCGGCCAGGTGCGTGACACCAGCGACGGCGTGGCCTCCGCATCGCTGCAGATCGCCAGCGGCAGCCAGGACCTGTCCGATCGCACCGAGCGCGCTGCCTCGTGGCTGCAGCGCACCGCCAACGCGATGAGCGAGCTGACGGGCACGGTGCAGGCCTCGGCCGATGCCGCCTTGTCGGCGGATTCGCTCGCCCGCGAGGCCACCACCGCGGCCCAGCGCGGCGGCCAGGTGGTGGCGGACGTGGTGAGCAACATGAACGACATCGCCGCCACCTCGCGCCAGATCTCCACCATCATCGGCGTCATCGACGGCATCTCGTTCCAGACCAACATCCTGGCGTTGAATGCCGCGGTGGAAGCCGCACGCGCCGGCGAGCAGGGCCGCGGCTTCGCGGTGGTGGCCGGCGAGGTGCGCAGCCTGGCGCAGAACAGCGCCAAGGCGGCGCGCGAGATCAAGGCGCTGATCGGCGCCTCGCTCGACCGCGTGGAATCCGGCGCCAGGCTGGTCGAGGCCGCGGGCAGCAGCATGACGGAGATCGTGGCCTCCATCGCCCGCGTCAACGAGACCATGCAGCGCATCACCAGCTCCACCGCGCGCCAGCGCGACGGCCTGGGCGAGGTGACCGATGCCGTGAGGCAACTGGACGACGTGACGCAGCAGAACGCCGCGCTGGTCGAGCAATCCAGCGCCGCGGCGCGCACGATGAGCGACCGGGCCAAGGAGCTGTCCGACCGTGTGCACGTGTTCCGCGTGCCGGGGGATGCGGCGGTCGGCGCCTGAACGCCTGCACGATGCACGCCGGCCTGCGGGTCGGCGTCGCCGTTTCAGCGGCCCATCGCCGCGCGCTGCGACTGCAGCACGCCGTGGGCCTCGGCCATCATCATGGCCAGGAAGCCGGCCAGGGCCAGGTAGATCAGGGCGTACTCCCACTTCTTCGCCGTCGGCACCGCGTAGTAGCTGCGCGCCTCCTCGCTGTCGGCGCGGTAGCGGATGGCCTTCCACAGCTGGGGCGCGGCCAGCACCGCCATCAGCAGCAGCATCGGGCTCGGCCGCCACAGGAACAGGCCCACCAGCACCGGCACGCCGAGCAGCCAGATGCGAGGACTCAGCACCGCCGTGATGCGGCCGCCGTCGAACGGCGAGAGCGGGATCAGGTTGAAGAGGTTCAGAAAGAAGCCCGCGTAGGCCACGGCCATGAGCCAGGGGGCGTCCCAGGCACGGCCCAGGTACCAGGCGGCCAGCGCCCCCACGGTGCCCAGCAGCGGCCCGCCCAGGCCGACGAAGGCCTCGGTCTCCGCGTCGTGCGGCATCTGCTTCAGCTGCACCCAGGCGCCGAGGAACGGAATGAAGGTCGGCAGGCCCACCGGCAGTTTGCGCTGCCGTGCCGCGACGTAGTGCCCCATCTCATGCACGAACATCAGCACGACGAAGCCCACCGCGTAGCGCCAGCCGAAGATGAAGGCATAGGCGACGACGGACAGCAACATCGTGCCGCCGGAGGCGAGCAGCGGCCCCAGCTTGCCGGCGGCGAAGAGCAAGGACAGCAGCTTGAGCATGGGGTGCCCCGTCAGGCCGGCTTGCGGCGCGTGAACAGCTTGAACACCGCACCACCGACCAGGGCCACACCCACCACGATGAGCTTGGCGAACTTGGCGAAGAATGCCGCCGCCAGCGCCAGGAAGCCCAGCTTCTTGGCCGCCACACCGACCACCAGCGCAGCCAGGCCGTACTCGGCCACGTGGTCGGTCTTCTCGTCGAAGTCGGCATAGCGCCGGCCCGCGTTGAACTCCAGTGCGCCCAGCATCGCCTGCGCGGCCGGCTTGTGCGCGGGCAGCTGCGCCAGGTCGGTCACCAGGTTCAGCGTGAAATAGCCTTCGCGGCCGAGCGCGTAGGTGTTGTAGTTGACGCCCTGGGGCGCATCGGCGGCCGCCCCTTTCTCGCGTGAGGACATGGCCCACACCAGCCGGTGCGTGCCGGCGTCGTAGGCCGGCGCCTCGGCCCAGCCGGTCACCTCGATGGGCGTCACGCCCATCTTCACGCGTTCTTCGTTGGCTGCCTCGGTGCCCTCGCGGTAGGTCTTCAGCAGGTCGTCGGGCTTCCAGTCGCGAGCGTCGTCGTCCTTCACGTGGCCGGAGGCCTCGTAGCGCACGGTCATGAACCAGGGCGCCTCGCTGGTCGGGAACACCAGGCCCTGCAGCCGGGGATCCTGGCCGGGGTTGCCCATCGCGTTCAACAGGGCCTGGGCCTGGGGCTGGGGGATGAAGACATGGCCGGCGGGCAGGTGGAGCACGGCCTGGTCGGCGAGAGGGATGTCCGTCGGGCCGGGACGAGCCACCTTGCTCGCTTCCGCCTGCGCCGCGGCTGGATCGGGCGGCGCGGCGGTGACGGAAACGGACGCCGCCAGGGTCAGCAGCAAGGCCGCGGCCAGGTCGCGCAGCGGGTTTCGCAGGGTGTTCAGCAGCATTTCGTCCTCCCAAGGGTGTCGGGCATTGTGGGCGACGCGTCGCGGCAACGGTCCCGTGCTCCATCCCTACGGATAGGGATCGGCCCCCTGATTGGGCTGCTGCAGGCGGCGGCGTCTGCGCTTTCGGCGGCATAGTCGCGGCGCCCCGTCGGGCAAGAGGAGGAATCGATGACGGAACAGCACTGGGCGCAGCGGGTCGGGCAGGCGCTCGAAGGCGCACTGGACTTCGAACCGCTGTGGGAGGAACTGGGCCAGGCGATCGCCGCCGCGCCGCAGGACGTCGGCCTGCTGCGCCTGCGCCTGCAATTGGCCGAGGCCGCGGGCCTGCGCCATGAGCACCTGGCCGACCTGCGCCGGTTGTCGGAGCTGCTGCCGCAGGACCGCGACCTGCGCCTGGCGCTCGCGGTGCGGCAGCACCGGCTGGCGTGGTTCATCGTCGACGACGATCTCGACGAGGACGCGCAGCAGGCCGAGCGCGAACGGCTCGAAGGGGAGGCCCTGCGCTGGATCCTCGACCTGGCCCGGCAGCATCTGGCGGATGGCGCTTTCATGGCCGAACTGCTGGGTGAACAGCAGCAGGCGTTGGCCACGCAGCCCTGGACCCGTCTTCGCCTGCTGCTGCAGGCCCTGGCGGCATCGCCCGGCAGTGTGCCGCTGTCGCGGCTGCTGGCGCTGGCCTGGTGCGGCCTGGCGGACACCGCGCCGGAAGGCGCCGGCGAAGAAGGCGCTGCGGTGCCGATGGGCTTCTGCAGCGACGCCTTCGGCACCCTCTGGGAGCCGCTGATGATCGAACGCGCGCTGGCCGCGCTGGCGCCGCTGCTGCATCAGGACCCGGCCGACGCCGAACTGCTGGCCCGGCGCGCCCGCCTGCTGGCCGCCTGCGGACGCTTCGACGAGGCCGCGGCCGATCATGCGGCGGCCGGCGCGGCCTGGGCCGCCCGCGCCGCGGCCGCGGCCACCGACGACGAGCGGGCCGAGGCGCTGCAACACGCCGAGGCGGCACAGGACGCCGCGCGCCTGCATGCCGCCGGCCCGCAGGCGGTGATCGAGGCCGCGATGTCGGGCATCGAGGACGCCATCGGGCGGCTCGGCGGCGGCGCGCAGGCGGACCCGCGCTACGCCAGCCTGCCGGCCGAACTGCAGCAGTCGTTGGCCGAGATGGAGGCCGGCCTGGCGAGCACGCGCGATGCGCTGGCGGGCGACTTCGCCGAGCTGCAGCAGCAGGTCCACAACCCCTGGGCCGAGCCGGACGAACCGACGCGCGCCGAACTGGACGACGCCGCCGCGCGGGTGGCCCGTTCGTCGGGCGGCCTGGTGAGCTTCGAGCCGGCGAGCGTGCTGGCGCTGGACGACGCGTCGATCGAGCAGCCGCTGGACGACTGGCTGCAGGCCACCGGCACCGACCTGGAAGCGCTGGGCTGGCGCCGCCTGGCCTGGTGTGAGTACCCGGCCTACCGTGCGATGTTCGGTCGCCAGGTCGTCGGCGGGTTGTGGGTGGATGCTGCCGGAACCAGCCTGGCCGCGGTGACCGCGGCCGGCGCGGTGCGCGCGGTGGACGTCGAGAGCGAGCTGCAGGGCGGCTTGCAGCTCATCACCACCGCCGGCCGCGGCCGTTCCAACTTCGGCGGCGTGCCGGGCATCGACCAACTGGCGGTGGAGCCGCAGATGCCGGTGGGCGAAATGGTCGCGCTGCACCGGGCTCGCCTGGCCTGCCAGGTGGCGGGTCAGCCGGACGGCGGGGCGCGCGTGTTCGGTGGCGTGGGCGAGTTCGAGGCGATGCAGGAGCGGCAACGGCAGCTGAAGCTGGACTTCCGCCTGCGCGAAGGACTCAGCCGCTTCGAGGCGCTGGGCATCCCGGTGACGCACCCGGGCTACTTCGTCCCGGTGGTGCAGGAAGAGGTCCGGCGGGCCTTGCGGCGGGTGGCGCGCGCACTCGGCGGGGGCTGACGTCCGCTGGGTGCGGGTGACGCGTCGTTAACACGTCATTGAAGCGTCATTGGGGCGCCATGAGGGCATCATGGGCGCGTCATCGGGGCTTCACCCACGCGTGAGCGGGGTGGCCATCGCCGCCTCCACCGCCCTCTTGAGCTGCTTCTTGCTGCCGTGCCCCGCCAGCGACGCGAGCCACCCGCGCTCGGCCTCGCCGCAGCCGGCGAGCATCTGCAACACCAGAGCACCGATGCCCGGTGCGCGGGCGCCCACGCCGTCGAGCATCCGCCATGCGGCGGCGGCGACGCTGCGCAGCACGGGGGCGAGTCGCGCGGTCTCGATGCCGTCATCGCGCCAGGCCCACCACAGCAGCCCGGCCAGCAGTGCGGCGCTCGCCTCGCCCAGGCGCGCGCCGACGCCCGGGCGGGCGCCGGTCGTGGCCCACTCGGTCGTGCCGCTGGTGTGCTCGAAGGCTGCCAGGCGGTCGATCACCCAGGCGCGCCAGGCGTCGCCGTGCGGGGCGGGCAAGGCCCTGCGCTGCTGGTCCAGCGCCTGCAGCCAGCGCTGGCCGGGCTTGCCCGTGGCCGTGTCGGCGAGCCATTCCATCGCCGGCAGCAGGGCAGCGCGCAGCGCGGAGTCCAGCGCATCCCAGGCGGCTTGCGCCGGAGCGCCCCAGTCGTCGCCATCGAAGGCGAGCGGCAGCTTGTCGGTCACCGGGTCGCGCCGCAGCCAGCGCCGCAGCGTGCCGATGGCGCGCTTGTCCTCGCTGCCGAACTGCTGCTCCGGGTAGTCGGCGATGCGATGGCGGACGGCGGCCTCGTCGATCGGCGGCAGGGTGGCCGCGAGGGCTTCGCGCTCCTCGCGCTGGGTTCGCAGCAGGTCGTACAGGAAGCCGTCGGGATCGAGCGGCTTTGCGTCCTCTTCGCGAATGGCGGCGCTGAGCCCGTCGTAGCGGCGCAGCGTGTGCGAACCCAGTCCGTCCAGCCAGGCTTGCACGTCGGGCTTCAGCGCCTCCCGGTGGCTTCGCGCGGCCTGGTCGAGCCAAGCCACGAGCGCTGGAAAGGGCCAGGGGAAGTGCCCGGTGACCAGGTCCTGGTCGAACCGGGTGTGCAGCGCGCCCATGGCCGCGAACAGGGCGCGTGCGGTGCCGAGGCTGCATGCGGGCAGGGCGGCTGTCAGGGGCTTGACCAGCGCGGCCAGGAACTCGTCGGCCGCGAAGGGGTCGCGGGCCCAGGGCGCGGCCTCCGGCGCCCGCTGCGCTTCCTGGGCCACGAGGTCGTGCATCAGCGCCACCAGCACCTGCTCGCGGCGGGGCGGGTCGAGCGCCGCGATCTGTCGGCCCGCGGCAAGCTGCTGCAGCACGTCCGGCTCGCTGCGCCAGCAGGACCGGTACTCGCTGAGCCAGGCCGCGGCGAGCACGGCGGGATCGGGCGCGGCAGCGTCGAGCGTCGTGTGCAGGCGGGCGGCCTCGGCCGCATGGGTCTCGGCCTCGGCTCGTTCCGCGGCTTCCTGGCGCAGCTGCCACGCGCTGGCCGGCCGTGGCGGCGGTACGCCCTCCAGCACGGACAGGTCCAGCGGCCAGGCGCTCAACCACTGCCGCCGCTCGCTGCGCACGCGTTCAGGCAGGCGATCCCAGTGCTCGCGGTGTGCGTCGACGAGCTGCTGGGCACCTGCCAGGTCGCCGAGCACCAGCGCGGCGGCAACCCGTTCGTGCGGTCGGCAGGAGATCCCGCGGCTGGGGCCGTCCCGCAGCGCTTCGAGCGAGCCGTGGGCCTCGAACCAGGGCAGCGCGGTTTGGATGACGGAGGCTTCCAATCGGGCGGCCAGGTCGGCGAGGTCGGTGCCGGGGCCGATGCGCTCGTCGAAGGGCTTGTCCTGCGAGCCGGGGGCGTCGGGCCGCGCCAGCTGGTCGAGCCGCTCGCGGAACTGGCCGGCGACTTCGTCGGGCCGGTCCGTGTACCCGAGCCAGTGCGCCTGGCCGGGCTCGCGGGCCATCAGCTCGATGACCGCCGGGAATTGCAGCGCGATGTTGACGTAGAACTCGCCGTGTGGGCCGCTGTTCCACTGGCCGGACTGCAGGTTGATGACGCGCCAGTGGTGCTGGATGCCATCGCCGACCCGCTGGTGCAGCGTGCGGCCCTGGCGCTGGAAGCCGCGGGGCTTCAGGGCCTGGGCCAGGCGCGCGGCGAGGAAGTCGATCTTCTTTCCGGCCGGGGCGTCCGCGGCGGGGATGGCGAGGGGCTTGGGCATGGCGCGGCGCCTCCCGGTGACCTGGGCTCGGTTGTCGGTGGAGGGGCGCTGGCAGAAGGGCGCTGTGGCAGAAGGGCGCTGTGGCAGAAGGGCGCTGTGGCAGA
>CAMLJY010000145.1 GCA_946480465.1 uncultured Burkholderiales bacterium
TTCTTCGACGGCAACTACCAGGAGTACGAGGCCGACAAGAAGAAGCGCCTGGGCGAAGAAGGCGCCAAGCCGCACCGGCTGCGCTTCAAGGCATTGAAGTAAGGCCGCCGGGCTGCTGTGCGAGCCAGCAGCGCGATGAGAACCGGGCCTGCAGGGCTGGCAATCCCTAACCTGCAATGCGTGCGTGCCGCCCCTGCTGGGATTGGCTTTCCGTCCTCACCGACATTGATGGAGGACGGATGGCCGACAACATGCCATGGCAGGACTCGCGGGGCTACTTCATGCTGCCGCAGCGGCGGGAAGAGTCTGCGTACTACACCTACGGCACGCCCGCGTCCGGACGGGCGCAGTACGCGCATCCCAACATGCTTAGCTTCCTCTTCAAGATCGAGCATCTTTGGGGTGGCGTGGACAGGCGGCGCATCGGTGTTGGCAACATCAGTCTTGCGGGGGGCGCCGCCTTTCCGCCGCACCGCGGCCATCGCAGCGGTTTGCACGTCGACCTGCGTCCGTTTCGCACGGACGGCAAGGAGATGCGCGTGAGCTATCGGGAGCCCGCCTACGACCGTGCTGCAACGGCCCAGCTGGTGCAGTTGATGTGGCAGACCGGCATGGTCAGCAAGGTGTTCTTCAACGATTCCAAGATCGCCCGGGTCGAGCCGATGAATGGCCACGACGATCATCTTCACGTGGAGGTTATGGCGTGAAGGCTCGGGCTGCGCGGCGCCTCGGGCTGTTGCTGCTGGCCGCCGTCGTGCCTGCCGTGGCCGCCGAGTGGGTCTTGTCGTACCGGACGGCCGCGGTGAAGTACGCCTTGTATGGCGGCGGGCTGGGCGACCCGGTGAAGCCCGAGGGGGGCGATGCCAAGGTCGCTTTCGAGGTCACGGGCCGGGCCGCGCAAGACCTGTTCGTGGCCATGGGGCCGGACCGGACCGACCGTTGCGGCGCGGAACCCGGCGTACGCTTCCGCTCGCGCGACAACGACCGGATCGCCTGCCAGCGCAGCGCTGCAGGCGAATATCGTTGCTACTTCGGTTTCGATCTCGTCACGGGCAAGAGCATCGGCGGCAGCATCTGCTGAGCGCGTGGTTCACCCGTGATTGGCGATGCCTGCCGGCAGCTTGGGCAGGTCGGGCAGAGCGATCGGCTTGTGCGGGGCGGCACCAGGATCTGCTTGTTGCAGCGCCAACCCCATCCAGGCCACGTCGTGCCAGGCGCCGAGCTTGTAGCCGGCGTTCCTGAAGATGCCCACGTGCTCGAAGCCCAGTGCCGCATGCAGGCCCACGCTGCCGGCGTTGGGCAGCGTGATGCCGGCGAAGGCGTTGTAGACGCCCTGCGCGCGCAGGATCTGGAACAGGCGGCCGTACAGCGCGCGGCCCAGGCCGCGGCGCTGTTGTGAAGGGTCGACGTAGACCGACACGTTGACCGACCACTGGTAGGCGATGCGTTCGGCATGTGCGCTGGCATAGGCGTAGCCGAGGGCGCCGCCGCCTTCGTCCCAGACCAGCCAGGGCCATTGCCGCAGCACCGCGGCGATGCGACCGGCCATCGCCTGCGCGTCGGGCGGCTCCAGTTCGAATGACGTGGGCCGCGCGCTGACGTGGGGCGCGTAGATCTGCGCGATGCGCGGCGCATCGCCGGCGCGGGCGATGCGGATGGGGGGCGTCGTGCTGGGCATGGCGGCGATTCTGGCCGTGCCCGCCAGGAAACTTTTTGCAGCGGACGGGCTCGCACCAGCCGACCGCGCCGAAGGCGACGGCAAGCGTGTGCCCGGTGCATGCGCCAGCCGCCCGGCCCGCCGGCTCGGCACCTGTCATCGCCGGACGTCCCGGACCCTCCTGCCCACACCATGTCCCACAGCATCGTTCCCTTCGCGCCCCGCCTGCTCGCGGTGGCCGCGCTCGCCTCGCTCGCCGCCTGCGCCAACCTGCAGGCACCCGGGGCCCAGGGCGCGGCGCCGGTCGCGGCGGCACCGGCTTCGGCGCCGGCCTCGCGTCCGGCCGGGCTGATCGGCGGCAGCCCGACGGCCGCGCGGCCACCGGCCTCCGCGGCCTCCGGCGCAGCGGCAAGCGCGGCGCGGCCGCCCGCGCCCGGCCAGCCACCGGCCTTCGCCGCGGTGGTGAAGGACGCCACCCGGGTTGACGGCCTCTTCACCGCCTGGCACAAGAACGAGAAGGTCTGGTTCGAGCTGAAGCCCTCCGACCTCGACCAGCCCTTCTTCCTCAGCCCCAAGCTCGCGACCGGCATCGGCGAGGCCGGCGTCTTCGGCGGGCTGATGGCGCGGCCGCAGGTCATCGAGTTCCGCCGGGTGCACAACCTGGTGCAGATGCTCGCGGTCAACACCGCTTTCCTGGCCAGGGCCGGCACGCCGGAGGGACGCTCGGTGGCCGCGTCCTACTCGCCCAGCCTGCTGTCGAGCACGCCGGTGGCCAGCCAGCCGCACCCCGAGCGCAAGACCGTGCTGGTGGACGCCAGCGCGCTGTTCGTCAACGACATGGTGGGCATCGCGCCGGTGCTGCAGCGCCGCTACCGCCAGGGTTACGGGCTGGATGGCCGCAATTCGGCCGTCACCAAGGTGCGCGGCAATCCGGACATGCTGGTGCTGGAGGTGATGAACCACTACGCCACCGCCGCGCTCGCCACGCCCATGCCCGGCGCGCCGCCCAAGGCGCCGGCACCGTCGGCCCCCCGCACGCTGCCGGACGCGCGCAGCCTGTTCGTGAACCTGCACTACTCGCTGGCCCGGCTGCCGCAGCAGCCGATGGCCGCGCGCCCGGCGGACCCGCGCATCGGCCATTTCGTGCACCTGCAGCAGGACTTCGGCGACGACCTGGCGCGCAGCCCCAAGCTGCGCCACGTGGCGCGCTGGCGGCTCGAGAAGAAGGACCCGGCGGCGGCGCTGTCCGAGCCGGTCAAGCCGATCACCTACTGGATCGACCGCACGGTGCCGCTGAAGTACCGCGGCGCAATCACCGAGGGCATCCTCGAGTGGAACAAGGCCTTCGAGCGCATCGGCTTCAAGGACGCGATCGTCGTGAAGGTGCAGCCCGACGATGCCGATTTCGACACGCTGGACTTCGGCATTGCCTCGGTGCGCTGGATGGTCAATGCCAGCCCGCAGTTCGGCGCCATCGGCCCGCGCCACGTCGACCCGCGCTCGGGCGAGATCCTGGATGCGGACATCGCCTTCGAGAGCCTGTCGTCGCGCAACATCCGCAGCTTCCGCTCGCGCATCTTCGGCGGCGACGCTTCGGCGCGCGCCGAGGCCTGGAGCGACCTGCTACAAGTCGGCTCGCCGAGTGCCGCGCGCGCAGTGGCCGGCGGCGCGCTGCACCAGCACGATGCGCTGGCCTGCGACCACGCGGCCTCCGGCGCCGAGCAACTGGCCTACGGCCTGGACGTGCTGGCCGCGCAAGGCGAGCTGGAGCCCGACAGCCCCGAGGCCGAGGCCTTCGTGCTGGCCTACCTGAAGGACGTGGCGATGCACGAGGTGGGCCACACGCTGGGCCTGCGCCACAACTTCCGCGCCTCGCGCGCCTACACCGATGCCCAGCTGTCCGATCCCGGGTTCACCCGCAGCCATGCGCTGACCGGCTCGGTGATGGAGTACGCGGCGATCAACCTGCCGCGACCCGGCGCGCCGCGCACGGCACCGTTCCAGACCACCCTGGGTCCTTACGACTACTGGGCCATCGAGTACGCCTACAAGCCGCTGCCGGCCGGCCAGGAAGCGGCGGAACTGAAGCGCATCGCCGCGCGCAGCGCCGAGCCCGAGCTGGCCTTCGGCACCGACGAGGACAACTTCTTCGGCATCGACCCCGATTCGCTGCAGTCCGACCTCGGCAACGACCCGGTGGCGTTCGCGCGCAAGCGCTTCGACATCGCGCGCGACCTGTTCCGCCGCCAGGAAACGCGGCACCTGTCGCCCGACGAGGACTACGGCGCGCTGCGCCGCGCGCTGCGCTTCGCGGTGCTGGATGCCGGCCGCGCCGCCGGCAGCCTGATGCGCCAGATCGGCGGCGTGCGCACGCTGCGCGATTTCCCGAACAGCGGCCGCGACCCGCTGCAGCCGGTGCCGGCACGGCAGCAGCGCGCCGCGCTGGACCTGCTGGCCAGCCAGGTGCTGGCGGCCGACAGCCTGGTGGTCTCGCCCACGCTGCAGCGCCGCCTGGCGCCCGACTACCTGGAGCGCGGCGATGCGGTGCTGTTCGGTGATGACGAGGTGCCCACCGACTACCCGCTGGCGCAGGCGGTGCACGAGATGCGCCGCGCGATGCTGGCCCATCTGATGAGCGATCCGCTCGCGGCGCGCCTGCTCGACAGCCAGGCCAAGGCCCAGCGTCCCGACGACACCTTGAGCCTGACCGAGCTGTACCGCCGGCTCGAGGCCGAGGTGTGGAGCGAACTCGCCGGCCGCGCCGACATCCCAGCGCCCCGGCGCGAGCTGCAGCGCGAGCACCTGAACCGCCTGGCCGGCGCCTTGCTGCGTCCGGGGGCCGGCAGCCGGGCCGATGCCCGCAGCCTGCTGCGCGTGCAGGCCGCCGGGCTGCTGCCGAAGCTGGAGACCGCGGCCAGGCGCACCGGCCTGAGCGAGGCCGCCCGGGTTCACCTGAAGGACAGCGCCGAGGTGCTGCGTGCCGCGCTGGCCGCGCCGCTGCAGCGCCAGGGGGTCTGACGAAGCGGCTTGACGAGCGGCTTCACGAGCGGTCCGGCGAGCCCCGCCAAAGCCCCGTCTGCGGGCAGGCCGGCGGGCCGCCAGCCCGCGGCCGTCGCTCGCGGCGGCTGGGCCGTCGTTCGTCGCATGCCGGGCAGCCCCGGCTTGGAAGGCCACCGGCCGGCGGTTATGGTGCCGGCTCGATGACTTCCCCCGCGCCGTCCCGCCGCCCCTCCATCGCCAGCTGGCTGTCCGCATTGCGGACGCTGAGCCTGCGCAAGGTGGGCTGGGCCATCGGCTTCGCGGCGCTGGTGGCCTGGCTGCTGAACCCCATCTTCGCGCCGCCCTTTCCGGTGGTGCTCGGCCGCACCATCTTCGTCGCGCTGGTGCTGCTGCTGGCCTTCACCGCCGCGGGCAACTGGCAGCAGACGGTGCTGCCGCGCTGGCTGCTGCAAACCCTGGCGGTGGTGCTGGCCGCGCCGCTGGCCACGCTGGTCGTCTACCTCGTCGACACGCGCGGCGACCTGGTCGCCTTCGCGCAGCACCCGGGGCGCATCGCCGGCTTCATTTGGATCGCCGGCACCGCGCTGGTCATCGGCATGGTGCTGGCGCTGGGCGCGCTGGTGCGCGAGCGCGATGCGCGCGCGCGGTCGCTGGAGCTGCAGTTCCAGCTGGAGCGCTCGCAGCTGGAGAAGCAGGCGGTCGATGCCCGGCTGGCGCTGCTGACGGCGCAGATCGAGCCGCATTTCCTGTTCAACACGCTGGCCAACATCCAGGCGCTGGTCGAATCCGGCTCGCCGCGCGCCGCGGAGGTGCTGAAGAGCCTGATCGCCTACCTGCGCGCGGCGCTGCCGAAGCTGCACGAGGGCGGCCTGCCCAGCCTGGCGAATGAGTTGACGCTGGTGCGTGCCTACCTCGAGCTGATGCACCTGCGCATGCCCGACCGGCTGCAGTTCAGGGTGGACGTGCCGGCCGAGCTGCACGGCCGCCGCTTCCCCGCGATGGCCTTGCTGACGCTGGTGGAGAACGCCGTCAAGCACGGCATCGATCCGAGCGAGGAGGGCGGCTGCATCGACGTTGGCGGCGCCGTCGAACCCGGCGGCCATTGGCGTTTGTGGGTGGCTGACACCGGCATCGGGCTGGCCCAGAATGCGGCGCCCGGCACCGGCCTGGCCAACCTGCGCGACCGCCTGCAGGGCGTGTTCGGCGCCACCGCCCGGCTGGATCTGAGCGAGGTGCCGCCGCACGGCGTGCGGGCGGAGATCCTGCTGCCGAACACGCTCCAGCCCTGAAGTTCACCCAGCTTCCGACCGCCGCCGTGACCGCCTCCCCCGCCCCGACCGCCCTCATCGCCGACGACGAACCGCTGCTGCGCGAGCACCTGCAATCGCACCTGGCGCGGCTGTGGCCGGAGTTGCAGGTGGTGGGCCAGGCGCGCAACGGCCGCGAGGCGGTGGAGCTGTTCGAGCGGGAACAGCCGCAGATCGTGTTCCTGGACGTGCACATGCCCGGCATGAACGGCGTGGAAGCCGCCCGCGCCATCGCCCGCCGCGCGCTGACGGTGTTCGTCACCGCCTACGAGCAGTACGCGGTGCAGGCCTTCGAGCAGGGCGCGATCGACTACCTGGTCAAGCCCTTCGATGCGGCCCGGCTGGAAGACACCATCGACCGGCTGAAGGACCGGCTGGCTCAGCCGCCGGCCGAGGCAGAAGCCCATGGCGAGCGGCTGGAAGCGGTGCTGGACCGCCTGGCCGTGCAGCTGCGCCACCAGGCCAGCGGCAAGCCCTGGCTGCAGTGGATCAAGGCCTCGGTGGGCAACGCGGTGCGGCTGATTCCAGTGGAGCAGGTGGCCTACCTGCGCTCGGACGAGAAGTACACGCTCGTCGCCTACGACGGCGGCGAGGCGCTGATCCGCAAGCCCATCCGCGAACTCGTCGACGAACTGGACCCGGAGCAATTCGTGCAGGTGCACCGCTCGGTCATCGTCAACCTGCGCCAGGTGGCCCAGGTGACGCGCGGCGCGAACGAGACCGCGGACGTGCACCTGAAAGGCCGGCCGGAGACGCTGCCGGTCAGCCGCAGTTACCTGCACCTGTTCCGGCAGATGTGAAGCGCGACGGGCGCGCAGCCAGCGTTGGCCCATCCCGGGGCCGACGGCGATCCACCTCGCGGGTGGGCCCGAGCGCGTGTCTTACTTCCCCAGCCAGGCCGCCCCCCGCACCCCGGACGAATCGCCGTGCAGGGCCGGCCGCACGCGAGTGCGCAGCGGCTCGTCGCTGCCGGCGCTGAAGACCCACGGACGGCAGCGCTGGGGCAGTTCCTGGTAGATGCGGGCGATGCGGGACAGGCCGCCGCCCAGCACGATGACGTCGGGGTCCAGCAGGTTGATGACGCCGGCCAGGGCGCGCGCCAGGCGGTCGAGCCAGCGATCCAGCGTGTCGGTGGCGGCGGCGTTGCCGGCCTCTGCGGCAGTGGCGATGTCGCGCGCGGTCAGTGCGCCGCCATGGCGGCGGGCGTGGTCCTGCGCCAGCGCCGGGCCGCTCAGCAGTGCTTCGATGCAGCCGGCCTGCCCGCAGTAGCAGGGCGGGCGGGGTTCGTCGGCGCGGGCCCAGGGCAGCGGGTTGTGGCCCCATTCGCCGGCCAGGCCGTTCGGGCCCTGCAGCACGTGCCCGTGCACCGCGATGCCGGCCCCGGTGCCGGTGCCCAGGATGGCCGCGAACACCACCGGCGCCCCGGCGCCCGCGCCGTCGGTGGCCTCGGACAGCGCAAGGCAGTTCGCGTCGTTGGCCACCCGCACCGGCAGGCCCAGGCGCGCGGCCAGGTCGCTGGCCAGCGGGCGGCCGTTCAGGCAGGTGGTGTTGGCGTTCTTGATGCGGCCGTCGGCCATCGGGCTGCCCGGGCCGCCGATGCCCACGCCGGGCCGCTGCGCATCCGGCGGCAACTGCGCGCGGGCCTCGGCCACCAGGCCGGCGATCGCGCCCAGCAGCGCGTCGTAGTCCTGCGCGGGCGACGGGACGCGGCGGCGCCAGCGTTCGGCGCCCTGGGCGTCGAGCAGGATGGCCTCGATCTTCGTGCCGCCCAGGTCGATGCCGATCGCCTGCCGGGCCGCATCGGCGGATGCCCGGCCGGGTTGCGGGGCGGGCTGGAAATCAGCGCTCGGAAACATGCAGTTGTTCGCGCCGTTGTGCCATGACGACGGTCAAGCCAGGGTGCAGAAAGCTTAACTGGCAGATCTGGCAGCCGATATTCAAGCGATCGGGGCGGTGCCGGACTGCCCAGAATTCCCCGACCCGCCGCAGTTTCATCAGGAGACATTTCCATGTCGTTCAAACTCTCCGCATCGATCGGACGACGCCTGACCCTCGGGTTCGGCGCGTTGATCGCCCTGCTGGTGCTGGTGGCGGGCTTTGCCGCCATGACCACGCAGCGCCTGGGCGAGCAGGTGCGCCAGATCGTCGAGGTCAACAACGAGCGGTCCGCGACCGCGTCCCGCATGCTCGACGCGATGAACGCAATGGCGATCCAGGCGCGTTCGATCACGCTGTTGACCGACGCGAAGGAGATCGAGGCGGAGCTGAAGAACTTCGAGAAATCGAAGGGCGAGTACCTCAAGCAGGAGAAGGCGCTGGTCGCGCTGATGGCCGATGCCGACGCCGAGCCGAAGAAGCTGGCCGGCGAGATCACGCAGGCCGCGGCCAAGGTGATTCCGCTGATCGCGCATGCCGCCAAGCAGGGCCAGGAAGGCGCCAACATCGACGCCACGATGACGCTGACGCTGCAGGTGCGGCCGGCCGAGACGCTGTGGCGCAAGAAGGTGGATGAGCTGACGGCCCTGCAGGCCAAGCAGAACGCGGAAAGCGCCACGGCGGCCACCACCGGCACGCGGCGCGCGGTGCTGATCGAGGCGGTGCTGGTCGCGGCCGCGATCGCCATCGGCGCGACCGTTGCCTGGCGCATCACGCGCGGCATCAAGCTGCCGATCGAGCGCGCCGTGAAGGTTGCCGAACGCATCGCCGAAGGCGACCTCGGCAGCACGGTGGACGTGGGCAGCAGCCAGGACGAGATCGGCCGGCTGCTGCAAGCCATTGCGGCGATGCAGGAGCGGCTGCGCGGCCTGGTGGGCGAGATCCG
>CAMLJY010000146.1 GCA_946480465.1 uncultured Burkholderiales bacterium
TGGTGCTGGTGCTGGTGCTGGTGCTGGTGCTGGTGCTGGTGCTGGTGCTGGTGCGAGAGCGGCGGCCGGACGTGCCGGCACGGCGGGAACGGGTGTTGGCGCGGCGGGCGCGGCTGGCGCCGCTGCCGTGACCGCGGCGCGTGCTGGTGGGGCCGAAGGGGCGGTGGGGCCCGCCGCAGGCGTGGGTGCGGCAGGCGCTGCGGGTGCGGCCGGCGCCGTGGCCAAGGAAGCCGCGCGAAGCGCCGGCGCCGCCGCCACCGGAGCCGCGGAGGCCACCGGGACCGGCCCGGCCGCCCGCGCGGCGCCACCGTGGCCGGTGGGCGGCCGTGCCACCCACCACGCGATGCCGCCGCCGATCGCCAGCATCACGATCCCAACGCCCGAAAGCAGCGGCCATGGCACCGCCGGCCGTACCGGCGGCGCAGGGGCGGCACCGGCCAGGGGCGGCGTGGTCAGGCCGGGCACGGTGCCGCGGGCGCGTTCGGCCTCGGCGCGGCGCAGCGCATCGAGCACGTAGGACATCAGGGCTCCTGGATCAAGTGCGGTTCGGGCACGCCGGCGGCGCGGTTCCACTGCATCAGCGTCAGCGGGCCGGCGCGGCCGTCCGGCGCCAGGCCCTGCGCGCGCTGGAAGGCGGCAATGCGCTGCCGCACCCGCGGCAGGGCGGGGCTGGAGGCGGCCGGGGCGGTCGCCGCGGATGCCGCGGCATCCGGTCCGGCACCGGCCAGGCGCGCCGCCAGCCAGCGCGCCTGGGTCTCGGCGTCGGCATCGGCCGGCGCGTCGGGTGGCTGCCGCCACATGGTCGCGAAGTCGCCGCGCCAGTGGGCTGCCAGCTCCGGCAGCGGCACGGCCACCGGCGCGCCCGGTCCCAGCTGCAGCAGCGCCCTGTCGCGCGACAGCCCGCGCAGCAGCACCGGAACCGGCCTGCTGCCGCGTACTTCGAGCGTCATCAGTCCCGGCCGGTCGAGCTGGCGGACCTGCGCCAGCGTCATCGCCGTGCTGCGGTGGCAGCGCAGCGGCTGGCCAGGCCCGCACGGGTCGTCAGCCACCGCGACGCCGGGCCACAACGCGGCCAGCGCGCGCCAGGCGGCGGTGGTGTCGGTGCCCAGCGCGGGCAGCCGCTCGGCCAGCGCGGGCGCGCCCGCTGCCGCGGGGGCGGGCAGCTGGGGCAAGGTGATGGTGGCCGTCGCAGGCGCCGAGGCGGCGGCGCTGCGCGGCGTGCTGCCCGGCGCACCGCTGGCGGCTGCGGCCGCGGCCGCGTCTGCGGCCAAGCGTGGCTTCCCCGGCCATTGCGAGGCCGCGGCCCACATCGCCGCGCCGACCACCAGCCCCACCACGCCCGCCACGCCGGCGAGCAGCACGGGCTGGTGGCGTGCTGCCGGGCGCGGCGCGGGGGGCGCGCTGCCGGGCGTCATCCGGCCCGCCTTCCGGAGCGTCTGCCCGAACACCTCGCGCGCCGCCTGATCCACCGTCGCGCCGTCCACGCGTTCCTTGTCGTGGCCCCAGGCACCCAGCAGCGCGCGGTCGGCCAGCAGGTTGATGCGGCGCGGCACGCCGCCGGACAGCGCATGCAGCCGCTTCAGCGCCGGCGCGTCGAAGGGCAGGGCGCCGGCCAGCCCGGCCACCGCGAGGCGGTGCCGCACGTAGGCCACGGTCTCGTCCATGGACAAGGCTTCCAGGTGATAGCGCGCGATCACCCGCTGCGCCAGCGCGGCCAGCGGCGGCTCGGCCAGCATCGCGCGCAGCTCGGGCTGGCCGATCAGGATGATCTGCAGCAGCTTGCGCTCGTGCGTCTCCAGGTTGGTCAACAGGCGCAGCTGCTCCAGCAGGTCGGCCGACAGGTTCTGCGCCTCGTCGACGATCAGCACGTTGTTGCGGCCTTCGGCGTGGGCGCGCAGCAGGAAGGCGTTCAGCGGGTCCAGGCAGTCCTTCACCGTGGCCTGCGCGGCCGGCGGCAGGCCGCCGACGCCGAATTCGTCGCACACCGAGTGCAGCAGCTCCACCGCGCTGAGCCGGGGGTTGAAGATGTAGGCGACGTTGCAGTGCGCCGGCATGCGGTCGAGGAAGGCGCGGCAGACGGTGGTCTTGCCGGCACCGATCTCGCCGGTCAGCAGCACGAAGCCGCCGCCGCCCTGCAGGCCGTACAGCAGGTGCGCCAGCGCCTCGCGGTGGCGCTCGCTCATGAACAGGAAACGGGGATCGGGCGCGATCGAGAACGGCTCGCGGGCCAGCCCGAAGCGTTGGGCGTACATCGGGGCGAGCATAACGGCCGGTGCTCACCCGCCCGGTGGGCGGCACGATGCCGCTGCCGCTGGATCATCGAGTGCTGCCGCGCCATCGATCGCGTGTTCGCGCCTTGACATTCCGAACACCTCTCTGATTTCAGAAGTTTTGAATGAATCCCAGTTCGACGGATGCGCATGGCGATTCATCACCCACCAGCAGATCGGCAGAAGAGAACTCGGTGCCGTCGCACTTGAATGCGGACACCTGCTGCCGACCCCTCGTTCTGGTCTGGGTCAAGTTGCAGGCTGCTTGCTTCAATGAAGTGTCATAGACCTTGACGATTTCACGGGCTGGGGCGCGGCTTGAGTAAGACACCACAACGAACGGCGAACTCTCACCGTCGCGGCCTTGCCAGCGATAGATCGGCGCGGTGCATTCTTGAATGATCGGCAGTTGCTTGATGGAGGTGGGCACGCCGAAGAAATAGGCGACGGAGCCCTTTCGGACGTTGGATGCTTCGAACAAGGTCCAGGCGCCCACATTGAGCGCGACAGCGGCAGCGAGGGGCAGCACGGCAACGGCCCCGATCGCCAGCCGTGACTTCGAGGAACTACCCATGCGCAGGACGGTGGTGACGGGAAGGACGTGTGGCAGGCGGGAGAGTCGCCATTCTCTGCTCTCGGTGGGGCTGATGCGGCGAACTGCAGCGCTGCAACGCGCGCCCGTTGGGTGGTCTTGAAGGCGGGGACTCTTGTCGTGCCTGCCGTCCCATTTCAATCAATGCGGCCGCTTTCACATGCCGCGGGCGCGGCATGGTCGGGTGGCAACGGCGCATGCAATCGGCACGGTCCACGGGGCCGTTGGCATGCCAGCACGGTAGAGTTCCCTGATGCCGACCCCCGACCACCCCCGGCTGCCGCAGGACGCCGACAGCCTGCTGAAGCTGGCCGCGCGCTCGATGTTCGACCTGTACGCGCAGACGGTGCAGGGGATGATGGTGGTGGACCGCGAGCACCGCATCGTCTGGATCAGCGAGGGCTACAAGCGCTTCCTGCCGGCGCTGGGGTTCGAGGCGGAATCGGAATTCGTCGGCCACCGGGTGGAGGAGGTGGTGCCGAACACGCTGATGGCGCAGGTGATCGAGACCGGCCAGCCGATCATGGTGGACCTGCTGACCAACAAGGCCGGCACCTTCTTGGTCAGCCGCGTGCCGCTGCGCGACGACCATGGCGAGGTCATCGGCGCGCTGGGCATGGTGCTGATGGACCACCCGGAAAGCACGATGCAGCCGCTGATGGGCAAGTTCGTGCGGCTGCAGCGCGAGCTGGAGGCCGCGCAGCGCGAGCTGGCCGCCGAGCAGACGCGCAACCGCCGGCCCAAGTACACGATCGCCGCCTACATCGGCGCCAGCCCGGCCGCGATGGAAGTGAAGCGCCAGGCGCGCCGCGTGGCCGGCACCGAATCGACCGTGCTGCTGCTGGGCGAGACCGGCACCGGCAAGGAACTGCTGGCGCATGCCATCCACGCCGCATCCGCCCGCGCGGCGCGGCCCTTCGTCGGCGTCAACATCGCCGCGGTGCCGGACACCTTGCTGGAGGCGGAGTTCTTCGGCGTCGCCCCGGGCGCCTACACCGGCGCGGACCGCAAGGGCCGCGAGGGCAAGTTCAAGCTGGCCGACGGCGGCACGCTGTTCCTGGACGAGATCGGCGACATGCCGCTCACTTTGCAGGCCAAGCTGCTGCGCGCGCTGCAGGAGCAGGAGGTGGAGCCGCTGGGCAGCAACCAGGTCGTGAAGGTCGACGTGCGGGTGATCGCCGCGACCAGCCGCGACCTGGGGAGCATGGTGGCGCAGGGCCAGTTCCGCGCCGACCTGTACTACCGCCTCAACGTGCTGCCGATCCGCCTGCCGGCGCTGCGCGAGCGCCTGGCCGACATCGAGGCGCTGGCCGAGGCGCTGCTGGACGACATCGCGCGGCGCGGCGGCCTGCCGCACAAGAGCCTCAGCTCCGACGCGCTGGACCGCCTGGCCCGGCACGACTGGCCCGGCAACATTCGCGAGCTGCGCAACGTGCTGGAGCAGGCGGCGCTGATGACCGACGAACTGCGGCTGGACGCGGTCCACCTGGACGGCGCACTGCGGCGCATGCCCGGGGACGAGATGCCGCGCTCCGCCGTGACGGCGCTGCCGCCCGCGCTGTCCGCGCCGGATTGGGCATCGCCGCGGGGCACCTCGTCGGCCGCCGCGCCGCCGGCCGTGCCCGCCGCGATCAAGCCGCTGCCGCAGGCCATCGCCGAGCTGGAAGGCCGCGCGATCCGCGAGGCCCTGGCGGCCACCGGTGGCAACAAGCTCGCCGCGGCGCGCCTGCTCGGCATCGCGCGCGCCACGCTGTACGAGAAGCTGCCGCTGGCCGAACGCGGCGCCGACGACTGACGGACGGCCAGCGCGGCGCTGGCTGCGGTGGGCACCGGTGGTCGTGGTCATGGTCGTGGTCGTGGCGCGGCGGGCGGGCGGATGTGCGCATCGGCCGCGCCGCGGCGCCTGGCGTCGTCATGGCAGCGCCAGCATGAACTGGCGGGCGCCGTCCGGCACGCGGTGCAGGCGGCCGCCCCAGGCCAGCCACAGGCCGCCCGGCGGCGTGCGCAGGCCGGCGCCGATGTCCAGCCGCAGCGTCCGCTCATCCGCTTTCTTCAGGTGATAGGACAAGCGGCCGTGCGCGGTGCCCAGCCCTTCGATGCCGACCGGACCCGCGGCCAGCCACGCGGCCGGCACGCCGGCGGCCAGCACCAGGGCGCCATCGCTGTCGCGCTCGTGGGCCAGCAGGTCGAGCGCGGAGCGGATGTAGTCCGACGAGATCCAGGCGTGCGGCATGTCGCCGATGAAGCGCGGCTCGCGTTCGACGCGGCCGACCACCTCGGCCCACTGGTTCCAGCCGGCCGGGCGCTGGTCGGCGTGGAAGAAGTCCAGCATCGCGCGCGCCCGGTCGGCATGGCCCAGGCGCAGCAGCGCCGACACCGAGCGCAGCTCGTAGGGCGTGTAGTCGGCCCAGTCGCTGCGCTGGCGGCGGCTGGCCACCTCGGACCAGTAGCGGTCCCAGGTGGCGTCCAGCACCGCGCGCGGCACCAGGTCTTCGGCGCCGGCGGGGCTGAAGATCAAGGTGCTGGAACTGGGGTCGAAGTCGCCCAGCTCGGCCGCGCCGGGAAGGTGCGGGATGCGGTGCCGGGCCATCACCGCGGCCAGCGAGGCGCCGAGGTCGCGGCGGAACTCGTCGTGCTGGCGTTGCAGCTCGGCGGCGCGCGCGCCATGGCCGCTCACTTCGGCCAGCAGCACCGCATCGCGCCAGCCGGCCAGGGCCCAGAAATTGTCCCAGTAGCTGTGCATGGGCTTGGCCGAGTAGCCCTCGTGGCTGATGGAGGCCGGCATCATCCCGAAGAAGCCCGGCGGGCCCGGCTTGCGTTCGGACTGGCGCAGCGTCTCCATGTAGCGGGCCGCCGCATCCACCATCGGCCACAGCTCGGCCACCAGCGCGCGGTCCTGTGTGTGCCGCCACAGCTCGGCCACCGCATGGATGAACTGGCCGTGGCTGTCGTTCTCGGCCACCGGGTCGGCGCCGCGGCGGTCGACGCAGCAGGGCACCTTGCCGTTGGCGAACAGGAAGCCGGCGTACCAGCGCACGAAGTCGCGCGCGGCGTCCGCCTCGCCCAGGCGCAAGAGGCCGGCGACCATCATCGCGCCGTCGCGCACCCAGCTTCGGGCATAGCTGCGCGTGCCGGGCTGCAGCGCCGGGCCGTCGCGCGACAGCAGCATGTGGGCCAGCGCGCTGCGCAGCGAGTCCTGCAGCGGCTTGGCCTCGGGCGGCAGCGTGAAGCGCACGCGGTTCAGGCGCTCGCGCCAGTGGGCGGCGATGGCGTCGAAGCGGGCGTCGACGTCGGCGGACGTGGCCGCCGCCGGCGCCTTGTCGCCGAGCGGCAGCAGCAGGTGCACCGTGCGGCGCTCGCCCGGCTCCAGCGTCATCGGCCAGGCCAGGCGGGCGCTGCCGAAGCCGCTGTCGTCGGCCAGCGCGCGCAGCGGCGGCGCGTCGTCCAGCAGCGCATCGGCATCGTCGCCGCGGGCGGCACGCACCTCCGCCGGCGGCTGCACCGTGCGCAGCCAGGGCTGGCCGTCCAGCGCCAGCGTGGGGCCGTTCCAGGCCAGTTGCCGCACGGGCGCGAAGCCGCCCGGCGTGTTCAGGAACTGCTGCGGCGGGTTCACCTGCCAGGGGCGCAGCGCCAGCGCCAGCGTGAACTGCTGACGCTCCCAATGCACGTTATGAACCGTGTAGCGCAGCAGCAGCTGCGGCGCTTCGCGCGGGCCGTCGGCCGCGGCTTCGATGCGCATCGCCACGCGCGGATGCCGCCACTGCACCACGGGCAGCGGCAGGTGGTCGTCCACCAGGCCGTTCGTGCGCTGCACCTCGGCCCAGCCGATCAGCCGGCCGCCCGCGTCGATCAGCACCGGCTCCAGCGACGGGCCGGCGCGGCGGGGCTCGATGGCGCCGTCCTCCGAGATCAAGGCCGAGCGTGCGGCGCCGCCGTCGACGCCCACCAGGGTCCAGTAGTTCTGCTGGCCGTGGAAGGCGCGCGGGAAGGCGCTGGCCGGCGCATGCGCGGCCAGCGTGCGCAGCAGCGCATTGCGGTCGGGCCAGTCGGCGGGTGATGGCGCGCGCAGCGCTTCGACGCGCGAGCGGCTGGTGACGCGCAGATAACGCGCTTCCTGCTCGGGTAGCCACAGCGCCACCGTGCCGCGGCGGCTGGCGCGCAGGGTGTGCAGCCGGCGCCAGCGGCGGCCGTCGTCCGACGCTTCGACGCGCGCCGCGTGCGGCCCGGGGCCGGCCCAGCGCCAGGTGATGCCGTTGAACTCGGTCGGCCGGCCCAGGTCCAGCGTGGTGGCGCCGGGCGCGTGGCCGAGGCGGGGCTCCACCGCCGGGCCGGGCGGATCGAGCCGGTGCAGCGCCAGGCGCTCGAAGCACAGGCGCCCGCGACCGCCTTCGCCGCTGGCGACGACCAGCTCGATCGCGGCGGCGCGCTGGAGCAGCTTGTCGGCCGTGGGTCCCCAGGCGAACTCGACCTGGCGCTGGCGGATGCGCAAGTCGGTGGGCCGCGCGGGCGGCGTGTAGGCGGGGATGTTGCGCCACCAGACGTTGTCGCCGCTGGCGTCGATGAACTTGAGCTGGAACGCGTTCGGCGGCCCCTCGCCCGACAGGCGCAGCGTGAAGGCGTAGTGCGGCGGCAGGACCAGCGGCAGCGCGCGGCGGGCGACGGCATAGCCGGAGACGCCGGCGAAGTCGTAGCGCAGGCACAGGCTGCCGCGCGGCCCGCGTTCCAGCGACGACCGCACCTGGTCGGAGGCCGAGGCCTGCCAGCGGGCGGCGTCGCGGAAGTCGTCCAGCAGCACCGTGTCCGCCGCATGGGCCGTGGCGGTGACGCTCAACATCAGCGATAGCAAGAGCTGCCGCGTCATTTCACCGATCCCATCAGCAGGCCCTGCATGTAGTGGCGCTGCAGCGCCAGGAACAGCACCAGCACCGGCAGCACCGTGACGACGGAGCCGGCCATCATCAGCTCGCTGTCCGGCGCGTGCTCGCGCGACAGCGAGGCCAGCGCCACCGGCAAGGTCTGCAGCTGGCCGTCGGTCAGCACGATCAGCGGCCACATGAAGTCGTTCCAGCTGCCGAGGAAGCCGAAGAGCGCCAGCGTGACGACCACCGGCTTCAGCAGCGGCAGCACGATCTGGAAGAAGATGCGCGCCTCGCCGGCGCCGTCGATGCGGGCGGCCTCGATCAGCGCGTCCGGCACGCTGCGCGCGTACTGCCGCACGAGGAAGATGCCGAAGATGCCGGCCATGCCCGGCACGATCACGCCGGCCCAGGTGTTGACCAGCCCCATGCCCTTGAGCATCAGGAAGAGCGGCATCATCGCCACCTGCCCGGGGATCACCAGCGCCGCGAGCAAGGCCTTGAAGAGCGGCTCGCGCCCCGGAAAGTGCAGCTTGGCGAAGGCATAGCCGGCCATCACGTTGAACAGCACCGACAGCACGGTGACGCCGCCGGCGACCACCAGGCTGTTGGCGAAGTAGCGCCCCAGCCCCACCTGCGCGAACAGGTCGCGGTAGTGCTGCAGCGTGGGCGCTTTCGGCAGCAGCGGCGGCGGGTAGGTGCTGGCCTCGCCGGTGGCCATCAGGCTCACGCTCAGCATCCACAGCAGCGGCCCGAGCGCGAACAGCGCCGCGACCGCGAGCAGGCCGTTGACGGCCAGGGCCACCGGATTGGACGCGTCTTTCATGCGCTTGCAATCTCCTCGGCGCGCCGGCCCAGCCGCAGCATCAGCTGCGTGACCGCCACCATCAGCACGAACAGGCAGAAGGCCACCGCCGAGGCCTGGCCCAGGTTCCACCAGCGGAAGCCTTCCTCGTACATCAGGTACA
>CAMLJY010000147.1 GCA_946480465.1 uncultured Burkholderiales bacterium
GCGCCGTGCGCCGTGCGCCGTGCGCCGTGCGCCGTGCGCCGTGCGCCGTGCGCCGTGCGCCGGCGCGCATCCGGATTGACCGAGATCAGATGCCCGTGTAGGGAGATCTCAAACCACCCTCCTTCCGCCATCAAGCTGGACGCGCCGCCGTCGATAAGCCCCCGGAGACGGCGTGCAAGTCCGGCGCCCTGGACACACTCTTGGAGGGAATGATGGCTTTCTGGACTCACTGGCGGCTGGGCACCAAGTTCGCCCTGGCGGCGGCGCTGGCGCTGGGCGTGTCGGTGCTGCCGGCCACGCTGGCCGTGCGCGAGCGTTGGCAGGCGATGGAAACCGCGCAGCGCGAGGCGGCCGGACTGGCGCCGGCCGGCGCGCTGCTGAAGCTGCTGCGGGTGACGCAGCAGCACCGCGGCCTGTCGGCCGCGATGCTGGCCGGCAACCCGGCCGCGCAGGCCAAGCGCCCGGCGGTGCAGGCCGAGGTGGAGCAGGCCCTGAAGGGCACGGCCGGCGCCCTGCAGGGGCTGCGGGAACCGGCGCTGGACCAGCGCATCGCCGCTCTGCAGGAGCAATGGCAGACGCTGGCCCAGGCGGTGGACGCGAGGTCGGTCGACGCGGCCGCCAGTTTCAGCCGCCACACGGCCATCGTCGATGCCCAGCTGGAACTGCTGCGGGACGTGGCCCAGGCCACCGGCATGTCGCTGGATGCGCAGCCGGCCACGCACCATGCCGTCAGCGCCACCCTCGCCGACCTGCCGCGCCTGACCGAGGCGCTGGGGCAGCTGCGCGCGCATGGCGCGACGGTGCTGCACAAGCAGGCCACCACGCCCGACGACCGGGCCCGCATCGAGGCCCTGGCGGCGATGGCGAAGCTCTTCGAACGCAATGCAAGCCATGCCCTCGAGCAGCTCGGCCGCGCCGATGCCCGCCTGGCCGGCGCGCTGGCCGCCGTGCGCGGACAGGCGCAGGCCCAGGCCACCGAATCGCTCGCGCTGGTGCAGAAGGCCTTGCTGTCCACCGAAACCCCGGACCATCCCTCGGCCGCGTACTTCGAACGGCAGACCGCCGCCATTGACGCGCAGTTCGCATTGATCGACGCCACCTTCGGCGAGGTCCGCCAGACCCTGGACGGGCGCGCCGCGCAGGCCCGCCTGATGCTGGTGCTGCTGGCCGCATCGATGCTGGCGCTGGCGGCGCTGTCGCTCGGCCTGCTGGCGGCGGTGATCCGCTCGACCGTGCTGGGCCTGGAGGCCGCGCTCGCGGTGGCGCGCACGGTGGCCGCGGGCGACCTGAGCATGCGCATCGAGGTGACGCAGCACGACGAGACCGGCCAGTTGCTGGCCGCGCTGAAGACGATGAACGACAGCCTCGCGAACCTGGTGGGACAGGTGCGCGACAGCAGCGCGCAGATCGCCACCGGCGCCGGCCAGATCGCCAGCGGCAACACCGACCTGAGCCAGCGCACCGAGGAGCAGGCCTCCAACCTGCAGCAGACCGCGGCCTCGATGGAACAGCTGGACGCCACGGTGCGTCATAACGCCGAATCGGCGCGCCAGGCGACGGACATGGCACAAGCGGCCAGCGGCGTGGCGCGCCAGGGCGGCCAGGACATGGCGGCGCTGGTCGCCACGATGCAGGACATCAGCGATGCCAGCCGCCGCATCGGCGACATCATCGGCGTCATCGACGGCATCGCCTTCCAGACCAACATCCTGGCGCTGAATGCCGCGGTGGAAGCCGCGCGGGCCGGCGAGCACGGCCGCGGCTTCGCGGTGGTGGCGGGCGAGGTGCGCTCGCTGGCGCAGCGCAGCGCGCAGGCCGCGCGTGAGATCAAGTCGCTGATCGCCTCGAGCAGCGAGCGGGTGGACACCGGCCTGCGCCAAGTCACCGGTACCGGCGCGACGATGGAGCAGATCGTCGCCCAGGTGCAGCGCGTGGACGCGCTGATCAGCGAGATCGGCGACTCCACGCAGCAGCAGGCCGGCGGCATCGGCCAGATGGGCGACGCGATCGGCCAGCTCGACCAGGTGACACAGCAGAACGCCGCACTGGTGGAGCAAAGCGCAGCCGCCGCCGATTCACTGCACCAGCAGGCGACGCGGCTGGTCGAGGCCGTGGGCAGGTTCCGCCTCGCGGCCTGAGGCTCGCAGGAACCGGGCCGGAATCCTGCCGGCCCGCAAACGCTCAGAACAGCGACGGCTCGTCGTCCGGCCGCGCACCCTCGATCGCCAGCATCTTCAGCTTGGTGGCAGCGCCGCCATGCGCCGAGAAGCCGCCCTGGCGGCCGCCGGCGGCCAGCACGCGGTGGCAAGGCACGATGGGCGCAAAAGGGTTGGCGCCCAGCGCCTGGCCCACCGCCCGGGCACTGCCCGGCTCGCCCAGCTGCTGGGCGATGGCGCCGTAAGTGAGCGTCCGTCCCGGCGGGATGGCCAGGGCCGCGCGGTACACGCGCTGGTGGAATTCCGGGACGCCGCCGAAGTCCAGCGGCACCCCGGCCAGGTCGCGCGGCTCGCCGCGCAGCAGGGCCTGGATGCCGGCGATCACGGCCTCGGCATGGGGCGGCGGCGGCGCCTCGCCGACCGCGGGAAAGCGCTGCCGCATGCGGGCACGCGTGGCGCCGGCGCTGCCGCCGGGCAGCTGCGCGCCGGTGATGGCCTGATCGCTCCAGGCCAGCGCGCAGGGGCCGATCGCGGTGTCGAACAGCGACCAGCCGAGGGTCGCGGACGGGGCGGTGGATGCCATCGCGCGATTGTGCGCGCGGGCTGCCGCCCGGCCGGGGGCTTCAGTGCAGGCTGTCCGCGGTATCAGCGTCCACCAGCGCGCCGCTGCGCGGCGCCTCGATCGAGCACCAGGCGGCCTTCATCGCCTTCTCCACCGAACACCAGGCGGCCTGCGGCTTGGGCGACTCCACCGAACACCAGGCCACCTGCACCTTGGGCGCCGGCTGCTCGATCGAGCACCACGCGGCGCGCGCCTTCGGCTGCTCGATGGAGCACCAGGCCGCCTCGGCCTTCGGACGCTCGACGGAACACCAGGCAGCCTGGGCCTTCGGCTGCTCGACCGAGCACCAAGCCGCCTGCGCCTTCGGCTGCTCCACCGAGCACCAGGCGGACTTCAGCGCGCCCTGCGGCTGCTCGATCGAGCACCACGCGGCCTTGGGCTGCTCGGTGGAACACCAGGCCGCCTTGGCCTGCGGGCTTTCGACGGAGCACCAGGCCGCATCGCGCTGCGGTGCGCCCATCGGCTCGCCGAACTCCTCGGCATACAGCCACTGCATCGCCTCGAACGCGGCCTGCAGCACCTGCTCGTCGCCTTCGCCACGCAGGCCCAGATACGGGAAGTGGTGCAGGAAGTGCCCGAAGGTGGCCTCGCAGTCGGCCGCGTACTTGCGCGTATCCAGGATGTGCATGTGCCAGAAGCGATCGATGTCGCGCTCGGGCGCCAGCGTCATCTCCGGGTACTTGGCGTGCAAGATCAGGTAGCGCTTGTAGGCCAGCTCCATCTGGTCGGCGTACTGCGGCGACCAGCCGTAGCCGTCCTCGCCGCGGCTGGCCTTGGACTTGATCGGGGTCAGGTCCAGCGCCTCGATGGCGGCGATGGTCTGCTCCAGCGACCGGCCCTGGCCGGAATAGGACATGGACATGGAATCTCCGTGGGGATGGTTGGGGGTGAAAGGGCAAAGCGAGGGGAAGGCCCGCAGCACGCGGGCCGGATGAACCCCCGGCGACCGGGGGCCTGTCAGGCCGCGATCGGCGAGGCGAACGGGGTGCTGATGTGCCGCAGCACGAACTTGCACAGCTCGTCTCGCGGCAGCGGCTTGCAGAGCAGGTAGCCCTGGATCTCGTCGCAACCGCGCTGCGCCAGGTGGTCCAGCTGGACCATGGTCTCGACGCCCTCGGCGACCACCTTCATGCGCAGGCCGTGGGCCAGCGTGATGATGCTGTCGACCAGGGCCTGCGCGTCGGCGTTCTCGGACACGTCGTGGATGAAGGCGCGGTCGATCTTCACCGTCGACAGCGGAAAGCGCCTCAGGTACGACAGCGACGAATAGCCGGTGCCGAAGTCGTCGATCGCGAGACCGACGCCCATGGCGCGGATGTCCTCGAGCAGCTTCACCGCATGCTCGGGGTTTTTCATCATCGCGCCCTCGGTGATCTCCAGCTCCAGCAGGCCGGGCTCGAGGCCGGTGGTGTCGAGAATCGTGCGGATCTCGTTGATGACGTTGCGGCTGCCCAGCTGGCGCGGCGACAGGTTCACGCTGACCTGCAGCGCCGGCATCCCCGCCTCGCGCCAGCTCACCGCGTCGGCGCAGGCGCGCTCCAGCGCCCAGCGGCCGATGGACTCGATCAGCCCCGTCTCCTCGGCGATGGGAATGAACTGCGCCGGCGACACCATGCCCAGCGCCGGATGGCGCCAGCGCATCAGCGCCTCGACGCCCACGATGCGCTGGCCGCCCAGTTCCATCTTCGGCTGGTAGTGCAGTTCCAGCTCGCCGCGCTCCACCGCGCGGCGCAGGCCGCTCTCGAGCATCAGCCGCTCGGTGCCCTGCGCATTCATCTGCGCGGTGTAGAAGCAGTAGCTGCCGCGGCCGCGTTCCTTGGCGCGGTACATCGCGGTGTCGGCGTTCTTCACCAGCGTCTCGGCATCCACGCCGTCTTCCGGGTAGACGCTGACGCCGATGCTGGCGCTGATGTGCAGCTCGTGGCCGCCGGTGAGGAAGGGCTCCTCGAAGCAGGCGAGCGCCTTCTTCGCCAGCACCGCCGCGTCGGACGGGCTGGACAGGTTCTCCAGCAGCAGCACGAATTCGTCGCCGCCGAAGCGGGCCACGGTGTCGTCCTCGCGCAGCAGCGCCTTCAGCCGCTCGCCGCAGACGCGGATCATCATGTCGCCCACGCCATGGCCCAGCGTGTCGTTGATCTGCTTGAAGCGGTCGAGGTCGATGAACATCACCGCAAAGCGCATGCGGTGGCGGTTGCTGCGCTTGATGGCGCGCGACAGCTCGCGTTCCAGCGCGGCGCGGTTCTGCAGGCCGGTCAGCGCGTCGTGGCTGGCCACGTGGCGCAGCTGCTGCTCGGCATGCATGCGCTGCTCGTACTGCGCAATCTGCATCGCGATGACGTTGAGCGTCTCCAGCGCATCCGCGTCGGCGGTGCGGGCGTCGCGGCTGTACAGCTCCAGCGCGGTCATCGAGCCGGCGGCGGCGGTGGGCACGATCAGGCCGACCGAGAGACCGGCGCGGCCGGCGAAGGCATCGCGGGTGAAGTCGTTCACCTGCTGCAGCCGATCCACATACACCGGAATGCCCCCGGCCCAGGCGCGGCCGAGCGAGCCCTCGTCGGCGCGGTACTCCAGCGAGCGGCTGATGCGGGTGAAGTGCTCCAGCGCGGGCGCGTCCGCGACACGCCAGGCGGCGGTACAGCGGGCGCGGCCGTCGGCGCCGGCGCGCCACAGCGCGGCGCAGTCCCAGCGCAGGTGCACGCAGGCCGCCTCCAGCGCCTGCGCCAGCACGGCGTTCGGTTCGCCGTCGGCCAGCAGCAGGCGCGCGATCTCGTGCTCGAGCTGCAGACGCAGCGCGCTGCGGCGCAGCTGCGTGTCGTCGCGCACGACGCCGCGCAGCTTGCCCGCGCCGCCCTCGTCCACCGGTTCCACGGTCACGTGCAGCCAGCGCTCGCTGCCGTCCACCAGCAACAGGTGGTGTTCGAACTCCCGCCGCTCGCGGCGGGCGGCGGCCTCGCGGATGTGCTGCTCGACCTCGGCCCGCTCCTCCGCCGGCACCCGCGACAGCACGCCCCCCAGCTCGGCCGCGGCCCCGTCCTCCAGTCCGAGGATGCGGCGCGCCTCGGACGAGCAGGCCAGGCGCCCGCTCTGCGCATCGAGGATCCAGCTGCCCAGCTTGGCCAGGCGCTGCGCTTCCTCGAGCTGGCGCTCGCTGTCGCGCAAATGACGCGTCATGTCGCGCGCCAGTGCCTGCGCCCGGCTGCCCGCGCTGCCGAGCGAGAACACCACGCCCGCGAGCAGTGCGCTGATGACCGCGCCGGCCAGGCCGATGAGCCAGGGCGCGGCCTCGTCGACGGCGCCGACCACGGCATGCGCGTCGTCGCTGACCTCGATGAGCCAGGAGCGGCCGCCCAGCTCGAACGCCAGGTGGCGCATCACGCGCGGCGCGGCGCCCGTGCCCGCATTCGCGCTCGCGGCGCGCAGGGCCGTGGCGCTCGCCGCCGTTTCCGGCGCGGCGCTGTCGTACAGCAACTGGTCGTCGTCGACGCTGGCCGGCTCGACGAAGCGGCTTTCGGTGCGGGTGCCGGTGGCGCCGGTGCCGGGACCGGCATCGATCAGGCGCAGCCGGCGGGTGGCGTGTGCATCACGGCCGCCCAGCACGTCCTTCAGCATCGCCGGTACGCTGAACCCTGCGCCCACGGTGCCGACGTAGGCGGCGCGGCGCTGCTCCACCGTCTCCACCGGCATGCCGGCGCGGTAGACGGGCAACCGCATCGCCAGCCCGATCTGCTGCTGCTGGCCGATGCGGATGCGGCGACCCGAGGACGCCAGGCCGCCGGTGTCGCGCGACTGCTCCAGCGCATTGCCACGCTGCGGCATCGCGCCAAGGTCTCTGCCCAGCAGGCGCTCGTTGCCGGCCAGCGGCTCGATGAAGGCGAGCGGGAAGTACTCGGCGCGCTGGCCCGGCGGCTTCACCGTGTACGGCGAGCCAATGGCCGCGTTCAGGCCCGCGTCCTCGCGCATCAGGGCCTCGAAGCGTTCCTTCTCCCCGTCGCGCAGATAAGCCGCGAAGTTCACGGCCTGGAAGCCGGGGTAGTTGCTGTGCAGGTTGAGGCCGGCCACGTAGTCGCGGAACTCCTTGCGGGTCAGCTCGCGCTCGGTGTTGAAGCGCGCCTGCAGGCCGACGAGCACGGCGGTGTAGTCGTCGAAGCGGCGCTCGACCTTGCGGGCGATGTCCAGCGCCGCGGCGTCGAAGCGCTCGCTGGCGCTGCTGGCCAGTTCGCTGCGGGTCAGCAGCGCCAGCGTGATGCTCAGTGCCAGCCCGGCCACCAGCACCACCAGCGGCAGCACGCCGGGCCGGCGCGCGGCGAATGCACGTGGACCGCCGGCGGCGCCTTCCGGTACCGCGGACGCCGCGGCCTCGGACGCCGCACGCCGCTCCTCGGCCCTGGATCGGCGCCGCGGAGTCATGAGCACCGCCCATTGGGTTCGTTGCCGCGTCGGCGTTGCTTCATGTCGAGCTCCCTTGCCCTTGTGATCCAAACAGGTCGGCGCGCTCGCCGCCACACCGGCCTACCCCTCTGGCCGACCGGTGATTAGCATTTTTGCTGTTTCTCCTGCGACGAGTGGGGGAATCTGGGGCTGGAAACCGGCACAGTTTCACGCGCAGCGCGGCATGGCCGCTGCTTTGTCGTGGTAGCACCAAGCCACCCGTGCGGGGCACTGGACGGGCCTTTGTGGGGCCCTCTCGACCGGGGCTGTCAGGCCCTTGCCAACGGGACCCGGGACCGCGGAGCGCCGGCGGCGCGGCCGGCAGCCGTCTTCAGGCCGGGGCGCGGTACGGCCGCACCAGGCGCAGCCACTTGCGGGCCGGCAGGCCGAAGCGGCTCTGGATGGCCTCGGCGCGCGCGGTGAGCGTCTCGCGGTCGGGCACCTCCACGCCGCGGGCCGCCACGACCACCGTGTTGCCCTCGCGCGTGGGCGCGAGCTGCCACACCTGGTCGGGGCCGAAGGCCGCGGCGATCAGCGCGGCGCTGCGCTCGAAGCTGGCATCGCGGCCGAACAGGTTGACCGTCATCAGCCCGCCCGGCGCCAGCACGGCGCGGCAGGCGGCATAGAAGTCGGCGTCGTCCAGCACCGGCGCGGCGGCCTCGTGGTCGTACAGGTCGACGCACAACGCGTCCACCGTCTGCAGGTGCGCCGGGTCGGCCACCCAGTCGGCCGCATCGGCTTGCAGCACGGCCAGTCGCTCGTCGTCCGCCGGCAGGTGGAACCACAGCCGGCAGGCGGCGATCACGGTGGGGTTCAGCTCCACGACGGTGGTCTTCATGCGCAGCACCTGATGCGTGAAGCGCGTGATCGCCGCACCGCCCAGGCCCAGCTGCACCGCATGCCCGTCGGCCACCTGCGCGGTGGGCCGCCACAGCATCCACGCCATCATGCGCTGCACGTACTCCAGCTCGATCTGCCGCGGCTTGCGGATGCGCATCGCGCCCTGCACCCAGGGCGTGCCCAGGTGAAGGTAGCGCACGCCGTCGAATTCGGAGATCGTCGCGCCGGCCAGTGCCTGCCTGTTCTTCTTGCTCGTCATGCCAGCCCGTGCTGTTGAAAGACCTCGCGCCACGCCGCCAGCTTGCGCTCGAAGGACCAGCTGGCATTGGCCGGGCTGGTCGAGGGCAGCCGGTGCACCAGCAGCCCCAGCGCCTGCGTGATGCGCATGAAGCGCGCCGATTCGCCGCCGTTGTGCGCCACCGCCTGCAGCGCGGGGCAGCCGCGGCGCAGGCCGGCCAGGTCGTTCGGCACGGCGTCCTCGATCGCGCTGTCCAGGCTGCCTTCGCGGCGGCAGCTGGCGTAGACGTCCCACACCGCCAGGCCGCGGCGCTGCAG
>CAMLJY010000148.1 GCA_946480465.1 uncultured Burkholderiales bacterium
CATGTCTCGACTGACCGAGTTCTCAAAGGGAAGAAGACACCTTGAAAGGGGTGCTTCTTAGAACTCGTACTTGACGGTGACCTGCACGGCCCACTGGCTTTCGCCCTTGGTCTGGCGGGTGACCAGATCCTCCGGTACCGACATCATGCTGTAGATGTAGCGGCCATTCGCGTCCAGGCCCTTGTAGTTCACGAAGCTGCGGGCGGCGCCGCCGCCGGACTGGAAGGCCACCTCGTCGGTGCGGCCCCAGCGCTTGTTCAGCATGTTGCCGATGTTCATGAGGTCCAGCATGAATACGCCCTTGTGGCCGGACAAGATGCCCGGCACTTCCTGGCTCAAGCGCAGGTCGAAGGTGTTCACCCAGGGAGCGAAGCTGCCGTTGCGAGACACGACCTTGCCGCGTGCGGCGGCCAGGTCGGGGTGGGCGTTGACGTACTCCCAGAAGCGTGCTTCCTCGGCCGCGCCGCCGTTGAACACCACCTCGCCTGAGCCTGGGCCGCTTGGGATGTACATCAGGTCGTTGCCCGCGACACCGTCGCCGTTGAGGTCGTTGTTGTAGGTCCAGCTGTAGGGCTTGCCGCGGCGTCCTTCATATACCAGGCCGACCGACGTGCGGTAGTTCCTGAAGAAGGCCTTGGACCAGCTCATGGCGCCGCTGAAGCGGTCCTTCACAAGGTACGCCGAGTTCGCTGCGACTTCTTCGTTCGGGTTGAAGATCGAACGCGCGTTGAAGTTCGACAAGCCCACCGACGAGGTGAGCGGGCTGACCTCTTTGACGGTGTTGTAGGTGTAAGCCAGCGACCAGCTGAAATCGCGCCAAGGTTGCTGTGACAGGCTCAGTGTCACGGTGTCCCCGCCACCTTCCTTGGTGCCATTGGCCAGGGTGACGTTGCCGAACGCGCTGTTGCTGAGTGAGCGGCTGGCGGGGTTGCCACCACACCCGGCTGCCGAGCCTGCGATCGCGCCGGCCGCCGTCCAGCAGTTCGTGTTGTAGCCATTGGCGTTGTAGTACAGCTCGCGCCCGTCGGTGCCACGGCGGACCACGGCGCCGAGGTTCAGGTTCTGGTAGTACAGCGCGCTCTTGACTTTGGTGTGCACCCACTCAGCACCGGCGGTCAGCCCGAACCAGGGTAGTTCCGTGTCGAAGGCGAGATTGGCCTTCCACACGGAGGGCTGGCGCAGGTTGCTCGACAGGAAGTCGACGCTGGGAGCCGGGTTCGTGCCCAGCACCGGCTGACGGTCCGGGTCGGGGCTGAAGACGTTGCCGCATGCCGGCCGCGTGCCCGTGCCGCTGGTCAGCTCGGCGCTAGGACCGCAGCCGTAGAACGCCACGGCACGCCCGTTGTTCGAGTAAGGGTTGGACAGCCACACCGTCATCGCTGCGCCTTCGAACAGGCCAAGGCCGCCGCGCAGCTGCATCCGCCGCTCCTTGGTCCCGAGGTTCCAGTTGAAGCCGAGTCGCGGCTGGAACAGGGACTCGCCGTCCGGCGTCACCGTGTTGTCGAGACCGAAGCCGCCGGTTTGCCGTGTGCCCGTGGCGGGGTTCCCGGCCACCAAGGGGGCGGCTGCGGCGGCATTGGCGAGCGGCTTGTCGGGCATGTCGGTCATGTCGAGCCGGCCGCCCAAGGACACCGTCAGCTTGTCATGGACCTTGAAGGTGTCCTGCAGGAAGAGCCCGTAGTTCGTGTGCTTCCACTGTGCCGCGCCGTCCTGGATCGTCCTGCCCGGCAAGGGCAGCTGCGCCTGGTAGGCCGAGGGGCGGCCGCGCTGGAAGTTCTCTAGCACCGCCGCCTCGATCTGCGCCGTCGATGCAGTGGCGCAGTTGATGCTGCCGAAGGTGTAGGTGAATCCCGATTCGCACTGGAACTTGTACTGCCCGAACGTGTCCTGCAGGAAGGCGTTGAAGATCTCGTTCTGGCTGAGGTCACCGCCGAACTTCAGTTCATGCCGGCCCAGCGTCCACGTCGCGCCAAGGTAGGCGTCGTTCGTCTTGGTGAACAGCTGGTTGAAATGCCGGCTGCGCTCGGTGCCAGCCGACAGGGTGCGCTCTTGTGTGCCGATGGAGCCCGTCGGGTCGACCCCGCCGAAGTCGAAGGCCATCAACGGCAGGCGGCTGTTGTTGATCGGCTCGCTTTCGTAGTCGCGCTTCGAAAGCTTCAATTCCGTCGAGAACGACGGCGACCAGTCCGCAAACCACTGGCCGACCAGTGTCTCGATCGACTTGTTTTGGTTGAACCAGAACGAGCTGAGCGACAGCAGCCGGTTGCTGAAGGTCGAGAACTGCGGTTCGGTTTGCTCGGTCTTGTTGTAGCGGATGCTGGCTCGGTGGTCGTCACTGACGTTCCAGTCGAGCTTGAGCGTCGTGTCCTTGACGACCAGGTTGGAGCCGGAAGGCACATCGGAGCCACCGAGGTCGATGCCCCAGGTGTTCTTGGCGATCGACTGCAGGCCGCTGATCGCGGTGGGCGTGATGCCCATGTTGATCAGGGGGCTGCCGATCGGCCCGAACTCAGGCGAGGCGCGCGAGCTCTTCAGTTCTTCATAGTTGACGAAGAAGAAGAGCTTGTCCTTGAGGATCGGACCGCCCAGCGTGAATCCCTTGGTGTCTTCCTTGAAGGGCGGTGGGGCGACGTAGGTGCGGGTATTGCGGTTGTAGCGGTCGCCGGCAAGGTCGTCGTCCCGGTAGACGTAGTAGATGCTGCCGTGGAATTCGTTGGTGCCGCTCTTCGTGACGGCATTGATGTTGGCACCGGTGTAGCCCTTCTGCGTCACGTCATAGTTGCTGACGTTCACCTGCACCGACTGGATGGCGTCGATCGAGATGGGCTGTTTCGCAGTGGGCAGGTTGTTCGACTCCAGCCCGAAGGTGTCGTTCGTCGTGACGCCGTCGATCGTGATGGAGTTGAATCGGCTGTTCTGGCCCAGGGCGGAGATTTCTCCACGGTCCTTGTCGGTTTGCGACAGGCGGGGATCGACGCGTGCGTAGTCCTGCAGGTTGCGCTGGATCGAGGCGAGTGAGTTGAGTTCGCGGCTGCCGATGGCCGTGCCGGCGCCCATGTTGGTGCTGCCGAAGCGGCTGCCGCCGCCGGACTGCCCGGTGACGACCACGGTGGCGGTCGAGGCTCCGATCGTCCCGTCCAGTGTGGTTGTTTCCGCCAGCGCCAGGAACACGCCCTCACGCTTGTCGCTCTGCCCGTCCTTGGTGAAGGTCACCGTGTACGGCCCGCCCACGCGCAAGCCGCGCATCGCGTAGCGTCCTTCGGCGTCCGAGGTGGTGGTGTTGGTCGAGCCGGACTCCTCGTGGCGGATCGTCACGGTCGCCCCGGCCACCGGCTTGCCGCCGCCGTCCACGACGCGGCCGCCGACCGCCGAGGTGGTGTTCTGCGCGAGAACCGGGGCCGCCGCCATCGCCACGGCGACGCTGATCACCGTCCTCGAAAACCCGAACCAGTGCCTGTCGTTCATTCCTTCTCACTCCTCGCGATACCGAACATGAAACCGCGGCGTCACGGCGGGCTCGCCCGCTGTGCGCCGCACGTGACCGAGCGCCAATGCAAGTTGCCTGCCAAGGGGCAGGCGGCCGAAACCTGACCAAAGGGTCAATTGGGCCGATTTGTGAAGCTGGGCAAAACGCGGGTTTGCCCCGGTTTTGGCTTTTCGCCACACTGGCCAGCCCCTGCGCTGGTGCATGGGGCGCTGCGGCGGTGCATGCGGCGGCCCCGGCGCGCAACTGTGCCGGCCGGATGTGCAACGTGCGTGACGGTCGGCCGTTCGCCGGCCTGATCGCTCGAGGGACCCCGCGCGGCCGCTGCGGGGCCCCGCGCCGCCGCAGCGGCGGCCGTGGGCGCCTGGCCGCTCACTTCGCGTGCATGGACCCGCTGCCGGGCGCGGACGGCCCTGCCGGCGAGGCCCTCAGTTCATCCACTCGATGCGCCGCTGCTCGGACGGTGACGGCGTCGTCTGCAGGTATTCCAGCAACGCGTCCAGGTCCACCATGCCGCCCAGGCGCTCACGGCCGGATGTCAGCAGGCTGAAGCCATCGCCGCCTTCGGCCAGGTAGCTGTTGACGGTGATGCGGTAGGTGGCGTCGGGCCGCAGCGGCTGGCCGTCCACCGTCACCTGCTGCACGCGCTCCCCGTGCGGTGCGCTGGCCACCCAGCGGTAGTGCAGGCTGGCCGAAGGCACCAGCAGGTGCGGGGCGGCACGCCCGGGCGGCTGCTGCGATTCGAGCAGCGCTTTCAACTCGGCGCCGCTGAAGCTCATCACGACCAGGCTGTTGCCGAAGGGCTGCATCGTGAAGGCGTCGCCGAAGCTCACCGGGCAAGGCGGCGTACCGCGGCACGGCAGGTCGGCGCGGATGCCGCCGGGGTTCATCAGTGCCAGCTGCGCGCCACCGCGCTCGGCAGCGCGGGTGGCGGCCAGTTGGGCATCGGCGATCAGCCAGCCGGCGGTGTTGAAGCCGTTGGCCGCGCCGCGTTCGAAGCTGCCGCCGATGCGGCCCACCTCGCGCTGGGTGCGCGGGGCGGCAGCGGCGGCGAAGGCCGCCACCTCTTGCGCCACCGCGGCATCGGGCCGGGCCTGGCGCAGCACGCCGTCCCACGGGGCGGGCTGCGCGGCGGCCAGGACCTCGCGCTGCGCCGGCGGGGTGCGCTCGTTCAGCACCGGCAGGTTGCGGCTGCGGGTGGCGCCGCGGTCGACGCGGCCAGTGCGCGGGTCGATCCACAGGTCGGTGGCCGACACGCCGCGGCTGTAGGAGTAGGACTGGATCACGGGACGGCCGGCCAGCATGCACCGGTAGCCCTGGTGGCTGTGGCCGGTGAGGATCAGGTCCACGTCGGGGGTGATGCGTTGCGCCAGGTCGACGATGGGGCCGCGCAGGCCGGGACAGCGCTCGTCGTTCCAGTCGCCGAAGCCGCCGCCCGCGCGGCCGCCGATCTCGCCGCCCTCGTGCATGGTGACGATCAGCGTGTGCACGCCCTGCGCCTTCAGCCCCGCGGCGGTGCGGTTGATGGCGTCCGCCTCGTCGGTGAAGCGCAGGCCGGCGACGCCGGAGGGCACGACGATGCCGGGCGTGCTGCGCGTCACCGCGCCGATGAAGCCGACCTTGACCGGACCGACCTGCTTGACCCAGCTGGGTGCCAGCAGCGGACGGCCATCGGGTCCTTCCACATTGGCCGCCAGCAGCTGGAAGCGCGCGCCGGGGTAGGCCTTCAGCACGCAGGAATTCATCGCCGCCCCCGGCGGGTTGGGGGCGCAGCCGCCGCCGATCACCCGCTTGAGCTCGGCGGTGCCGGCGTCGAATTCATGGTTGCCGGCCGCCGCCACGTCCACGCCGATGCGGTTCATCACGTCCACCGTCGATTCGTGGCGGAACATGGTCGACACCAGCGGCGCCGCCCCGATCATGTCGCCCGAGGACACCACCACGCTGTGCGGCGCGCCGGCACGCAGGGCGTTCACCAGGCCGGCGAAGGCGGTGGCGCCGCCGGCGGGCACGCGCAGCGTGGCGCCGGGCCGGGCCGGGTCGGGCAGCGTCAGCGTGAGCTGGGCAGGCTCGAGGTGGCCGTGGAAGTCGTTGAAGCCGATGACGCGCAAATGCAGCGGCACCGGTGGCGGCGCAGGCGTCGATGCGCAGCCGGCCAGGGCCGCGATGGTGAGCGAGGCGAGCAGGGCGCGCAGGGTGGGCAGCGGGTAGGGCGTCATGGCAATCGGTTCCGTGGAAGCTTGCGGCGTGGCGTGGCGTGGCGTGGCACCGGGGCCGCTGCGCCCGGTGCGGGGTGGCGGTCAGTCCGGCGCCAGGCCTTCGGCCGCCGCCCAGTCGTGCAGCGCATCGGCCGCCTGCTGGCGCAGCGCTCCGGGCAGGAAGGATGCGGCGGCCGCGCGCTGGCCCATGCGGACCAGGTCGATCCAGCCGAATCCGGCTTCGCGCACCAGGTTGGCGGCCTCGGTCGACTGGTGCAGGCGGGAGATCAGCCGGTTGTCAGTGTGGAAGGACAGCGAGACGCCCGCGTCCCACAGCCGGCGGATCGGATGGGCGGCAATCGACGCGGCCGCGCCGGTGTGCACGTTGCTGGTGGGGCAGACCTCCAGGTGCAGGCCGCGCTCGCGCACCTCGGCCAGCATCGCCTCGCCGGCGGGCGTGCCGATCACGTCGGCCAGGCGCACGCCGTGGCCGATGCGCTGCGCGCCCAGGCGGCCGGCCTCGATGACGCGCTCCGCGCCGTCGGCTTCGCCGGCATGCAGCGTCAGGTTCAGGCCCTCGGCGCGCAGGTGCGCCAGCAGCGCGGCGTGGCGGGTGGCGGGGTAGCCGGCCTCGGGGCCGGCGAGGTCGAAACCGACCACGCCCAGGTCCTTGAAACGCAGGGCCAGCTCGGCGCTGCGGCGGATCTCGGCATCGCTGGTCTGCCGCATGCCGCAGACGATCAGGCCGCAGGGCAGCGGCGAGCGGGCCAGGCCGGCGAGCAGGGCCTCGACGGCGCTGTCGCCATCGATGCCGTGCTCTTCGAACAGCAGCGGGGCGATGCGGAACTCGGCCAGCACGCAGCCGTCGAGCCGTGCATCTTCGGCGGCCTCGAAGGCCACCCGTTCGAGCCCTTCGGGCGTGGCCATCGCGGCGATGGTCAGGGCAAACCCGCGCAGGTATTCCACCAATGACCCGGCATGTGCGCGGGCGTCGAACCAGGCGGCGAGCGCCGCTTCGTCGTCGGCCGGCGCGGGCAGGCCGCGTTGTTTCAGCAGCGCCAGCAGCGTGGTGATGCGCAGGCCGCCGTCCAGGTGTTCGTGCAGCAGCACCTTGGGCAGGGCCACGGCCTTGGCCTGGATGTCAGCAGTGCCGGCGTGGGTGCGCGCGGCGGAGGAGGGGGCGGAAGTGGCGGCGGCCTCGTGAGCCGCGTGTCCCGCCGGGGCTTGGGGTGCGGGTTCTTTCATCGCCTGATGCTAGCAAGTACGGGTGAGCGGCCGGTCCGAGACTTGCTATCCTGCCCGGCACATCAACGACCCAACCTCCTGGGGGACAACGCGCATGAAGCACAAGCTCCTCGTCCTGGCGGCCCTGGCGATCAGTGGCGCGGCCGCGCAGGCGCAGCCCGCGGTGATCTACGACATGGGCGGCAAGTTCGACAAGTCCTTCAACGAAGCCGCGTACAACGGCGCCGAGCGCTGGAAGAAGGACAGCGGCAAGGCCTACCTCGACTTCGAGATCTCCAACGAGGCGCAGCGCGAGCAGGCCATGCGCCGCATGGCCGACAAGGGCGCGAACCCGATCATCGCGATCGGCTTCTCGCAGGGCTCCACGGTCGAGAAGGTGTCCAAGGATTTCCCGAAGCTGCAGTTCGCGATCATCGATTCGGTGGTGAAGGCGCCCAACGTCGAATCCATCGTCTTCAAGGAGCAGGAAGGCAGCTTCCTGGTCGGCATGATGGCCGCGCTGGCCAGCAAGACCGGCAAGGTCGGCTTCATCGGCGGCATGGACATCCCGCTGATCCGCCGCTTCCAGTGCGGCTACGAGCAGGGTGCGAAATACGCCAACCCGAAAGCGGAAGTAACTTCCAACATGACCGGCACCACGCCCGCGGCCTGGAACGACCCCACGCGCGGCGCGGAACTGGCGAAGGCGCAGTTCGCCAAGGGCGTGGACGTGGTCTTCGCCGCCGCCGGCGGCACGGGCATCGGCGTGTACCAGGCAGCCAAGGACGGCGGCAAGTACGCCATCGGCGTCGACAGCAACCAGAACCACCTGCAGCCCGGCACCATGCTGACCTCGATGGTGAAGCGGGTCGACGTGGCGGTCTACAACGCCGCGAAGAAGGTGACGCCCGGGGTGACGGTGCTGGGCCTGAAGGAAGGCGGCGTGGACTACGCGCTGGACAAGCACAACGAGAAGCTGGTGACCGCCGACATCAAGAAGAAGGTGGATGCGGCGAAGGCGGACATCATCGCCGGCAAGATCAAGGTCGCGGACTACATGGCCGACAACGCCTGCAAGTACTGATCGACCAGCCGGGCCACCCGGAACCGGTCCGGCCCGTCGATAGCCCCCGCTCACCCCGGCCGCTGCGCGGCCTGTCCCAGAAGCGCCTGCCGCCCTTCGGCTTCGGGCGAAAACGTCGATGCAGTCTGTGGCCCCGGCCGTGCTGATGCGCGGCATCAACAAGCGTTTTGGCGCGGTGCAGGCCAATCGTGACGTCACGCTGTCCGTGGCCGCCGGCACGGTGCACGGCATCGTCGGCGAGAACGGCGCCGGCAAGTCGACGCTGATGTCCATCCTCTACGGCTTCTACCAGGCCGACTCGGGAACCATCGAGATCGAAGGCCGGCCGGCGCAGATTCGCGGCTCGCGCGAGGCCATCGCGCTGGGCATCGGCATGGTGCATCAGCACTTCATGCTGGTCGATCCGCTCTCGGCACTGGACAACATCATGCTGGGCGCCGAGCCCGACTGGCGGCTCAACAACGCGCGGG
>CAMLJY010000149.1 GCA_946480465.1 uncultured Burkholderiales bacterium
GCGGCGCCGTCTGGGGCGCACGAGCGGGCGTGGCGGAATGCTTCACAGGCTCTCAACGCGCCTGGCGCTGCTTCGGTTTGGCCTCGAGGCTGGACTTCGGCGTTGCGGCCGCGCGCTTGCCCTTGGGCCGGGCTTTCGCCGCCTTGCTGCGGGCGCCCGGCCCCTTGGCGGACTGCGCGGGCAGTGCGGCGCCATCGGCGGCTTCCGGCTCCGTGGCGCCCAGCCAGGCCCGGCAGCCGGGCGAGGGCGACGGGTCCGCCGGCTGCACGCGCCTTTCGGCTGGCAGCACGGTGAAGCAGGGGCCGAACGTGTCGGTGGCCAGGTCGGCCGGCAGGACCGCCATGCTGCCGCTGAGGCGCTGCACCGCCTGGCGCGGCTCGTCGCCCAGCTGCGGGCGCAGCGCGGCGAACAGTCGATGGCCGGCGAGCGGGCTGCTCAGCCGGCCGGCCGCGCGGGCCTGGGGCGCGGGCAGCAGCAGCCGCCGCAGGGCGGCATCCAGCCCGCTGCCCCCGCGGCGGCGCAGGGCGGTGTGCCACTGCAGCGCCAGCCAGGGTGCCGTGGCCGGCGCCGATTCCTGCTGCCACAGCCCGCTCAGCGCAGCGGCGAAGTCGTCCAGCGGCCAGCCGTCGTCGGCGGCGGCCTGACGCAGCGCATAGAACAGGCTGAAGCCTTCGACGAACCAGGCGCTCGTGGCCTCGTCGGGCTGGTGCTCATAGATGGTGGGGCCGAAGCGTTCGCGGAACCAGCCGCGCAGGTCGGCCCGGGCCAGCTGCAGGCGGAAGGCCGCGCCGGGCGCGAAGGCTGCCGACGGCGCCCGCAACACCAGCGCCTGGCTGCGCGCCAGCGCGGCCGGGGCGCCGCCGCGGTCGTCGGCGTGCAGCAGCAGCATCGTGCGGGCGGGCTCGCTGCTGCGCCAGAACCGGCGCTGGGCCGCCAGCGTGTCGAGCGCCTCGTCGGCCAGCGGCTCGGCACGGTCCACCAGGCCGGGGGCCAGCAGCAGCCGCAGGTGCAGGCCGCCGGCCGTGCGCTCGCGCTGCTGCAGCGAGCCGGCGGCCAGCACCAGCTCGCGCAGCAGCGCGGGGCTGCCCTGCCAGCGCAGCAGGCGGTCGGGACCAGCCGGCTCGGCGTGCAGGTTGCTGGCCAGCACCTGGGTGTCGTCCAGGCCCTCGACGCGCACGCACATCTGCAGGTGCGGGCGGGCGGCCAGCGCGGGCGGCAGCGGCAGCACCGCCTGCGCCAGCGCGACGAAGTGGCTGGCGCCGGCCATCAGCGAGGGATTGTCGGCGGCGGGCTGCCAGTCGCGCGAGCCGGCGTCGCCGCTGGCGGTGGCGGTGCGCACCTGCAGGCGCGTGCCGCTGTCGCTCCATTGGGGCGTCAGCTGCCAGTAGACCTCGCAGCCGGGGGGCGCTTCGGCATGCGCGGTGGTGAGGGCTGCCAGACAGAGCAGGGCGGCCAGGATGCGGCGCGGGCCGCGCGGTGGGAGGACGGATGCGGATGAGGGAAACAGAAGGCGAGCCCGGATGACGACAAGAGGCTTGCAGCACCGTCCCGCTGCGGGGACGGCCGTGCAATGGTGACGATAGCGCGACGGAGCGACGAACGAGAGCGGCGAAAGAGCGCGGCGAAAGCGCGGCGAAAAAGGAGCGGCGCAGCTTAGCGCAGCCGCATCCCGCGCCCGGACGCGGCCAGGTCTCCGCGGTGTAAGCCTTGTGGCGTGCCGCATCCGGGGGCGGCGGGACGAGGCGCCGTACCGGCAGGGCTCGAGGGCCCTGTCACTGGGCCGGCCGGCCGAGCACCGCTACGCTTGCCTCCTGCTCGACTCCACCGCTGCCCATGACCGACCTGACCGACCGCGCCACCGCCTTCCGCGCCCTGCACGAGGGCCCCGCCTGCTTCGTCATCCCCAACCCCTGGGACGCCGGCTCCGCGAAGATGCTCGCGGCCCTGGGTTTTCCGGCCCTGGCCACCACCAGCGCCGGGTTCGCTTTCTCCATCGGCCGGCCCGACGCCGCCAACGCCGTCAGCCGCGACGAGACCCTGCAGAACGCCCGCGCCATCGTCGAAGCGACGCCGCTGCCGGTCTCGGCCGACCTGGAAAACGGCTTTGGCGATGCACCCGAGGATTGCGCCGAGACCATCCGGCAGGCCGCCGCGGCCGGCCTGGTCGGCGGCTCGATCGAAGACGCCACCGGCCGGCCCGGTGATCCGATCTACCCGCCGCCGCTGGCGGTCGAACGCATCGAGGCGGCGGTGCGGGCCGCGCGCAGCCTGCCGTTCCACTTCATGCTGACCGCTCGGGCCGAGAACCACCTGAACGGCATCGACGACCTGGATGACACGATCCGCCGGCTGCAGGCCTATGCCGCGGCCGGCGCCGACGTGCTGTATGCGCCGGGCCTGCGCACGCGCGAGGACATCCGCCTGGTGGTGCAGGCGGTGGCGCCGAAGCCGGTGAACGTGGTGGCGGGCTTGAGCGGGCCCAACCTGTCGGTGGCCGAGCTGGCCGACCTGGGCGTGCGCCGCGTCAGCCTGGGATCGTCGTTCGCGCGGGCGGCCTACGGCGCCTTCCTGCGCGCCGCGCAGGAGGTGCGTGAGCGGGGCAGCTTCGATTTCAGCGCGCAGGCCGTCCCGTTCGCGCAAATCAACGCGATGTTCGGGCCGCCGCAGGCTTGAGCCTCCGCCCGCGCCCGCGTCGGGACTGGGGCTGGGGTGGGGCCCGATGGGCGGCGGGCGGCGCCGGTCCTATGATGGTCTGCACCTCCTGTGCCCGGCGCGTCCCGTGCAGTCTCCAGCACGCGGCCGGGCGTGTCGCCTCCGGACCTCCATGTCTGCTGAACCGGCCCGCAAACTGACTGCGGCGCAACGCGCTGCCCTGGCCCGCATCGAATCGCTGATCGAGTTCTGGCGCATCACGCCGGAAGAACTCGATGGTCCCTTGCCGCCGGCACCACCACCGCCGGCGCCCACCCGCATCAAATACCGCCATCCCGTCAGCGGGGAAACCTGGGACGGCGAGGGCGCGCAACCGGAATGGCTGCGGCTGGCCTTGTCGAAGGAGGGTTATCGGGTGGCCGAACTGCTGCCGGACGCGCCCGGTGCGCCCGACGCGCCCGACGCGCCCGACGCGCCCGACGCGCCCGACGCGCCCCGGGGGTGAGTCGGCGGTTCGACGGGCAGCAAGGGCCTGCGTCCCGGGCTGCGCTAAGGCCCGTGCCCGGCCCACAGCGCCGCCATTGCGGCGGCGAAGCCTTCGCGCAGCTGCGATTGCGCGTGGTGGCGCCCGGCCGAGACCACCGGCCGGCCGGCGACCCACACCTCGGCGAAGGGCGGCGCATCGGTGGCGAAGACCAGCGCATCGAGGCGGTGCGAGGGCGGCACGCCCAGCAAGCCGGGGGCCCGGGTGTCCAGCACCAGCAGGTCGGCGCGTGCGCCGGGCTGCAGTCCCCAACGCGCAAAACCAGCGGCCAAGGCGCCACCGTCGCGCATCCGGCGGAAGAGGTGGGCGGCGGTCGCGTCGTCGCCCAGCGCGGGCGCGGCTGACACGTTGCGCCGCCGCAGCGCCAGGCGCTGGCCCTCTTCCAGCAGCCGCAGCTCGGCCGGCCAGGCGCGGCCGACGTGGCTGTCCGATCCCAGCGACAGCGCCGTGCCCTGCGCGAGCCAGCGCGGCAGGTCGGTCAGGCCGTCGCCCAGGTTGGCCTCGGTGCTGGGGCAGATGACGACGCCGGCGCCGCGGCGTGCCACGGCATCGATCTCGTCCGCGCTCGCATGCGTGGCATGCACGAGCTGCCAGCGCGCATCCAGCGCCACGTGCTGCAGCAGCCACTCGATCGGCCGGCGGCCGGTGGCGGCAAGGCAGTCGTCGACCTCGGCGGTCTGCTCGGCGATGTGGATGTGGATGGGGCCGGGGTCGTCCGCCACCGCGGCCGCGAGGCGGGTGATCGACGCCGGGTCCGCGGCGCGCAGCGAGTGGATGGCGACGCCGGCGGTCACGCCGGGCGCGCCCGGCAGCGGCGCCAGCGCGCGGATGCCGTCGCGCAGCGCCAGCACCGCCTCCACGCCGGTCGCGAAGCGGCGCTGGTCGTCGCGCAGGCGCGGCTGCGTGAAGCCCGCGCGTTCGTACAGCACCGGCAGCATGGTCAGGCCGATGCCGGCATCGGCCGCGGCCTGCACCAGCGCGCGGCTCATCGCCAGCGGGTCGGCATGAGGGCGCCCATCCGGCGCGTGGTGCAGGTAGTGGAACTCGCAGACCTGTGTGTAGCCGCCCTGCAGCAGCTCGGCGTACAGCTGCGCCGCCACCGCGCGCAGCTGCTCCGGCGTGATGCGCAGCGCCACGCCGTACATGCGGTCGCGCCAGGTCCAGAAGTCGTCGTGCTCGCCGCTGCGGCGCTCCGCCAGGCCGGCGAAGGCGCGCTGGAAGGCATGGCTGTGGCCATTGACCAGGCCGGGCAGGACGGGGCCGGGCAGCTCGACGGCCTCGGGCGGCGCGGCGCGGTCGGGCGTGATGCTCGTCCAGCGGCCATCGGGGCCGACCTGCATCAGCACGCGCTCGCGCCAGCCATCGGCCAGCCAGGCCTGCGGGGCCCACAGCAGCAGCGGGGCGCCGGCGGATTGCGCGGTGGCGGGTTGCGGGGCGGCGGTCATGGCGTCCAGCTTCGCGCGGTGTCCAGCAGCTGGCGCAGCACCGGCTGCACGGCGGCGGCACGGTCCGCGTCCCAGGCCCAGGGGGGCGACTCCTGCATGTAGCAGCAGAAGCACATCTCCAGCTGCACCGCATGCACCTGTTCGGCGGGCCGGCCGTAGTGGCGGGTGATGTAGCCGCCCTTGAAGCGGCCATCGGTGACGTGGGTCCAGCGCGTCTGCGCGGCCAGCACCGCGTCCAGCGCTTCCCGCAACGACGGCGCGCAGCTGCGGCCGTCGGTGGTGCCGAGGTTCAGGTCCCGCAGCCGGCCCTCGAAGAGCCAGGGCAGCTCGGACCGGATGCTGTGGCCGTCGAACAGCACGGCGTGGCCGTGCCCGGCGCGCAGGCGCCGCAGCTCGGCCTGCAGTGCATCGTGGTAGGGCTGCCAGTAGCGCGCGATGCGGCGGGCGGTCTCGGCCTCGTCCGGCGCCTGGCCCGCCCGGTACAGCGCGTCGCCGGAGAAGAAGCGCGTCGGGCACAGCTCGGTGTTGTTGGCGCCCGGGTACATCGGCAGGTTCTCGGGCGGGCGGTTCAGGTCGATCAGGTAGCGGCTGAAGCGCGGCACCAGCACCGAGGCGCCCAGCTCGTCGGCGAAGGCGTACAGCGCCTCCAGGTGCCAGTCGGTGTCTTCCACCTGCAGCGCCCGTTCCACATAACGTGCTTTCTGATCGTCCGGGATCAGCGTGCCGACGTGCGGCAGGCTCAGCAGCAGCGGGGTGCTGCCGCGGCGCAGCGTGAAGACCTCGTCGCGCATCAGGCCTCCAGCGGGCGTTCGACGCCAGACCGCACGACGCGCCGGCAGGGATTGCGGCCGAACCAGTAGGCCAGCTCGTTCGGCGCGGCCAGGTCCCAGACCGCGAAGTCGGCCTGCAGCCCGGCCTGCAGCCGGCCGTGCGTGGCCGACAGGCCCAGCGCGCGCGCGGCATGCACGGTGGCGCCGGCCAGCGCCTCTTCGGGGGTGAGGCGGAAGAAGGTGCAGGCCATGTTCAGCATCAGCAGCAGGGACAGGCCCGGCGAGGAGCCGGGGTTGTGGTCGGTCGAGATCGCGATGGGCACGCCGGCGCGGCGCAGCAGGTCCACCGGCGGCTGCTGGGTTTCGCGCAGGAAGTAGAAGGCGCCCGGCAGCAGCACGGCGACGGTGCCGGCGGCCGCCATGGCCTGCGCGCCGTCTTCGTCCAGGTGCTCCAGGTGGTCGCAGGAGAGGGCCTTGAATTCCGCCGCCAGCGCCGCGCCGTGCTGGTTGCTCAGCTGCTCGGCATGCAGCTTGACGGGCAGTCCCAGGCGCCGGGCGGCCTCGAACACGCGCCGCGTCTGCGCGGGGGTGAAGGCGATGTGGTCGCAGAACGCATCCACCGCATCGACCAGGCCCTCGGCCTGCAGGTCGGGCAGCCAGGCGCAGGCGGCGGCGATGTAGTCGTCGGCACGGCCGCTGAATTCATGCGGTAGGGCATGGGCCGACAGGCAGGTGCTGCGCACGGTCAGCGGCAGTTCGCGGCCCAGCCGCCGCGCCACGCGCAGGCAGCGCGCCTCGTGCGCGGCGCTCAAGCCGTAGCCGGACTTGACCTCGATCGTCGTCACGCCTTCGCGCATCAGCGTGCGGGCGCGCTGCGCGGCCAGTGTGAAGAGCTGGGCATCGGTGGCCACGCGCGTCGCCGCGACCGTGGAGCGGATGCCGCCGCCGGCGCGCGCGATCTCGTCGTAGCTGGCGCCCTGCAGGCGCATCTCGAACTCGGTGGCGCGGTGGCCGCCGTAGACGAGGTGGGTGTGGCAGTCGATCAGGCCGGGCGTGACCAGCGCGCCACCCAGGTCGTGGTCCTCGCCGACCTGCGCGCGCAGTGCGGCGGGCAGTGCCGATTCAGGCCCGACCCAGCGCAGCGTGCCGCCGCCGACCAGCATCGCGCCATCGTCGACCAGGCCCCAGGGGCTGCCGGGGCACATCGTGGCCAGGCGGGCATTGCGCCACAGCGCGAGCGGCGCACCGTCGTCGGGGGTCATGGGCATCCCTTGGGTTCGAAGGCCAGCCACCAGGCGCGCGCCGGTTCGTCGCCCTCGATGCGCCAGCGCTGGTGCGCGGCGTGCGGGCTGACGGCCAGGCTCCACGCGGGCAGGCGGCCGGCGTCGGTGTCGTTGATCTGCAGCAGCGCCGGCGTGGTGGTGAAGACCGCGCGCCAAGGCGCGTGGCTCAGCCATTCGTCGCCCGGGCTGGCGCGCTGCACCAGGCCGTGGCCCGCGTCGTGGCGCACCATCAGGTTCAGGTCGCGGGTGGGGCCGCCGGGCAGTTCGCAGTCGGGCGCTTCGGCACCGTCGAAATGCAGCGGCGCGGACGATTCGTCCAGCAGCACGCCGCCGTGGCGAAAGCGCAGCAGCACGCCATCGCCTTCCAGCACGCTGAACCAGCGCTCGATGCCGGGAAAGGGCGAGAAGGGCCCGTTCGCACGGATGTCCGCCACGCTGACGCGAAGCGACCACGGCCCGCCGGGCGGCCAGGTGTGCAGTTCACGCGTCTGGCCGCCGCCGTTCTTCCAGGGCTGCGGGGCGACGCGATCGCAATGGACGACTTGCAGGCCCATGGCGCTAAGGGGCGAACGAGCCTTCGAGCGTGTACAGCGAGCCGGGATGGACCAGCCGCGCGATGGTGATGACCGCGTCGGGCCGCTCGGTGCGGCGCACCACCACCAGGCAGGGCTCGGAGGCGCGGATGCCGAGCAGCCGCGCTTCCTCGGCGCTGGGCAGCGCGGCCTCGATCGAGTACTGCGCCTGCCAGTACGGCGCCACTTCCAGCAGGTGGTGCGTCGGCGTCGTTTGCGTGAAGTCGACCGACAGGTAGTCGGGCGCGCAAACCGGATTGACGTAGCGGTCTTCGCACTGGATGGGCACGCCGTTCTCGTGGTGCACGATCAGCGTGTGGAAGACGGGGGAGCCGGCCTTCAGGCCCAGGCGCGCGGCCAGCGCGGCGGGCGCCTTTTCGCGCCGGGCCACGTGCACCACGGCCTCGTGCAGGTGGCCGCGCTGGGCGATCTCGTCGTGCAGGTCGTGGATGGTCAGCGTGGAGGCCACGCGGTGCAGTTGCGCGGCGAAGGTGCCCACGCCCTGCACCCGGTCGACCAGGCCCTCGGCCTGCAGTTCGCGCAGCGCGCGGTTCACGGTCATGCGGCTGACGCCGAACTGCTGCACCAGTTCCGCCTCCGACGGCATCAGCGCGCCGGGCGGAAAGCGGCCGCCGGCCAGCTGGTCCTTCAGGTGCTGCTTGACCTGCGCGTAGGGCGCGAGGGGCGGGGACAGGCTGGCGGGCTTGGACATGCGGGAGCCTTGTTGCGGCCTGGTTTCGGCCTACTCGGAGTGGCGCGAATACTACTTGCACCGACTTGTCTAGACAAGTAGAGTTCGCGGCCGTTCGCCGACATTTCGGCGCGGTTTCACGCGAATCCCGGAGCTGTCCATGACCGATCTTTCCTCCGTCCAGCACCTGGCCCGGCCGCGGCCGGTGAAGGCGCCCACCGGCAGCGCCTTGAGCTGCCGCAATTGGTTGATCGAGGCGGCCTACCGCATGCTCCAGAACAACCTGGATCCGGCCGTGGCGGAGAACCCCGACGCGCTGGTCGTCTATGGCGGCATCGGCAAGGCGGCGCGCAACTGGGATTGCTTCGAGGCCATCCTG
>CAMLJY010000150.1 GCA_946480465.1 uncultured Burkholderiales bacterium
GACGGCCCTCCTGTCACTCCGTGACATCCTCCCCGAGGGAGGAGAGCGCCTCCTTCGGAACGGCCGGGCGGAGGCGCTCATCGCGACACCCGCACTTCCGCGGGCCGGTCCTGGAAGGCGCGCACCGCATCCGCCAGCTTGACGCGTTCGAACTCGGGGTGCAGCCAATAACGCACGATGTACTCGCCCACGAAGAGCAGCGCGATGGCCGCGGGCGTCAGCAGGTTGGCCAGCAGCGACCAGGCCGGCCACGACGCCATCACGAAGACGCCGACCGACAGTGCCGCCATGCCGAAGAAGTAGCCCGCCCACAGGCGGGTGACGTGGACGGTGTAGGCCTGCATCTCGGGCGACAGCCGGCCGCCGTGCACCCGCCGCGCCATCTGGCCGACCAGCGTCAGCCCGGGTCCGCGCAGGCTGGCCGCAAAGCTCAGCCCCAGCGCCAGGTGCATGCCGACGTGCTGCGCGAGGTACAGGCGCCGGACGTCGCCCAGCCCGCCCGCGGCCACGATGAAAACCAGCGCCACCAGCGCCGCGGCCGTGAGCGCCAGCACCAGCCGGTTGCCGCGGCGCCACGCCAACGCCAGGCAGGGCAGCAGCAGCGGCCCGAAGATCGCGGCCACGGCCCAGGGGGCCTCGGCGGCGTGCAGCATCAGCTGGTGCGACAGCACCGCGTACGCCACCACCGCGACCACGCTGGCGCCCAGGCGAGCGTTCACGGTCGGGGTCCGATCAGTTCGTGCGGTGCGCGGCGACGTGGGCCGCCAGGCTGCGCAGCGACTGGAAGATCAGGTGGTTGTTCTCGTCGTCCGAGCGCAGCTGGAAGCCGTAGCGGCGCGAGACTTCGAGCGCCAGTTCGAGGATGTCGATCGAGTCGAGGCCCAGGCCGTCGCCGTAGAGCTGGGCGGTGGGATCGATGGCCTCGGGCGCCTGCTCGAGGTTCAGCGCCTCGACCAGCAGCCGGGCCAGTTCGGCCTCCAGCGCCGTGTTGTCGCCCGCGGCGCCGGTCATCTGGGGAGAGGAAGAAGCAGGCAGGGACATGGATGCGGCGAGGGCGAAAGGGCTGACGGCAAACGCGCGATTGTAGTCAGCCCGAACGTGGTGCCTGGCTGGCGGCGGGGGCGTGGCCCGTTGCAATGATGAGCAATGTGAGAAGGTTTCCCCACGCCGCCACGTCGCTTCCCGGCGCCACAGGCGCCGTATGCCGCATGCCAGGCGAACGCGGGCGAGACCGCCGGCTTTATCCTGGGCCGCCACGGCCGATAGCCTGGCATCGCCCATCCGATAGCCTGGCATCGCCCATCCGATGCGATAGCCTGACCGCCATGCTGCGTTCGCTGCTCGACCGTCTGCTGCCCCGGCGCGCGCGCCCTGCCCCGCCGCGTGGCTCGGTGCGTCCGCGCACGGCCGGACCGGCGGCTGCGGCGGCCGGGGCCGCGGCCGCGGCCGAGCCGGCGGGCTCCGGCCGGGTGGCGGTGGGCGCGCACCGGCCCCTGATCTCGGCCGGCGGCGAGATCGCCGGCTTCGAGTTCCGCATCGCCGATGCCACCCTGCAGCGCCTGGCCGGCCGCACCGACGCCACCGCTGCGCGCGCCGGCGCCAGCAGCCTGCTGGCCGCGATGCGGCTGTGCGCGCAGACCGGCCGAGTCGCCTTTGCCGAGATTCCGCTCAGCTGGATCGGCCTGATCGACGGCGGCGAGTGGCTGCCGGGCATGCATGCCGCCCTGGTCGCGCATGAAGAAACCGAGGCCGTGGACCCGGCCGACGTGCGGCAGGCCTTGATGGCCTGGCGCGCCGCGGGCGCCGCCATCGGCTGGCACAGCGGCACCGCGCCCGCCGCGCTGACCGCCGAGGCGCCGGACTTCCTGCTGCTGCCGCGCAACGAGGACCCGGCCGTGCTGATGGCCGCCCTGCGCCATTGCCGCGACACCCATCCCGGCGTGCCGCTGCTCGCGCCCGAGCTGCCGAACCTGGTGGTGCTGGAAGCGGCGCTGCAGGCCGGCATCGCCTACGCCGCCTGCCGCGTGGACGGCCAGGCCGAGCCGCGCGAAGCACGGGCCCTGCCGCCTCAGGCGCGCCACCTGCTGGCGCTGATGGCACGGCTGGCGCGCGATGCGGACACGGCAGACGTCGTCGCCGCGGTCAAGGCCGACGTCGGCCTCAGCTACCGGCTGCTGCGCCAGCTGAACAGCGCCGCCGTCGCCCCCGGGGTCGAGCTGGGATCGATCGAGCAGGCGGTGGCGCTGCTGGGCCGCAACGAGCTGTACCGCTGGGTCAGCGTGCTGCTGGTGCGCCAGGCGCCGCGCCGCCCGGCGGCACCGGCCCTGCAGACGATGGCACTGGCTCGCGCCCGCTTCTTCGAGCTGCTGGCCGAGGCCCGGGGAGACACGCCGCCGGGCGCCCTGTTCACGCTGGGCCTGGCGTCCATGCTGCCGCAGCTGCTGCAGGCACGCATGGACGACGTGCTGGCTCCGCTGCACCTGCATCCCCAGGCGCAGGCCGCACTGCTGGAGCGCAGCGGGCCCTGGTCCAGCTATCTCCTGCTGGCGGAGGTGCTGGACGAAGGGGACCTGGTCGAGGCCGCGGATCTCGTGCGGGCCGAAGCCTTCGGCGACCTGCCGGCCGTGATGGCGCTGTCGGCCCAGGCCTGGCTGTTCGCGGCCAAGGCCTGAGCATCCGGCCGGCGCGGCAACGAACCCGGCTACACCGGGTTGGTGTTCAGCAGCGCCAGGGTCGCCTGCCGGGTCTGCACCTTGCTGCCCTCGGTGCGCACCTCCTTGACCAGCACGCCCTTGCCGGCCACGTACCAGCGCGAGATGGTGACCGGCGTGCCGCTGGTCGACACGTGGTCATAGCGGCAGGTGTTGTAGTTGCCCGCGGGCACGGTGATGGTCTCGCGGGCCGAGAAGGTCACCGTCTCGCTGACCGTGGCGCCATAGGTGTTGGTGGTCGACGGCAGGCCGTTGGAATAGGTGGTGGTGCGCGTGGTGGCGGTGGTGCGCGAGCTGGACAGCGTCTGCCCCAGCGGCAGCGCGTAGATGCGATCGGCCCAGGCCGGCGTGTACTGCGTGGTGTACGTGGTGGTGGCGATGTAGTCGTTGGTCGTCACCATGGTGGCCGAGCTGCTGCCGTAGTGCGTGATCTCGCCGTCGGCGGTCTTGCGCACGTAGCGCTTCTCGCTGTTGTCGACCGCGGTCGGCAGGTTGTTCTCGAAGGTGGTGCCCTTCTCCCGCACGATGCTCTCGCTGTAGGTCTCGCCCAGGAAGGTGGCGAAGCCGTTGTACGAGGTGTCGACCGTCAGCGTGCCGGTCACCGGCCCGACGAGCTGGTAGGTGACCGACACCACGTTGCCGTTGCTCGCGAGCATGTTGACGTCGAAGCAGCCGTTGCCGGGGCTGGTGGGGCCGGGCCCGGGCTCCTGCGGCACGATGAAGTCGGTGACCTTGCCGACGTAGAGCGGGGTGTCGCCGAAGTCGCCGCCCATCACGTACACGCCGTCGAGCTGGTAGGCCGGGTCGGCGCTGACCACCACCCCCAGCAGGATGCCGGAGTTGTATGCGCGGTAGCGGAAGGCACCGAACGAGAGGGTTGGCTGGTGGCCGGGGAACAGCGTGGGGTAGGTCGCTTCGCCGAAGTCCATCAGTTGATCGGCGGCGATGGTGCGCGACACGGCTTCCGCCCGCACCGCCAGCGCCTGGCTGCGCTGGGCCTGAGCGGCCGGCTGGTCCGCGGTATCCGCGCCGCCGCCGCAGCCGGCGAGCAGCGCCACGAAGCAGGCAGCCAGGATCGGTGAAGTGGTTCGAATCGGCATCGCGGTCTCCGTTGGAAGCCCAAAGCGTAACGGCCGCGCGGCGGCCGCTGCAACAAATCGCAAGGTCTCGCGCCGGCTGCCGGGCAAGCGGCGTGCCGCCCCCTGCGGCTCGGGCGCGCTCCAGTCAGCGGCGCAGCGCGTCGCGCAGCTGCTGGCCCAACTCGGGCCGGTCGGCGTAGGGGTCGCTCGGGTTGCGCCGCTGCACCACGTCTTCCAGCCGGGCCTGGATCGGCGCCAGCGCGCGCGGACCGGGGTGGCTGAAGATGTAGAAGCGGTTCTCGGCCATCGCGTCGAAGACGAACTGCGCCACCTCCGCCGCGGTCACCTTGCCGCTGGACACGGCCTTCTCGCCCAGCACCCTGGCCAGGCGCTGGCTGGGCGTCGGCTCCGCCGCGGGGGCGATGCCGGCGGGGCGCGCGCGGTCGCTGTGGGCAATGCCGGTGGGCACGAAGTACGGGCACAGCACGTGCGCATGCACCTGGGTGCTCACCAGCGCCAGGTCCTGGTAGAGCGTCTCGCTCAGGGACACGACGGCATGCTTGGTGACGTTGTAGGCACCCATGTTGGGCATGTTCACCATGCCGGCCATCGAGGCGGTGTTGACGATGTGGCCTTCATAACCCGGATCGGACGCGGCCGCCGCCAGCATCATCGGCGTGAAGACGCGCACGCCGTGCGCCACGCCCATCAGGTTGACGCCGACGGCCCATTCCCAGTCGGCGGGCGTGTGCTCCCAGATCAATCCGCCGCAGGAGATGCCGGCGTTGTTGAAGACGAAATGCGGCGCGCCGAAGCGCCCGCGCACGGCCTCGCCCAGCGCCTCGACCTCGGTGGCCCTGGACACGTCCAGCCGGTACGGCAGCACGGCCGCGCCCAGCGCCTCGATCTCGGCCGCGGCCTTCGCGAGCGGCTCGGCCATCACGTCGGCCATCACCACGTTCATGCCCAGCCGCGCGGCGATGCGCGAGCTTTCCAGGCCGAAGCCGGAGGCCGCGCCGGTGATGACCGCGGTGCGGCCCTGAAATGACTTCATTGAGCCTGCTCCTTCTTGATCTGGAAACCGGCGCGCGGGAAGTGCACGTGCACGGTGCCGGCGCGTTCATCGGTGCGGCGGACCACGACCTCGGTGGCGGACAGCCCCACCAGCGTGCCCGCGACCGGGTCGCTGCCGTAGTCGGTGGCATAGACGATCACCGGCTGGCCGGGCTCGAAGCCCAGGCCCGGCTGCACCTCGGCCGCGGCATGGCTGCCGGCGGCGGCCGCGATCGCCAAGGCATCGGTGCTGCCGAGCGCCTCGTGCGCCGCATGGCCGAAGGCCAGCATGCGGTCCAGCCACGCGCCGATGGCACGGTAGGGCTCGAGGATGGCCGCCACCGGCCCGCCCAGGCGGATGAACCACACGCAGTGGGCGACGGAGAAGTCCGCGATCGACACCGCATGGCCGAACAGGAAGGGGCCGCCGGCGGCCAGCTGCGCATCGATCGCGGCCAGGTGCGCCTGCAGCTGCACGGATGCATCGGCCAGGGTCATGCGCTTCATGCCGGCGGTCATCGCGGCCCGGTCGGCCATGAAGAGCTTGCCCAACGTGGCCGCCTCGGCCCCCAGCATCGCGGCCGCGCCCGCCGGCTGCATGGTCCAGGTGACGGCGCACCAGAACAGCTGGAAGTCCGCCCATTGCGCAAAAGGCACGGCCAGTGGCGCCGAGGCAGGGTACAGCGGCGGTGTCGGCTGCCGCGCATCGAGCAGCCGGGCGATCAGCGCCGAATCGCAGTAGACGTCCGCGCCCACCTGCATCACCGGCGTCCTGCGGTAGCCGCCGGTCAGCGCGACCACGTCGGGCTTGGGCATCACGACCGGGATCGTGACCGAGCGCCAGGGCAGGCCCTTGGCGCCCAGGATCAGCCGCACCTTCTCCGAGAAGGGGGAGTTGGGATAGTGGTGAAGGATCAGGTCCGACATGTGGTGCCTCCCGGTGTTGGCCGCGGCCCGCAGGAGGCCGCGTCGTCAGTGCAGTTGGGCGCGCACGATCAGCGCGTCGAGATCGCAGCCCGCGGGCAAGGCGCCGAACACGTCCGAGCCCTGCTGCAGCCGGCCGGCGCAGAAGGCGCCGAACACCGCATCGGGCGCGTGCTGCTTCAGCAGCGCGGCCTGGATCACCAGGGCAGTGTCGCGTGCCAGGCGGCGGGCCTCGGTCTCCTCGGTGACACCGTCCAGCGCCTGGAGAACCCGCTCCAGCGTCGCATCGAAGGCGGGATGGGCACCGCGTGCGGGCGCCACCTCGCAAGCCAGCGCCTCGGCCACGGCACCGCCGCGCAGCGCGCGCAGCAGGTCCAGCGCCATGATGTTGCCGGCGCCTTCCCAGATGGAGTTGAGCGGCATCTCGCGGTAGATGCGGGCCATCACGCCCTCGCCCTGCGCCTCGACGTAGCCGTTGCCGCCCAGGCATTCCATCGACTCCTGCGCGAAGTGGCTGCCGCGCTTGCAGACCCAGAACTTGGCGATGGGCGTGAGCAGGCGCCGCATGATGGATTCATGCTCGTCGTGGCCGTTCTCCCGGCTGTTCCTCTGGTCCGGTGCGGCCTTGCCGCCCGAGCCGCTCGCCCCCGAAGACGCCGACGGCGTCGCCGGAGGGCACTCCGTTCTGTCGACCGCCCGGGCCAGGCGCAGCGCCAGGGCAGTGGCCGCCTCGCTTTCCAGCGCCAGGTCGGCCAGCACGTTCTTCATCAGCGGCTGCTCGACCAGGCGCTTGCCGAAGGCGCTGCGCTCCTCGCAGTGGTGCAGCGCGATGCTGAGCGCCTGCCGCATCAGGCCGGCCGTGCCCAGGGCGCAGTCCAGCCGCGTCATCGCGCCCATGGCCAGGATCTGCGGCACGCCGCGGCCCTCGTCACCGACCAGCCACGCCGTGGCGCCCTCGAACTCCACTTCCGAGCTGGCATTGGCATGGTTGCCCAGCTTGTGCTTCAGCCGCTGGATGCGCAGCGCGTTCACCGCGCCGTCGGGCAGGAGGCGCGGCAGGAAGAAGCAGCTGAGGCCGCCGGGCGCCTGCGCCAGCACCAGGAAGGCATCGCACATCGGCGCCGAGAAGAACCACTTGTGGCCGGTGAGGCGATAGCGCGCGCCCCAGCGGTCGCTGCCCGCCGGCTCGGCCCGGGTGGTGTTGGCGCGCACGTCCGAGCCGCCCTGCTTCTCGGTCATGCCCATGCCCAGCGTCACCGCGCTTTTCACGTGATAGGGAGCGAAGCGCGGATCGTACTGCGTGCCGGTGATCTTGGGCCCCCAGTCGGCGTACAGCGCCTCGTTGGCACGCAGCGCGGGGGTGACGGCATAACTCATCGAGACCGGGCACAGCACCGAGGGCTCGGCCTCGGTGAAGAGCATGAAGCCGGCGGCCCGCTCGAGGTGCGCGCCGGCCCCCCGCGACCACGGCGTGCCGTGCAGCCCGTGCCGCAGGGCCGCGGCCATCAGCGCGTGGTAGCTGGGGTGGAACTCCACCTGGTCGATGCGGCGGCCGAAGCGGTCGTGCGTGTGCAGCTCCGGCGCGTGCTGGTTGGCCAGGCGGGCGTGCTGCTGCAGGGCGGCCGAGCCCATCTCGGCGCCCAGCGCGACCATGCCCGCGGTGTCCAGTTGCGGCGCGTTGAACTCCAGCGCATCGCGCAGGGCGCGGTTGCCGGTGAACAGGTTGACGTCGACCAGCGGCGTGCTTTGGTTGAACACTTCATGCGTCATGTCGGTTCCTCCAGCGCGAGCCGCCCCGGTTCAGGCGCCGGGACTGCCGATCCGATCCCGGTGAATCAGGGCGCTCGCCACATTTCCACGTGCGGAATCTCATCTTCCAGGTATTCGTCGCCCACCGTGACGAAACCCTGCCGGCCGTAGAAGCGCTGCAGGTGCGCCTGCGCGCTGATGCGGATGCCGCGGCCCGGCCAGGCGGCGAGGCAGTGCTCGACGCCCCGGCGCACCAGTTCGTCGCCGGCGCCCGAGCCGCGCAGCGACGCATCGAGCACCACGCGGCCGATCGAGGGCTCATCGAACTTCAGCCCCGGCACCACCACGCGCAGGTAGGCGCGCAGAGCGCCCTGCCCGTCGCGGCCCTGCAGGTGCCAGCTGTGCTGGTCCAGCCCGTCCGGATCGAGGTACGGCCCCTGCTCGACGATGAACACCTTGCAGCGCAGCGCCAGGATGTCGTAGAGCGCATCGAGACTCAGCTCGCGGAAGCCGCCGCTGGTCCAGCTCAGTGCGGTGGACATCAGATGAGCTTCACCAGTTGCTTGCCGAAGTTGCGGCCCTTCAGCAGGCCGATGAATGCTTCCGGCGCCGCGGCGATGCCCTGGGCCACCGATTCGCGGTACTTCAGCTTCTTCGTCGCCACCA
>CAMLJY010000151.1 GCA_946480465.1 uncultured Burkholderiales bacterium
CGCGCGGCTCGTGGTTGGGCAGGTCGGGGCGGGTGCGCGGGTAGTCGGTCTGCTGCGTCTCCCAGGTCACGATGCCGCCCTTGACGTACACCTTCCACGAGCAGGAGCCGGTGCAGTTGGTGCCGTGCGTGCTGCGCACGATCTTGTCGTGCTGCCAGCGGCTGCGGTAGGCGTCCTCCCAGGTGCGGTCTTCGCCGGTGACCACGCCGTGGCCGTCGGAGAAGGACTCCTTGGGCTGCGAGAAGTGGGTCAGGCGGTCGAGGAAATGGCTCATCGAGGGCTCCAGGAAGGCGTAGTGGCTCGGTTCGTCGCGCAGTGTGCGAAGCACGCACCAATGCCGTGCGAATGCGGCGTGCGGCTGCGTAACGTCGAGTGAATGCTTGGTGTCATCTCGGTATCAGGGGCGGGGCTCAGCAGGGCGAGGGCGCATTGCGGCGCGCGTAGTTCCACCAGGTGATCGCGATGCACGCCAGGTAGAAGGCGAAGAAGACGTACAGCGCGGCCTCGGGCCCGCCCGTCATGGCGATGGAGGTGCCGTAGCTCTTGGGGATGAAGAAGCCGCCGTAGGCCGCCATTGCCGCGGTGAAGCCCAGCGTGGCCGCGCCTTCGGTGTTGCCTTCTCGCGTGGCCTGGGCCACGGCCTGCGCATTCGACTTGTCGACGTTGCGCAGCTTCAGGTTCAGGAAGATCACCGGGATCATCCGGAAGGTGGAGCCGTTGCCGATGCCGGTGGTCATGAAGAGCACCAGGAACATCAGGAAGAAGCCGGTGAAGTTGCCGCCCTGGCCATTGCTGGGCAGGAACCACACGACGCCCAGCACCGCCGCCGCCATCACCACGAAGTTCCACAGCGTGACGCGCGCGCCGCCGAACTTGTCGGCCAGCCAGCCGCCGAAGGGCCGGATCACCGCACCCACCAAGGGGCCCAGCCAGGCATAGGCCAGCGGGTTGACGCCGGGGAACTGGCTCTTGATCAGCAGCGGGAAGCCCGCGGCGTAGCCGATGAAGGAGCCGAAGGTGCCCAGGTACAGCACGCACATCAGCCAGTTGTCCTTGCGGCCGAAGATCGTGGCCTGGGTGGCGAAGGAGGCCTTGGCATCGGCGATGTCGTTCATGCCGAACCAGGCGGCGACCGAGGCGATCAGGATCCAGGGCACCCAGATGAAGGCCGCGTTCTGCGTCCACACCTGGATCTGCTGGTTGTTCTTGATGATGGTCTGCGCATCACCGCCAAGCACGCCGAAGATGCCGGCCGTGATCACCAGCGGGCTCAGGAACTGCACGACCGAGACGCCCAGGTTGCCCAGGCCGGCGTTCACGCCCAGCGCCGAGCCCTTGCGCTCCTTCGGGAAGAAGAAGCTGATGTTGGCCATGCTGGAGCTGAAGTTGCCGCCGCCCAGGCCGCACAGCAGCGCCAGCGTCAGCATCGTCGGGTAGCTGGTGGTGTTGTCCTGCACCGCGAAGCCGATGCCGATGGCCGGGATCAGCAGCGTGGCGGTGGAAATGGCGGTCCAGCGCCGGCCGCCGACCAGCGGCACGATGAACGAATAGAAGATGCGCAGCGTGGCGCCGGACAGCGCCGGCGCCGCGGCCAGCCAGAACAGCTGGTTGGTGGAGTACTTGAAGCCCAGTGCGGGCAGGCCGACGGCGACCACGCTCCAGACCTGCCAGATGGCGAAGGCCAGGAACAGCGCGGGCACCGAGATCCACAGGTTGAGCTTGGCGATGGCTTCGCCTTCGCGTTCCCAGAAGGCCTTGTCTTCCGGGGTCCAGATGTGCAGCACGCGGCCGCGCTTGGCGGCGCGCGTGATCGGGAGGGCAGAGGTGGACATGAGGGTTCCTTGAAGTTGGCTCTCAGCCGCGCGCCGGGGCAGCCGCGGGCTGCGAGTCACCGAGCAGCGGCGCGCGGCGCACCTCGGTGAAGTACATCCAGATCAGCGAGACCCAGACCACGCCGTACATCAACATGAAGGCGCTGGAGCGCACGCCGGTGAAGTCGAGCAGCGCGCCGAACATGATCGGCAGGATGAAGCCGCCCAGGCCGCCGGCCAGGCCGACGATGCCGCTGATGGCGCCGATGTTCTTGGGGTAGTCGTCGCTGATGTACTTGAAGACGCTGGCCTTGCCGAAGGCCCAGGCGATGCCCAGGATGAACATCAGCGCGGTGAAGCCGTAGACGTTCAGGCCGATGTCGAAGGTCGTCACGCCGTTGATCGTCTGCACCGTCAGGCTGGTTTGCGGGTAGGACAGCAGGAACAGGCAGATCCAGCTGACCCACATCACCCACCAGGTGATCGAGTGCGCGCCGTACTTGTCCGACAGCCAGCCGCCCACCGCTCGCAGCACGCCGCCGGGCAGCGAGAAGCAGGCGGCCAGCAGCGCGGCCACGCGCACGTCCAGCCCGTATTCGCCGACGTAGTACTGCACCATCCACAGCGACAGCGCGACGTAGCCGCCGAACACGATGCTGTAGTACTGGCAGTACTTCAGCACCTTGGGGTCCTTCAGCGCCTTCAGCTGGTCGCGGAAGGTCACCGTGCTGGGCACCTGGTGCGTCGGGTCGGTGGCGCTGAACATCCAGAAGAGCGCCAGCACGCCCAGCATCACCGCCGCATACACCTGCGGCACCACGGTCCAGCCGAAGGCCACCATCAGCGCGGGCGCGATGAACTTGTTCACCGCCGCGCCGGAGTTGCCCGCGCCGTAGACGCCCATCGCGAAGCCCTGCTGGTTCTTCGGGAACCAGCGCGCGACGTAAGGCGTGCCGACCGAGAAGCTGCCACCGGCCAGGCCCACGAAGAGGCCGATGACCAGGAAGTGCCAGTAGGCGGTGGCATAGGCCATCAGGAAGATGGCGGGAATGGTGGCGGCCATCAGCAGCGCCATCACGATGCGGCCGCCGTAGCGGTCGGTCCAGATGCCCAGCGGCACGCGGATCAGCGAGCCGGTGAGCACCGGCATCGCGGTGAGCAGGCCGAACTCGGTGGCGTTGAGGTTCAGCGCCTTCTTGATCGGGATGCCGATGACGCCGAACATCATCCAGACCATGAAGCAGGCGGTGAAGGCCAGCGTGCTGACGATCAGCACCGACATGCGCCTGGCGCGGGTGTTGGTGGCGGGCAGCGAGGCCCCCAGGGGAGGTGAGGTGGCAATGGCCATGTTGGCTCCTTGGATGCTGGGACTTTCGACCAAAGCCGCCTGCGGGAACATCCGCCGATGGGCGGCAAAAGGCGCGGCAGTGGAACTACGCCGGGCCGGCGGGCGCTAGTTCGAAAGGACTAGCGGCGAAGCCATGATGGGAGGGGGGTGACGGTGTCCCGTTGATGGCCGTCAAGCGCGGCTGCGCGGGTGCGCGCGGGCTCGGTCGGCCGCGCCGCGGCGCGTGCAATGCGCCGCGGCGGCGGGGCGCTTCACCAGGCGCTTGGTGGCGCCTTTGCTGCAGGAGCGGCTTGCAGCGCTAGGCGGACAGCCCGCGTTCGCTCGCGTAGACCGCGGCCTGCACGCGCGAGCCGAGGTTCAGCTTGCGCAGGATGTGCTGCACGTGGATCTTCACCGTGGCCTCGGCGATGTCGAGGCTGCGCGCGATCTCCTTGTTGCTGGCGCCGCGGGCCAGCTGGCGCAGCGTGTCGCGCTCGCGCGGGGACAGCAGGTCCAGCGCGTCCGGCGCGGGTGCGCTGGCCGCGGGCGGCCGCAGGCTGCTCTGGAAAGCCGAGACCAGCTTGGCCGTCATCTCCGGGCTGACCACCGACTCGCCGGCCATGCAGCGCTGGATCGCGGCCAGCAGCGCGTCGCCTTCGATGGTCTTCAGCAGGTAGCCGTTGGCGCCCTGGCGCAGCGCGGCGGCCAGGTCGTCCTCGTCCTCGCTGACGGTGAGCATCAGCACCCGCGCGCGCGGTGCCGCTTCGCGCAGGCCCGGCAGCGCGTCGACGCCGCGCACGCCCGGCAGGTGGTTGTCGAGCAGGATCAGGTCGGGCTGCAGCTCGCGGGCGCGGTGCTGCGCCTCGCTGGCATCGCCGGCCTCGCCGACGACCTGCAGCTCGGCATGCAGCGCCAGCAGCATCGTCAGGCCACGGCGGAACAGGGTGTGGTCGTCAACGACCAGCAGGCGAATCGGCGAGGGCATGGTCGGTCTCCGGCGCCAGGGGCTGGGCAGGCAGGGTCAGCGAGACGGTGGTGCCCGCACCGGGCAGCGAGCTGACGGTCAGGCGGGCACCGATGCGCTCGGCGCGCTCGGCCATGATGCGCATCCCGACGTGGCTGTCGTCGCGGGCGCCACCCGGGTCGAAGCCGATGCCGTCGTCGATGACCTCGAAGGTCCAGCCTGGCGCCTGCACCACCCGCAGCCGCACCGATCGCGCGCCGGAGTGCTTGCGCACGTTCGACAGCGCCTCCTGCATGATGTGCAGCACCTGGATCTGCACGTCGTTGGGCAATGCGACACCATGGCCGACGACCTCGATCTCCGCGCTGGTGCCGGTCTGCAGCTGGAACTTGCGCAGCGTGGTGCGCAGCGCCGGCTCGATGTCCTCCGCATCGGCGCGGGTGCGGAAGTGCAGCAGCAGCTCGCGCACGTCGCCGTAGCTCTCGAGCACGCCGGCCTCGATTTCGCCGACGGTGCGGATGGCGGTGTCGCCCTCGCCGCGGGCCAGCGCATTGCGCAGCAGCTGGACCTGGATCTTCAGGAAGGCCAGCGATTGCGCGATGGAGTCGTGCAGTTCCTGCGCGAGCAGCGTTCGCTCGGTGGACACGGCGGCTTCCTTCTCGGCGGCGGCGGCGCGCAGGCCTTCCATGCCGCCGGCCAGGTGGCTGGCCAGCAACTCGACCAGCGAGCGGTCGGAATCCGAGGGTTGCGCGGGCGCGCGGTAGAAGAGATCGACCTCGCCCAGGATGCGGTGGTGCAGGCTGACCGGCACCGTCAGCACCGTGGCGAAGCCGGCCTGGCTGCAGGGGCTGCGGCGCGCGTCCTCGCTGCGGATCGGGATCACGCTGGAGCCGGCGGCCGCCTGCGCCTGGCCGCAGTGGCAGGCACCGGCGGGCAGGCACTGTTCCTGCGCCGCGAAGGCCGGGGGCAGGCCTTCCTGCGCCAGCAGGAGATAACGTTCATTGCGCGCGTCCGACCAGCGCAGCGCGATGGCGTCGGCACGCGCGATCACCCGCACCCGGCGCACGAAGCCGCGGGCCATCTCGTCCAGCGTGTCGGCCCGGCCCACCAGCGCGCTGATGTCGTAGAGCGCGGCCAGGCGCTGCCGTTGCGCCCGCAGGTCGGCCGTCTTCGAGCGCACGGTCTGTTCCAGCTCGGCGTACTGGTGCTGCAGGCGGTCGGCCATGGCGTTGAAGCCCTCGGCCAGCTCGCGGAATTCGCTGGTGGAGGGGGCCTCCACGCGCGCCCGCAGGTCGCCGCCGCGCAGCGCCGCGATGGCCGCCCCCAGCTTGCGCAGCGGTTCCAGCACCAGCAGGTGGCTGGTGTACAGCAGCAGCACGGCACTGACCAGGGCCAGGCCGACCATGGTGAGCTGGAAGCTGCGCAGCGCGGCGGTCCAGTACGCGAGGCGGTGCTCGATGGCCCCGACCAGCCGGTCGATGCGCTTGACCAGCGCCGCCGCGGCGACCGAGGCGACGGTGCCGCCGCCGCCGTCGGACAGCGTCGCGAGGAAGCTCGCCCAGCCTTCCCGGACGCGGGCCAGCTCGTCGCGGGTTTCGTCGGACGCCGGCACGAACAGCGGCCGCGACGGATCACCGTCGCGCAGCAGCGCGAGCGTGGTTTCGAAGCTCGCGGTGTGCGCAGGCAGTGACTCGCGCCGGCCTTCGCGCGCGTCCAGCGCCATGCGGTAGGTCATCATGCGCAGCCGCCCGGCTTCGTTCACCGCGGCGGCGCCGCCTTCCAGCTGCCAGGTCACCCACAGGCTGACCGTGATGGAGGCCAGCGCCGCGGCCAGGAAGGCGATGCCGGTCAGGACCAGCCGGAGCGCGAGCGAGCGGGGGGGAGCCATCGCGGCCACTCTAGGGTCGGACCGGTGGCGCCGGCTTGAGCATCGTCAAGTCGCCGGCGGCGCGGCGGCCTATGCTGGCGCCCAAGATGAGATCGCAGCAGTCCTTTCCCGGTTTCGAATCTCCCGCGGCCACGTTCGACCAGCCCTTCGAGATGCTTTCGGCCTGCCATGAGCGGGTGCGGCGCTCGCTGCGGCTGCTGGCGCGCCTGCGCGAGCACGTGCAGGCGCAGGGCGCGGACGACCAGGGGCGGCAGGCGGCGGAAGATGTCCTGCGCTACTTCAGCGTCGCCGCGCCCGCGCACCACGAAGACGAGGAGCGCCACGTGGTGCCCGTGCTGCAGGCGGCGGAGGATGCCCAGCTGCGCAGGGTCGCGGAGCTGATGCTGCTGGACCATGCCTGCATCCGCAGCACCTGGCGCGAACTGGTGCCGCTGCTGCAGCAGATCGTGGACGGAACCTCGCCGGCGCTGGACCGCTTCGGCTCCGCGGTCGACCGCTTCGTCCGCCTGCACGAAGACCACCTGGCGTTGGAAGACCAGGTGGCGATCCCGGCCGCGCGGACGCACCACGAGGCGCAGGGTCCGGCCGCGGTGGCGGCCATGGGGAACGAGATGGCCTCGCGCCGCCGGGCCGATCGCGCGGCTGCGTCGATCAAGCGTTAGAAGGTGCGGGCGCGTGGCCAGGAAGTTCCCGATCCGGCCGAGCCACCCCGAGCGGGTGTGCTGGGGCTGCGACCGCTACTGCGCCGCCGACGGGATGATGTGCGGCAACGGCTCGGTGCGCACGCCGCACCCGGCGGAACTGTTCGGCGACGACTGGGCGGACTGGGAGCCGCCCAGCGCCGGCCCGCAGCCTGAGGGCGACGATCAATCGCCGGCTGCTTGAGGCGTCTCAAAGCGCGCGCGGGCCGGGGCCCGCACACTGGCTGACCATGGCCACGCCTTCCGTTGCTCCGCGGGCGGACGCTCCCGGCGGAGCGCCGCACACCGTTGCCGACGATCTGCAGGCCGGCGCGACGGCGGTGATCCTCGTGTCGCTGGGCCTGGCGCTGCTCAACAGCGCGGGCCTGGTCACCGGCGGCGCGCCCGGGCTGGGCTTTCTGCTGAGCTACGTCACCGGCCTGCCGCTCGGCGCCGCGCTGTTCCTGGTCAACCTGCCGTTCTATCTGCTGGGCTGGCGCGGCATGGGCCTGCGCTTCACGCTGAAGACGCTGGCGGCGGTGACCGGCCTGTCGCTGGGCGTGGAAGCGGTGCGCCTGGTGCTGGCGGTGCAGGCTTCGCCGCCCTACGCGGCGCTGGCCGGCGGCGTGCTGATCGGCACCGGCCTGCTCGTGATGTTCCGGCACCAGGCGAGTTTCGGCGGCATCAACATCCTGGCGCTGTACCTGCAGCGGCGGCTGGGCTGGCCTGCCGGCAAGGTGCAGATGGCGGTCGACCTCGGCATTCTCGTGGGCGCCTTCTTCGTGCTGGACGCGGGGCGCGTCGGCTGGTCGGTGCTGGGGTCGATGGCGATGAATGCGGTGTTGATCTGGAATCACCGGCCGGGGCGGTACTTGGGGGGAGTGCGCTCTGGCGAGCGGGGGTGAGGGGGGCGACCCATGGTGGGTCTTGCTCCTTTGCGCTTTGCGCTCGGCGGCCGGCGGCTGGCGGCTGGCGGCTGGCGGCCGGCGGTCGGCGGCCTGCGGTTGACTGCCGCGCGGTCGGGTCTCGCGCTCGCGCTCTGCCATCTGCGGTTGACTGCCAAGCGGCCGGGTCTCGCCCCGGCGGGCGAGTCACTTCTTTCTGCTGGCCCAGAAAGAAGTAACCAAGAAAGAGGGCCTGAACGTCCATCCGTGCATCCGCACGCTGAGTGCATCCGCCACAGTTGTGGCTCGACACCCTGGCATTCCTAATACCCCGAACCGTCGGTCAGCAGATTGGCACGTAAGCCGCCCTGGCATGCGAAAGCATGCAGCGTGTCGCGCCCTGAGCGGGACCGCATGGCACGCAAAAGACGCGGCACGCATGCGGATGCCAGAGGGTGTTCACTGCCAATCTGGTGACCGACGGTTCGGGGTATTGAAGACGCCGGAGAGGTGAACACACCGTGCTGGAAGCGATGGCGTGCGGAGGCACGGATCGACGTTTCAGGTGCTTTCTTTGCCTACTTTCTTTGCACCCGGTATGTGTCAAGGTAGTTGTCG
>CAMLJY010000152.1 GCA_946480465.1 uncultured Burkholderiales bacterium
GAAAGAAGTGACTCGCCCGCCGGGGCGAGACCCGGCCGCGTGGCAGTCCACCGCATGACGCAAGAGCGCGAAGGCGAGATCCCGGCCGCGCGGCAGTCCACCGCAGACCGCAGACCGCAGACCGCAGACCGCAGACCGCGAAGCGCGAGGGCGATGGCGAGACCCGGCCCAGTGGCAGCATCCGCCCCCGCACCCTTTGCCCGTTGGGCCCCCTTAACATCGCCCCCCGCTCAGCAAGGACCCCCATGCTCCTGACTTCCATACTGCTCGGCCTGGCGATCGCCGCCGTCTGGCTGCCCGACCTGCGCCTGCAGCAGCGCCGCTGCCCGCCCTGGACCCTGCTGCTGGCCGCCGCCACCGCCGCCGGCCTGGCAAGCGGCGTGCTGGACTGGCGCGGCGCAGCCGTCGTCGTGGCGCTGTGCGGACTGGCCTTCGCCTCGGTGCGCCTGCGCGACGCCACGCTGCGCCGCGTGCTGACCACGGCCGTGGCGGTGCTGGCCTTGGCGCTGGGGCTCAACCGCGTGCCGGGCTTCCAGCCCTCGGTGTTCCTGCAGGGCCTGCAGGCCAGCCCCGACGCGCCGGCGATGCGCCTGACCGCCAACTTCGCCCCCGGCCTCGCGGCCATCGTGCTCGCCGCGTTCTATGCACGCCGCGCCCGATCGCTGGGCGAGTTGGCGGCCGCAGGGCGGGACATGCTGGGGATCGCAGCTGCCACCACCATCGTGGTGGTCGGCGCGGCCTGGGCCATCGGCTACGTGCGCCTCGACCCCAAGCTGCCCGGCTTCACCGCCGCGCACCTGGCCAAGATCCTGCTGTGGACCACGGTGCTCGAGGAAGCCTTCTTCCGCGCCGTGATCCAGGGCGGCCTGGCGCGGCTGGCCTTCATCCGCGACCGGCCGCGCCTGGCCTGGCTGCCGATCGCCGTGGCCAGCGTGCTGTTCGGCCTGGCCCACTTTGCCGGCGGCTGGAGCTACGTCGGCCTCGCCACGCTGGCCGGCATCGGCTACGGCCTGGCCTACGCCCGCACCGGCCTGATCGAGGCCGCCATGCTGGCCCACTTCGCCGTCAACGCCACGCATTTCCTGGGCTTCACCTACCCGCACCTCCTGCGGCCATAGGCCGGGGCCGCACCCCGGCCAGGATGCGCCAGGCCAGCGCCTGCGCCGGCCTCGACCTGGCAACGCGCAGCCTCCCACGCCTCTCGTCGCGCGGCACCTGGCACCTGGCACCTGGCACCTGGCACCTGGCACCTGGCACCTGGCACCCAGCATCCGGCCCCGCTCCGTCCGGCCACCTCCTGCCGAAGCCCGTCGCGCCATCGGCGGCGATGGTTGCCTGCGGCCCATCGGCGGCATGTTTGACCTGGCGCAAGCTCGCGCCCGGACCCGGTTTCTACGATTGCTGCATCCAAGATGCATCTTCAAATGGAGCCCGACATGAGCATTTCCGCCACCGCCTCGATCGACGTGCGCCAGATCGCCCCGCGCGACCGGCACCCGCTGATCTTCTCGACCTTCCGCCAGCTCGCCACCGGCCAGGCCTTCGACCTGGTCAACGACCACGACCCGAAGCCGCTGCACCACCACTTCCAGGCGGAGTTGCCGGGCCAGTTCGCCTGGGACTACCTGCAGGCCGGGCCGGACGAGTGGCGCGTGCGCATCACCCGCGTGGCGCAGGCGCCGCAAGGCGAAGGCCGCTGCTGCGGCGGCTGCGGCTGCGCCTGACGCGGCCCGCCCCGCACCACCCGCCAATTTCCACACAGGACCAGACATGAAGAGCACCAGCAGGCTGTGGCGATGGCTCGGCCTCATTTGCGTTCTCTCGTTCGGGGCACTCGGCTACCTCGGATGGGAGATCTATCTTTCGGCACCGCCGATTCCCAAGGCGGTCATCTCCAGCGACGGTGAAGTCCTCTTCACCGGCGAGCAGGTCCAGCGCGGCCAGCAGGCCTGGATGTCGGCCGGCGGCCAGCAGCTCGGCACGGTGTGGGGCCACGGCAGCTACGTGGCACCGGACTGGTCGGCCGACTGGCTGCACCGCGAGGCGGTGGCGCTGCAGGCCATCCGCGCCGCCGAGCAGCAACGCGGAAGCAGCCCGACCGAGGCCGACCAGGCCGCGGTGAATGCCCGCGTGCGCGAGGAAATGCGCCGCAACACCTACGACGAGATCGACGGCACCGTGAAGGTTTCCGCCGAGCGTGCCCGTGCCATCCGCCAGGTGGCCGCGCACTTTGACAGTTTGTTCGGCAGCGACCCGGCACTGGCCAAGCTGCGCGAGCAGTACGCGATGACCGACGGCACATTGCCGGAGAAGGCCGATCGTCAGGCGCTGACCGCCTTCTTCTTCTGGTCCGCCTGGGCCGCGGCAACCAACCGCCCCGGCGAGACCGAACTCTCTTACACCAGCAACTGGCCGCACGAGCCGCTGGTGGGCAATACGCTGTCGACCTCGGCCGCGATGTGGTCGATGGCCAGCATCATCCTGCTCCTGGCCGGCATCGCCGCGATGCTGTGGCTGCACGGCCGCGGCGAGCACGAGGCGGAAGCGCAGGTGCCCAAGGCCGACCCGCTGCTGGGCGCCAAGGCCACGCCGTCGATGAAGGCCACGCGCAAATACTTCTTCGCGGTGATCGGGCTGATGCTGCTGCAGATCGGCATGGGCATCGTCACCGCGCACTACGCGGTCGAGGGCCAGTCCTTCTTCGGCCTGCCCCTGGCCGAGGTGCTGCCCTACGTCGCCAGCCGCACCATCCACACCCAGGTCGGCATCTTCTGGATCGCGACCGCGTGGCTCGCCACCGGGCTCTACGTCGCACCGCTGCTGTCGGGCCAGGAGCCGAAGCTGCAGAAGCTGGGCGTCGATGCCCTGTTCTGGGCGCTGATCGTCGTCGTCGCGGGATCGACGCTGACCGGATGGCTCGGCACGCTGCAGCACCGCGGGGTGGACTTCAGCTTCTGGCTCGGCAACCAGGGCCTGGAGTTCACCAGCATGGGCCGCGTCTGGCAGCTGCTGCTGTTCGTCGGGCTGCTGTTCTGGGTGTTCCTGCTCGGCCGCGCCCTTTGGCCGGCATTGCGCAAGCCTTCGGAAACCCGCGGCCTGATCGCGATGGTGTTCCTCTCGGCCACCTGCATCGGCGGCTTCTACGCCACCTCGCTCACCTGGGGCCAGCACACGCACTACTCGATGATCGAGTACTGGCGCTGGTGGCTGGTGCACCTGTGGGTGGAAGGCTTCTTCGAGGTCTTCGCCACCGCGGTGGTCGCGCTGATCTTCACCAAGCTGGGCCTGGTGCGCGCCGCTTCGGCCAACCGCGCCATCGTGGCCGAGACCATCGTGTTCCTGTTCGGCGGCATCCTGGGCACGCTGCACCACCTGTACTGGACCGGAACGCCGACCTCGGTGATCGCGGTGGGCTCGGTGTTCTCGGCGCTCGAGGTGGTGCCGCTGACGTTGATCGGCCTGGAAGCGCTGCAGACCTGGCGCCGCTCGCGCAACGTGGCCTGGCTGGGCGCGTACAAGTGGGTCATCCTGAGCTTCGTCGCGGTGGGCTTCTGGAACACGGTGGGCGCGGGCCTGCTCGGCTTCGCGATCAACCCCCCGGCCTCGCTGTACTACGTGCAGGGCCTGAACATGACGGCGGCACACGGCCATGCGGCGCTCTTCGGCGTCTACGGCATGCTGGGCATCGGCCTGATGCTGTTCTGCCTGCGCGGGCTGTTCGCCCGCGAGCTGCACGCCGACCGCTTCCTGAAGCCGGCGTTCTGGAGCCTGAACGTCGGCCTCGCGATGATGGTCTTCATGTCCTTGCTGCCGGCCGGCATCTACCAGGCCTGGGCCAGCATCTCCAAGGGCCTGTGGTACGCCCGCTCGCCGGAGATCATGCATTCGCCGCTGATGGAAGCGCTGGTGTGGCTGCGCGTGCCGGGCGACGTGGTGTTCGCCGCCGGCAGCCTGTACCTCGCGCTGTACGCGCTGAAGCTGCTGCGCCGCGGCGCGACGGCCCGGCAGCCGGCGATCGGCAGCGCGCCCAGCGCCGCCTTCAAGCGCTGAATCCGCGCGCCGCATGAAGATCACCACCTTCACCGACCGCAGGCTGCGGGTGCTGATCTTCCTTCCGGAACTGCGATGACCGACAGCCTGCCCGCGATGCCCTACCCCTACGTCGGCCCCGAAGACCTGCGCCAGCCGATCGAGCGGGCGCTGATGCGCGTGATCGACCCCGAGGTGGCGCTGTCCATCGTCGACGTCGGCCTCGTGTACGGCGTCACCTGCACGCCGGAGCGGCTGCACGTGCGCGTCACGATGACCTCGGCCGCCTGTCCGGTGGCGGACATGATCCTGGAAGACATCGAGTCCGAACTGGACCGGATCGTGCCCGAGGGGGTCGAGATCGCGGTCGAGCTGGTCTGGGAACCGCCCTGGAGCACCGACCGCATGAGCCCGCGCGCCAAGGCCTTCATGGGCTGGTAGCCGCTGCGCGATGAACCCCGGCCGGATCGCCACGATGCTGCTGCGGCGCCCCTGCGCCGCGGCGCTGTTCGCGCTGCTGGTGGCCGCCACGCTCGCGAGCGGCATCACCGGCGGGCTGGTCCGCGCCGGCCAGGCCTGGCCGCTGGCGCCGCAGCCCTGGCTGTCGCAGGCCGCCGTGTCGCACGCCTTCCTGATGGTGTGCGGCTTCCTCGGCACGGTCATCGGCATCGAGCGCGCGGTCGCGCTCAAGCGCGGCTGGGCCTTCGCGGCGCCGGCGGCCTCCGGCGCCGCGGGCCTGCTGGCGCTGGCGGGCAGCGGCCGCGCCGCGGCCCTGCTGGCACTGGCCGCGGCGCTGGTCTTCGTGCTGGTCAATAGCGTCATCGTGACGCGGCAGCGGGCGGCGCACACCGTGCTGCTGCTGCTGGCCGCGCTGGCCTGGGCCGGCGCCAACCTGATGCATGCACTCGCTGCGCTGCACGGGGCCGTGGTGCCGCTGTGGTTCGGCTTCCTGGTGCTCACCATCGCCGCGGAACGGCTGGAGATGACGCGGCTGATGCGGCGACGCGCAGGCGCGGCCGCGGCGCTGTACACGGCGCTGGTGCTGCTGTTCGGTGGCGCGCTGGCCTCGCCGCTGGGCGCGTGGGGCGGCATCGCGTACGGCGCCGGCCTCGTCGGCACGGCGCTGTGGCTCACCGTCTTCGACGTCGCGCGGCGCACGGTTGCCACCGGCGGCCTGAGCCGCTACATGGCACTGTGCCTGCTGCCCGGCTACGGCTGGCTGGCCGTGGCCGGCCTGGCCTGGAGCGCCACCGCGCTCGGGCTGCCGCTGCGCGATGCCGCGCTGCATGCGCTGGCGCTGGGATTCGTCTTCAGCATGATCTTCGGCCACGCCCCGGTCATCCTGCCCGCGGTGGCGCGGGTCAAGCTGCACTTCAGCCGCGCCTTCTACGCTCCGCTCGTGCTGCTGCATGCCTCGCTGGCCGCGCGCCTGCTGCTGGCGCCGATCGATCCGGCCTGGCTCCGCCTCGGCTCGGTGCTCAACGCCGCCGCCATCGGCCTGTTCCTGCTGACCGTGCTGGGCTCGGCCCTGGCCTGGCGGCTTCATCATCCCTCGTCCGACCGTTCCCCCCATGGCAACCCTGCTCGCCATTGAAGAAGCCCCGCCCCCGCCGCCCCGGCGCTTTGCGCTCTGGGACCTCGGCTTCCGGCCGTTCTACCTGCTGGCCAGCCTGTTCGCCGCCCTCTCGGTCGGCCTGTGGGCACTGCAGTTCACCGGCCTGCTCGGCCACGCCTACCTGCGCGGCGCGCTGTGGCATGCGCACGAGATGGTGTTCGGCTTCACGCTCGCGGTGGTGGTGGGCTTCCTGTTCACCGCCGGCCGCAACTGGAGCAACCTGCCCACGCCCACCGGCCTGCCGCTGGCCGCACTGGCGGCGCTGTGGCTCGCCGCCCGCGTGCTGGTGCTGACCCCCTGGGGCTGGGCAGCGGCGGCGGCGAACGTGGCCTTTCCGCTGGCGGCCGCGGCCGCGCTGGCGATTCCCTTCCTGCGCGCCAAGGTGCGGCGCAACTACTTCTTCGTCGGCCTGCTGGCGCTGCTCGCGGTGGCGGCGGGCTTCATCCACGCCGGCCAGCTGGGGCTGGCCGCGCCACCGGCCTGGGCCGGCATCCAGCTGGCGCTGGACGTCATGCTCTTCATCGTCGCGGTGATGGCTGGCCGCGTCATTCCGATGTTCACGAACAACGGCGTGCCGGGCGCGAAGGCCACCCGCCTGCCGAAGCTGGAGCAGGCCGCGCTCGGCCTGCTGCTGGCGCTGCTGGCAGCCGATGCGCTCGGCGTGCCAGGCCTGCCGCTGGCCGCCATCGCGGCCGTGGCGGCTGCGGCGCATGCGGCGCGCTGGCTGCTGTGGCAGCCTTGGCGCACTTGGCGCGTGCCGCTGGTGTGGGTGCTGCATGCCGCCTACCTGTGGATTCCGCTGCACCTGCTGCTGCGCGCGCTGGCCACCATGGGCGCCGCCCCCGCCACGATCGCGACCCACGCGCTGACGGTGGGAGCCATCGGCACGATGATCATCGGCATGATGACCCGCACCGCGCGCGGCCACACCGCGCGCCCGCTGCGCGCGGACGGATTCGACACCGCGTGCTACCTGCTGGTGCTGCTGGCGGGCATGGTGCGCGTGCTGCTGCCCTGGGCCGAGCCGGCGCTGCTGATGGCGGCCATACTCGGCTCCAGCGCCCTCTGGTCGGCCGGCTTCGGCCTCTACGCACTGCGCTACGGCCCCTTCCTGACCCGCCCGCGGCTCGACGGGCGCCCCGGATGAGCATGGACTACGCCACCGTCAAGACGATTCACCAGCTCGCCGTCGCGGTTTCGCTCGGCGGCTTCTTCGCCCGCGGCGCCGGCGCGCTGCTGGGCGCGCGCTGGGCCACCTCGCGCGCGGCGAAGACCCTGCCGCACCTCGTCGACACGCTGCTGCTGCTGTCCGCGCTGGCCCTGGCCTGGATGCTGAAGCTGACGCCCGCCAATGCACCCTGGCTGCTGGCCAAGATCATCGGCCTGCTGCTCTACATCGCCCTCGGGGTCGTGGCGCTGAGGCCGTCGCTCCACAAAGGCGTTAGGACGGGCGCCTGGCTGGCGGCCCTGGCGACGGCGGCGTGGATCGTGTCGGTCGCGATCACGAAGCATCCGGCCGGCTTCCTGGCGCCCTGACCGGCATCTGCACCACGCGCAGGCCGGCCTGGGCCGGCTCCCACCGGTCGACCATCGGCCGCCCCGCCCGCGTGCCGCGCCGCTCCACCGGTCGCACGTCGAACACGCCCGGGTCGTCCGCGACATCCAGCAGCAGCGTCCGCACGCGGCCTTGCCACAGCGTGCCCAGCAGGCGCAGCTCGCTGGCCGTGGCCTGGCCCTGCACGCAACGCGCCAGCAGCGGCTCCAGCACCGGATCGGCCGGCACGACCGAGAGGTCGGCGGCCGCATCCACCGCCTGGCCGTTGTCGACGCGGGTGAATCGCAAGGACATCGGCAGTTCGGGCGAGAAACGCATCATCCCGGCGCGGTGGAAGCGGCCGGACAAGCCCTTGAAGCCGGTGCTGCCAGCGGCGCCGGTCAGCAGCTGCACGACCGCGGCGACGACGCCAGTGCTACCGGCGCGCGCATCTTCCTGGAACTCCACGCGCACGCCGCCGCGTTCGGGCAGCTCGCCCGGATACAGGCGCCGCAGCGACAGGCAGGTCAGCCAATAGGCGGCGGCCACGGTCGGACACGAATGGCCCGTCAGGCGCACCGCGTCCGCGTAGCTGTATTCCAACTCGCCCCCGGCCGCGCAGCCGAGCAGCTCCGCCAGCGGGTCGCGCACGCGAAGCCTGGGCACCTGGTCGAAGAATTGGGGCATTTCCATGGCGCCATTAGGGCAGGTCGCTGGGGGGAGGGGCTTGAGGAAGCGCAGAGGCGGGGTGGGTGGAGGGGGGCTTGTGGTGACAACGCACCTGGGGTTGTGAACTTTGCGCGTTGCAGGTTGCGGATGACTACCGACGCGGTCGGTTTGCCCTCGCCGTCGCCCTCGCGCTTAGCCGTCTGCGGTTGACTACCACGCGGCCGGGTCTCGCCCCGGCGGGCGACCTACTTTCTTTGCTGGTGCCCTCCATGT
>CAMLJY010000153.1 GCA_946480465.1 uncultured Burkholderiales bacterium
GTTCACCACTTGTAGGACAGGCCCAGCTTGTAGGTGCGCATCGGGCCGCCGCGGCCGTTGGGCTTGCCGAAGTCGGGGTTGTCGCCGCCGTACTCGTTGCGCGGGGGCGTGCTGGCGCCGCCGATCCAGTCGTTGTAGCCGCCGTAGTTTGTCGAGTTGAAGACGTTCAACACATCCAGCCGCAAGGTCACGCGCCCGAAGGGCAATGCCACCTCCTTGGCGAGTCCCAGGTCGATCTGCTTGAAGTCATCCTTCTCGCCCACGCGATAGAAGCAGCCGCTCGGCCCATCGAACGCGCCAGTGCAGTCGGTGAGCTGCCTGTAGCGCCCCGAACCGTAGGTGAGCTTGCCTGACAGCAGCACGCCCCAGGGGATCAGCCTGTCGGTCAGCGCCGTGGCGACCACGCGGTGCTTGTCCACGTCCAATGACGGATGCCAGCCTTCCTGGCCGGGCTTGCCGTAGGTCCAGTTGAAGATGTCATTGGTCCACTGCCGGTTGGTGGTCTTCGCGTCGCTGTAGGTGTAGGCCACCGACACCGCCCAGCCTGAATCGTTGGTGTAGGGCTTGTCAGCTTTCAGGTAGATGCTGTCGGTCTTGGCCTGTGAGATGAAATCGCCCAGCACCAGCGAGCCATAGCCGGCTGGACCGCCCCACAGCGGGTCGATAGGCGACTTGTTCCCAAAGCCACCGTTGGGGTCGCGGTTGCCGTGGAACCAGTTGAATTGGTTCTTCGCGTGGCTGCGGGTGGCCGCCACTTCCAGGTTCCAGGCCCCCGCGCCCTGGCGCAGGCCCAGGCTGTACTGGTCGGTGTAGGGCATGGCGTGGTCGTTCTTGATCAGCCAGATTTCGCCATTGGTCTGCGCGTTGTGCTGCATTTCGTCCAGCGCGTGATTGGCCATCGCGCGGTCGTAGGCGCGGCCGGCGCCGCCGAAGATCACGGTGTTGCGGTCGCCCTTCAGGTCGTAGCTGAAGCCGACGCGCGGCTGCCACGCGTTCTTGAAGGCCTTGCGGCTCTTGCCGTCGGCGATGTACTCGCTGATGTTGATGCCGCCCTTGGCCAGCGACTGTGCGTAGGTCTGGCCGGGCGCGGGGCTGATCTTCTCGCGCGTGGTGTCCAGCGCGAAGAGGGCCGCGACGCGGTCGGCTGGGGTGGCGTAGTCGTCGTTGAGCGCGTTGTCCTCGTAGTCCCAGCGCAAGCCCAGGTTCAGTTCCAGGTGCTTGTTGATGCGCCAGTCGTCCTGGAAGTAAAGGCCGAACTGCTGGGTCTTGAAGCTCACCGAGGCGGGTGACAGCGCGATGTCCAGCTTGCACTGATCGGTCTTCGTCACGCGGCCGCGGCTGGTCTCCGGGTTGTCGCCGAAGCAATTGCCGGATGCGGCGTCGTAGTGGATGTTGCCGGAGACGCGGTCGATGATGGTCTCGATCACGTCCAGGCCTCGCGAAGTACCCGAGAGATTGAAGTCGACGGACTTGAGCTTTACTCCGCCCTTCATCGTGTGGCCCGGCAGGCCGGTGAAGGTGAGGTCGTTGCTGAAGAACACGCCCTTCTGCTCGCGGTGTTGCATGTCTGGCGAGCCGCCATCGATGGCGACGTCCTGGGTGTTGTTCAGGTTCCTCGTCGGCGAGCCCTTGTAGCGAATCATCGGCACGTTGGCATTCGAGATCGGTGCCCAGGTGTAGTCCTCGTAGCCGATCCGGGCCTCGTTCAGGAAATCGCCACGGGTCCATTCGTGGCGCAAGGTGATGCGGTTCTCTTCATTCGTGCGGTTCTTGTCGTTGCCGGGCAGGCTGAGCCGGTTGTCTTCCGGCACCTTGTCCGATTCATCGCGGTAGCGGATCGAGAGATCGAGCCGGTTGTCGGCATTGACTTGGGCGTCGAACCTGGCGAACAGCAGATCCTCCTTGAACTTCTGCACCGTGCTGCCCTGCCGCGCCGTCAAGCCAGGAACGATCCCCGCATTGGGCAGCAAGTCTTGGGCCTGAAGCGTGACTTGCCGGGGCTGGTCGATGTCCTTGCCCTCATACGCGACGAAGAAGTGCAGCGTGTCCTTCTTGATCGGCCCGCCGACCGAGATGCCGTACTGCTTCTGCGTAGCCTCGGGCCGCTTCACACCTTCGGACTCCGCCTTCTTCTCGAAGGGGTCCTTGGCAGTCCAATTCGTGCCCGTGCGGTCAATGTAGGCCTCGCCGTGCAATTCGTTCGTGCCGGACTTCGTCACCGCCGTGATGGCGGTGCTGGACACCTGGTCGAACTCCGCCTTGTAGTTCTGCGCGATGACCTTGTATTCCGCAATCGCCGATTGCGGGAAGGCATTACCCCGCGTCGAATCCAGTCCCGCGATGCCGCCGCGCAGGATGTAGTTCTTCTGGCCCACGCCGTCGATGAAGACGTTGACGTTGTCCTGGTTCTGGGCGCCGCCTTGCAAGCGCTGCTGGCCGTTGTTCTCGACGTTGAACTTCACGCCGGGGGCCAAGTCCGCAAAGGCCAGGAAGTTGCGTGTCACCTGCGGAAGCGATTCGATCTGCTTGGTCGATACGTTCGTGCCCACCTCCGACGTGCGCACGCCGCTGCGCTGCGCATTGCCCACGATGGTGACCTGCTGGTTCGCCGCCCCCAGCGCCAGGTCGACCGACGCCGTCTGCCCCACCAGCACGGTGATGACCTCGCTCTTCTGCTCGCTGCCCGCGGCGCCCACGGTGATGCGGTACGAGCCCGGCGCCAGCCCCGGCAGCACGTAGCTGCCGTCGCTGCGCGTCGTCGTGCGGTAGGTGTTGCCGTTGGCGGTGTTCACGGCCACCACCGGCAAGCCCGACGCGGCGGGGACGGTGCCGCTGCTGATCTGGCCCTGGATGGTCGCGGTGCTCAGCTGCGCCTCGGCCGCGCCGCCCACCAATGCCAGGGCCACGGCGGCGGCCAGTGTCGATCTGTGAAAACCTTTTCGCGATGTGCTCATGGCTGTCTCCGGGTGTCGTGTCGTGGGGAACGGTCGGGGAAGCGGCCCGCGGCGCGGGTCTGGCGCGGCGTCAGGCGCTCAGCCCGTCGCGCAGGACTGGCGGACGACCAGCTCGGCGCGCAGCGTCTGGTGCTGGGCGGTGCTGCGGCCGGGGTTGTCGATCGCGGTGGCGAGGCGGTCGAGCGCAAGGCCGCCGATGTCGGCGATGCGCACGCGCACGGTGGTCAGCGGTGGCGTCACATAACGCGCAATCGGAATGTCGTCGAAACCGGCCAGCGCCACGTCCTGCGGCACGCGCAGGCCGGCTTCGGCCAGCGCGGCCAGGCAGCCGATGGCCATCATGTCGTTGCCGCAGAAGACGGCCTGCGGCCGCTCCGCCAGCGTGGCGATCTCGCTGCCGGCGCGCCAGCCCGATTCTTCGGTGAAGTCGCCTTGCAGCACCAGCGGCTTGGCGTCGGGCAGCAGCTCGGCCAGCGCGGCGCGGTAGCCGCGCAGGCGTTCCTGCGCCTCGTAGTTGTTCTCGGGGCCGGCGACGAAGGCGATGCGGCGGTGTCCGCGCGAGACCAGGTGCCGCGTCATCGCGAAGGCGCCGCCGTGGTTGTCCACGGCGAAGGACGACAGGCCTTCACCCGGCAGCCGGGTGTTGATCAGCACCACCGGCAGGCCCTGCGGCAGGTTGGCGGCCAGCGACTCGGTGTCGACGTGCGGCGACATGATCAAGAGGCCGTCGACCCGGCCGTGCATCGCGCGCAGGGCCTTGGCGGCTTCCTGCGCATCGCCGTGCGAGCTGGACACCAGCAGGTGCAGGCCGCGCGCGCGGGCCTTCAGGTCGATGCCGCGGATCAGCTCGGAAAAGTACTCGCCGAACAGGTCGGGCAGCAGCGCGCCGATGGTGTCGGTGCGCCGTGTGATCAGGCTGCGCGCGGCCGACGAGGGCGTGAAGCGCAGCGCCGCGGCGGCGGCCTGCACCCGCTCGCGGGTCTCGGGCGTGACGTTGCTGGCGTTGTTGAGCGCCCGCGACACGGTGGCGACGGATACGCCGGCGCGCTTCGCGACATCCTTGATCGTGGCAGCCATGGCAGCGGGGGCGGGCGTCAGTGGTGGGGCCGGGAGGGTAACGCGCAAAGTGGTCGCCGGGGGCGGTTCGCCGTCGATCCGGCGCCGAGCCGCCCGGCGCGCGACCGGTGCAAGGGCGCTGAATGTAAAGGTTATCGGTGTGCTCTCGCCAGTGCCCGGCGGCGTGGTGCTCATCGGCCCGTCCCCCGCGCTGCGTGCCTGCGGCTGATGCGGCGGCAGGGGGCGTCCGGGCGGCCGGATGGGCTCTTCACAGCCCCGCTCCGTGCCGCGCGATGTGGTCGGCGTACCACAGGGCGCTGGCCTTGGGCGTGCGCTGCCCGGTCGCGAAATCGACGTGCACCAGGCCGAAGCGCTTGCTGAAGCCGTGCGCCCATTCCAGGTTGTCCAGCAGCGACCAGGCGAAGTACCCGCGCAGGTCCACCCCGGCGCGCAGCGCATCGGCCACCGCGCCCAGGTGCCCGCGCAGGTAGGCGATGCGCAGCGGATCGTCGATGCCGCCGATGCCGGCCACCGGCGGGTCGTAGAACGCGGCGCCGTTCTCGGTGACGAACTGCGGGATGTCGCCGTAACGCTCGCGCACCCACAGCAGCGTGTCGGTGAAGGCGGCCGGGCAGACCTCCCAGCCGGTCTCGGTGTGGGTGGCCTGCGCCTGGCGCACGCCGCTGGCGCGCAGCGGCCAGGCGGCGGGGTCGTGCGCGGTGACGCTGCGGGTGTAGTAGTTGATGCCGACCCAGTCGATCGGCGTGCTCATCAGGGCCAGGTCCTCGGGGGAGGCGTCGAACCAGGCTTCGCCGTAGACCTCGGCCAGCTCGGCGGGGCGCCGGCCCAGCAGCACGGGGTCCAGGAACTGGCGGTTCATGCAGGCCTCGGCCCGCTCGCGGGCGCGGCGGTCCTCGGCGCGGTCGCTGGCGGCGTACTTGGGTTCGATGTTGACGACCAGGCCGATGCGGCGGTCCGCCGACAGTGCCGCGGCGCGGAAGGCTTGCACCGCGCGGCCGTGCGCCAGCAGCAGGTGGTGCGCCGCGCGCGGCGCCTCCCAGGCCGAGCGGTGGCCCGGCGCCAGCGTGCCGTGCAGGAAGCCGCCGTCGACGATCACCCAGGGCTCGTTCAGCGTGGCCCACAGCGCCACCCGGTCGCCCAGCGCGCGGTACAGCAGCTGCGCATAGTCGGCGAACCAGTGCGGGCTGTCGGGGTTGAGCCAGCCGCCGCGGTCGTCCAGCGCGGCCGGCAGGTCCCAGTGGTGCAGCGTCAGCATCGGCTGGATGCCGGCGGCCAGCAGCGCATCCACCAGCCTGTCGTAGAAGGCCAGGCCGGCGGGGTTCGCGCGGCCGCGTCCTTCCGGCAATATGCGCGACCAGGCCACCGAGAAGCGGTAGGCGTTCAGGCCCAGCGAGCGCATCAGCGCCACGTCCTCCGGCATGCGGCGGTAGTGGTCGCAGGCGACGTCGCCGGTGTCGCCGTCGCGCACCCGGCCGGGCGTGTGCGCGAAGCGGTGCCAGTTGCTCACGCCCGCGCCATCGGCCAGCGGCGAGCCTTCCACCTGGTAGGCCGAGGTGGCGGCGCCCCACAGGAAGCCGGGCGGAAAGGCGGTGGGCGGCGTGGGCGTGGGCATGGGCAGGGCGGCCGGCGGGGCCGCATGGTTGGGACGCGCAGGGAGTTTGTCGTGAAAACGTTCTCACGAATCATAAGTGGCAACATCCGGTCGTGTCCCCGGGTAAATGCGGAGTTGGTGAGGCTTGGCGGCTGCGCCGACACTCCGATTTCCCGTCAATCCTGAAATCGTTTCCATTCGTGAGATGACTGCTCCCGCCGATCCGGCCGGTCTTGCCCCTCCTTCCGCACCCCGCCCCGGCGCCGACCCCGGCCCTGGGCAGTGGCCCCAGGCCGGCCCGCTGCGCCTGCAAGCGGGGGCCCTGAGCGCCGAGCTGAATGCCAACGGCAGCCTGCGCCGGCTGTGCTGCGGCGCGCTGACGTTGAACCTCTTCCCCGGCAGCGAGCTGGAGGGCGGCCCGGCGAACCTGGTGCTGCGCCGCTGGGACGGTGGCGCGCCCGGTGCCTCCCTGCCGCTGTGCGGCCCCGTGTCGCCGCTGCGCTGGCAGGTCGGTGGTGATGCCGCGGGCGGTGCGGCGCGCCATTGGCGCGAGGCCACGCTGGCCGATCCCGGGTGGCCGCCGCTGCGCCTGCGGCTGGAGCTGGTGCTGGCCGCGTCCGCCCCGGCCTGGTTCTGGCACCTGGCCATCGACCACCTCGGCAGTGCGGGCAGCGGCCCGCCCTGCATGCTGGACCTGGTCTACCTGCAGGACGTCGGCCTGGCGCCCTGGGACGCGCTGCGGCTGAACGAGGCCTACGTCAGCCAGTACCTGGACCAGCAGCCGATCGCGCAGCCGGCGCACGGCTGGCTGCTGGCGACGCGGCAGAACCAGCCGGTGGGCGGCCGCATACCGTGGATGGTGAGCGGCAGCCTGGGCGAGGCGGTGGCCTATGCCACCGATGCATTGCAGCTGGTCGGACCCTCGCGCCGGGACGGCCTGCAGGCGGACTGCTTGCCGCCGCGGCTGCCGTCGCAGCGGCTGCAGCATGAGCATGCGCTGCTCGCGCTGCAGGAGGCGGCCTTCGCGCTGGCGCCCGGCGCCTCGGCACACCGCGGCTTCTTCGGCTGGTTCGAGGCCGATCACCCGGCGCCCAGCGCGCCGGCCGATGCCGTCTACGCCGACCGCGCGCGGGCGCTGCCCGAAGCCGCCTGGTCGCCGCCCGCAGGCGGCCGGCCGGCCGTGCCGCACGCGGCCAGCCTGCTGGCGCGCGCGCCGCGGCTGCGCTGCGACGTGCCGGACGAGGCCGCGCTGGCGCGGCATGCGCCGGGGCCGTGGCGCCACGTCGAGCGTGACGCGGCGGGCGCGCTGCTGTCCTTCTTCTGCGGCACCGCCACCCACGGCGTGCTGGCGGCGAAGGACCGCGGCGTGCTGCGGCCGCACGGCCACCTGCTGCGCAGCGGCGGCCATGCCACGCCGGACGAGCGCGCCACCGCCAGCACGGTGTGGATGGCAGGCGTCTTCCACTCCAGCCTGACGCAGGGCCATGCCAGCGCCAACCGGCTGCTGTCCACCCGGCGCGGCCACCTGGGCCTGGCGCACGGCCACGGCCTGCGCGCCTTCGTCGACTGGGGCGAAGGCTGGCAGCTGCTGGACGAGCCGTCGGCCTGGCTGGTGGCGCCGGACCGGGCCGATTGGGTCTATCGCGTGAACGGCGCGGCCGGCCCGCGCGAGCTGGTGGTCAGCAGCGCGGCCACGGCCGATCCCGCGGTGATGCGCTTCGGCTGGCGCGTCACGCAGGGCGCGCTGCCGCGCGTGCTGCTGCTGCACCACGTGGCGCTGGACGGCGACGACGGCCTGGTGGACCGCGCGCCGACCTGGCACGAGGAGGCGCCCGGCACGCGCCTGCGCCTGTCCTCCGCGCCCGGGACCGAGATGGCGCGCCGCTTCCCCGGCGGCGCGCTGGTCGTCGAGGTGGACGCCGAGGCGATGCCCGGCGCGCACTGGGCCGAGGCCACCGCCGACCAGGCGCTCTACGACGACCGGCGCAGCCGCGCCCAGGCCTGCCTTTGCCTGCGCTTCGACGGCACGGCCGCCGTCGGCCTGCGCTACCGTGCCGAGCTGATCGCCGACCCCGCGCTGCCGGCCGCCGGCCTGGCGCCGCCGGAGGGTGCGGTGCCGCGGTTGCAGCCGGCGGCCGGCACGCCGGCCGCCGCCGCCACCGGCCTGCACCAGCTGGCCGAGCTGCTGCCCTGGCTGCAGCACAACGCGCTGGTGCACTACCTGTCGCCGCGCGGGCTGGAGCAGTTCTCCGGCGGCGGCTGGGGCACGCGCGACGTCTGCCAGGGCCCGGTGGA
>CAMLJY010000154.1 GCA_946480465.1 uncultured Burkholderiales bacterium
GTTAAGTCGTTGATTTGAAAAGAAAAACGGCTCAACTGACTGGTCGGAAGTTGCAGCAGATGATAGATCTGCATTGAGCAGTCCAGACGAGTCCAGACGGCACCTTCGGGTGCCGTTTGCGTTTGTGCAGGCCAGTGATACCAAAGGCCTGTCGACCCCACGCCGGCTCCCGCAGGCGGCTCGTCGGCTCGTCACCTTCAAGGCGACAACGACCCGAGGCGCCAGCTCACGTACTCGGACATCGTCCCGGAGAGATCCTCAAGGCGTGGCTCGGAGTGCATCACGTGCAAGGCGCACGGATCGATAACATTCAATAGACGCGTCATCGGTTCGGTCGCTCGACGACGATATCGGGAGAAGAAGGGTTGTCACCTTGGCATGACCGAGCCACGGAGGCGACGCCGTCCCAGTCGAGTTTCCAGGTGCCGCCGCGCAGGAACTCAGAGTCTCCGGTCAGCTCGCACGCCCTGACGCTGTTCCACGGCCACATGCCGCCTGAAGCCTCGCTGACCATCGGGGTCTCGGCCGCCATGGCGACCCAGGAGAACACGTCGCAGCTGGCTGCCGGGCACACGCGCTGCTCGGCAGAATGGCCGAGAACCTGTTGCGCTCGCAGGACTGCGGCCACGCTGGCGGTGAGCCGTGACTTGCGCGCGCCAACGCCGCTGCTGGCTCATCAGCCCGCCGCCGAGTGCCTCATCCCTTGATGGTCGTGGATTCGGAAACTGCCATCTCTGCGGCCTGTCGCTCGATGGCGGGCACCGGCCAATGCGTCAGCACCGGGCCGTTGCTTGGCGTCGCCTGTGGCGCTTCCAGATTACCGAAAGCTTCCAGACGGTCGAGACCAGGACGTAGGTGGCGATGCCGAACCCGGTGGCCAGGATCGCCAGGCCGAGCATCAGTGGCTTGCCGACGCCCAGCATCTGGCGCACTGCACTGCGCAGCCATCCTTCGTCATCGGCTTCGTCCGGCGTGTGCGGCGCAGCCGCGTTGGCGGGCGCCGGTGGAGCGCTCTCCGGTGCGCCGAGGATGGCATGGCCGACCTGCCAGGCGGCGTAGTAGATCGGCCCGAAGGTCAGCGGATTGGTCACCAGCGTGCTGGCAACGGCGGCCGGCACGTTGGCCCGCAACAGAACCGCGGCCGCCGCGCTCAACGGGATCTGCGCCAGCGGCACTAGCAGGCCGAAAAAGAAACCTAGTGCCATGCCCAGCGCCAGGCCGTGCCGGTTCATGTGCCACAGCCTCGGGTGGTGCAGGGCGGGCCCCAGCCAGCGCAGCCAGCGGCTGGCGCGAACGGTGTCGGGGTCGGGGAGCCAGCGGCGCAGGCGATGCATGAACGCGCTCTTTCGGTCGAGTATCAGTGTCGTCAGGGGCGGCGCCGCGCGGGCGGCCTCGCGAGCCGTTGTGCGAGCGCGGGCGCGTCGCGCCTGGCGGGGATTGGAACAGGTCGTTGCGCGCCGCCCGCGTGATCGTCAGCACGCAGGGGTGGGTGATGCGGCGTTCGATGGAAATCGCAAGGAAGTGTTCCTCGACCTCGTCGATCGCGCCCACGCGGTCGACCTGCAGCCGCGACGGGATCTCATCGGCCAGCTCGGAACGATGGGTGCCGCCTATGCAGGAGCAGGTGCGCCTGGAGCCGCCGGTTTGCGGCCTGGACTTTCAGGTCGTGCCGCGGCGGGATGACGGTCGCCCCCGGGCCCGCTTCCCCGGGGGCGCCAAACGCTTCCGCCGCAACACCCTTCCTCCAGCAAGGTCGGCCGACGTGCCGCGCCGCTATGCTGCCGCCGCAGGTGAGCGGCATGGCCGCTTCCCTCTCCCGTTCACGGTCCCGCGCAGGACGGCGCTCCAGCGCGCGCTGGCGAGGCTCTCCGCGCCAGCGTCGCCGGGGGGAGGAGCATCTGCGCGGGCGCCTGATCGCCTCATGACCGGCCTGCGATGAGCCTGCTGCTGTTCGTCGGTGGATTGGTGGCCCTGGTGGCCGGCGCCTCGCTGCTCGTGCGCGGCGCATCGCGGCTGGCGCTGCGCCTGGGGCTGTCGCCGCTGGTGGTCGGCCTCACGGTGGTCGCCTTCGGCACCAGCGCGCCGGAGCTGGCGGTCTCCACCGGCGCCGTGCTGTCAGGGCAGTCCGGGCTCGCGGTGGGCAATGCGGTCGGCAGCAACATCTTCAATGTGCTGTTCATCCTGGGGGTCTCGGCGCTCATCACGCCCCTGGCGGTGCACCGCCAGGTGATCCGGCAGGAGGCCCCGATCATGATCGGGGCGGCTCTGCTGCTCATCGTGACGGGCCTGGATGGCGTGCTGGCACTGACCGATGGTCTTCTGCTGCTGGGCTCCCTGGTGGCGTACACCGTGTTCCTGGTGCGCCAGTCGCGGGTGGAGCCGGTCGGCGCCGGCCGTGACGAATTCGCGGACACGCTGCAGCCTCTCGCACCGGGCCGCTGGGACGCCGCGCTGCCCGCCCAGGTCGTTCTCATCCTGGCTGGCTTGGTGCTGCTGGTGCTGGGCTCGGAAGCGCTGGTCCGGGCCGCCGTGAGCTTCGCGCGGGCGCTGGGGTTGTCGGAAGTCGTCATCGGCCTGACGATCGTGGCGGCCGGGACCTCGCTGCCGGAAGTCGCCGCCTCGGTGATGGCCAGCGTGAAGGGCGAGCGCGACATCGCGGTGGGCAACGTGGTGGGCAGCTGCATCTTCAATCTCTTCGGCGTGGTGGGCCTGGGCGCAGTGGTGGCCGCGCTCGGGGCCGGGGGCGCTCTGCCGCTGCCGCCTGACGTGGCCCGCTTCGACCTGTGGGTCATGCTGGCGGCGCTGGTCGCCTGCCTGCCGGTGTTCCTGACCGGCCGCGAGATCGCGCGCTGGGAAGGCGGGCTGTTCCTCGCCTATTACGTGGCTTACTCGGCCTATCTCGTGATGGCGGCACAGCGGCATGACGGCGTGGACGCTTTCGCCGACGCCATGCTCGGCTTCGTCCTGCCGTTGACGATCGTCACGCTGGGCGTCGCGATGCTGCGGCGCGGCGGGCGCTGACCATGGCTGCGGCTTCGCCTCGCCTCGACCGGGTGCGCGACCGGCGCGCGCGCTGGCCATGAGGCGGGGGGCCGTTGCCGCCTTCGCCGCGCTGCCGCTGGCCGCGCTGGCCGGCGTGCTGGTGCTGCTGCTGCGCTTCGACCTGCCGCTCGCCGGCACGCTGCCGTGGGTGCCGGCGCTGGGCATCACGCTGGCGTGGCGCATCGATGGCCTGGCGGCGCTGATGCTGCTGATGATCACCGGCGTGGGCGCGGCCGTGTTCGTGTACGCCGGGGGCTACCTGGCCGGCCACCCGGGGCAGCGGCGGCTGTACGTGCTGCTGTCGCTCTTCATGCTGGCGATGATCGGCTGCGTCACCGCCGACGACCTGTTCACGCTGTTCCTGTTCTGGGAGGCCACCAGCATGCTGTCCTTCCTGCTGGTGGGCTTCGAGCACGGGCGGCCCGCCGCCCGCAAGGCGGCGCAGCAGGCGCTGCTGGTCACCGGCGCCGGCGGCCTGGCGCTGCTGGCCGGGCTGATCCTCGTGGGGCAGGCGATGGGGACCAGCTCGATCAGCGCGATCGTCGAGCGCCTGCCGGCCACGCCGGCCGGCCCGCTGCTGACGACAGGCGTGCTGCTGCTGCTCGCGGGCGCCTTCACCAAGAGCGCGCAGTTCCCGTTCCACTTCTGGCTGCCCAATGCCATGGCCGCACCGACGCCGGTGTCGGCCTACCTGCATTCGGCCACGATGGTGAAGCTGGGCGTGTACCTGCTGGCGCGGCTGGACGCGGGGCTGGATGCCTGGCCGCTGTGGCAGACCCTGCTGCAGGCGGTGGGTTCCATCACCGCCGCCTGGGGCATGGTGCTGGCACTGCTGGAGCGGGACCTGAAGCGCATCCTCGCCTGGTCCACGGTGGCCACGTTGGGCACGCTGGTGGCGCTGGTGGGCATGCCGGGCGAGGGCGCCGCGGTGGCGGTGGGCGCGCTGCTGCTGGCCCATGCGCTGTACAAGGCGCCGCTGTTCTTCGTGGCCGGCAACATCGACCATGGCGCCGGCACGCGCGTGATCGACCTGCTGGGCAACCTGCGCCGCGCCATGCCCTGGACGGCCACCGCGGCGGCGCTGGCGGGCATCTCGATGGCGGGCATCCCGCTGTCGTTCGGCTACGTGGCCAAGGACCTGATCGGCGAGGCCAAGGCGGCGGGCGACGTGCTGGCCTTCGCGCCGCTGGCCAACACGGTGTTCTCGTCGATCGCGGTCGCGGTGGCCGGCGTGGCCTCGGTGCGGGTGTTCTGGCACCGCGGGCGAAGCGGCGACAGGTCCGGCGTGCACGAGGGCGGCTCGGCGCTGGTGCTGCCACCGCTGGTGCTGGCCACGCTGGGTATCGCGCTGGGGCTGTTCCCGGCCTGGGCGCAGCCGATGGTGGAGGCGGTGGGCATGGCCATGACACCCGGCACCGGCGCGGTGCTGGCCCCGCTGCCGCAGGTGCTGGGGCCGGGGCTGGCGTCCTTCGCGCTCACCTTCGCGATCGGCGCGGTGGTGTTCATGCTGTGGGACCCGCTGCACCGGGTGGTTGACGCGGTGGCTTCGCGCCTGGCGTGGTTGGGGCTGGCGGCGCAGTACGAGCGTTCCCTGGGCTGGATCCCGCGCCTGGCGGCCGCCAGCACGCGGACGCTGCAGCACGGCCGGTCGCCGGCCTACCTGGGCACGGCGGCCGCCGTGGCGGTGGCGGCGGTGGGGTTGCCCTTGCTGGCCGCCATGCCCGCGCTGGCCTGGCCGGCGTGGTCGGTGCCGCCGCTGGGCGTGGCGGGTGGCGCGGCGCTGGTCGTGGTGGGCGCGCTGGTCGCCGCCACGGTCAGCCAGCGCCTGGTGCTGCTGCTGGGCGCCGGCCTGGTGGGCTATGGCAGTGCGCTGCTGTTCGTCTTTGCCGGGGCGCCGGACGTGGCGTTCACGCAGCTGGTGGTGGAGACCGTGTTCGTCATCGTCGTCGCCGCCGTGCTGCTGGCCCTCAAGCGCAGCGGCCGCGCCACCAGCCTGCCAGAGCCGCGCCCGCGCCCGCTGGCGCTGCTGCTGTCGCTGCTGTTCGCCACGGTGCTCACGGCGCTGCTGCTGGCCGTGGCGGCGCTGCCCTTCGACGACACGCTGTCGCGCTGGTTCGGCGAGCACAGCGTGCGGGCGGCGCACGGCCGCAACGTGGTGAACGTGATCCTGGTCGACTTCCGCGGGGTGGACACCCTGGGCGAGATCACGGTGGTGATGCTGTCGCTGCTGGCCGCGCTGCCGCTGCTGCGCATGCTGCGTCCGCGCCGCGGACCGGAGGCCGGACCATGAACCGGCGGCTGGTGATCCTGGAGGTCGTGACGGTGCCGCTGTACTGGCTGATGCTGGCCACGTCCATCGTGGTGCTGCTGCGCGGCCACAACGAGCCGGGCGGCGGCTTCATCGGTGGCCTGCTGGCGGTGACGGCCAGCGTGCTGTGGGCAGTCGCCCATGAACCGGCGGCTGCCGTGCGGCGCCTGCCGCTGCGTTCGCCGGCCAGGTTGGCGGCGCTGGGGGTGTTGATCGGCGTGGTCGCGGGCCTGCCGGCGTGGTGGCTCGGCCAGCCCTACCTCACGCACCTGTGGGCCACCGTGCCGCTGGGCTTCGCCGTGCTGCCGGTGTCCACGGTACTGGTGTTCGACCTGGGCGTGTACCTGTGCGTCTGGGGCGCGCTGGGCGGTTATGCGCTGGCGCTGCTGGACAGCGACGACGCACCGGACGCGACCCGCGACGGCGATCGGGACGACGTGCGCGATGACGTGGGCAACGACGCGGCGCACGGCGCAGCCCCAGCGCCGGGCGAGGGCCCGCGATGATCTGGGCCGTCGCCTGCGCGCTCTGGGTCACGTTGGCCGCGGGCCTGTACCTGGCGCTGTCGCGCGACGTGTTGCGCTGCGTGGTGGGCCTGGCGCTGCTGGGCAGCGCGGTGAACCTGCTGCTGCTGGCCGCGGGCCGGCTGCGGTCGGCCCGGCCCGCCGTCGTCGAGGCGGGCGGCCAGCTGCTGCAGGACGCCGCCAACCCGCTGCCGCAGGCGCTGGTGCTAACTGCTATTGTGATCGGCTTCGCCTTGATGTGTTTTGCATTGGTGCTGGTGAAGCAGCTGGTCCGGCGCACCGGCACCGACGACGCGCTGGCCCTGCGCCTGGCCGAGCCGGAAGCGGTGGATGCGGTGAAGCCGCCGCTGGCGCCCGAGGCGCAAAAGGCCCAGGTGTGAGCATCCTCGCCACCGCCCCGGTGCTGGTGCCACTGGCCACGGCCGGCCTCACCGCGCTGGCGATGGGGCGCGCGCGCACGCAGCAGGCCATCAGCTTTGGCGGTGCGCTGGCTTTCCTGGGTGTGGCGCTGGCGCTGATGGCGCGGGTGGCCAGCGAAGGCGCGTCCGGCGTGGCCTTCGGCGGCTGGGCGCCGCCCTACGGCATCCAGTTCCAGCTCGATGGCGTGTCGAGCGTGCTGGTGCTGGTCACGGCACTGATGGGCGTGGCCGCGCTGCTGTTCCTGGCCAGCGAAGCCGATCCGGGGCCACGCCATCCGTCGTTGCTGCCGCTGCTGCACGGCACGCTGGCCGGCGTGGCGGGCGCGTTCAGCACGGCGGACCTCTTCAACCTCTACGTCTGGTTCGAGGTGATGCTGATCTGCGCCCTGGGCCTGCTGGCGCTTGGCGGCCGCCGCGAGCAGCTGGATGCCGCCTTCAAGTACCTGGCGCTGAACCTCTTCGGCACGCTGCTGTTGCTGGTCGCGGTGGGCCTGCTGTACGGGGCCACCGGGCACCTGAACTTCGACGCGCTGGCGCTGGCGGCGCGCCGGGTGGATCCTGGGTTGCTGCGCGCGCTGCTGGCGGCGCTGGCGGTGGGGCTGCTGCTGAAGTCGGCGGCCTTCCCGCTGTTCGCGTGGCTGCCGGCGTCCTATCCCACGCTGCCGGCGCCGGTGCTGGCGCTGGTGGCGGGCCTATTGACCAAAGTGGGCGTGTACGCGCTGATGCGCACGCTGGGCGACGTGTTCGTGCCGGCCGGCGCGGCCCTGTCCGGCGTGCTGGGCTGGGTGGCCGCGGCCACGATGCTGGCCGGCGTGCTCGGCGCGGCCTACCACTGGGACATGCGGCGCATCCTGGCCTTCCACGTGATCAGCCAGGTCGGCTACATCCTGTTGGGCGTGGCCCTGGGCGGTGCCGGCGGCAACGCCGCGGCGCTGTTCTACACGGTGCACCACATCGTCGTGAAAGCGAACCTCTTCCTCATCGCGGGAATGGTGGCCACCCTGGCCGGCAGCTACGACCTGCGCCGCCTCGGCGGCATGGCGGCGGCGCGGCCGGCGCTGGCGCTGCTGTTCGCGGTGCCCGCGCTGTCGCTGGTGGGCGTGCCGCCGCTGTCGGGCTTCTGGGCCAAGCTGCTGGTGCTGCAGCAGGCCCTGGCGCAGCAGCGCCATGCCTGGGCCGCGCTGGCGCTGCTGGTGAGCCTGCTGACGCTGTACTCGATGCTGAAGATCTGGCTCGAGGCCTTCTGGAAACCCCACCCCGGGACGGACACCGGCACCGGCGCCGCGGCCTGGCAGCCCGACGAGGGCATCTCGCTTGCCCCGGCCTGGGCGGCCACCGGCCTGCTGGCGGCCATCACGCTGGCCATCGGCCTGGCCCCGCAGGGTCTGGTCGAGTTCACCGCCGGCGCGGCGGCCGCGCTGGGCCGGCGCTGAAGCAGGGCGTGCAACCGAACGAGGACGAGGACTACGCATGGACAAGCCCACCGCGGCGCTCGTGCTTCCCCTGCGGTTCGGCACGGCC
>CAMLJY010000155.1 GCA_946480465.1 uncultured Burkholderiales bacterium
TGCCCGAGTCCTTCCAGATCAGCAGCGAGACCAGCACGGCGGCGAGGCCGGCCAGCCCCAGGCCCAGCATCATCTTGGCCCTGGCCGGCATGCGGCCCAGGCGGGCCGCGAAGCCCGTGGGCTGCTCGGCGGCGATGGCGGCGGCGTTCTGCGGGGTGATGGGCGTGACGTTGGCGTCCATGGGGCGGGCGGAGTGAATCGTCCAGGCGAAGGAACGAAGGTTCCCTCGGATGCCGCAGATTGTTCGCCGGCGGGGTGCGGACCCAAGGCGGAAACAGGCCGCAAATCGGGCTTCAGTTCCCGCCTTCGCGGCCGAGGGGGCTGCGTACAGTGCTGACCGTGGAAGACCCGGGAAGGCCCGTGCCATGGACCTGAAGCTCAAGCCGTTCGATTTCGCCCAGGCGGTGGCCCGGGCCGGCCTGCGCCCGGACGGCACGCCACTGGCCGGCGGGGCCGGTGGCGTCGGCGCCGCGCAACGCGCCGACAAGGCCGCGGCCACCGGCGCCGCCAGCTTCCAGACCGCGATGAGCCAGGCGCTGAGCCAGGTCAGCGAAGCCCAGAACGAAGCCAGCACGCTGCAGAAGGAGTTCCAGCTCGGCAGCTCCTCGGTCAGCCTGGAAGAGACGATGGTGGCGGCCGAGAAGGCCCGCCTCGGGTTCACCGCGACGGTGGCCGTCCGAAATCGCCTGGTACAGGCCTATTCGGACATCATGAACATGCAGGTCTGAGGCGCGCCCGCCGCGTTCGCGGTGGCGGCCTGCATCCGGTGCGCCGGGTGCACGCGGTTCACGGCGGCGTCAGCGCCGGCCGGGCGCCCGGCCTGGAAACCGGCCCAGCAACCGGCCCAGCACCGCGCACAGGGCATGGAAGGCCCAGCCCACGAGCAGCGGCAGGATGACCGTCGCCGCCAGGGCCGCTGCCGAGACCATGAGGGTGACCACGCGGCCCCAGCCGTCGCCCGGGGAGCCGGCGGACACCAGTGTCGCGGCATGCAGGCCGGTGACGACGAAGGTGATCGTGCCGCTGACCACGGCGGCCCGGCCATTGCCTTGCAGCCAGGCAATCAGGCAGTGCAGCGCGAACAGGCCGAGCAGGCCATTCCGCAGTTGCTGACTGTCGGACAGATCCACCGGCGCGAAGAGTGGCTGCCAACGGGCGGCCTCATCCTGGGCGGACTGGTGTTGGGCTGCGGGCGATGGACAGTTGCCGCGCCGTGCGCAGGATTCGTTCTCCGCCAGGAAGGCGGTGGCCCGGGCCTCCACGCTGGCCGCCAGCGCGTCGGCGACGAGGCGCTGCCGCTCCGTATCGTCGAACAGGGGCGAGTTGATCGCGAGGTCCAGCCGGCCATCACGCCGCAGCTGCGCCGCCGCACGCTTCAGTGAAGGATCGTCCAGCGGCGGCGGGCGGCGTGCCACGCACAGGTAAGGCATGACCGAGCCGTTCGGCGGCAGCAGCAGGCCTGCCGCAGTGCCGCTGCGGGTGCGGGTGCAGTCGAGGGGGTACAGCGAGAACAGCGGCTGCGAGCTGAAATCGCCCAGCGGCACGGGCAGGCGGTGTCGATTGCGCACCTGGAGCGCCAACACGAGCAGCCGCGGCTGGCCATTGGGGTAGCTGACGTGCCACAGGCCGGGGCCCAGCTCGCGCCAGGCATGGCCGCTGCTTGCGAACTCGTCGGGCACCGGCATCGGCTGCCGTGGCCATTCGATGCGCAACTGCTCCTGCAGGATCGCGTTCCAGCGCTTGTCGGCGTTGAGGATCACCCCGTCGGGCCGAACGCCCTCGGGGTGGTGTTCGCCCTCGCGGCGCAGTGCCTGTCCCACGGTCCGCCCGGTGGCGGGCACGCGTCCCTCCAGCGCACGCAGGTAGTTGTGCAGCAGCAGCGGCCGCAGCTGCTCCGCCTCGTGCTTCAACCCGAGGCCGTCCAGCGCCGGCAGGGCCCAGAACGTGCCGACGGCGTCGTCGCCCAGGGGCTGGGCCATCAGGCCGGCCACGGCCGGGCTGTCGGTGGCTGCTCGGGACTGCGCCGGCGCGGATGGGGGCGTGAGCACCAAGACGAACAGAAGAACCCGCAGCAGCGCCGGCCAAAGCGGCGGGTGCCGCCGTCCAGCCCGGCCGCCGGCGCGGGCGTGATGGCGTGTGAGATGCATGTCCGCGCTACTCACGCACGGGGGCACTGGCGTCGTGCAGGTACATGGCGGGGGTCACCTGCCCGTCTTTGCGCATGCCTGGCGCATCGCGGTCGTGCGCGTGTGCAGCGCCCGCCCCAGTTGTTCCGTGAGCCCCGCAAGCCGGGGTGCCAGGGTCCACGCGCGGTACCACGCGTCCACCGCCGGCTCATGCCGGCCGGCGGCTTCCAGGGCATCGCCGCGCAGCCGGTGCAGCACGCCGGAGTAGGGCTGTTCCGCGATGGCGCGGTCGATGCTGCGCAGCGCTTCTTCGGGCCGCGCCAGGTGCAGCAGCGCGCGTGCCATGCCTTCCCAGACGCGCAGGGGCTCTTCAGGGCGTTCGGCCGCGCGCTCCAGCGCATCCAGGGCACGCTGGTGCTGGCCCCGCAACAACAGCGACCAACCCAGCCAGGCCGCCGGATTGATCCAGCGCAGGTCCTGTTGCGCCAGGCGCTCCAGGCGTTCTTCCAGGCTCGGCCAATCGCGCCGGGCGTAATCGATCAGTGCGTCCAGTGCGTCCCAGGCGGGATCACCGTGCAGGCCGGCAGGGCGCCGGCTTTGCAGCGCGGCGGCTTGTTCGGTCCGCCCGGCCGCGAGCAGGCATTCGGCCAGCATCAGCAGCGTCGTCGAATCGGCCGCCTCCTGCGTCGCGAGCCTGGCCAGTTCGTTGCAGGCCTCGTCCAGGTGGCCGCGCAGGCGCCGCACCCAGGCCCAGGTGCGCCGGGACTCATGGCGCAGCCGCGCCACCTGCGTCCGCAGGGCATCGACGTCCACCAGCGGGACGCCGCTTTGCAGCAGGTGCCGCAGCGCTTCGCCGTCTTGGGGCACCGCGGTATCGGCCGGCGGCAGCGGCGGGTCGCGGTGGCCAGTGCAGCGGGCCAGGTGTGAGCCGGGTGTTCGGAGCAGGTTCCGGCCGTCCAATGCCGTGGCATCGCCATCCGGCAGGCCGAGCAGGTGCAGCAGCGTGGGGCACACGTCCAGCGCGGTGGCTGGCCCCACCAGGGAATCGGCCGGGATGCCGGGGCCGGCCATCGCCAGGCCCCCGCCGGCCCCTCGGCCCAGGCCTTGGGCCTTTCGGTATCCAGCGCCTGGCAGACCGCCTTCCGTGGTGATGACCAGATGCGCCTGCCGCCGCAGCGCATTCATCCAGCGGCCGATGAGCAGGTCCAGCCATTGGCAGGTCGGCGCGATCGCATCCGGCAGGCGCGCGCCGGCGCGGCGATGCAGCAGAGCCGTCCATGCCGGCAGCGCGCCGAAGCGCAAGGCGATCAGCGCTGCATCGGCCTGATCGAACCACGCCATGCCCAGCGCCTGCACGCTGGCCGTTTGCGCGACGAAGTCACGGGCGGCCCGGCGCAGGTGCCCGTCGGCCCAAGGACCGCACAGCGGACGAATGGTGTCGTCGTCGATGTCGTCGGGGTGGATCAGTACCTCCTCGACCAGGCTGCGCGCCGTCGGCGGCCACACCATGTGGGGTGGCAGCGGCCAGTGCCTGGCCGTGGCGTTGCCGCTCCTTTCGAAGCCCAGCCCCGCAATGTGAGCCCGGTCGGGAAGCGGGGCGCGCAGCCGCGCACCATCACTCGGCAGGCTGGCCGGCCAGCCTGCCGCCCGCACGGCCATGCCGGCTTCGGCGGCCCGCAGCCACAGGCTGGGCAGCCGAACCGCCTCGAGGCCGATCGGGCTGATCGTCAGCCCATCGCGCCGCGGTGCGAAGCCGTGGCAGACACCGTGGCGGTCGGCCAGGACGCCGGTGGCGAGGGTGACGGCGTTGGTCGCAGGCGCGACCGGCGGCGGCAGGCCCATCGGGCCGCTGCGGCCCGCGACCAGCAACTGCGCCAGGCAGGGCAGTCGGCCGTCGTCGGCCAGCGCCTGCAACAGGTCCCAGTCGAACCCATCGAAGGCGAGCCAGACCAGGCGTGTCATGAGGCGGCGCTCCGGTCGACCTCGATGCCCATGCAGTGCTGCACCGCCACGCATTCGGCCCGGCTGCGGCGGGCGAAGTTCATGGTCGCACGCACGTGTTCATTGCAGTGGAAGCGGTGTTGGGTGAATCCCGCGTCGGCCATCCGGTGCAGCGATTCGTGCAGCACCAAGGCGGCCACCCAGCCATGGCGTTGGTCTGGTTCGGTGACCCAGAAGTCGGCATGCGGCACGCCACTCTTCAGCGAGAGCAGCAGGAAGCCGTGCACGCGCCGGCCGTCCCATGCCGCGACCGAGATGGCGCGCGCGCCTTCGTCCTGCAGCACGTGCCCGATGTGCTGGCCAATCGCCTCGCAACATCCCCCCAGCTGGCGCTGATACAGCGAGACGACCTGATCGCGCGGGACCGTGTGCAAAGGGACGACCGCGACGCCGCCTTGCTCCCCGCGCCGAGCGCGCAGGCTCGCTTCCAGGCGCGCACAGGCCAGCAGGCTGCGTTCGGTGCTGCCGACGAAATGGTGCATGAGCGACAGGGTGCGAAAGCCCAGGGCTCGCAGCGCGCCTGCTTCGCCGCCGTTCGCATCGACAGGCTGCCACGCGTGCAGATACGGCAGGTTCCAGCGCCGGGCCTCCGCTTGTACCGCGCCGATCAGGGCACGCCCGATGCCTTGTCGGCGGTGTTCCGGCAGGACGCGGACCAGGCAGCGAAAGCCGGGGTGCGTCGCGTTGCGCAACACGGGAATGAACGTGGCCGCGCCCAGGAGGCAGGATGGCCGATCGCCGGCCGAGGCCACCCAGACCCGGGATGGCAGTGCTTCGCTGCCGAGCAGCTCGGGCAGCAGTGACAGCGCGGCGTGCGTCAGCTCCGGGCCCGCGACCCGGATCGTTCGCGGTGCCGACCAGCGGCCGGAAGCGACGGTCTCCATGGGGCGAGGCCACGTTGCCGGCGTCATGTCAGGGTGCGGCCTAATGGACCGGAAAGCGCTGTGCTGTTGGTCGCGGAGTCAACCCAGCTCATCAGCGCGCGGCGGGGAATTGCCGCGGGCCGCCCATGGCGCCACCGGCGGCGCCATGCAATTGCGCCGTCGGCATGGCCGTGACGCGAGGACCGAAGCTGCCCAGGTTCGCGAGCGTCGTGTTGTGATGGGCCGTGATTTGAGCGGCCGAGAGCACGCCGTTGTCCACCGTGGAGTGGGCGTCCGAGATCAGGACCACGCCATAGCCGCGTGCCAGGGCGCCGCGGGCGGTGGAGTCGATGCAGAACTCGCTCTGCAGTCCGCAGATGATCAGCGTGTCGACGCCTTGTGACCGAAGCAGTGCATCGAGCTCCGTTCGATGAAAGGAATCCGTGGCCGTCTTGCGGAGCCGGATGTCCGAGGGGTGGACCTGCAGGCGTTCGTCGAGCTGCCAGCCGGGCGCCGCGTATTGCAGAGGGCCGTCGGGTTCTTCGTGCTGGATGATCAGCACCGGAGCACCAGCGGCTCTTGCCATCTCCGCCGTTGCATTGATTCGATCGACCACCCGGTCGATGTCGAAGGCGGCCCCGGGTCCGGTGCAGAGGGCTGTTTGGATGTCGATGATCAGGAGTGCGGGTATCACGGTAGGGATGAATCACTGAATGACGCCGCTTCGGCACCCGGCAGCGTCCGGTGGCCGGCGCCCGGGGCGGAAGCCCGCCGAAGCGGACCTCGCCCCGGAGCCGGTGCGAGGTCAGCGGGGCACGACGCCGTATTGCGGCCAGGTGTTGAAGTGCACCGCGTTGGTCGACCAGTTGCTGGCGCCGGTGATGCGCCCGTAGGCCTCGGTGGCGCCGCTGCGGCCGTGGTCGACGGCGTAGGACAGCGCGGTGACCAGGTGGCCCCAGTTGCCGAGCGGGAACGCGTTGACCCCTGCATCAGCGTAGTTGCCGATCAAGCTCAGGCCCTGCGTCGAATCGAGGTTATCGCCGTAGTTGATCTGGTAGACCTCGCCCCAGGTCGCGTAATAGGAGCTGGAAGTGGGACCCACGGTGGTGCGGTAGGGTCCGGGGCCCACGCGCCACGAGTACTCGCCATAGGCCGGGCCGCGGCCGGCCAGGCCGAGAGGCACCCTGTAGAAGTAGTCGCGGACCTGCGCCAGCACGGCCTTGTCGGTGCTCGACAGCTTCATTTCCTGGTCCCATGACCAGCCGATGCTGGCCACCAGGAACAGGTGTTCGAAGAGGCTGCGCTGCAGGCCCGGGGCGGGGTCCTGGTCGTCGTAGGTGGCGGCCAGGCCGGTGGCCGGGCTGTTCGGCACCACGTGCTGCTGGTGCCAGTGCTTCAGGTTGGCGACGATGCTGGCCGCGGCGTCTCGCTTGAACGCATCGCCGTCGGGCGACACGGCCGCCGCCGAGGCGATCGTGCGATAGCGCCAGGCGCGGGCGCGGGTCTGGGAGCTGTAGAGCTTGCCGGTGCCCGTCTTGCCTGCGCCCACGTCGGTGATCCACGCGGCATAGGCATTGGCCTGCAGGGTCTCCAGGTGGAAGCGCTCGGCCGTCATCAGCCAGGCCAGGTAGCCGGCGTTCGGGTGGTGGGCCACCTCCCAGCGGATCAGGTTCGTTCCGTCGCCGATCATCTCCTCGCCCCGCGCATAGGCCGTGGGGTATTGGCTGAACAGCGGCATGGCACGGGTGCCTGCGTCGCGGTGGAAGATCGAGAAGCTGCCAAGAGCGCTGGAGTGCTGCAGCACGCTGGCGGCGGCACGTGCATCACCGGAACCGGCATACAGCGCGTCCCAGTGCGGCAGCAGGCCGATGCTGGGTGAAAAGCCTGTCGCTCCCATGTCCGCTTCCCAGCCGAGGCGGGACATGGGGGTGTAGCCGGTGGGCAGCGCCGCCAGGGTGGACGAGGCCGGTTGCCGATAGCCGTAGTTGGGCACCAGCTTGCTGGCCCGCAGCAGGCTGGGGTCGTGCTGGATCGCCGTCTCGGCGAAGTTGGCTCCCGCCACGTCCCAGCGCACGCCGTTGGGCATCGACACGTTCGGGAAGCTGCGGGTGACGCCGGCGATGGTCACCGACGCGGCGCCCGACTTCGGCGACGAGGAGACCGGCGCGGTGCCGTTCTCCACGGCCACGCGCACGCGGTAGCGTCCACCCTTCCAGAGCTGCACGTAGAACACCGCCCGCACGCTGGCGTCCGCGGGGAACGCGCCGATGTACTGGAAGGCGGCGTACTCGGGGCCGGCATGCTCCGTCAGCACGCGCGCGGACGTGCCGATCAGCGCACCCAGCGACACGGTTCCATAACTGCCATAAGTCACGGCCGCTTGCGGGGCCGCGGCGCGCAGGTCGCTCTCGCCCAGCGGGGTGGCCGGGTTCATGATCGGTGATTTCGCGATCGACAGTGCCGTTGGTGCGCCGGCCACCAGCGAGGCGGTTCCGGCGACCAGTGCGTGCTTCACGCTGCCGTCATCCCAGGTCGAGATCGGAACGAGCTGCACCCGCGCGGCATTGCCCGCGCCGACCGGGTCCGTGGGCAGCAGGTGACCCTTGCGGAACACCTGGCCGAAGGAGAAGGGGACCGAGGGGCCGGACGCGCTCGCGGTGACCGTGACCGTCGCGAGGCCGGCCGGAGCTGGAGCAGGCGCCGGAGCCGGAGCCGGAGCCGGAGCCGGAGCCGGAGCCGGAGCCGGAGCCGGAG
>CAMLJY010000156.1 GCA_946480465.1 uncultured Burkholderiales bacterium
CCGCCAGCAGCGTCCAGGCGGGCGGGGTCAGCCGAAGACGGCCTGCCACAGCGCGAGGATCGCGTCCCGCTCCGCGGACAGCTGCGGCGCGGCGAATTGCGTCGGTTGTTCGTCCAGGCGCGCGCGGTGCTGCGCCCGGCGCAGCTCGCGGTAGGCATCGGCGGCGGCGCGGCCGATGCCTTCGGGCAGCAGGCCCTGGGCCTCGGCCCGCTGCAGCAGCGCAATGTTGCCGGCGTTGTCCAGCAGCGTGGGGTGCGAGGCGGCCTGCGACAGCACCAGGTACTGCACGACGAACTCGGCGTCCATCATGCCGCCCGGGCTGTGCTTGACGTCGAACTTGCCGGCGGGCACGGGGCGCGCCTGGCGCACCTTGTCGCGCATGCCGACGACCTCGCGCCGGAGGGCGTCGTTGTCGCGCGGCGCAGCCAGCACCTGCCGGCGCACGCGCTCGAAGCGTTCGGCGAGGTCCGGGGAGCCGGCGCAAAAGCGCGCGCGGGTCAGCGCCTGGTGTTCCCAGGTCCACGCGGTGTTGCCGCCGCGGCCGACCTGGTAGCGCTCGAATGCGGCGACGGAGGTGACCAGCAGCCCGGAGTTGCCGTTCGGCCGCAACGCGGTGTCGATGTCGAACAGCTCGCCAGCGGCGGTGCGCAGCGTCAGCCAGGTGATGAGCTTGCGCACGCAGTGGCCGTAGACCTCCTGTGCGCGGTCGGCATCGGGCTCATCCGCGTCGTCGTAGAGGAAGACGACGTCGAGGTCGCTGCCGTAGCCGAGTTCCTTGCCGCCGAGCTTGCCGTAGGCGATGACGGCGAAGCGAGGTGTCTCGCGGTGACGCTGCTTCAGCCGCGGCCAGGCCCAGCGCAGCGTGATGTCGACCGTGGCGTCGGCCAGCGCCGAAAGATCGTCGGCGACCTGCTCGACGCTGATGAGCCCCTCCACGTCCCGCACCAGCGTGCGGAAGACCTCGGCATGGTGCGCGTGGCGCACGGTGTCGAGCAGGGCGTCCTCGTCGGCCTGGCCGCTGCGTTCCCACGCGGCATGGCGTTCTTCCAGCGACGCAAGGTACTCGGCGCGATCGAAGCGGCCGTGAAGCAGGCGCGGGTCGGCCAGTTCGTCGATGACGCCGGGGTGGCGCATCAGGTAGCGCATCGGCCAGCGCGCGAGGCCCAGGAGGCGCAGCAGGCGCTTCATCACCTCGGGCCGTTCGACCAGCAGCGCCAGGTAGCTGTCGCGCCGCAGCAGCGGCTCCAGCCAGTCGACGAAGCGCAGCGCGGCGTCCAGGGAGCAGAGGCCTTCGCCGACGCAGGCCGAGGCACGCAGCACCAGCTTGCCCAGGCGCAGCTTGCTGTCGTCACGCAGAGCCTGAACGCGCGGCTGGGCGCACCAGTGCCGGACGCGCTGGGCGAGTTCGGGCGGCAGGCGCTCGGCCAAGGCTTCGCTGTCCAGCGGCATGGGGCCGCCACCGCATTGGCGGCAGCCGTTCTTGCCGCCGGCGGCCGGCGTGCGGCCGTCGTGCAGCAGCGCGTCGAATTCGGTGGCGACGAGTTCGCGGATCTCGCCCAGGCGGTCCAGCAGTTCGCAGGCCTCCGGCCGGCAGGCCGACAGGCCCATGGACTGCGCGATCCAGGCCAGGTCGCCGTCCTGCGTCGGCAGCAGGTGGGTCTGCTGGTCGTCCAGGTACTGGATGCGGTGCTCGATGCGGCGCAGGAAGGTGTAGCCGGCCGCGAGCTTCTCGGCCGTCTCGGGCTTCATCAGCCCACGCGCGGCCAGCTTGGCCAGCGCCTTCAATGTCGAGCGGGTGCGGATCTCGGGGTACTGGCCGCCGCGCACGACGAGCAGCAGCTGCACGATGAACTCGATCTCGCGGATGCCGCCGCGCGAGAGCTTGACGTCGTTGGCGCGCTCGGGCCGGCCGGCGGCGCGGCGCTGCGCTTCCTCGCGGATCTTCGCGTGCAGCTGGCGCAGCCCTTCGAAGATGCCGTAGTCGAGGTAGCGCCGGTAGACGAAGGCAGTGACCAGCGAGCGCAGCGGCAACGCGCGGCCGCTGGTGACGGCCGAACGCGGGGCGACGACACGGCTCTTCAGCCACGCGAAACGTTCCCACTCGCGGCCCTGGACCTGGAAGTACTCCTCCAGCATCGCCATGCTGACCACCGGCGGGCCGGAGTTGCCATTCGGCCGCAGCGCCAGATCCACGCGGAAGACGAAGCCGTCGTCGGTGGTGTCGCCGATCAACGCGTACAGGCGCTTGGCAACGGCGGAGAAGTACTCGTGCGCGCTGCAGACGACCGGGCCGGTGGTCTGGCCGTCCTCCTCGTAGAGGTAGATCAGGTCGATGTCGGACGAGACGTTCAACTCGCGTGCGCCGAGCTTGCCCATGCCGACGATCCAGAAGTCGATCGGTCGGCCCTCGGCATCCAGCGGTGGGCCGCAGCGGGCATCCTCGTCGGCGCGGGCCTGGGCCAGGGCCAGCTCCAGCGTGGCTTCGGCCAGCGCCGTCATCGCGCCGGTGATGTGTTGCAGCGGTGCCGCGTGCTCGACGTCGAGCACGGCGAGGCGTTCCAGCACCAGCTGGCGCGCCACGCGCAGCGCGGATGGCAGCGGCCGTCCCTGTTCGCGCAGCAGGTGGACCAGCTGCGTGATGGTCGGGACATCCGGCACGCCCGGCGGCAGCGCGTCCAGTTCGCCGCCGTAGCGGCGGCGGATGCGTTGCACGAAGCGGCTGTGCTGCGCGCCGGCGGCAAAGGTGGAGTCGGCGAGATCGGAACCCATGGAGCAGTCGAGGATCCCTGTGCTAGATTGCCCCGAACGCCGGGGCCTGCCGGCGGCTCGGTGACTTCCGCCGGTGCCGGGACGCCTCAAGGCTTCCGCGGTACACGGCAAACCCCGGCGCCCCTGCCCAGCCATCAAGGCTGCAGGGCACTTCGGGCAGCCCGGCGGTTGGGCGGGCGGCTGGCGCTGGGTCCCTCATCAATGTCTCTTTCGACGGTCGCTGCATCCACGCCACGTCGCAGCCTGCGCTGGTGGCGCACGGGCTTGCAGTGGGGTGCCTGGTCGCTTTTCGCGGCGTGGAGCTTATGCCTCGTCGCGTGGCTGACTCTTCATTGGGGGATTCTGCCTCGGCTCGACGAGTGGCGGCCCCGCATCGAGGCGCACGCGAGCCAGGCGCTCGGCGCGCCGGTGCAGATCGGCCGCATCGACGTGCGCTCGTCGGGCTGGGTGCCGGCGCTCGAGTTGCACGAGGTGGTGCTGCGTGATGCGCGCGGCCGCGAGGCGCTGCGCCTGCCGCGGGTGGCGGCGGCGCTGTCGGTGCCGTCGCTGCTGGCGCTGCGCCTTCGCTTCGAACAGCTGCTGATCGACGGCGCACGGCTCGAAGTGCGGCGCGATGCGCAGGGCCGGCTGCACGTGGCCGGCATGGACGTCGAGGGCGACCACGTCGGCGACGGCCAGCAGGCGGCCGACTGGTTCTTCGAGCAGCAGGAGTTCGTGATCCGCGGCGGCACGCTGCGCTGGGTGGACGAGCAGCGCGCCGCTCCGCCGCTGGCGCTGACCGACGTGCAGCTGCTGTTGCGCAACAGCGGCCGCAACCACGAGCTGCGGCTGGATGCCACGCCGCCGTCCGCCTGGGGCGAGCGCTTCAAGCTCATTGCCCGCGCGCGCCATCCGCTGCTGGCGCGCGCCGGCGACTGGCAGCGCTGGCGCGGCACGCTGCATGCCGACCTGCCATCGGCCGCGGTGTCGGAATTGCGCCGGCATGTCGAGCTGCCCTTCGAGCTGGCGCAAGGCCAGGGCGCGCTGCGGGCGTGGATCGATTTCGACCATGGACTGCCGCGCGTGGCGACGCTGGACTTCGCCTTGCGCGACATCTCCGCGCGCCTGGCACGCGACCTGCAGCCGCTGGCGCTGGCGCGCGCGAGCGGGCGGCTCAGCGCCGAGCGGCGCACGGACGGCGTGAAGCTGGTCGCCAGCGGCCTGTCGCTCGTCACCGCGGAAGGCCAGGCCTGGCCGGAGGGGCAGCTGTCCTTGTCGTGGAAGCAGCGCCAGCCCCAGCGTGCCAGCGAGGTGACGGTGCCGCACCCGGTGACCGGCGGCGAGCTGTCGATCGAGCAGCTGGACCTGTCGCTGACCGCCGAACTGGCCGAGCGGCTGCCGCTGGGGGCGGGCGTCCGAAGGCTGCTGGAGCAGCTGTCGCCACAGGGGCGCGTCAGCGGCCTCGCCGCCAGCTGGCAAGGCCCGCTCGACGCGCCCGAACGCTACCAGGCGCGCGCGCGCATCCAGGCGATGTCGATCGCCGCGGCGGCCTCCGAGCCCGGCCGCGCCGGCCGGCCGGGATGGCGCGGCGCCGACGTCGATTTCAGTGCCAACGAAAGCGGCGGCCAGGCGACGCTGCTGCTCAACGATGGCGTGCTGGAGTTTCCGGGCGTGTTCCAGGAGCCGGTGCTGCCGCTGAAGCGTTTCGGGGCGCAATTGCAGTGGCGCGTCGAAGCGGCAGCCCGGCCCGAACTGCCGCCGCAGATCAGCCTGCGCGTCGACGATGCCCGCTTCGAGAACGAGGACCTCGCCGGCGAGGCCAGTGTGCGCTGGCGCACTGGCCCGGGCACCGGCTTCGGCCGCGGCGAGCGATTCCCCGGCGTGCTGGAGCTGGACGGCAAGCTGACGCGTGGCCAGGCCGTGCGCGTGGTGCGCTACCTGCCGCTGGGGCTGGGCGACACGCCGCGCGACTACGTGCAGCGCGCGGTGCTGGCCGGACGCATCAGCCAGGCCAGCTTCCGCGTGCGCGGCGACCTGATGGCCTTTCCCTACGCCGACGGCAAGTCGGGCGACTTCCGGGTGCACGGCCAGGTGCAGGGCGTGACGCTGGCCTACGTGCCGCCCCCGCCGGGCCAGGAGCCGCTGTGGCCGGCGTTTTCGGACGTCAGCGGCGAGCTGCTGTTCGAGCGCGCCGGCATGCAGTTCCGCCACGCGCGCGGCCGCATCTGGGGCGTGCAGCTGCAGGAGGTCAACGGCGCCATCCGCGACATGGGGCACGACCCGGTGCTGGAGATCGACGGCCAGGCGCGCGGCGAGGCTGCTGACTTTTTGCGTTATGTCTCGGCGTCCCCGGTCGCCGGATGGACCGAGCACATGCTGGACCAGGCTGCGATCGGCGGTGCGGCCGAGCTGAAGTTGGCGCTGCGCCTGCCCCTGTACGGCGACCACCACGGCACGGTGAAGGGCAGCGTGCAGGTGCTGGGGGGCGACGTGCGGCTGCGGCCCGATCTGCCGCTGCTGGCCGCGGCCCGTGGGCGGGTGGAGTTCACGCAGTCCGGGGTCCAGGTGCCGTCGCTGCAGGCCAAGGTGTTCGGCGGCGAAGCGGTGATCGAAGGCGGCAGCCAGCCCGAGGGCGGCCTGCGCTTCAACGCCAGCGGCTTTGCGACGGCCGATGGCCTGCGCGCCGCGCCGGAGCTGGCCGAACATGCGCGCTGGACCGCGCGGCTGCAGGGCCAGGCGGCTTACCGGGCACAGCTGCACGTGGTGGGCGGACAGTCCGAGCTGTTGCTGACCAGTCCGCTCACCGGCCTGGCGCTGGACCTGCCGCCGCCGCTGCGCAAGCCGGCCGAGGCCAGCTGGCCGTTGCGGGTGCAGACCACGCTGCTTGGCGATCCGCGCCATGCGGCGGCCACGCCGCCGCGCGACCAGCTGCGCATCGAGCTGGGCAGCGTGCTGCAGGCGCAGTACCAGCGCGACCTGTCGCGGCCGGTGCCGCAGGTGCTGCGCGGTGCGCTGGCGGTGAACGCCGCGCTGCCCGAGATGGTGCCCGGCGGCCAGGCGGTGCTGGACCTGGGCGTGGTCGATGCCGACGCCTGGCTGGCACTGCAGCCCCCGCCCGCGGCTCCGGGTTCGGGCAACGCGTCCGCGGTCGACTACCTGCCCGGCACGCTGCAGCTGACCGCGCAGGAACTGGCCTTCGGTGCGCGGCGGCTGACGCAGGCCAAGCTGGGTCTGACGCGTTATGTGAGCGGCCGCGAGCAGGGCTGGCGGGCGCAGCTCGCCGCCGACCAGGCCGAGGGCGAGATCGACTACCGCGAGCCGCGTGGTCCCGCCAGCGCCGGCCGCGTGCATGCCCGCCTGACGCGCCTGGCGCTGCCGAAGTCCGAGGTCGCGAGCGTCGAGAACCTGCTCGAACGCGCGCCCGCCAGCGTGCCGGCGCTGGACATCCAGATCGATGACTTCGAACTGCGCGGCAAGAAGCTCGGCCGCCTGGTGGTCGAGGCGGTGAACCGCGGCTCGACCGGCGTGGAGTCGGCGCGCGAGTGGCGCCTGTCCAACCTGAGCCTGCAGACGCCGGAGGGGCTGCTCAGCGCCACCGGCCAGTGGGGCTACGTGCCCGGCGCACCGCAGCGCCGCCGCATGGAGATGGACTTCACGCTCGCGGTGGCCGACAGCGGCCGGCTGCTCGAGCGCCTGGGCTTCGGCCAGGTCGTGCGCGGCGGCAAGGGCCTGCTGAGCGGACGCATCGGCTGGGCCGGGTCGCCGCTGGACTTCGACGTGCCGACGCTGGACGGCCGCATCACCCTCGCGATGGACGCCGGCCAGTTCCTGAAGGCCGACCCGGGCGTCGGCCGCCTGCTGGGCGTGCTCAGCCTGCAGTCGCTGCCGCGCCGGCTGGCGCTGGATTTCCGCGACGTCTTCGCCGAGGGCTTCGCGTTCGACAACGTCAGCGGCGAGGTCACGCTCGAGCATGGCATCGCCCGCACCGACAACCTGCGGCTGAAGGGCGTGCAGGCCACGGTGCTGATGGACGGCTCCGCGGACATCCACCGCGAGACCCAGGACCTGCGCGTGCTGGTGGTGCCGGAGATCAACGCCGGCGCGGCGTCGCTGGCCTATGCCGCGATCCACCCGATGGTGGGCCTGGGCACCTTCCTCGGCCAATGGCTGCTGCGCGGGCCGCTGGCCGAGGCCAACACGCGCGAGTTCCGCATCGGCGGCAGCTGGGACGACCCACGGGTGGTGCAGGTCGAGCGCAAGCCCGGCGATGCGGCGCCCAGCCTGCCCGCGGCCGCGGCGTCGGTGCCCCCGCGCAACCCTTGAGCCTTCCGGAACGACACGAATGAGGATCGCCGCCTTGCAGATGGTCTCGACGCCCGACGTCGGCTGCAACCTCGTCGCCGCCGCGCGGCTGGCCGCCGAGGCCGCCGCGGCCGGGGCCGAACTGGTCGCGCTGCCCGAGTACTTCTGCCTGCTGGGCCGCAACGACCGCGACAAGCTCGGCATCGCCGAGACACCGGGCGAAGGCCCGATCCAGCAGGCCTTGTCGGCCATGGCGCGCGAGCACGGCCTCTTCGTCATCGGCGGCACGCTGCCGCTGCGCACCAGCGACCCCGAGCGCGTGCGCAACAGCTGCCTGGTGTTCGGACCCGATGGCGAGTGCATTGCGCGTTATGACAAGTTGCACCTTTTCGCCTACGACAACGGCAGCGAGCGCTACGACGAGGGCCGGGTGCTGGAGGCCGGCGCCGATCCCGTCGCTTTCGACGCGGGCGGGTTGCGCGTGGGCCTGTCGATCTGCTACGACCTGCGCTTTCCCGAGCTGTACCGCAAGCTGATGTGGCCGGCCTGCGACTTGATCAGCGTGCCCTCGGCCTTCACCTACCCGACCGGCGAGGCGCACTGGGAGCTGCTGCTGCGCGCCCGCGCGGTGGAGAACCAGTGCTACGT
>CAMLJY010000157.1 GCA_946480465.1 uncultured Burkholderiales bacterium
TCGGCAAGATCATTGCCGACGCGATGGACAAGGTCGGCAAGGAAGGCGTCATCACGGTCGAAGATGGCAAGAGCCTGAACAACGAGCTGGACGTCGTCGAGGGCATGCAGTTCGACCGCGGCTACCTGTCGCCGTACTTCATCAACAACCCGGACAAGCAAGTCGCGCTGCTGGACAACCCGTTCGTGCTGCTGTTCGACAAGAAGATCAGCAACATCCGCGATCTGCTGCCGACGCTTGAACAAGTCGCAAAGGCTGGCCGACCGCTGCTGATCATCGCCGAGGAAGTCGAAGGTGAAGCGCTGGCGACCCTGGTGGTCAACACGATCCGCGGCATCCTGAAGGTCGTCGCGGTCAAGGCCCCGGGCTTCGGTGACCGCCGCAAGGCCATGCTGGAAGACATCGCCATCCTCACCGGCGGCAAGGTCATCGCTGAAGAAGTGGGCCTGACGCTCGAGAAGGTCACGCTGGCCGACCTGGGCCAGGCCAAGCGCGTCGAAGTGGGCAAGGAAAACACCACCATCATCGACGGCGCCGGCGCTGCTGCCGACATCGAAGCCCGCGTGAAGCAGATCCGCGTGCAGATCGAAGAAGCCACCAGCGACTACGACCGCGAGAAGCTGCAAGAGCGCGTGGCCAAGCTGGCCGGCGGCGTGGCCGTGATCAAGGTCGGTGCCGCGACCGAAGTCGAGATGAAGGAAAAGAAGGCCCGCGTCGAGGATGCGCTGCACGCCACCCGCGCCGCAGTCGAAGAAGGCATTGTGGCTGGTGGTGGCGTCGCGCTGCTGCGCGCTCGTGCCGCCGTTGGCGCCATCAAGGGCGACAACGCGGATCAGGACGCTGGCATCAAGATCGTCCTGCGCGCCATCGAGCAGCCCCTGCGCGAAATCGTGGCCAATGCCGGCGGCGAGCCGAGCGTCGTGATCAACAAGGTGCTCGAGGGCCAGGGCAACTTCGGCTTCAATGCCGCCAACGACACTTACGGCGACATGATCGAGATGGGTATCCTGGATCCCACGAAGGTCACCCGCACCGCGCTGCAGAACGCCGCATCCGTCGCGTCGCTGATGCTGACGACTGAGTGCATGGTGGCTGAAGCCCCGAAGGAAGATGCTCCTGCCATGCCTGGTGGCGGCATGGGCGGTATGGGCGGCATGGGCATGGACATGTAAGCATGCCGTGGACGGCGAGCAAGTCGCCCGTCCAGCCCCAGGGCCTTCCCCGTGCGATAAGGGGAAGGCCCTTCTTGTTTTTGAGGTTCCCCTGGGAAAAGCGCGCCGCAGAGCACGCTTCCACTCCGAAGGTCGCCCCCATTATTCTGGGCGAACAAGACAAAAGGCGCCCCAGAGGGCGCCCTTGATATCTGCTGTGCTGCTGAGCCGCTTGTAACTCAGGCGCGCGTGCGCCGGCGGCGCGAAACGCCAGCCGCGATCAGGCCAAGCCCTGCCAGCGCCCACGTCGCCGGCTCAGGAACCGTCCCGGGGTCATCCGGGGTCGTGAACGAGAACGAATCGGCCTGGACGAACAGCGCCGAGTCGCCCAGCAGATTCGGCCCACCGATGGCAACACCCGCATCGGTGATCTTGAATTCGAAGGTGTAAGTACCAGGGTCCAGCACCGCCGTCGCCGTGATCGAAGTGGTGAGACCATCGAACTCGATATCCCGGGTCAGGCCACTGTCAGCGCACTTTGCGCCGGCGTTGTCGATGAACTGGGAAGCATTCGTGCTGCATCCGACGGTGTTGACGGAGGCCGGTCTGCCCGTGGCGAGATTCACCAAGCCGCCAGGACCGGTCAGAAGGAAACTTGCTGCATCGTTGTTCGGGCTGCTGTTCTCGTACTCTTCCGACGCGAAGACGTAGCTGAAATTGAGCGTGCCGGTCTTCTCCACCTCGAACTTGAACGAGACGCTGGACTGACCTCCCAGCACCCCGCTGGAGGGACTGGTGCAGTTCGTGTTCGAGTTGCCCGTGCGCACGCAACCCATGGCGCCCGTGGTCAATACAACCCCCTCGCTGAAACCGACCGACGCTGCACCGTCGCTGAACGTGGTGACGCCGCGTCCGCCACCCGTGTCCCACGTCGCAGTCGGATCGAAGGCGGTGATGCCGCTGCCCACAATGGTGGACACGATATCCGCAGCCGATGGGGCCGCCGCCAGCGTGATCGCCGCGTGGGAATGTAGTGCCGCACACGCCAGGGCGGCTGCGACCACGGTTCTCTTCAACATTTTTTCAGTCTCTCCTGATCGGTAGCACGGTGACCGACTGCACGGGCCCTGCATCTTGTTACGCAAGATCGGTGCCGAACGATTCCTCGCCTTGTGTATCAATGACTTAGGTTCGCTCGGCAGGCCGATGCTCGCACACTCCGTCTGTGCCGCCGACACCGCATTCAAGGGGAGCGGGCACGGAGGTCGGCGCCTGCGAGATCGCCCCCCATAATTGAAGCTCTGACCATGCAGCCGCGCCGCACGCCCACCCTGAATGAGTTCGTCGACGACGAGATGCTCCGGGCTCCGTTGTTGTTCGATCAGGTGGTCGATGCAGTGGTGGAGCAGTGGCGCCACGCCATTGCGGGATCGCTAAGGCACGGGGTGGACACCGCCCGCGTGCTGCAGAACCACCGGGGGGATCTGGTGGCCCAGGCGGTGCGATCGCTGCGACAGCAGATTCGCAGCAACCAGGCTGGCGCAACCCCCACCAGCACAACCGTCCCTGCACCGCCTGCTCGGCTCGAGCTGTCGCTGATCGGGGAAGACGAGGTGGCAGCGGACATCGAGGTGTCGCGCGCGGTCGAGCGCGTCAAGTCGATGGCCGAGTTCGAACTGCGGGAGTTGCAGGCCTACACCTCGGCGCTGGTCGGCGACTTCAATGTTTCGAAGGACACGAACCCCTTCCGCCCGGAGGCCTACGTCCGCGCCTTGTGGGACGGCGCCCAGTCGCTGCCACTGACGCGCAGCGCGCAGGCCGCCTTCCTGCACGATGCGGCTGATCCCCTCGCCCGCACGCTGCGCCAGGGCTACGCCGCAGCTTGCACACGGCTCGACGACCAAGGCGTGGAGCCAGCGGTCTACCGCACCATCGTCGTGTCGCCAAGTGGCCGCGGTGCCTCCGCCGAACAGACCCTGGCCGTCGGCGTCAGCCTGCAGGAGATTCGCGACAGCCTGCCGATGCCGTTGGATGAACCGACTCCCAGCGCCCATGGCGCGTTGGGTGGCGGGCCGCGCATCGACCAGCAACTGGTCGACCTGCTGTCCCGGCTGTTCGATGCGATCCAGTCCGATCGCCACCTGACTCCCGCTTGCCTGGCCTTGCTGCTCCGCCTGCATCCCACGGCGCTGCGGTTGGCGGTGCACGACACGACCATGCTGGACGACTACGACCATCCGGTCTGGCGCTTCATGGACCGCCTGGCGTTCGCAATCTCTACGGCCCACGTCCTCGAGCACGATCGCTGGTTGAACTTCGCCCGCCAGCTGGTCGACCACCTGGTCGGAGACGGCGCTGCCGACACCGCTCGCTTCGAGTGGGCGCTCAGCCGCATCGAAGCCTACGAGCGCCACTGTTTCGAGCGCGCGGTGCTCGTCGCACAGCCTGAAATCACCAACCTGCAGCTCGCGACCGACCGCTCCGCGCAGCCGATCGACGTCGGAACGATGGACACGGTGCCAGCCGAGTTGCTGCCTGAGGCCAGCCCGACGCCCACAACGCCCGCGGTGCCGCGCCTGCAGCTGCGCCCTGGCGAGCACATGCGGGCGTACCTGCAAGGCGACTGGCGGCAGTTGCAGTTGCTGTGGATGGATGACCTCGGCGAGGTATGGTTGCTGGCCGACGCCGCCGCACCCCGGCACTGGGCGCTGCGACTGAGCGCGGTCGATCGCCTGGCGGCCGAGAAGCTCGCCTTGCCGCTGCGCCCGCGTTCCCTCGTTCGCAGCGCCGCGGACCGCATGCTTCGGTCGATGCCGCCCACGCCCCGCTGATGCGCGCTCGCGCGGCGCTCGCGGCCTTGGCAGCGGGGCTGCTGCTCACGGCAGGCACCGCAATCGCCTCCGACGCTCCCGCCCCCACCCCCTCGGCCGCCCCGAACGCAGCGGCGGATCCCGGCCGCCCGCGCATCGGCCTGGTGCTGTCGGGCGGCGGCGCGCGCGGGCTGGCGCACGTCGGCGTGCTGAAGGTGCTCGAAGGGATGCAGGTGCCGATCGACGTGATCGCCGGCACCTCGATGGGCGCAATCGTCGGCGGGCTGTACGCCAGCGGCATGCGCGCTGCCGAACTGGAGCGCGAGCTGCTTCAAGTGCGCTGGGACGAGGTCTTCGCGCCCCGCATCGAACGTCGCCACCTGTCTCAACGGCGCAAGGAGGAAGACTTCGAGATCTCGCCGCTGATCGAGCTGGGCCTGCGCGACGGCGAGTTGCGGACGCCGCAGGGCGCGGTTTCCAGTCGCGGACTGGAATCGCTGCTGCGCCGCTACACGCTGGCGGTGCGCGACGCGAAGACCTTCGACGAGCTGCCGATCCGCTTCCGCGCCGTCGCCACGGACATGGAGACCGGCCAGCCGGTCATCCTGAAGGACGGCGACCTCGCGCTGGCGCTGCGTTCGAGCATGAGCGTGCCTGGCGTCTTCGCGCCGACAGAGGTCGACGGCCGCGTGCTGGGCGATGGCGGCCTGGTCGACAACACGCCGGTCGACGTGGCGCGCGCGATGGGGGTGGACCTCGTCATCGTGGTCAACATCGGCACGCCTCTCGCCGGCCGCGAGACCTTCGGTTCGGCCGTCGGGTTGACGCAGCAGATGATCAACATCCTGACCGAACAGAACGTGCAGCGCAGCCTGGCAAGCCTGGGGCCTCGGGACGTGCTGATCGCGCCAGCGCTGGGTCGCTTGAGTTCATCGGACTTCGGGCAGGTGAAGCAGCTGATCGCGCTCGGGGAGGCGGGCGCGCGGGGCCGCAGGGATCGCCTGGCCGCGTTGTCGCTGGATGCGCCGGCCTATTCAGCCTGGCGCGCCGGCCATGCCCTGCGGTCGCCGGCACCGACGCGCCTGGCCTTCGTGCGCATCGAAGGCAGCACGCAAACGAACCCGGAGCGCCTGGAAGCCATGCTGGAGTCCCGGCCGGGCCAGATCTTCGATGCGGTCCGCGCGGAGCGCGATGCAAAGCGGCTCGCCGGCGGCGGCGACTACACGCGCGCGGACTACCAATTGGTGCGTGAAGCCGAAGGCGATGGCCTGGTGTTCGACCTCGAGGACAAGGCCTGGGGACCGAACTACCTGCGCGCGGGCATGGACCTGAGCACGGACTTCCGCGGCCGCAGCGCGTTCAACCTCAAGCTCAGCCACAACCGCCACTGGCTCACGCGCAGCGGCACCGAGTGGCGCAACCGGGTTCAGATCGGCGAGGTACCCGGCCTTTTCAGCGAGCTGTACCACCCGCTGCAGTGGACTGCCTCGCGCGCGGACGACTGGTTCGTCTCCGGGCACGCGGCAGTCGAGCGGCGGCGGCTGCCGCGCTATGCGGCTGACACGGGCGACGAGTCGGCGGTATTCCGGCGCGACATCGCGTTCGCCGGCCTGGACCTCGGCCAGCCCTGGGGCGAGTTCGGTGAACTGCGCTTCGGGTGGTCGCAGCTGCGGCTGCATGGCGTGCCCATCGTGGTCGACGACACCTTCCAGGGCCTGCGCACGCGGCTGCGCTTCACCGAGACCGCACTGCGCGCGAAGGCGGTGATCGACCAGCTCGACTACGCGAGCTTCCCGCAGTCGGGCTACCGGCTGGAAGGCGAACTCTGGCGCGGCGAGCGCAGCGGCGACCTGCGCGGCGACTTCACCCGCCTCGAACTCAATGCCAGCGCCGCGCGCAGCTGGGGGCTGCACACGCTGAGCGCCCACCTGCTGCTGCAGATGGCCGACCAGGACGCCGCCGGTGGCCTGGAGCGCTACACCCTCGGCGGCTTCCACCAGCTATCGGGTTATCAGAGCGGCCAATTGACCGGCAACGACGTGCTGTTGATGCGGCTGACCTGGTACCGGCGGCTGAAGGAAGCGCCCACGCTGACGCGGGGCTTCTTTGTCGGCGGTTCGTTCGAGCTGGGCAATGCCTGGCCCGATCGCCGCGCGATGAGTCTGCGCGACTTGCGCGGCGGCTTCAGCGCCTTCATCGGCGCCGACACCGGCATCGGACCGCTCTACCTCGGCTTCACCTGGGCCCCACGCGGCGTGCCGGGGGTCGTGCTGTTCATCGGGCGGCCCTGAGCGCCTGCGCCGGGTGCAGTCGGCACGATGCGCCGGCACGGGCCGCCGGATCGCGCGGCCGATGGCGCGGCGTGCAGCCGTATCGCGGCGTCAGGCCGACGGCGGCGAGGTCCATGACCGCAGCGTGCAGGCCGCGTCCCCCAGGCCCTGGCGCGACAGGGCCGAGAACAGGGTGATGCTGATGTCCGAGGTGTCCGTCGCCAGTTCGGCCAGCACTTTCTGGGCTTGTGCCAGCGAGCGCGCGCCCTCGTTGCGGCTCAGCTTGTCGGCCTTGGTCAGCAGCACCAGCAGCTTCACCTCGCCGATGGCGACACGTTGCGACACGAAGTCCAGCAGCTGGCGGTCCAGCGCCGTGAAGCCATGGCGCGCATCGACCATCATCACCACGCCCGCCAGCGCATGCCGGTGGGCCAGGTAATCGGCCATCACCTGCTGCCAACGCAGCTTGGCGTCGCGGGCCACCGCGGCGTAGCCGTAGCCCGGCAGGTCGGCCCACAGTGCATCGGGCGCGTCGGCCGCGCCGAGCTGGAACAGGTTGATGTGCTGCGTGCGGCCGGGCGTCTTCGATGCGAAAGCCAGCCGCCGCTGCTGCGCGAGGGTGTTGATGGCCGTGGACTTGCCGGCGTTGCTGCGGCCCACGAAGGCCGTCTCCGGCAGGTCGGGCGGCGGCAGCTGGTCGAGCCGGCTCGCCGTGGTCAGGAAGCGGGCACTCTGGGTCCAGGCGAGCGCGGCGCGTTCCTCGGGACTCACCGCGGAAACGGCGGGCGCGGCGGCGGGCGAGGCAGCAGCCGGTGCCGACGGGCCGGGTGCGCGGGGGGAGGAGGTCATGGAGCATTGTAAAATCGCTGGGTTTTGCCTCCATGCAAGGTCCTTCCGACATGAAGTCGATGCTCGCCCTGACGTTGTTGGCCGCCCTGGTCGCGCCGTCCTTCGCCGCAGACGCCCCCGCCACGGCCAAGCCGGACCTCGCGAAGGGCCAGGCCACCGCCACCCAGGTTTGTGCCGCCTGCCATGCCGCCGATGGCACCCGGGGCAGCCCTGCCAATCCGATCATCGCGGGCCAGCATGCCGACTACCTGGCCAAGCAGCTGGCCGAGTTCAAGGAAGGCAAGCGCCAGAACCCGGTGATGCAGGGCATGGCCAAGCCGCTGTCGGAAGCAGACATCAAGAACGTCGCCGCGTTCTACGCCAGCAAGGAAGTGAAGCCGGGCTTCGCGAAGAACAAGGAACTGGTGGCGCTGGGCGAAAAGATCTACCGCGGCGGCATCGCGGCCAAGCAGGTACCGGCCTGTGCCGGTTGCCACAGCCCCACCGGGGCAGGCATCCCCGCCCAGTACCCGCGCCTGGCCGGCCAGCATGCCGACTACACCGAGACGCAGCTGCACGCCTTCCGCCT
>CAMLJY010000158.1 GCA_946480465.1 uncultured Burkholderiales bacterium
TGCTGGTGCGGCGTCAGCAGGTCGAGGTGCAGCATTTCGTCGATGGTGGTCATGGGCGGCGTGCTGGTTGGAGTGGACGGATGCCGTGCCGATGATGGCACGGCACGGCGGAGCCCCGGGCAGCTTCAAACCGGCAGCTGCGTGGTGGACATCACCTGCTTCAGGCCCATGAAGGACCGGATCTGCCGCACGCCCGGCAGGTACAGCAGCTGCTGTGCGTGCAGCTTGTTGAAGCTGTCGTTGTCGCGGGTGCGCAGCAGCATGAAGTAGTCGAACTCGCCGGTGACGACGTGGCATTCCATGCAGCCGGAGACCTTGGCCGCCGCCTTCTCGAAGTCCGCGAAGGATTCGGGCGTGGAGCGGTCGAGCACGACGCCGATCAACACCAGCATGCCTGCATCCAGCGCGCGCGGCTCCAGCAGCGCGACGATGCCGCGGATCAGCCCCAGCTTCTTCAGCCGCTCGACACGGCGCAGGCAGGCGGGCGCGCTCAGGTTGACCTTGGCGGCCAGCGCCACGTTCGAGATCGACGCATCGCGCTGCAGCTGGCGCAGGATGGCGCGGTCGGTGCGGTCCAGGCCGGTGGCGGGCCTGGTGGCGGACGCCGGCGCGGGCGGCGGTTTCGAGGATGAACGAACTTTTGTTGCGGACATGGACAGGTCGGCGAAACGATGGCTCGCCAGACCATAGCACTGGCTTCGTTCGTTGCGTGATGCAGCCGATCTTTGCAACCACGGTCTTCCGCATCCTTCCTACCATTGCGGCTCGACATCCACTTCGCGGACTTCAGCCATGAACCTGCAGCGCCACCCCCGCTACCCGCTCACTTTCGGTCCGACGCCGATCCAGCCGCTGAAGCGCCTGTCCGCGCACCTGGGCGGCAAGGTGCAGCTCTACGCCAAGCGCGAGGACTGCAACAGCGCCCTCGCCTTCGGCGGCAACAAGACCCGCAAGCTGGAGTACCTGGTGCCGGAAGCCCTGGCGCAGGGCTGCGACACGCTGGTGTCGATCGGCGGCATCCAGTCGAACCAGACGCGCCAGGTGGCCGCGGTGGCGGCGCACCTGGGCCTCAAGTGCGTGCTGGTGCAGGAGAACTGGGTCAACTACTCGGACGCGGTGTACGACCGCGTCGGCAACATCGAGATGTCGCGCATCATGGGCGCGGACGTGCGGCTGGACGCGGCCGGCTTCGACATCGGCATCCGCCCCAGCTGGGAGCAGGCGCTGGAAGACGTGCGCCGCGCCGGCGGCAAGCCCTTCCCGATTCCGGCCGGCTGCTCCGAGCATCCGCTGGGCGGCCTGGGCTTCGTCGGCTTCGCCGAGGAAGTGCGGGCACAGGAAGCGGAGCTGGGCTTCAAGTTCGACTACGTCGTGGTCTGCTCGGTCACCGGCAGCACCCAGGCCGGCATGGTGGTCGGCTTCGCGGCCGATGGCCGCGCCGATCGAGTGATAGGCATCGACGCCTCCGCCAAGCCGGAGCAGACGCGCGCGCAGATCCTGCGCATCGCGCGGCACACCGCCGAGCTGGTGGAGCTGGGACGTCCGATCACCGATGCCGACGTGGTGCTGGACACCCGCTTCGGCGGCCCCGAGTACGGCCTGCCGAACGCGGGCACGCTGGAGGCCATTCGCCTGTGCGCACGGCAGGAGGCGATGCTGACCGACCCGGTGTACGAGGGCAAGTCGGCCCACGGCATGATCGAGATGGTGCGCCGCGGCGAATTCCCGGCCGGCTCGCGTGTGCTGTACGCCCACCTGGGCGGCGTGCCGGCACTCAACGCCTACAGCTTCCTGTTCCGCAACGGCTGAGCCGCCAGTGCGGCCCCTGCGCGCGGGGCAGCGCTGATGGGGCCGGCCCGGCAGAGGCGCGCGCCAGGCGCGCCGCGCTTACAGCTCTTCACACGGCGGCCGCTTGGGAGCATCCTCGCAGGATGCCGGAATTGCCAGTTTCCGCGCGCCGCCCTGCCGGTGCCTGGCTTGCGCTGCTCGCAGGCCTGGCGGTTTCCGCGGGCGCGTTCTTCACCGTGCGCACGCTGGTGGAGCGTGAGGCGCAGGTGCGCTTCGAGGCGCTGGCGGCCGAGTCCACTGCCCGCATCCGCTCGCGCATCGAGGCCTACAACGCGGTGCTGTACGGCCTGCAGGCGCTGATGATGAGCAGCCCGAACGTCACCCGCGGCGACTTCAAGCGCTACGTCGACACGCTGGACCTGGCCCGGCACTACCCGGCGGTGGTCTCGGCCAACTTCGCACGGCGCGTGCTGCAGGCCGACAAGGCGGCCTACGAGGCCCGCGTGCGCGCGGACACCAGCCGCGATGCCGCCGGCTACCCGTCCTTCGCCATCTACCCGCCGGGCGATCGCGACGAGTACCTGGTGATCGAGTACATCGAGCCCTTTGACGTGCCGGGCCGCAACGCCACCTTCGGCCGCGACGTGTTGGGCGCCGACCACTTCGCAGCGGAGCGCCGCCGTGCCACCGAGCTGCAGCGCGACACCGGGCAGCTGCGCACCTCCGGCCGCCCGATCAGCGACCCGCGGCTGCTGCGCGGCACCGTGCTGGGCGTGCGGCTGGCGGTCTACCGCACCGGAGCGCCGATCGGCACCGTGGAACAGCGGCGCGCGGCCTACGTCGGGTCGGTGGCCTATGCCGTGTCGCTGCAGGACCTGCTGCGCGGCGCGGTCGAATCGGACCAGCCCGGCCGCATCGAGGCCCGGCTGCACGACGTGGGCGCGGTGGAGGCCCCGGTGGCCGAGGCGGCGACGGCGGCCAACCTGCTGTTCGACACCCGCTCGCCGGGCGTGGCGGGCGCGGTGCCGGCCGTGCTGGCGTCGGCCAGCCTGCCGGCGGGCGCGGCGTCGGCCTGGCCGCCGGGCCCGTCGTCCGGCGCGCTGCCGGCCCTGCCCGCGCCCGTGTCGGGGGCGCGCCGCACCGTCTCCACCATCCCCGTGGCGGGTCGTCAGTGGCAGGTGCATTACGTCGACCACGTGGGCCTGGCCGCGCCGGCCCAGGTGCTGATGTGGGGCACCCTGGCCGCGGGCACCTGCATCAGCCTGCTGCTGTTCGTGGTGGTGCGGTCGCTCGAAGCCTCGCGCCAGGCCGCCGTGCTGCGCGAGCGCCAGGTTCAGCTGGCCCGCCACCGCGACGAGCTGGAAGGGCAGGTGCGCGAACGCACCGCGGAGCTGCTGGAGGCCAAGGAGCGGGCCGAGGTGGCCAACCGCGCCAAGAGCGCCTTCCTCGCGCGCATGAGCCACGAGCTGCGCACGCCGCTGAACGCCATCCTCGGCTACGCGCAGCTGCTGAAGATGAACAAGGACCTCAGCCCGCGGCAGCTGCGCGGCGTGGACACCATCCACCTGAGCGGCGAGCACCTGCTGCTGCTGATCAACGACATCCTGGACCTGGCCCGCATCGAGGCCGGCAAGGTCGAGCTGGCGCCTGCCGCGGTGCGGCTGGACCGCTTCCTGGCCGGCATCGTCGACATCGCGCGGGTCAAGGTGGAAGAACGCGGCGTGGCCTTCGCGTTCGACGCCGGCGCCAGCCAGCCGGCGGCCGTGCTGGTGGATGAGCAGCGCCTGCGCCAGGTGCTGCTGAACCTGCTGGGCAACGCCGCCAAGTTCACCGATGCGGGCCAGGTGCGCCTGTCCGTGCAGTGCATGGCCCCGGGCGCCTCGCCGGCGGCATCGGCGCGCCTGCGCTTTGCCGTCGAGGACACCGGCATCGGCATCCGCGCCGAGCACCTGGAAACGATCTTCCGGCCCTTCGAGCAGGTGGGTGATGCGCGCCGCCGCGTCGGCGGCACCGGCCTGGGCCTGCCGATCAGCCGGCAGCTGGTGCGGCTGATGGGCGGCGACATTGCCGTGCAGAGCCGGCCCGGCGCCGGCTCCAGCTTCAGCTTCGAGCTGGAACTGCCGTTGGCCGGACTGCCGCATGAGGCTGCCGCGCCGCGGCAGCGCCCCATCACCGGCTACGACGGCCCGCGCCGCGCCCTGCTGGTCGTGGACGACGTGCCCAGCAACCGCACGCTGCTGCGCGAGCTGCTGGGCGCGGTGGGATTCGTGGTGCGCGAGGCGGGCGATGGCCAGCAGGCCATCGAGCATGCCGCGCAGCGCGACGCCGACCTGATCCTGATGGACCTGGTGATGCCGGGCATGGACGGGCTGGAGGCGATCCGGCGCATCCGCGCGCTGCCGGCGGGGGCGCAGGTGCCGATCATCGTGGTGTCCGCCAGTGCCTCGGACAGCGAGCGCGAGCAAGGCCTGGCCGCAGGCGCCGACGCCTTCCTGCGAAAGCCGATCGATGGGCCGGCGCTGCTGCAGGAGATCGGCCGCCAGCTGGCGCTGGGCTGGCGCCGGGACGATGTCCGGCCCGATGCCGACCATCCGGTGCTGTCCGCCTCCGGGCGGCGCTGACCGGCCCCGGCCGGCGCGCCCGATGCCGACGCGGGGCGGTGGACGCAAAAACCTGCACGCGCGAGACACCCCGCAGCCACATGGCGCGGCCTAGACTGCACCGTCACCAACCACTTCGAGGTGCACGATGAAGCTCGGAGCGCATGGGTTCGCGGCCTGGCTGCTGGCCTGCACGATCCTGCCCTGGCCGCTGACGGCCGCGGCGCTGCAGCCGGTGAGCCAGGTGGGCTGGCGCCTGGAGGTCAATGGCACCGCCGCCGACGCGGAACTGACGCTGGTGACCGACTTTCCCGTCGCCGACCAGGGCCGCAGTGCGCAGCAGTTCCTGGCGGCGAGCGTGCAGGGCGAGCTGTACTGCTACGCCGGCTCGTCCCTCGGATGGGCGCCGTGCGGCGCAACCATCCCCGCGCATGCGCAGGGCGGCCTGCCGGCACAGGCCCGGCTGGTGCTGGGCCGCATCGACACGGTGGCGTTGCGCGGCACCCAGGTCTATGCGGGTTATGGAGAGTCGGCCGCGGAGATGCTTGCCGCCGGCCGCTACCGCCTGGTGGCCACCTTGGGCCCGGCGCGCGGCGTGGAGTGGTCCGAGACGCAGACCCTGCCCGGCAGCGCCAACGCCGCCTTCGCGTTCAACAACACCGGCGTCGCGCTGCACGATGCGACCGGCGTGCTGCACCTGGTGTGGGCCGACGGCACCAACGGCTTCCATGCGCGCCTCGAGGGCGCGGCCTGGAGCGTCTCGACCCTGCCGAAGTCGGGCACCGGCAGCTTCGACAAGCCGACCATCGCGCTGCTGGCCGATGGCGAGCTGATGCTGGCATGGAGCGAGTTCCAGGCCGGTGAGCGGCGCCTGCTCGCCAGCCGCTCGCGCGATGGCCGCGCACGCTGGGAAAGCGCGCTGACGCTGGCCAGCGGCAAGCTCTACAGCTCGGTCGCCCTGGCACCCGTGATGGCGGCCGGGGGCGTGGCCGGCGCCGCGGTGGCCTGGATCGACGAGAGCGCCGGCCGCGTGCTATCACGCCATTGGCGCGGTACCGGCTGGAGCCTGGGCCACTGGAGCACGGCCCTGTCGCCGGCCGCATCGACCGCGGTCCCCAACGACGTGGCACTCGCCGGCCACGGCAGCACGCTGTGGGCCGCCTGGGAGGACAGGCGCGGCGGCGGCAGCGCGACCGAGGTCTACCTGGCGCGCTCGGACGACGCCGGCCTGAGCTGGGCCGCGGACCAGCGCCTGCCGGTCGCCGGCAGCGCCGGCGGCGGCGACCCCAGCCTGCGCGTGCTGCCCGACGGCGCCGTGCTGCTGGGCTACCAGCACCAGGGGCGGAGCTACCGGACGCTGTCGTCCGATGGCGGCGCCAGCTTCGCGCCGCCCACGCAGATCGGTCCCGGGCTGTTCGTGCACGTGGCGGCGAACGAGCGCGGCACGGTGGCCTTCACCTGGGAGCACTTCACCGGCGCCGTGCAGGACGATGCCGGCAAGACCGTCGGCCACATGCTGAGCCTGGATGGCCTGGCCACGCTCAGCGGCACGCATGCGATGCCGGGCTCGGAGGCCGTGAAGGCCGCGACGATGGCCGCGGCCACCGTCTCGCAGCAGCACGTCGACGTGTTCTGGATCGACGCCAGCGCGGACAGCGGCCGCCCTGTCCGGTGGCGACGGGGGCGGCTGCTGGACTGAAGCGTTCAGGGGCGCGCCGCCTCCGGGGCGCACTGGCGCGCGTGCATCAGACCAGCGAAAGGGAGCGAGGCACGCAGCGCCCGCCCCGAAGCATCGCGCTCAGGCCGGGTACTTCGACGCCGGCAGCTCGTAGTGCGGGCCGTCGATGAAGGGACGCAGGCCCTGGTCGCGGCGCCGGGTGGCGTGCTGCGCCACCAGGTCCTCCGGGGAGGCGATGGAGCTGGTGAAGTCGATGTCCCAGGCGCCGCCCCAGCGCAGCGGCGTGCCCAGGTGGCGCGCTGCCGAACGCATGGCGTCGGCGATGACGTAGATCGGCGCCCATTCCCAGCGCGGCTTGCCGTTGATGACCGGCAGCAGGTCGACCGCATGGCCGCTGAGGTGGCGCGAGTCAAGCGTCTGCGATGCGCCGGCGGCCACCAGGCGGCGCTGTTCGTCCAGCGTGCGCAGGCCGTCGTGCACGCTGAAGTCCTGCGCCGTCCACTGGATGGCCAGCTTCACCACCGCCACCAGGTCGGGGTGAATGCCCTCCAGCGTCCTCAGTGATGCATTGCCCAGCTTGAATCCCGGCATCACCGTCCTCCATTCGGGGGCGAGCGCCCCAGGTCTCGGATGGGCAACCGTAAGCACAAGCCGCGGCGGGCGCATCCACCGGCTGCAGGAATGCCGGCGGGCGCCGCCGTGGAAATTTTTTCCCCGCCGGCTCGCGCAGGCGCGCGAAAACGCGAGCACTTTTCGCGCGTCGTCCCCTACGCTTTGCATCCATCGAAATTCCTCGAGAGAGGCTGGACGCAATGCGAACCATCGGGCTGATCGGCGGCATGAGCTGGGAATCGACCACGCTCTACTATCAGGTTATCAACAGGGAAGTGGCACGCCGCAAGGGCGGCCTGCACTCGGCGCCCCTTCATCTGGTAAGCCTGAATTTCGAGGACATCGCCGCCCGGCAGCGGGCGGCCGACTGGCCGGGCATGGCCGGCATCCTCAGCGATGCGGCCCGCCGCCTCGAAGCGGCCGGCGCGGATTGCGTGCTGATCGGCACCAACACCATGCACCGCGTGGCCGATGAAGTGCAGACCGCCACCAGCGTTCCGCTGCTGCACATCGCCGACGTGACGGCGCGCGCCATCCTGGCCGCCGGCCACGGCCGCGTGGGCCTGCTGGGCACCCTGTTCACGATGGAACAGCCGTTCTACCGCGAGCGCCTGGCGTCCTTCGGCATCGAGTGCATCACGCCGCCGGAGGCCGAACGCCGGGAGGTGCACCGCATCATCTTCGACGAACTCTGCCGCGGGGACTTCCGCGCGTCGTCCAAGGCGGCGCTGTGCGAAATCATCCAGGGGCTGAAGCACCGCGGCGCCCAGGGCGCCGTGCTCGGCTGCACCGAGCTGCCGCTGATCCTGTCGGATGGCGACAGCGAGCTGCCGCTGTTCAACACGACCGAGCTGCACGCGATGGCCGCGGTCGACTTCTGCCTGCAGTAGCCCACCGGTCGCGCGACCCATGGCCCACATCGTCGTCCTCGGCGCCGGCATCGGCGGCATGCCCGCGGCTTAT
>CAMLJY010000159.1 GCA_946480465.1 uncultured Burkholderiales bacterium
ACTGCACGGCCATCGCGCCCACCGCGACCATCTCCAACATCATCGGCGTCGATGCCTCCATCGAGCCCTGCTTCGGCAACCTCTCGGTCAAGAGCAACCTGTCCGGCGAGTTCACCGTCGTCAACGAATACCTCGTGCGCGACCTCAAGAAGCTCGGCCTGTGGGACGACGTGATGGTGATGGACCTGAAGCACTTCGACGGCTCGCTGCGCCGCATCGACCGCGTGCCCGAGGAGCTGAAGCAGCTGTATGCCACCGCATTCGAGATCGAGCCGCAATGGCTGATCGAAGCCGGCGCGCGCCGCCAGAAGTGGATCGACCAGGCGCAGTCGCTCAACATCTACATGGCCGGCGCCTCGGGCAAGAAGCTCGACGAGACCTACAAGCTCGCGTGGCTGCGTGGCCTGAAGACGACCTACTACCTGCGCACGATGGGCGCGACGCATGCGGAGAAGTCGACCGTCGCGGCCGGTGCGCTGAATGCGGTGTCCAGCGGTGCCGCGCCCACGATGAGCGCGGCACCTGCCGCAGTGGTGGCGCCGGTGGCCGATGAGGTGCCCGCGAGCGACATCAAGTTCTGCTCGATCGACAACCCCGACTGCGAGGCGTGCCAGTAAGGCGCACATGCATCGGCTGATGCATCGGCTCATGCATCGGTCGATGCATCGGGAAATGCATCCGGAAATGCATCAGGAGATGCATCACGCCCGCATGTCCATCACGTGCGGGCACGCGTCGAATCGATGCACATCGGCAACAACGAAGCCGCGCAGAAGTCAAGAAGTGCTTGGTGTTTGAACACAACACTCCGATAATTCGCAGCCATTAGGAAGCACACACATGCTGGTCTGGGAAGACGACGTTCGACTCCCATCGACGAACAACACGAACCACAGCGCAGCGCCGAAGCAAGGTGATGCGCGGGTCGAACCGACTGCCCCCGCGGGCACCCCGATGGCCGCTCATGCAGCGGTCCAGGCTTCCGCCTCCGTGATGCCGCAATTGCAGGCCGCCGTGCCTGCATTCAACCCGGCGCAGCCCGCTGCGCCGATGCATGCCGCGAGCCACGCCGCGCAACCCGCAGTGAAGAGCACGCGCCGCGTCACCGCCGCCGAAAAGCGCATCATCAACGGCCAGACCGACGTCAACCAGCTGGTCCCGTTCAAGTACAAGTGGGCGTGGGAGAAGTACCTTGCCACCTGCGCGAACCACTGGATGCCGCAAGAGGTCAACATGTCGCGCGACATCGCGACCTGGAAGGACCCCAACGGCCTGACCGAAGACGAGCGCCGCATCATCAAGCGCAACCTCGGCTTCTTCGTCACCGCCGATTCGCTGGCCGCCAACAACATCGTGCTCGGCACCTACCGGCACATCACCGCCCCGGAGGCCCGCCAGTTCCTGCTGCGCCAGGCCTTCGAAGAAGCGATCCACACCCACGCCTACCAGTACATCGTGGAGTCGCTGGGCCTCGATGAAGGCGAGATCTTCAACGCCTACAACGAAGTCCCCTCCATCCGCGACAAGGACGAGTTCCTGATCCCGTTCATCGACGCGATCATGGACCCCAACTTCAAGACCGGCACGCTCGAAGCCGACCAGACGCTGCTGCGCTCCATCATCGTCTTTGCGTGCCTGATGGAAGGGCTGTTCTTCTACGTCGGCTTCACGCAGATCCTGGCGCTGGGCCGGCAAAACAAGATGACCGGTGCGGCCGAGCAGTACCAGTACATCCTGCGCGACGAGTCGATGCACTGCAACTTCGGCATCGACCTGATCAACCAGATCAAGCTCGAGAACCCGCAGCTGTGGACGGCCGAGTTCAAGGCCGAGATCAAGGCCCTGTTCCTCAAGGCCGTCGAGCTCGAGTACCGCTATGCCGAGGACACCATGCCGCGCGGCGTGCTGGGCCTCAACGCCTCCATGTTCAAGGGCTACCTGCGCTACATCGCCAACCGGCGTGCAACGCAGATCGGCCTCGAAGCGCTCTTCCCGAACGAGGAAAACCCGTTCCCGTGGATGAGCGAAATGATCGACCTGAAGAAGGAAAGGAATTTCTTCGAAACCCGCGTCATCGAATACCAATCCGGTGGCGCACTGAGCTGGGACTGAACGACCAGGGCGCTTGGGCGCCGTGGCGATCAGCCTGACTCACGGGATCAAGATCAGCGACCGCGGCACCGATGCCGACAGAAGCATCGGACGCGGGCGCACCCCAGTTCATCGAAGCGGGCGAAGAAGCCGGCCTCAACCGGCAAAAGCCCGCTCCGATGAATGGCCCCAACCGACGCGCGGCTGGGGCATGTCTCGCAACTTGATCAAGGAGATCGTCATGGCAACTGCGAAGAAGGCTCCGGCCAAGAAGGCCGCGGCAAAGAAGGCCGCCCCCGCGAAGAAGGCCGCCGCGAAGAAGGCCGCACCGGCGAAGAAGGCGGCACCGGCGAAGAAGGCCGCGCCGGCGAAGAAGGCTGCACCGGCGAAGAAGGCGGCGCCGGCGAAGAAGGCGGCGCCGGCCAAGAAGGCTGCGGCGAAGAAGCTGACTACTAAGAAGGCTGCGCCGGCGAAGAAAGCCGCGCCGGCGAAGAAGGCAGCACCGGCCAAGAAGGCTGCGGCGAAGAAGGCGGCGCCCGCGAAGAAGGCCGCGGCCAAGAAGGCTCCGGCGAAGAAGGCAGCGGCCAAGAAGGCCCCTGCCGCTCCCGCTGCCCCTGCGCCCGCAGCCACTGCGGCAAAGACCGCGCTGAGTCCGGCGGCTGCCTGGCCCTTCCCGACTGGGAACAAGCCGTAATCTGCGGCCAGCGCAAAGTGAAAGAGAGCCCGGCCTACGCCGGGCTCTTTCCTTCTTCGATAAGCATGATGCGGGCCACCATAGCGTCAACGCTGGACTTGAGTTCGGTTTGGAAGGCTAGGTATTCGGTTAGGCATCGGTCCGCTGACATGCCGTGCACTTGCTCCTGCTCGCGCATGCCCAATAGTCCGTATATCTTGGCTGCACGCGAGTGAAGCACGAACAAGTCGTCGAAGTCCGAGCACGCGTCCGCGTCGGCGACGGCGCTTTGAACTGCGGCTAGGGCAGCAGCTCGATCGCCGGCCATCACGAGGCAATAAGCTCTTTGTGCATGGAACCTTGGCATAAGGCGATCGCGTGTCTCGATGCTCCTATCACAAAGAAATGCATCGAATAGGCCAATTGCCTCGTCCCAGTTGCGCTGCACAGTTCGCACTTCCGCGCGCATTATTGGCACGATGGAAGTGAGGTGCCGAACGCCAAGGCCGAGGTCAAGATTGGCGATAGAGTCAACTGACACTGATGCGAGCATGACTGCGTGCTCACTCGCAGTGCCACGGCAGTCATCCAGCACAACGTTCGACACGCGATGTCCGGCATCGTTGAACATCGCAACGCCTTGCATTGCGATGTCGCCATCATCGACTGCCGCATCGCGAGCATGCTTGTACCAAGTTCGAGCCGACAATGAGTCGCCTGCGTAATTGAACATGTCGGCTACTACCACGCATGCGCGGGATCGTGCAGAGGCGTTATTTCTGTCGGCATAAGTGAAGGCTTGAACCAGGGCCGCAGGGACTGCCGCTACATTACCGAGGCAGTATTCCCCGTGGGCAATCCATGCCGAGGCAATTGCTGCCAATTCCAAATCGCCTGCTGCAATGCTCACCGCATAGGCTCGTTTGAAGTCCCGAATTGCGCTTTCTGCAAGCCGACTGAAGTGATCAATCAGCCCCGAGCAAAGCATGAGCCATGCGCTGAGTCGCGGTTCATAGGCGCTAGCACTAGCTCTAACACTTCTCAGAATGGCGGAGGCGTCCTCCACCAAAGAGAAGCGCGCCAACGCGCACGCCTTCTTAATGAGCAAGATCCGCCGCTCCTTGTCAGAGCGCGTCTTCTGGATCAACGCATCCAGCCGCTCAAGCGTCTTGGGCCTCCAGGGCGTTGCAGTCATCTGTCTTCTCCTCCCGCACGATTGAGATGTCGCCAACTCAGGGCAGTTTGCCGGCCAAGCGGCTCAGCGCCTCCCCGTACCTCGCGGACGTCTCGTTGGCGACCGTCTCGGGCACGGTGGGCGCGGGTGCCGTCTTGTTCCAGGGCTTGCCGTCCACCTGCGCAGTTTCCAGCCAATCGCGCAGGAACTGCTTGTCGAAACTGGGGGGGGTGGTGCCTTCCCGGTACGAGTCCAGCGGCCAGAAGCGCGACGAATCGGGCGTCAGGATCTCGTCCATCAGGGTCAGGCGCCCCGCTTCGTCAAGGCCGAACTCGAACTTGGTGTCGGCAATGATGATGCCGCGCGTCAGCGCGTAGGCCGCGGCTTCCGAATAGAGCTGAATGGCGGTGTCGCGCACCTGCGCGGCCAGCGGCGCGCCGATCAAGTCGGCCACGCGGTCGAAGGAAATGTTCTCGTCGTGGTCTCCCATCTCGGCCTTGGTCGCGGGCGTGAAGATCGGCTGCGGCAGCTTGCTGGCATTGCGCAGGCCGGCGGGCAGCGCCACGCCGCAGACGCTGCTGCCGTCCTGGTACTCCTTCCAGCCCGAGCCGGCCAGGTAGCCGCGCACCACCGCTTCGATGGGCAGCGGCTTCAGCCGCTTCACCAGCATCGACCGGCCGCGCACCTGCTCCACCTCGTCCGGCGCCACCACGCTCTCCGGCGCTTCGCCGGTCAGGTGGTTCGGCACGACGTGGGCGAGCTTGTCGAACCAGAACAAGGCCATTTGCGTCAGCAGGGCGCCCTTGCCGGGAATCGGTTCGCCCATCACGACGTCGAAGGCCGAGATGCGGTCCGATGCCACCATCAGGATGCGGTCGGTGCCCACTGCGTAGTTGTCGCGCACCTTGCCGCGGGCCAGCAGCGGCAGCGAATGCAGTCGGGTTTCATAGACGGTGGGGGGCGTGCTCATGGGCGGGTTCCAGCGGAGGATCGATCGAGGACAACGGATGGCTGACGGCGACCGGCAGGGTCCTCGGGCCGAGGGCCGGGCGCGCGCCGTATTGTGACGGGCCATCCGGGGCATTCCCCTGGACCGTACCGAACCGCGCCCGCCCGCGAAGCGGCTGTGGCTCCCCGGCTGCGGCCCGTTGGTGCCGTGCGAGCGGTCGTCGGGCATGAAAAAGCCCGCCGGCGGCGGGCTCGGGCTCAGGCCGGCGGCGGCTTCAGTTCACCACCTGCGCCAGCTTGCCGCTGGCGTACTGCTGGGCCACCGTGGCCAGCGGCAGGGCCTGCACCTTGCTGCCCTGGCCTTCGCAGCCGAACTGCTGGTAGCGCTGCTTGCAGATGGCCTTGGCGGCCTCGCGCGCGGGCTTCAGGTACTCGCGGGGGTCGAACTTGCTCGGGTTCTCGACGAAGAACTTGCGGATCGCGGCCGTCATCGCGAGGCGGATGTCGGTGTCGATGTTGATCTTGCGCACGCCGTGCTTGATGGCTTCCTGGATCTCCTCGACCGGCACGCCGTAGGTTTCCTTCATGTCGCCGCCGTACTTGCGGATCTCGGCCAGCAGGTCCTGCGGCACGCTGGAGCTGCCGTGCATCACCAGGTGGGTGTTGGGGATGCGGCGGTGGATTTCCTTGATGCGGTCGATCGCCAGGATGTCGCCGGTGGGCTTGCGGGTGAACTTGTAGGCGCCGTGGCTGGTGCCGATGGCAATCGCCAGCGCGTCGAGCTGGGTCTTCTTGACGAAGTCGGCGGCCTGCTCGGGGTCGGTCAGCAGCTGGTCGCGCGTCATCGTCGCGTCGGTGCCATGGCCGTCTTCCTTGTCGCCGCGCATGGTCTCCAGCGAGCCCAGGCAGCCCAGTTCGCCTTCCACCGTGATGCCCAGCTTGTGGGCCATGTCGACCACGGTCTTGGTGACGTCGACGTTGTACTCGTAGCTGGCGATGGTCTTGCCGTCGGCCTGCAGGGAGCCGTCCATCATCACCGAGGTGAAGCCCAGGTCGATCGCGCCCTGGCACACCTCCGGACTCTGGCCGTGATCCTGGTGCATCACCAGCGGGACCTTCGGATAGGCCTCGAGTGCGGCCTGGATCAGGTGCTTGATGAAGCTTTCGCCGGCGTATTTGCGGGCGCCGGCGCTGGCCTGCAGGATGACCGGGGCGTCGACCTCCGACGCGGCCGCCATCACGGCCTGCACCTGCTCCAGGTTGTTGACGTTGAAGGCCGGGATGCCGTAGCCGTTGTCGGCGGCGTGGTCCAGCAATTGGCGCATCGAGACGAGTGGCATGGTGGTGTCCTGCGAAGTGGGGAATGCGATGCGGGCGGATGTTGCCGCGGGCGGGGGCCGCGGACGAAACCGCTGTGTAACTGGCGCCGGATTGTAGTGACCGGGCTGTTCAGCATAGCGCCGCGATGGGGCCGAGGGCAGGGGGCCGGCGGGCGCCTGTCTCCATTCGATACGGGCGAGGTCCACGGCCCGCCCTCGACACAGCTGCTTAAGGGGTCGTGCGTATCACCACGCGCCGGGCGCCGCTCGAACGTGGCCGGAATAGGCCCGTCATCCCGCCTCTTTTCAGCCTGAAGACGGCGCGTCGCACGCCGACACTGGCTCCACACTCAGGCGACCCGTCAGTCGCCGCAAGGATCGACGACATGGCCCGCATCGCCCTCAGCGACCTCACGCCCTGGATCACCGAGGCGGTTCTTGCCCATCCGCAGGACCTGCCGGCCTACCTGTGCCAGCGCCTGGGGATCAGTCGCACCAGCGCGCGCAACCAGCTGAACAAGCTGGTCGAGGCGCAGTGGCTGGCCCGGGACGGGGTGTCGCGCAAGGCGACCTACAAGCCCGGCGCGCTGCGGCAGGTGGTACGGCGCTACCCGCTGCAGGGGCTGCAGGAAGACCTGCCCTGGGCGCAGGACTTCGCTGGCCGCTTCGAGCTGAAACCGAACGTCGCGCGCATCGCCCAGCATGTGTTCACCGAGCTGCTGAACAACGCCATCGACCACAGCGGCGGCAGCAGCGTCACCGTGTCGATGCGCCAGACGCCGACGCAGGTGCAGCTGCTGGTTTCCGACGATGGCCGCGGCGTGTTCAACGCTGTGGCCGAGCGCTTCAACATCACCGACCCGACGATGGCGATGCTGGAGCTGGCCAAGGGCAAGCTGACCAGCCAGCCCAACAGCCACACCGGCCGCGGCCTCTTCTTCAGCGCCAAGCTGGCCGACATCTTCGACCTGCATGCCAATGACGCCGCCTTCCAGCAGCGCGAATGGCAGCGCGAGCAGTGGTGGCAGCGCGGCCGGCCGGCGTGTCGCGTGGGCACCTCGGTGTACGTGGCGGTCTGCGTCGACACCGAGCGCACGCTGGATGACGTGCTGCACCGCTACAGCATCGACGGCGCGGGTTATGCCTTCGAGCGCACCGTGGTGCCGTTGAAGCTGATCACGCAGGCGCAGGCCGGGCTGGAGTCACGCGCGCAGGCGCGGCGCGTGGCAGCGCGCTTGACGCAGTTCCGCCGCGTGGAACTGGACTTCGAAGGCCTGGCCGACGTGGGCCATGGCTTCACCGACGAGCTGTTCCGCGTCTTCGGCAGCCAGCACCCTGAATTGCAGCTGGTGCCGGTGAACATGGCGCCGCGCGTGGCGGCCATGATCGGCAGCGTGCGCGAGACGGTG
>CAMLJY010000160.1 GCA_946480465.1 uncultured Burkholderiales bacterium
GGCGATGCCGTTCAGGTGCATCAGCGCCACGTCGCTGCCGATGGCGGCCAGCAGGTCCAGGCCCAGCACCGCGCGCTGGTGCTGCGATTCGCCGGGCCATTCGCGGATGCGCGGGGCCAGCCGCCGCGCGGTCTCGTCGTCGCCCAGCAGGCCCAGCGCCAGGAAGGCCCAGTTGTCCTTGCTCGGCGCGCCCGCGGCCTGCCAGGCTTCGAACAAGTCCCATGCGAACTCGGCCAGCGAGGCCGGCGTGCAGGCTTCGCGCACGGTCTCCAAACCCGCATAAGGCGCGTCCAGCTTGCTGATGGCCAGCATCGTGCCGACGTGCTCGGTGGCAGCGGCGCCCAGCGCCGCGCCGCCGTCGCGCAGCAGCGGGCGGCGGAAGGCCGCGGCGACGAAGAAGGCCGGCAGCTTGGGCATGCGCGAGGGCAGCACCAGCAGCGGGTCGGCTTCCAGCAGGGCCTGCAGCGCCTGCACCATGGTTTCGCCGTACTCGCCGGCGACTGCACGGGCCTCCGCCTCGAAGCCGTTGGCCGCGAGCCAGCGCACGCCGTGCTGCGCGTTGTCGCGCTGCACCCGGTCGCTGCCGAAGGCCAGGGGCAGCGCCGCGATCAGCGCGGTGCGGGGGTGGGCACGCAGCCAGTCGACGGCCAGTGGCCGCGCTTTCTTGAGGTTACGCAAGGCGTGCAGCACGGCGGGGACGAGGCGGACGCTGTCCACGGCGATCCCGATGCCCAGGCCCAGCTCGGCCTGGGACTGCGCCAGGTTGGCCAGGCCGGGGAAGGCGGCCTCGCCGAAGCAGGCGAGAACGGCGCGAACGTCCATCTCCACCTCGCCCCACACCTTCCACTGCGCGGCCGGGTAGCTGTTCCAGGCCGCCAGCGCCGCCGGGCCGGGCAGGCGCAGCAGCAGGTTGGGGATGCAGCTGCGCCAGGCGTAGCGCTCGGGCTCGTGCACGTCGCCGGGGCGCAGCGGTTCGCCATTCAGCACGCGTTCGCGCGCCGCTTCGGCAATGCACAGCTCGGCCAGCGCGGTGTCGATGCGGGCCTTGTCCGGCGGGGCGGACTGCCCGGCTTCCCACGACGACGAGCCGCGGCTGGCGTGGCGGGCCCGCTCGGCCTCGGTCCAGGTCAGGCGCTCGGGCGTGGGCAGGGGCGCCGTGGCCAGGGTCGGCAGGTCCGCCGCGCGGGCCTGGCGCAGCCAGGGTGGGTCGCGCAGCAAGGCCGGCAGCTGCTCCGGCGGCGCGTCGTCGGTCCGCAGGGCGGCCAGCAAGGCTTCGAAGCGCGTGCGGTCGCCGGCGGACAAGGCCGGCAGCGTCCGTGCCAGCACGGCCGGCTCGCGCAGCGCGAAGCGCACGGCCCAGCCTTCGGCCAGGCGCGATCGCGTGGCGAAGGCCCGCTCGATCACGGTCTTGAGCACGGCGGCGGGGTGCTGTTCGGCCAGGCGCTCCAGGGCGGCCCGCACTTCCTTGCGCTCGATCAGCTCGGCCAGCAGGTGGACCAGCGCGGGCGTGCGCAGCCGCGAGGCCAGCTCGATGAACTGCTCGGCGCTCTCGCGGTCCTGCGCCACGCGCACCATGTGCGCGAAGAGCGGAAAGGCGGCTTCGCCATGCAGGTGGGCCTGCAGCAGCAGCGCCGGCTTCACGTGCGACAGGTAGGGGTACGTGCCCTTCAGGTCGTCGAGCGCGGCCTCCACCGGCTGCACGCACTCGCGCAGCAGCCGGTGCGGATCGGCACGGTCGGCGCGCGCCGCGGCCACCCAGTCGGCGCGGTGCGGGGCCAGGTAGGCGCGCACCACGCGCCGCGCCGGCGTGGCCTGGCCATGCTGCTCCAGCACCGCGATGACGGCGTCGTGCGCCTCGCGCGTGCTCGCCGCCACGGCTTCGCGCAGCGGCATCAGCATGCCCGTGACCGCGATGTTGAACTGCGCGTGGCCGTGCATGGCCTCGGCCAGGTCGAGCGCGCGCTCGGCCATGAAGGGCAGGCCGTGCACGGCCAGGCCGGCCGCCGTCACCCAGGCCTGCATCATCGGCCGGCCCCGGTAGGGGGTGGGTGCCATGCGCGGCAGGCCGTCGGCCGCCCACGACTGCACCGACAGCTCCAGCCACGCTTCAGCGTCGGTGGAGGCCAGCCGGCCGCGCTGCTGGTGCTCGGCCCAGTCCGCCGGCAACCAGCGGCGCCAGGGGCGGCCGGCATGCTGCGCCAGCGCGGCGAGCTGCTGGGCCTGCATGCCGTAGCGGTCGTCGTCATCGACCTCCAGCGGCTTGTCGGCGGAGAAATAGCCCAGGCTGCGAGCCCCCGTCACGCGGATCCCGCGCACGACGGGGCGCTCGGCCCGCAGCTCGTCGGTCCACTGGAAGCCGCCGCTGGGCCAGGTGATCGAGGACGACGAGGCCGGCTCGGTGAGCGAAGGCTCCGGGGCGGGAAAGGGGGGCAGGACGCTTGCATCGGTGGCGGATGCTGCGACAGGCGCAGGTACAGGTGATGCTGCGTTCGCCACCACAGCGGTCGCGGCGGGGTGCGCAAGAGGCGCCGGCACCGCCGAGGCATCCGCCGTGCCCCCGCTGCCCCTGGAAGGCGGCACCGCCGCCGAGCGGGCACCTGCCGCAACCGCCACTTCCACGTAGCCCTTGCCGGTCTTCTCCTTCACCAGCTTGTCATGCTCCCTGCGCGCCTCGGCCGCGGAGCCGAAGGCCTTGGTCTTCGCCTGGCCCTGGGTGCCGATGCGGCCGAAGCGCACGGCGACCTCCAGGCCCTCGAGGGCGATTTCCCAGAACTTGCTGGACGAGCCTTCGACCAGTTCGAATCGGCGCATCGTGTTTCCTTCCTGCCGGCGTCCGGCGCCGCACTGTATCGACCCGCTTGCCGTGCTCATGCCTCGGGCTGGGGATGGGCTGGCGGGGGCGCGCAGGGATCGGACGCGGCGCCGCCGGCCGGCGCGGCCTCACCCCAGGGCATGTAGCCCCAGGGATGGCTGCGGTCCTCGGTCCATTCGCGCACGTCCGCCTCGCTGAAGGCCTGGCCCAGCCCATCCGCGCGTGCTCGGGCAACCCACTGCCGTCGCCCGCGCGCCCAGGCGCTGCCGTACTCCTGCCAACCCGCAAAGCACTCGGCCGCGCGCTGGGCGTTCTGCTGCAGCACCTGCCACTGCGTGTCATCGTCGATCCAGCCCAGCAGACCGGCGGAGCGCACCGCAAAGGCCACGCGGCCGCAGGCGAAGGCCAGGGCGGCGGCTGGATCGTCCTCCGCCGGCGTGTTCTCCAGGTCGATGCCGAACCAGCGCGAGCGCAGCAGCGGCGGCAATTCCGCGCGCAGCTGCTCCGCCGTGATGTCGCCGCGCAGGCCGAAGAGGTGCAGCAGGGCCGCGCGCAGCCGGCGTTCCAGCGCCTCGCGGTCGACCGGCACGGCCGACTGCAGGAATGCCTCTCCCACCGCGCGCCGGGCCATCGGCTCGGCCAATGCCAACAGTCGGTGCCGCGCGTCGCCCAGGTCGGTCTGCGGGCGTGCCGCCACGTCGGCCTCGGCGACCACCTCCGCCCAGATCCCACCGATCCACCGCGCCAGCTTGAACAGCAGCCACGCCAGCACGGCCAGCAGCACCCACTTCATCGCCGACCCCCGCCGCCGTGCCCGGTGGCGCCGGCCACGCCCGGCGCCAGCGCCAGGCCGCGAAGCAGCTCGGGCCGCCGCGCCGCGACGATCCACTGGGCCATCGGCGAAGGCCGCGGCAGGTCGCGGATCAGCTGCGGGTGCAGGTGCACCAGCCGCAACTGCTCCTGCGGCTCGGTGACCTCGCTGACCAGGCGCCAGCCGCCATCGAGCCGCACCACGCCGATCGCGGCCGCGTCGGGCGGCGTGTGGCGCTCGGTGTCCAGCGTGTTCAGGAAGGCCATCAGCTCGTCGCGATAGCGCGCCACCGGCGGCTGGTTCTGCTTGCCCTTGATCTGGTCGATCGTGAGCCGCCCGCCCGGGCCGACGTGGGCACTGATGGTGACGTGCGGGTGCTGCTGCGCACTGCGGTAGCTGAACAGGCGCAGCGCGCCCGACTCGCAGGCCTGGGCGTAGTGCTCGCCATAGCCGCCGCGCAAGGCGCGCCGCTCGGCGAACTGGCCCAGGCAGTGCTGCATGGCCTGGCTTTCGTAGGCCATCTCGGCCCGCAGCGCGCCGCTGTCCGGCAGCAATTCGACGAACAGCCCCCGCCGGCCTTGCCAGGCGACGCGGACCGCGCCCGGCTGGTGCACGTGGCGGCCGCCGTTGCGGCGGGCTTCGATGGCGGCGTGCTCGGCCGCCCACAGCGCCAGCGCCTGCGGTGCATTCACCCGCATCAGCTTGCCTTCCAGCGGCGTGCCCGCGCGCGAGCCCAGGAACTCCACCAGGCGCTGCTCCAGCGCCAGCAGTTCGCCGCCCACCGGGTCCAGCCACCAGGGCAGGGCGTTGCCGTCCCGCTGGGCATCGGCGATGCGATCGGCCAGCCAGGCGGGCGGCGGCGCAGTGCCGAACAGCCGGCGCGCCTGCTCCATCGAGGCCACCGGCTGCAGCGCCGGCGCATCGGGCTGCAGGTTGCCGATGGCGTGGCGGTAGAAGTGGTTCAGCAGCCACTCGCGCACCGCCGGCGCATCGCCGCGCTGGGCGCTGCGCCGCGCGATGGCGGCCTTGACGGCGGGCGCGTTGACGACGTCGCGCGGGGCGTAGGGCCCCGCCTGCTGCACCGACATCGTCAGCCCCAGAACTTCCACCAGGGGCGCTGCTCGCGCAGGGCCTTCAGGCAGGCGTCCAGGCTCTCCTGCGCGTCCCGGCGACGGGCGGCATCGTCGTCTGATGCGCTGTTGAAGCGGGCCAGGATCTCGCGGTTGACGGCAATGGCCTGGGCATGGCGCCCCGCGCGCTTGAAGGCCAGGGCGGTGTTGGCAAGCATCGCGGGCCGGCCCTGCTGCGCGAGGATGCGCGGCAGCAGCTCCTCGAGCTGCGGCACGACGTCGTCCGGCTGGTCGCAGGCGGCCACGCACAGCGCGATGACCAGGGTTTCCAGGTGGCTGTCGCCGTATTCGCCGCGCTCGTCGTCGTCCAGTTGCTGCCACCACTCCTGCAGGCGCTGTCGCCATATCGCGGCTTCGCCGTGCCGATCGAGCTTCTCCAGCGCGATGCAGACGTCGTCGATGTAGTGGTCCGGCCGGTGCCGCCCGTAGCCATGGGCCGCCGCGAAGTGCCACAGGCGCTCCGCGGCCTCGATGAAGGCCTCGCGCTCGCCGGCATCGCGGTGGCAGCACATGACGCCGTCGTGGTGCTCGGCGAACGGGCTGGAGGCGATGCCCTTGGCATGCAAGGGCAGCGCCAGTCCGGGCTTGCCGTGCCAGCAGCGGTAGGCGATGCCGAGGTTGTTGCACAGCATCGAATAGTCGTGCGTGTTGCCGTCGCGGTAGTGGCCGCGGCCGGTCTCGAAGAAGGCCTCGAAGCACTGCAGGCCGCGCTCGTAGTAGCGCGTCTGCAGCGCGCGGATCTCGTCCAGCGGCCATTCGGCGTCTTCGGGCAGCTTCTCGTGCAGGTCGCCCAGCAGCACGCCGACGTTGTAGCTCCAGGTGCCCGCCGGCGCATCGATGAAGGGCAGGGCGAGGGCTTTGCGAAGGCCGCCGTGCACCTGCGCCCGCAGCAGCACCATCTGCTCGACCAGGTACGGCCCCGCCAGGCCGGGGCGCTCCACGCAGGCTTCGAGCCAGCGCAGGGTCTGCGCCGGATCCTGGCCGGTCGCCAGCATGTACTCGCCCCGCATCACCTTGATGGCCGGATCACCGGGCTTCAGCCGCTCGGCCCGTGCCAGGTGCTGCTCGCAGTGCGCGACCCGGTCGCTGATGCCGTGTTCACGCCGCAGGTCTTCGTACTGGCCCATCGCGGCACGCGCCAGGGTCCAGTGGAAGCGGGTCTCGTCATCTTCGGTCGCCCGCTCCTGGTGGGCGGCCGCGATCCGGCAGGCGTGCAGGCCGGACACCTCGCGCTCCGAGCGCGCGGATTCGAATGCCAGGCGCGCGGCCTCGGGCCAGCGTTCGGCCTCGACCAGCCAGTCCAGCACCAGCGCGCTGAAACTGTCGTCCTCGCCGCAGCTGAGGTAGAAGCGGCCTTCCGGCGCCTTGGCCAGCGCCTGGTCCAGCAGGCCCCGGGCATGCAGCGCCCGCGCCTGCAGCCGCGCCAGCTGCACGCCGAGCTGCCGCCGCAGCGGCAGCGCCGCGTCGGCCGGCAGGCGGGCCGGGGCCAGCCGCGCGATGTCGTCCACCAGCACCGGGGCGATGGGCAGCAGCTGCTCCCCGAGGTGCAGCCAGTCGTCGGTGTCGACGTCCTGGCCCGGACCGGCCGTGGCCAGCGCTTCCAGCGCGGCGCGCGCGCAGCGCCGGGCCTCGTCCAGCCGCCCCTCGGCGTGGTGGCTGGCCGCCAGCTGGGTCTGCAGCCTGGCCGCGTCCCATGCGCGATAGGTGTCCCGGTCGGGATCGCCCATGCGCAGGTCGTGCCGGGCCTCCGCGCAGCGCCGCACGCGGGCCGGATCGTCTGCCTGGCCCGACCACGCCGCGAGCCGCGCCCAGGCATCGTCCACGGCGTCGGATGGGGGCTGGGCGCGCAGCAACTGCTCGGCGGCATCGAGCGCCTGCGCCGCCGCCGCGGTGCCGGCGCGGAGTTCCAGCGCGGCTTCGATGCGGCAGAAGGCCAGCTCGGTCTCGGCGTCCGGCCGATCCTGCGCCGGCAGGTTCGCGACGACGGCAGCGCCGTCATCCTGCAGGACCCGCAAGGCCTGCTCCGGCAGGCCGGCCTGCAGCCACAGCCGGTGCAGGCGCGTCACGGCCTCGACATCGCCGGCGCGGCAGGCCTGCCGGGCCAGCATCGCGGCCATCGTGGCGCGGCGCAGTTCGACGGCGACCTCCGCCGCCTGCTGCTGTTCGAGGGCTGACTCGGCCTGGTCGAGGAAGGCATGCAAGGCCGCCCCGCTCAGCGGCGCCTGGATCGATGGATTCATGAAACCTGACTTCTTGAGCAGCCGCGAGCGCCACCGGCACACCCGCTCGGGCGCGCCGGCTTGCTTCGCGGCTGCGTGGACATGGCGCCAAACGCGGCCGGGAGTCTAGTGAGCGATCGGCGTGGCCGCGGACCATGAACGTGGGGGGTCTCGATCGCGCGGCGACCATCCCAAGAACGTGGGACCGCCCAAAACCCGCGGACCGGCCGCCGCCGCTTAGACTGCCGCGCCCGGCCTCCCGTGGCTGGCATGCGCACGGACGCTGGCGACCCCGGTTATGTCTTCGCCGCCGGCGGCCATCCGGCCACCAGCCGTCGGCCTTCACCAGTTCTGCGGATGAGCCGCCCCGCGAGCCCCCCCTAGGTTGCAATGAATTACAGCCATCAGCCTCCGTCGCCCAGGGCCACCGTTACAGTTCCCGCGCACTTTGCGGGCTAGTCGCAGCCCGTTCCCTACCCCCCTAGTTTGATGGACCTGATCGACGACTTCTCAGGCC
>CAMLJY010000161.1 GCA_946480465.1 uncultured Burkholderiales bacterium
CCTCGGCCTGGACGCAGGACGGCGCGCTGGTGAACCTGCCCGCGGCGCAGCAGGCGCTCATCGCCGAAGCCAACAGCACCCAGCGGCTGTTCCCGCACCGGCTGCTGCACGAGATGGTCGCGCAGCACTACCAAGCGCGGGCCCACGCGCCGGCCGTCATCACGGACGAGCGCACCCTGAGTTATGGAGAACTGGGCGACCGCGCGCTGCGGCTGTCCCAGCTGCTGCACCAGCGCGGCATCGGCCCCGGGTGCATCGTGGCCGTGGTGATGCACAAGGGCTGGGAACAGGTCCCCGCGGTGCTCGGCATCCTGCACGCGGGCGCGGCCTACCTGCCCATCGACCCGAAGTGGCCCGCCGAGCGCCGTGCCCAGCTGCTGCGGCGCGCGGGCGTGCGCATCGCCCTGACGCATGCAGCGCTGGCCACCGGCCCGTCCTGGCCGGAAGGCGTGGCCCCGCTGCACCTCGACGACCCTGCGCTGCAGGACTGCCCGGCCACGCCGCCCGCAGTGGACGTGTGGGGCCACGACCTGGCCTACGTGCTCTTCACCTCCGGCTCCACCGGCCAGCCCAAGGGCGTGATGATCGAGCACCACAGTGCCGCGAACACCGTGCAGGACATCGGTGAGCGCTTCGGGGTGACGGCCGCGGACCGCGTGCTGGGCGTGTCGGCCCTGAACTTCGACCTTTCCGTGTACGACCTCTTCGGCGTGCTGGGGCGGGGCGCCGCCCTGGTGCTGCCGTCGGCGCAGCAACTGACCGACGCCGCGCACTGGCTGGCGCTGATGCGTACACACGAAGTGAGCGTGTGGAACTCGGTACCGCAGCTGCTGCAGCTGCTGGTCGATCACCTGCACGACACACAGCAGGTCTGCAACGGCCTGCGCTGGGCCATCCTGAGCGGCGACTGGATTCCCGTGGCACTGCCCGAGCGCGCGCGCGCCGTGATGCCCGGCCTGCGGCTGCTCGCCTCCGGCGGCCCCACTGAAACCTCCATCTGGTGCACCCAGTACGAAGTGGGCGACGTGCCCGCCGGCTGGAAGAGCATTCCCTATGGCAAGCCGCTGGCCAACCAGTCCATGCACGTGCTGGATGCCCTGCTGCAGCCGTGCCCGACCTGGGTCACCGGGGAGATCTGCATCGGCGGCGCGGCCGTGGGGCGCGGCTACCTCGGTGATGCCGCAGCCACGGCCGAACGATTCATCATCCACCCGCGCACCGGCGAGCGCCTGTACCGCTCGGGCGACCTGGGGCGCCGGCTGCCGGACGGCAACATCGAGTTCCTCGGCCGCGACGATCACCAGGTCAAGGTGAACGGCCACCGCATCGAGCTGGGCGAGATCGCGCATGCGCTGAAAGGCCTGGGCGGCCTGCGCGAGGCCGTGGTGGTGGCGCCGCCCGAACCGCGCAGCGGCCGGCCGCAGCTGGTGGCCTACGTGCTGCCGGACGACGCCGAGCGCAGCGCCTGGCAAGCGCGCATCGCCGGCGGGGACCTCGCGCGCCAGTTGGCGGCGACGCTGCCCGACTACATGGTGCCGCGGCACGCCGTGCTGCTGGACGCACTGCCGATGTCGGCCAACGGCAAGGTGAACGTGCAGGCGCTGCCATCACCCTGGCAACAGGCGCTACGGGAAGAGGCCACACCGACCAGCGGCGACGAGCGCCGCATGCTGCAGATCTGGCAAGGCGTGCTGGATTGCGGCGAGTGCACGCCGCAGGCGAGCTTCTTCGAGCTGGGCGGCGATTCGGTGCGTGCCATCACCGTGGTGCAGCGGGTGCAAGAGGGCTTCTCGCTGCCGGCCCATACACAGCAGCAGTTGCTGCAGGAGCTGTTCACCCACCCGACCGCGGCCGAACTCACCGCCGCAGTGCGCCAGCTGCAGAGCGAACTGGCACAAGGCAGCGCCTTCGCGACCCTGGACCCGATGCAGGCGTCGGGTTCCGGAACCTGAGTCGAGTTTGTTGTGCTAACGACCTAAAGGAGCAAGTGTTGGAAGCGTTTCACATCCACGTGGCGGTGTTCATGGCCGTCCCCGTCACCTTCTTCCTGATGCGGCTCGTCGAGAAGCGGCGTGCCGCCCGTGAATTCGAACCCATCCGTGGCTGGGACTGGATCGGCTGGGCGTTCCTCTTGGCCATGGGCCTGGTAGGCGGGTCGATGCACCTGCTGCTGCCGGAGGCCTGGATGCGCGAACACCGGCTGCTGGACGGGACGCAGCTGGGCCTGGTCGGCGGCGTGTTCGTCGGCTACCTGGCGCATTCCTTCGTGCAGTACTGGTGGCACCGGGCATCGCACAAGTTCGACATCCTGTGGCGCATGCACCAGCTGCACCACGCCATGCCGCGGGTCGACATCCCCGGCGCAGTGGTCGTGCACCCGGGCGAGACGCTGGCCTCCACGCTCATCAATACGGTCGTCAGCGCCTTCGTTCTCGGCCTGGATCCCATGTCCATCGCGCTGGTGAACTACATCGGCCTGGCCGGCGCCTGCCTGGAGCACTGGAACGTGAACACGCCACGCTGGCTGATCCTGATCGCGCAGCGGCCCGAGACGCACCTGTGGCACCACGAGAAGGGCGTGCACGCCAGCAACTACTCGCACTTCCCGTTCTGGGACTGGCTCTTCGGCACCTACCGGTCCGGACCGGCGGACCGTGCGGCGGTGCAGGTCGGCTTCGACATCCCGGTGGAAGGCAAGTTCGGCGCCATGCTGGCCATGGTCGACATCAATGCGCCCGGATACGGCGGCCAGCACACCCAGGGTTCACGCCCCAAGAGCGCGGCGGATGAAGCCGCCGTGCCTTCGCAGGGCCAAGCCTGACAGGCCCGTGCAATCGACGGAGACAAGAATGAGTGAAGCAGTTGTTCCGAAGTCCATCGACCTGCAGCAGCGCATCGTCGTCGGCTGGATCGTGATGGCGCTGACGCTGGTGATGGTGAGCGTGTCGCAGCTGGTCCAGGCGGCGATACAGACCGACTTCAGCGAGTTCGCCTATCACCCCGGCCCCGGCGGGTGGTGGCTCACCTGCACGCTGTTCGGCCTGTACGGGCTGGTGGCGCTGCTGATCCACCACGTCGACCTGCGCTGGTTCCGCTGGCTCAGCTGCCTGCTCGGCTTTGGCGCGCTGGCATTCACGGCGGGCCACCATGTCGATCACATCAAGGAGGGATTCACCGGGCAGACCTTCGGTCCGTTCGGCGTCATTCACCTGCACCACATCGCAGGCCTGCTGGTGGTCGTGCAGTCGATGCGCTGGGCACGAGCCGCACGATGAGCAGGCGTCCTGCGGCCCGGCTGGCGGCAGTGTCCCGGCAGTACCGCGCGGGCACCTTCACCGTGGCCGCCCTGAACGGCATCGACTTGACGATCCCGCACGGCACGTTCATGGCCGTCGTCGGTCCCTCCGGCAGCGGCAAGAGCACGCTGTTGCACCTGCTGGGCTGCCTCGACCGTCCCGACGGGGGCCACGTCGAGATCGCCGGACAGGACACCGGCGGGCTCGATGACGACGCGCGCGCCGCCTTCCGCGCAACCCATATCGGCTTCGTCTTCCAGAGTTTCAACCTCGTTCCGGTGCTCACGGCGCTCGAGAACGTGGAACAGCCGTTGCAGCTGCTCGGGCTGCCGCGACTGGAACGCCTGCGCCAAGCCAGCGAGGCCTTGCGCAGCGTCGGCCTGGGGGGCCTGGAGGGGCGCCTGCCGTCGGAGCTGTCGGGCGGGCAGCAGCAGCGCGTGGCCATCGCACGCGCGCTGGTCAAGCGCCCGTCGCTCGTGCTCGCCGACGAACCGACCGCCAACCTCGACCAGCAGACAGGTGCCGGCATCATCGCGCTGCTGCAGCGACTGCAGCGCGCCGAAGGAACCACCGTCGTGTGCTGCTCCCACGACCCTCGGCTGATTGCGGAGGCGGACCTCTCCGTCCAGTTGGTCGATGGGCGCCTGCAGCACGCGCCGCGGCACTGAAGGGGGATGGACATGGACCTGTTCGCCCTGGCCAGCCGCAACCTGCGACGCAATGGCCGGCGCACGCTTCTCAGCGGGCTGACCATCGTCGCCGGTGTGATGGCGTTGCTGTTGTTCGCGGGTTACGTGGCCTCCCTGCTGCGCGGCATCGAAGTGGAGACCGTCCGGACGCAGGGCCACTTGCAGATCAGCCGGCCGGGGTTCCTCCGGCAGGGCTCGGCCAATCCATCGCTCTTCGCGATCGCCCAGCCGCAACAGCTCATCAACTCGCTTCGCCAGGATCCGGTGTTGCAGCCGCTGGTCCGCGTCATCACGCCCAGGCTGCATGTGCAGGGCATCGCGGGCAATGCACGCAGCGGCATCTCGCGCACGTTCATCGGCACCGGCGTCATGCCGGCCGACGAGCACGCGTTGCGGCAATGGGCCGCCGATGCGTTGCGGCCCACCGCAACTTCCGCGCTGGACGACGACGTGCCCGACGGCGGCGTGCTGGGCGCCGGCCTGGCGGAAGGCCTGGACCTCTGCCACGCCCTGGCGCTGCCGCGCTGCGAGCCGATCGTCGCCGCCGCGGAGCTTGGCGCCGGCCCCCGTCTACCCGACGATATCGCCCGGCTGGCCTCGGCAGAGCGGGATGACACGCTTGCCAGCCTCGGATCAACGCGCCCAACCATAGACCTGCTGGCCGCGTCGTCCAGCGGCGCCCCGAACGTCGTGCGCATGCAGGTGCTCGGTGCGCAGCGGCTGGGCATGCGGGAGATGGACAACCTGTTCGCCAGCATGCCCATCGGCCTGGCGCAACGGCTGGTCGATGGGGTGGACAACGCGTCGGCCACCGCCATCGTCGTGCAGCTGCATGACACGCGGCAGCTGCGGGCTGCGCGCAACCGCATCGCCGCCTTGTTGAAGCAGTCGCGGGTCGCGATGGAACTGCACGACTTCAAGGCGGTGAACCCGCGCTACGGCCAGGTCGTGCATCTCTTCGGGACCATCTTCGGCTTCGTGTCGGTCCTCGTTGCCGTCGTGTCGATGTTCGGCATTGCCAACGCAATCGCCATGTCGGTCGGCGAGCGGACGCGGGAAATCGGCACGCTGCGCGCGCTCGGCTGGACACGCCGCCGCATACGCGCCCTGTTCGTCGCCGAAGGCGCCATCCTCGGCACAGGCGGCGCCATCGTGGGGCTGGCAGCGGCGGCCATCGTGGCCGCCGTCATCAATCGCCTGGACCTGTCCTGGGTACCGCCGGGGCATGTCGATGCCATCGCGCTGCGGATCGATCTGCTCAGGCACCCGGCCGCCGTGACCCTCACCTGTGCGGCGCTGGCCCTGCTCGTCTCGTTGTCGGCCTGGTGGCCGGCGCACCGCGCGTCGCGCATGGAGATCGTGGAGGCGCTGAGACATGCGTAGGCGAACGATGCTGGCCTGCCTGCCGCTGGCCACGGCACGGCCCACTGCAGCGGCTTCCGACCCAGGTGCACAGGAACTGCTGGAGCGCAGCGATGCGGTGCGCAATCCGCCCGGTGCCTTTCGCGTCAACATCGACCTGGCCGAATACCGCGACGGCGTCCTGAAGGCAACGGAGCGGCTCCAGGTCTATGCCAAGCCCGACGGCGCCACCGGGCAGTACCGCAACCTCGTGCGCTTCGTCGAGCCGGCACGCGACCGCGGCAAGCTGATGCTGCGCAGCGGCCTGGACCTGTGGTTCTACGACCCCGCCAACCGCGCCAGCGTGCGCATCTCGCCCGCCCAGCGCCTGCTCGGCCAAGCCTCCAACGCCGACGTGATGACCGTGAACCTCGCCCGCGAATACCAGGTGACGCAGGCCGAACGGGAGACGGTGCGCGACGGTGAGGGCGCCGACCGGGCGACATGGCGGCTGTCAATGAGGGCCGCGCACCCGCTCGCCAGCTACCGGGCCGCGGACTACTGGCTGGACGTGGAGGACATGCGGCCGGTCAAGGCCCGCTTTCTGGCGGACGGGCAGAGGCTGCTGAAGACCGCGTTCTATCGGCGACTCCTGCCGGTGCTGGGGCGTGACCGGCCCACCGAGACCGTCATCATCGATGGGCTGGATACGCGCTGGGTCACGGTGATGCGCCTGTCCGGGCACGAGCCGCGTGAGCTTCCCGACGCATGGTTCCAACGCGATCACCTGTCGCAGTTCCAGGTGGAGTGAGCATGCGGCGACGCTCCTGGTCCATCGCGATGGCGCTGGCCACCCCGGGCGCCACGATGGCGAATGCGGCCGAAGTCGAAGCGCTGGCCCTGCCCGCCGTCGTCCATGAGCCATCCAGCCCCAATCGCTCGGCGCGGGTCGAAGCCTGGGGCCACTATGCGCGCTGGCGACGCGGCGAAGGTCCGGTCACCGGTCTGCGCCTGGCGCTTGACTGGCGCCAGACGCTCGAAGCCGAGCGGAACAGCGTCACCTTTTCCAATCGGCTGGAGCTGGCCCGCGCCGAACGTGAGCCCTGGGGCCGCGAGCGCTGGCGCAACTCGCTGCGCGAGCTGTTCTTCTCGCGGCGACTGGGCCGCGGTCTCTTCCTCGATGCGGGCCGCGTCAATGCCCGCCAAGGGGTTTCTGCGGGCTACAACCCCACCGACCCGTTCCGGGCCGGTGCGGTGGTGTCCCGTCTGTCGGAGGACCCGGCGGCCTGGCGCGACAGCCGGCTCGGCACCGTGCTCGTCCGCGTGCAGCGGGTCTCGGGCAACGTCGGAGCCAGCTTTGCCATCGCCCCGCGGCTGACCACCCGCAACGCCGACGCTCGGCCACCGTGGGCCGTCGGCCTGAACCGGACCAACCGCCGCGAGCTGGCGCTGGCCAAGCTGTCCTGGTCGACGGCCTCCGGGCTGGCGCCGGAAGTGCTGCTGTCGCGCCGGGCCGGTGAACGGCCGCGGGCCGGGCTGAACGTCAGCGCCCCACTGGGAAACACCGTGGTTCTGACGGGCGAATGGAGCGGCCAGAAGCAGCCGGGGCTGGCCGGCGGCGCACACCGCCAACGGCACCAGCTGGCGCTGGGCACCACCTGGACCACCCCCTGGGGAGCCACCCTCACACTGGAACACCACTATTCGCAGCTCGGCCTGACCGGCGCACAGTGGGAGGCATGGCGACGCGGCGATCCTTCCGCTGACCCAGCCGCGTTGGAACACCTGCTCCAGCAGGCCAGTTGGCAGCAGGAGCCACTGACGCGCCATTCGCTTTTCGCCCGGGTGGCGTGGAGCAACGCCTGGGGTGTCCGTGGATTCGATGCCGCTGCGCTGGGCAAGCTCAATCCGCATGACGGCAGTGCGCTCTGGCAACTGGAGTCGCACTGGCACACGGGCCCCTGGACGCTGTCGGCCCTGGCCACCGGCTGGTCGGGCGCCGACGACAGCCAATATGGCCGATCACCTCTCGAGCGCACCTGGGCCGTGCGCGTCTCGTGGCACTTCTGATGAGCAAGAACACGTAACGATGACAAGCCTCACCCCCACCACGCTTCTCTACTGCTTCGCCTACGCCGGCAGCAGCGCCCAGATCTTCCGC
>CAMLJY010000162.1 GCA_946480465.1 uncultured Burkholderiales bacterium
ATGGCCTTGAAGTGCTGGTAGATGCCTTCCTGCGAAGGCTTGTTGTAGTAGGGCACGACCTGCAGCGTGCAGTCGGCACCGACGGACTTCGAGTAGCGGGTGAGTTCGATCGCTTCGCGGGTCGAATTGGCGCCGGCACCGGCCATGATGGGCACGCGGCCGGCGGCGTGCTCGACGGCGATGCGGATGATCTCGCAGTGCTCTTCGACCGAAACGGTGGGCGATTCGCCGGTGGTGCCGACGACGCCGATGCAGTCCGTGCCTTCGGCGATATGCCAGTCGATCAGGCGGCGCAGCCCGGCGTAATCGACCGAGCCGTCTTCCTGCATCGGCGTCACCAACGCGACGATGCTGCCAACAATGGGTTTCATGCGCATTCCTTGCAAGCGGGCGATTTTAGCCGCGAGCCGTCAGGCCGCTGCCGGGGGCAACCTGGGTGGGAGCACAGGGGCAGGGGAAGGTTTCAGCGCGACGATGCGCTGAACGAAGCGCGGAGGCGCGTCGAGGAAGCCGTCTTCGTAGCCCAGCACGCGCCAGTCCCGGCACACTGCCAGCAGTTCGCCAGGCTCCAGCAGAAAGTCCGGCCGGCTGGGGCGGCCCACCGTCTCGTTGCCGCGGGCAAAGGTTTCGTAGACCAGCAGGCCGCCAGGCCGCACGGCGCCCATCAACTGCGGCCACAGCGGCCGCCACAGGTAGTTGGTGACCAGCACCAGGTCGAACTGCCGGCCGGCCAGCGGCCACGGGCTGGATTCGATGTCGGCGACCATGACCTCGGCCACCGCGCGCAGCGGCGCCACGGCCGCGGCGTCGCGGTCGAGCGCCGTCACGGCCAGGCCGGCGTCGGCCAGCCAGCGCACGTGGCGGCCGCTGCCGCAGGCGACGTCCAGCGCGCTGCTGCCAGGGCGCATCAGGTGCTGCCAGCGCAGCAGCCAGGGGGAGGGGGACGGCCCTGTGGGGGGCGAAGATGCGGTTGCGCTCATCGCCCGCGAATGTAGCGGCGGCTGGCTTTGCGCCGTGCCTTGTGGCGGGCGGGGGCAGCCGGACCGCGTTCCCTAGAATCCGCCGCCATGGCGACCAACCCCAAGCAAGGCCAGTACGGCGAGGCCTCGATCCGTGTCCTGAAAGGCCTGGAGCCGGTGAAGCAGCGGCCCGGCATGTACACCCGCACCGACAACCCGCTGCACATCGTGCAGGAGGTGATCGACAACGCGGCCGACGAGGCCCTGGCCGGCTTCGGCAAGCGCATCGCGGTCACGCTGCATGCCGATGGCTCGGTCAGCGTCGACGACGATGGCCGCGGCATCCCCTTCGGGCTGCATCCGGAAGAGAAGGTGCCGGTGGTGGAGATCGTCTTCACCCGGCTGCACGCCGGCGGCAAGTTCGACAAGGGTTCGGGCGGCGCCTACAGCTTTTCGGGCGGCCTGCACGGCGTGGGCGTGAGCGTGACCAACGCACTGGCCAAGCGGCTGCAGGTGACGGTGTGGCGCGACGGCCAGGTGGCGAGCCTGGCGTTCTCGGGCGGCGACGTGATCGAGCCGCTGACGGTGCGCAAGGCCACCGGCGGCGAGCGCAAGCAGGGCACCAGCGTGCGCGTGTGGCCGGACGGCAAGTACTTCGAGTCGGTCGACCTGCCGAAGAACGAGCTGACGCACCTGCTGCGCAGCAAGGCGGTGCTGATGCCGGGCGTCACCGTGACGCTATCGAACGAAAAGAGCGGCCAGCTGGATGTCCAGACCTGGGTCTACAAGGGCGGCTTGAAGGACTACCTGATGCAGGGCCTGGCGGCCGATCCGCTGATTCCGCTCTTTGATGGCGAGGCCTATGCGTCGAGCAACGAAACGGAGAACTTTGCCGAGGGCGAGGGCGCGGCCTGGGTGCTGGCCTTCACCGACGAAGGCAACGTGCTGCGGGAAAGCTACGTCAACCTGATCCCCACCGTCGCCGGCGGCACGCACGAGTCCGGCCTGAAGGACGGCCTGTTCGGGGCGGTGAAGGCCTTCATCGAACTGCATTCGCTGCTACCCAAGGGCGTGAAGCTGATGCCGGAGGACGTGTTTTCGCGGGCCAGCTTCGTGCTGTCGGCCAAGGTGCTGGACCCGCAGTTCCAGGGCCAGACCAAGGAGCGCCTGAACAGCCGCGACGCGCTGCGCCTGGTGTCCACCTTCGTCCGGCCGCCGCTGGATCTGTGGCTGAACCAGCACGTGGAGTACGGCAAGAAGCTGGCCGAGCTGGTGATCCGCCAGGCGCAGGCGCGGCAGCGCGCGAGCCAGAAGGTGGAAAAGCGCAAGGGCTCCGGCGTGGCGGTGCTGCCCGGCAAGCTCACCGATTGTGAAAACCGCGACCTGACGCTGAACGAGGTGTTCCTGGTCGAGGGCGATTCGGCCGGCGGTTCGGCCAAGATGGGGCGCGACAAGGAGACCCAGGCCATCCTGCCGCTGCGCGGCAAGGTGCTGAATTCCTGGGAGGTCGAGCGCGACCGCCTGTTCGCGAACAACGAGATCCACGACATCGCCGTGGCCATCGGCGTCGATCCGCACGGCCCGGGCGACACGGTCGATCTCTCCGGCCTGCGCTACGGCAAGGTGTGCATACTGAGCGACGCGGACGTCGACGGATCGCACATCCAGGTGCTGCTGCTGACGCTGTTCTTCCGCCACTTCCCGAAGCTGGTCGAGGCCGGCCACGTCTACGTGGCGCGGCCGCCGCTGTTCCGCATCGATGCCCCGGCCCGGGGCAAGAAGCCGGCGGCCAAGCTGTACGCGCTGGACGATGGCGAACTGGAGGCGACGCTGGACAAGCTGCGCAAGGAAGGCGCGCGCGAGGGCTCGTGGAGCATCAGCCGCTTCAAGGGCCTGGGCGAGATGAGTGCCGAGCAGCTGTGGGAAACCACACTGAACCCGGAGACGCGGCGGCTGTTGCCCGTGAGCTGGGGCGAAATCGGCTTCGAGGCCACCGCGACCGCCCTGTCGAAGCTGATGGGCAAGGGCGAAGCCGCGGCGCGGCGGGAACTGATGGAACTCCATGGCGATGCCGTGGAGATCGACATTTAGCGCCTGGTTTCCCGCTCAGGGCTGACCCGATCTAGGGTTTGCCTGCCCGGTCTTTCCTGGGATTGACCGGGCTTGGCTGCATCGGAAACATCGGCGTTCTCCGCCCTAGAGCAGGACCCGCCATCATGTTCCGATACAGCTCCGTCATGGCCGCGGTGGGCGCGGCACTTGGTCTCGTCACGGCCGCCGGCTTGTGGCCGGCGGCGGCCTACGCACAAAGCAATGCCAGGGTCACCGTCGCGGTCGGCCACAAGGCCGGCAGCGCCGCTGCCGTGCGGCACGAGGTCGGCAAGGCCGGTGGCCGGGTGCTGCAGGACATGGCCGCGGCCGATGCCCTGGTCGTCGAGTTGCCTGCCAAGTCGGTGAGCGCACTGGCCAAGAACAAGAACGTCGACTTCGTCGACGGCGGCGTGCCGCGTCGCATCCAGGGTCAGCGCGCGGTGCGCAGCGGTGTCCCCGGGCCGCAGGTGGTGCCCTACGGCATCGCGATGGTGCAGGCAGACCAGGTGTCCGACGGTGCCGCCGGCAACCGCACGCTGTGCATCGTGGACTCGGGCATCAACGCCTCGCACGAGGACCTGGCCGGCGTCCCGATGACGGGCGAGAACTTCACCAAGTCCGGCACCTGGGACAGCGACGAGAACTCCCATGGCACCCACGTGGCGGGCACCGTCGCGGCGCTGAACAACGGCGTGGGCGTGGTCGGCGTCGCGCCCTCGGGCAAGCTGCGGCTGCACATCGCCAAGGTGTTCGATGCCTCCGGCAGCGCCAGCAGCGTGACGGTGGCCCGCGCGATGATGAGTTGCTGGGAGGCCGGTGCGCACGTCGTCAGCATGTCGCTGGGCGGCGAAGAGGCCAGTCCGATCGAAACCCGCATTTCCGCGCTGCTGGCCAAGAAGGGCCTGCTGCTGATCGCGGCGGCCGGCAACGACGGCAACACCGCCACCTCATACCCGGCCGGGTTCACCGAGGTGGTCTCGGTGGCGGCCATCGACCAGAACCGCGCGCTGGCCAGCTTCTCCCAGGTCAATGCCGATGTCGAACTGGCCGCACCTGGCGTGGGCGTGATGTCGACGGTGCCGGCCTTCAGCCAGGCCGGCGCCACGCTGAACGTGGGCGGGCAGGGCTATGCGGCACTGGGCATGGAGGGCTCGCCGCTGGTGAGCGGGGCCGGCGCGCTGGCGGACTTCGGCCTGGGCAACACAGTCACCGCGGGCGGCATGTCCGGCAAGGTGTGCCTGATCAAGCGCGGCGAGATCAGCTTCGCGCAGAAGGTGCTGAACTGCCAGGCCAGCGGCGGCACCGGCGCGGTGGTGTTCAACAACACCGCCGGCGCGCTGTCCGGCACGCTCGGCACCACGGTGACGAGCATTCCCTCGGTCGGCATCACGCAGGCCGATGGCGAGGCGCTGCTGCAGTCCGGGCTCGGCCAGGCGGCCGACCTGGCCGTCTTCATGCTGCCCGACCTGTACGCGGCCTACAACGGCACCTCGATGGCGACGCCGCATGCCTCGGCGGTGGCGGCGCTGGTGTGGAGCCACCACCCGGGCTGCAGTGCCGCCCAGGTGCGCAAGGCCCTGGCCGACAGCGCGCTCGACCTCGGCGACGCCGGTCGCGATCCTAAGTTCGGCCACGGCCTGGTGCAGGCCAAGGCGGCACTCGACCGGCTGGCCCTGGGCTGCGGCCAGTGACGCGGCGGCACTGAGGCGACGATACTGATGCGGGGCCGCCCATGCGGCCCCGTTTTGCATTCCCCACCACTCTGCTTGCCTGCCCCATGAGCGATGCACCGGCACGGCTGCGCCTGCGCCCGACGATGCTGTCCGACCTGGACTTCGTGATCACGGTCGAGACCGATGCCCGCAACCTGCCCTTCATCACCCCTTGGGAGCGCACCCAGCACGAGGCGGCGGTGCGGATCCCGGACTTCCGCCACTTCATCCTCGAGGCCGGCCCCGAGTACGAGCGCGCCGGCTTCGTCATCCTGCAAGGCTGCCGCAACCCGCACCGCAGCGTGGAGCTCAAGCGCATCGTGCTGCAGCCGAAGGGGCAGGGCCTGGGGCGGGCCTGCGTGCGCCTGCTCAAGCGCATGGCCTTCCGCGACCTGAAGGCGCACCGCTTCTGGCTGGACGTGAAGTCGCTGAATGCGCGGGCGCTGGCGCTCTATGCGAGCGAAGGCTTCGTCGAGGAAGGGCGGCTGCGCGAGAGCGTGCGCGTCAACGTGGACGGTGCGGACGGCTACGACTCGCTGATCGTGATGAGCATGCTGGACCGCGAATTCCACGCCCGCGTGGCACTGGGCGACGAGCCGGTCTGAAGCGGCCGGCGCGAACACCGCCGCGTCGGCGGCGCCTTCAAACCCCGGCAGAATGCGGCGCCCGAAGTGCTCAACGCGCACCTCAGCCTTCGCCTCTCGCATGCCTGAACAACTCCCCCTGATGCCGCCTCCCGGCCCGCCCGACGAGGGCGATGCCATCACGCTCGCCCGCTACGCGGAGCAGGCCTACCTCGAATACGCGCTGTCGGTCGTCAAGGGCCGGGCATTGCCCGACGTGTCGGACGGTGCCAAGCCGGTGCAGCGGCGCATCCTGTACTCGATGCAGCGCATGGGCCTGGGCCATGCGGGCGGGGCGCCCAAGCCGGTGAAGAGTGCCCGCGTCGTCGGCGACGTGCTCGGCAAGTACCACCCGCACGGCGATACCGCGGCCTACGACGCGCTGGTGCGCATGGCGCAGGACTTCAGCCTGCGCTACCCGCTGATCGACGGCCAGGGCAATTTCGGCAGCCGCGACGGCGACGGCGCGGCGGCCATGCGCTACACCGAGGCGCGCCTGACGCCCATCGCGCGTCTGCTGCTGGACGAGATCGACGAAGGCACGGTGGACTTCGTGCCCAACTACGACGGCTCGGAAGAGGAGCCGCGTCTTTTGCCTGCCAGGCTGCCCTTCGTGCTGCTGAACGGCGCCTCGGGCATCGCAGTGGGCCTGGCCACGGAAATCCCCAGCCACAACCTGCGCGAGGTGGCCGCCGCCGCGGTGGCGCTGATCCGCGACGACAAGCTGGCCGACGACGCGCTGTTCGAACTGCTGCCCGGCCCCGACTTCCCCGGCGGCGGCCAGGTCATCAGCAGCGAGGCCGAGATCCGCGAGGCCTACGTCGAAGGCCGCGGCTCGCTGAAGGTGCGCGCGCGCTGGAAGATCGAGGACCTGGCGCGCGGCCAATGGCAGCTGGTGGTCACCGAGCTGCCGCCCGGCACCAGTGCGAAGAAGGTGCTGGAGGAGATCGAGGAGCTGACGAACCCGAAGGTCAAGGCCGGCAAGAAGGCCTTGTCCAGCGAGCAGGTGCAGCTCAAGGCCACGGTGCTGTCGGTGCTGGACGCGGTGCGCGACGAATCGGGCAAGGAAGCCGCGGTGCGGCTGGTGTTCGAGCCCAAGACCCGCAGCATCGAGCAGCAGGAGCTGATCCGCACCCTGCTGGCCCACACCAGCCTGGAGACCAGCGCGCCGGTCAACCTGACGATGGTCGGCCGCGACGGCCGGCCGACGCAGAAGGGCCTGCGCCAGATCCTGGTGGAGTGGATCGCATTCCGGCAGGACACGGTGCGCCGGCGCACGGAGCACCGGCTGGGCAAGGTGCGCGACCGCATCCACATCCTCGAAGGCCGGCAGCAGGTGCTGCTGAACATCGACGAGGTCATCAAGATCATCCGCACGTCGGACGAGCCGAAGGCGGCGCTGATCGCGCGCTTCGAGCTCAGCGATCGGCAGGCGGACGACATCCTGGACCTGCGCCTGCGCGCGCTGGCCAAGCTGGAGGCGATCAAGATCGACCAGGAGCTGGCCAGCCTGCGCGAGGACCAGGCGAAGCTGGAGGACATCCTCGGCAACCCGTCGGTGCTCAAACGCACGGTGATCAAGGAAATCGAGGCCGACGCCAAGGCGCACGGCGACGAACGCCGTACGCTGATCCAGGCCGAGAAGCGAGCGGTGGCCGAGATCAAGGTGGTCGACGAGCCGGTCACGGTGATCGTCAGCCTGAAGGGCTGGGTGCGGGCGATGAAGGGGCACGAAACCGATCCCGCCGCGCTCACCTTCAAGGCGGGCGACTCGCTGTACGGCACCTTCCCGTGCCGCAGCGTGGACGCCCTGCTGGTCTTCGGCACACCGGCCAAGGGCAGCGGCCGCGTGTACACGGTGGCGGTCAGCGCGCTGCCGGGCGGGCGAGGCGATGGCGTGCCCATCACCAGCCTGATCGAGCTCGAATCGGGCACGCAGCCGGCACACTACTTCGCGGGCGGTGCCGATACCACGCTGCTGCTGGCCAACACCGGCGGCTTCGGCTTGCTGGCCAAGGCGGCCGACATGCAGGGCCGGCAGCGTGCGGGCAAGAGCTTCCTAACGCTTGAAGACAG
>CAMLJY010000163.1 GCA_946480465.1 uncultured Burkholderiales bacterium
CTTGCGCTGCAGCAGCGCATACCGCCAGGCGCGTTCGATCGGCGTGATCGCCAGCGTCATCCAGCGCAGGACCAGCGCGCGGTCTTCGGGCGAGGCGGCGTCGGTGGCTTCGTGCTCGATGGCGAGGATCTGGTCGTCCGCGTAGTGGGCCCACAGGATGGGGTTGAGCTGCGTCTCCTCCGCATGCATGTGCTCGAAGGCGTCGCTGACGTAGCGGCTCAGGTGCCTGTACAGGCGCAGCGCGGCTGGCGTGGTGGGGGCGTGGCCCAGGGCCGCGGCCTCGTCCTGCAGCGCGGCGATGGTGTCCAGCTGCTCCTGGTGTTCGCTGCCGATGGCCTGCGTGGCGCCCGGCTCGCGGGCCTCGATGGCGGCGTGCACGAACTGGTTCTCGTGCGCCAGGTGGTTGCGCGACAGGCGCAGCGTGGCTTCCAGCTGCTGCAGCGCGCCGGTCAGCTCGTGGCGGTCGTTGACGTCCAGCCGGCCCAGGCGGGCCAGCGTGTCCGTCATCAGGAGGCGCAGTGCGCGGTGGATGGCGCTGTACAGGTCGTAGCGGGCGGGGCGTTGGTTGATGGTGCTGAGCGGGCTGGTCATGGCGGGCGCGGTCTTGTCCTTGTGAGACGGCAGTGTCTGCCGCGGCCGCCCGTCGGCGCATCGGCCGAAGGAGCCACGCCGCGGGCCACCGGCCTCGCAGGCCACGGCGCCCGCCGGGGCTACATCGGCAGCCCGACGTAGTTCTCTGCCAGCACGGTCATCGCGGCCTTGGAGCTGAAGAGGTACTCCAGCTCGGCCTGTTGCATGCGCGCGCCGAAGCTGCCGCCATCGGGGAAGCGGTGCATCAGCGAGGTCAGCCACCAGGAGAAGCGCTCGGCCTTCCAGATGCGGTGCAGCGCGCGTTCGGAATAGCCGTCCAGCGCCTTCGGGCTGCCGCCGTAGAACTCGGCGAAGGCCTGCCACAGGAAGCCGACGTCGCTGGCCGCCAGGTTCAGGCCCTTGGCGCCGGTGGGCGGCACGATGTGGGCGGCGTCGCCGGCCAGGAACAGGCGGCCGAAGCGCATCGGCTCGGCGACGAAGCTGCGCAGCGGGGCGATGCTCTTCTCCAGGGACGGGCCGGTGGAGAGCTCGGCCGCGGTGGCCGCGGGCAGGCGGCGGCGCAGTTCGTCCCAGAAGGCATCGTCGGACCAGTGCTCGACCTTGTCGTCCAGGCTGCACTGCAGGTAGTAGCGGCTGCGGGTGTGGCTGCGCTGGCTGCACAGCGCGAAGCCGCGCTCGTGGCTCACGTAGATCAGCTCGTGGTGCACCGGCGGCACGTCGGCCAGCAGGCCCAGCCAGCCGAAGGGATAGACCTTCTCATGCAGCTGGATGGCCGAGGCCGGCACGCTGGCGCGGCAGACGCCATGGAAGCCGTCGCAGCCGGCGATGAAGTCGCAGTCGACCTGGTGCTCGACGCCGCCCAGACGGTAAGTCACGTGCGGCCGCTGGCCATCGAAGCCGTGCACCTGCACGTTCTCGGCCTCGTAGACGGTGGGCAGGCCGGCGGCGGTGCGGGCGTCCATCAGGTCGTGCGTCACTTCGGTCTGGCCGTAGACCATCACCCGCTTGCCGGTCAGGCCGTGCAGGTCCACGCGGTGGCGCTGGCCGCCGAAGCACAGCTCCACGCCGTCGTGCGGCAGGCCTTCGCGGTGCATGCGGGCGCCGACGCCGGCCTGGTCGAGCAGGTCGACGGTGGTCTGTTCCAGCACGCCGGCGCGGATGCGGCCCAGCACGTAGGCGGCGCTGCGCTGCTCGATGACGATGTTGGCAATGCCCGACTTCGCGAGCAGCTGGCCCAGCAGCAGGCCGGAGGGGCCGGCGCCGATGATGGCAACCTGGGTTTTCATTGGGCGTCTCCAGCGACGTTTTGATCAGTGTCAAAAGCGTAGGCGCCGCGGGCTGGACGCTCAATGGACGGAGCGCTCCAAGGCTTGCACAATTCGAACATGCCTGCCGGTCGACGACGTTCCACCCGACTGCCGCCCGCGGCGCACCTGCCCACCTATGCGCTGTACGGGGAACATGGCAGAACGCAGGCCACGGACTGGCTTCACTGCGAAACCATCCGCGAGCGCAGCCAGCGCCACGACTGGGAGATCAAGCCCCATCGGCATGAGGCGCTATTTCAAATTCTGCACATCCAGCGCGGGTCGGCGGAGGCGGTGATCGACGCCGTTTCCCAGGCGCTGGAAGGGCCCTGCGTGATGACGGTGGCACCGCTGGTGCCGCACGGCTTCCGCTTCGCGCCGGACATCGACGGCACCGTGGTCACCGTGCTGGAGCGGCACCTGGCGCAACTGCTGTCCGGGGCGGGCGCGCTGGCGTCCCGGGTGATGCAGTCGCGCTGCCTGGTGTTCGCGCCAGGGGACGCGTCGGCGCTGGCCGTGGAGGGTTTCGTCATGGCGCTGCGGGCCGAGTTCTTCGGCACCGCGCCCTGGCGCGACCTGGCGCTGGATGCCGCGCTGCTGGCGCTGGCGGTGGAGCTGGGCCGGGCCTTGCCGGCGGCGTCGCCCGATGCCTCGCCCGCCACGGGGGAGCGCGCGCTGCTTCATGTCCGGCGCCTGCGCGCGCTGGTGGAATCGCGCTTCCGCGAGCAGCCGACACTGGTGGCGCTGGCGGCCGAGATCGGCATCACGCCGACGCAGCTGAACCGCGCCTGCCACCAGGTGCTGGGGCATTCCGCGCTGGGCGTGCTGCACGCGCGGCTGATGCTGGAGGCACAGCGCGACCTGGCCTACACCACGCTGAGCGTGAAGCAGATCGCACTGGGGCTGGGATTCGGCGATGCCGCTTACTTCACGCGCTTTTTCTCGCGCGAGGCGGGGATGACGCCGACGGCGTGGCGTGAGCGGGCAGTGCGGTAGCCGTGCTCTCGTTCGCCAGTGCGGCCCCGGAAGAAGAGCAGCGCCGGTGGCGTGGGCCGAGCCCGGGCCGCACGGGCGGACACCGCCCCGCGGGTCAGACCCGTTCGAGCAGCACCGCGATGCCCTGGCCCACGCCGATGCACATGGTGCACAGCGCGTAGCGGCCCCCTCGGCCACCGTTCATGCGGTGCAGCTGGTTCACCGCCGTCGTGGCCAGGCGCGCACCACTGGCGCCCAGCGGGTGGCCCAGCGCGATGGCGCCGCCGTTGGGGTTCACACGTGGGTCGTCGTCGGCGAGGCCGAGGTCGCGCAGCACCGCCAGGCCTTGCGCGGCGAAGGCTTCGTTCAGTTCGATGACGTCGATCTGCGACAGCGCGATGCCGGTCAGCTCCAGCAGCTTCTTCGTCGCCGGCGCAGGCCCGATGCCCATGATGCGCGGCGCCACGCCGGCCGTCGCCATGCCGACGATGCGGGCGCGCGGCACCAGGCCGTGGCGTGCGGCGGCGGCTTCGCTGGCGATCAGCAGCGCGCAGCTGCCGTCGTTGACGCCGGAGGCATTGCCGGCGGTCACCGTGCCGTCCGGCTTCACCACGCCCTTGAGCTTCGCCAGCGCTTCCAGCGAGGTCTCGCGCGGATGCTCGTCCTGCTTCACGACGAGGGCATCGCCTTTCTTCTGCGGGATGGCCACCGGCACGATCTCGGCCTCGAAGAAGCCGGCCTTCTGCGCCGCCACGGCCTTCAATTGCGAGGCCAGCGCCATGCGGTCCTGCGCCTCGCGCTCGATGTTGAATTCGGCCGCCACGTTCTCGGCCGTTTCCGGCATCGAGTCGACGCCGTACTGCTCTTTCATCAGCCGGTTGACGAAGCGCCAGCCGATGGTGGTGTCGTAGACCGCGTTGTGGCGCGAGAAGGCGCTGTCGGCCTTCGGCATCACGAAGGGCGCGCGGCTCATGCTCTCGACGCCGCCGGCGATCATCAGCTGCGCTTCGCCGGACTTGATCGCGCGGGCGGCGCTGCCGACCGCGTCCAGCCCCGAGCCGCACAGGCGGTTGAGGGTGGCGCCCGGCACGGTGGGCGGCAGGCCGGCCAGCAGCGCGGCCATGCGCGCGACGTTGCGGTTGTCCTCCCCGGCCTGGTTGGCGCAGCCGTACAGCACGTCGGCCACGGCGGCCCAGTCCACCTTGGGGTTGCGCGCCACCAGCGCGCGCAGCGGGACCGCGGCCAGGTCGTCGGTGCGCACCGACGACAGCGCGCCGCCGTAGCGGCCGAAAGGGGTGCGAACGGCGTCGCAGATGTAGGCGTGGGTGCTCATGGGCCCTTTCTTCGCCGCGGGAGCGCGGCCGGCGGATCGAAAAATTCTAGGCAGCGGCCGGCGCCCGGGCTGTCACCGGGTTTCCAGCGGCCCACGCGGGGGGCGCGATTCAAGTTGTGTGCCCGAAATGCCGAAGTCCGGGTGGGGCAGGGAAAGTCCGCCTCGTCGTGTCAGGGAACCTCGGGAACAGAACACCATGTCCGCCACCATAGACATCGACCATCTGCGCGTGGGCATGTTCGTCCACCTCGACCTCGGTTGGTGGGCGCACCCTTTCGCGCTGTCGAGCTTCCTGGTGACGACGACGGAGCAGATCGCGACCATCCGCGGCCTGGGCCTGAAGCGGCTGCGCTGGAGCCCGGAGAAGAGCCGCCTGCCGGAAGGCGCCGCCTCGCAGCCGGCCGCCGACGGAGCCGGCCCGGGCGCGACCGTGACGGATTCCGCGGCCGAGGCCGCTGCGCAAGCCGCGGCCGATGCCGCGGCCAAGGCCGCCGAGACCGAAGCCGCGCGCCGCCGCACCGCGCTGGCCGCCCAGCGCGAATCGGACCTGGTCTGCGCCGCGCAATACGAGGAGGCTGGCCAGGCCTGGAAGCTCGCGGTCGAGCAGGTGCAGACGCTGCCCGTGGCCTCGCGCGAGACCACCGAGGCCCTGACCCGCGCGCTGCTCGACAAGATGATGGTCGACGGCGAGATGTGCATCCGCGTGCTGGCGGAGGCGCACGGCGACCGCAACGCCGCCCATGCGCTGAACGTGGCGGTGATCTCGCTGCTGATGGGCCGCGTCTTCGGTTTCAGCGATGCCGAAATGATGGACCTGGGCGTCGGCGCGCTGATGCACGACGTGGGCAAGTGCGAGATCCCCGACCGCCTGCGCCTGCCCGATGGCCTGTTCTCCGCCGCCGAGAACGCGCAGTACCGCGAGCACGTGGCGCATGGCATCGCGCACGGGCAGCGCATGGGCCTGTCGCCGGGGGCGATGACGGTGCTGGCCCAGCACCACGAGATGGCCGACGGCTCCGGCTTCCCGCACAAGCTGAACACCGAGCGCATCAGTGCCTGCGCGCGCATCGTGGCGCTGGTCAACCGCTACGACAACCTGTGCAACCCGGCGGTCGCCTCGCATGCGCTGACGCCGCACGAGGCGCTGTCGCTGATCTTTGCGCAGGCCAAGTCCAAGTTCGATCCCACCATGCTGAATGCCTTCATCCGCATGATGGGCGTGTACCCGCCGGGCTCGATGGTGCAGCTCACCGACGACCGCTTCGCGCTGGTGTGCAGCGTCAACTCGTCCCGGCCGCTGAAGCCGCGGGTGCTGGTCTGCGACCCCGCGGTGCCGATCGACGAGGCGCTGCAGCTGAACCTGGAAGACGTGGCCGACCTCGGCATCCGCCGCAGCCTGAAGCCCTCGCAGCTGCCGGTGGCGGTGCAGAACTACCTCTCGCCGCGGCAGCGCATCGTCTATTTCTTCGAGCCGGCGGTGGCCGGTGCCACGGCGAGCGAGCCGCGCGAGGAAATCGCGGCATGACGTTGCCGCCGTGCCCGTCGAGGGTGCCCGGATGAGCGCATCGCTGGCCGCCTGGACCCAGCTCATCGGCGCCCTGGGCGATGCCGCGTGGCTGGTGGATGCCGTGCACACGCGCGTGCTGGCCGCCAATGCCGGCGCGGCCGAGCTGCTCGGCCTGGCCGTCGAGGACCTGGCCGGCCTGGCGGCCGAGCAGTTGATCGCGACGCCCGAGGACATGGCCTTCTGGGACGAGGTGCGCGCCGGCCGCGCTGCCGCGGGCGCCTGGCTGGAATCGCACACCGTGCTCGTGCACGCCAGCGGCCGGCTGGTGAAGGTGCAGCGCCGCGTGCAGGCCCTGGCCGAGGCGCCGGGCGAGCCGGCCCGGACCTTCCTCGTCACCGTGCAGGACCGCACCGAGGCCGAGCGCCAGGCGCATGAGCGCGAGACGCTGCTGGCCGAGCTGCAGGCCACGCTGGAATCCACCGGCGACGGCATCCTGGTCACCGACCTGGCGGGCCGCATCACCGCCTTCAACCGCCGCTTCGCGCAGCTGTGGGGCATGCCGGAGGCGCTGCTGGTCGAGCGCAACGATGAGGCGGTGTACGACTGGATGCGGCGCAGCGTCGTCGACGCCGAGGGCTACCAGCGACGCCTGGCCGCGATCCAGGATGCGACGCTGATGCAGGCGCACGAGCGCATCGAGCTGCTGTCCGGCCGCGTGCTCGAGCGGGTGACGCAGCCGCAGAGCTGCCAGGGCCGGCCCAGCGGCCGCGTCTGGGCCTTCCGTGACCGCACCGAGCTGGAATCGGCGAGCCAGCGCATCTCCGCGTTGTCCACCACCGACGGGCTGACCGGCCTGCACAACCGGCGCCAGCTGGCCGACACGCTGGTCGAATCGATCCGCCAGGCACGCCGCAGCGAGACCACGCTGGCGCTGCTGATCCTGGACCTCGACCGCTTCAAGCAGATCAACGACAGCCTCGGCCACGAGATCGGCGACCGGGTGCTGATGGACACCGCCGAGCGCCTGAAGAGCTGCCTGCGCCAGGGCGATTCGGTGGCGCGCATCGGTGGCGACCAGTTCGCGCTGGTGGTGCAGCGCGTGGACCACCGCGGCGCCGAAGCCGCGGCCCAGCGCGTGCTGGAAGCCATCTCCCGGCCCTGCGCGGTGGATGGCCTGCAGTTCACGCTGACCTGCTCGGTCGGCGTCGCGCTCTTCCCGCTGGACGGTGACGACGGCGACGAACTGGTGCGCCACGCCGAGACCGCGATGCAGCGGGCCAAGGCCGGCGGCCGCGCGGGCTTCCGTTTCCACCAGCCGCAGCACGACGCCGACCTGCGCCAGCGCATGCGGCTGGACCACGCGATGCGGCAGGCGCTGGCCTCGAACCGCTTCCGGCTGAAGTACCAGCCGCAGA
>CAMLJY010000164.1 GCA_946480465.1 uncultured Burkholderiales bacterium
AACGCCTCGACCTCCACGGTGCGCCTGTGCGGCTCGTCCGGCACCAACCCGTTCGCCGCCATCGCGGCCGGCGTGGCCTGCCTGTGGGGCCCGGCGCACGGCGGCGCCAACGAGGCCGCGCTGAACATGCTGGAAGACATCCAGCGCCAGGGCGGCGTCGAGAAGATCGGCGAGTTCATCAAGCAGGTGAAGGACAAGAGCTCGCAGGTCAAGCTGATGGGCTTCGGCCACCGTGTCTACAAGAACTACGACCCGCGCGCCAAGCTGATGCGCGAGACCTGCCACGAGGTGCTGGAAGCGCTGGGCCTGGAGAACGACCCGCTGTTCAAGCTGGCGATGGCGCTGGAGAAGATCGCGCTGGAAGACGAGTACTTCGTCGCCCGCAAGCTGTACCCGAACGTCGACTTCTACTCCGGCATCGTGCAGCGCGCCATCGGCATCCCGGTGTCGCTGTTCACCGCCATCTTCGCGCTGGCGCGCACGGTGGGCTGGATCGCGCAGCTCAACGAGATGATCGGCGACCCCGAGTACAAGATCGGCCGCCCGCGCCAGCTCTTCGTGGGCTCGCCGCGCCGCGACGTCAAGCCGATCGGCGAGCGCTGATTCCCACGGCGCCTGACGCGCCCATGCCAAGAGGCCGCCCGCGGGCGGCCTTTTTCATGGGGTGTGGCGCTGTGCGTTGGCCCCGGGGACAGGCGCCTCGCGCGCCGCACCGGGCACAGGACGCGTGCGCGCCCCACGCGGGACAGCACCCCTGCGCGCCGGGGCTTGGACGGGACGCGTGAGCGCCCTGGCGCCGCATCAGGCGCCGTCGCGGCCCTGCGTGTCGAGGAAGGCCGGCTCCGTGTCGGCGAAGGCGCGGCGCTCGGCTTCCGCCGCCTCGGCTGCACTGCGGCGCGCGGCCTCGACCGCCATGGCGGCCATGTCGGCGGGCCGTGCGGCGGGGACCGGGGGTGCGGCGTCGAAGGTCAGGTCGACGCGGACAGGTTTCTTGGGCATCACGACGCTCCTTGTGCGCGCGGTTCGCTGGGGATGCAGCCGCGCTTGAACGCGCTATCGGCCTCCGGGCCGCCGACTTGAGCGCCGGCTGCGTGACATCATTCACGCCCCTCGTTCGCCATCCCCGCCGAAGCCCCATGTCCTCCTCCGCCGAATCCGCCGTTCCCCGCCTCACCAGCCTTTCGCACGGTGGTGGCTGCGGCTGCAAGATCGCGCCCGGCGTGCTGTCGCAGATCCTGCGCGCCAGCCCGGGGCTGCCGGTGCCGCCTGAACTGCTGGTGGGCATCGAGACGGCCGACGATGCCGCGGTCTACCGCTTGAATGACGAGCAGGCACTGGTGGCGACCACCGACTTCTTCATGCCGATCGTCGACGACCCCTTCGATTTCGGGCGCATCGCGGCGACCAACGCGATCAGCGACGTCTACGCGATGGGCGGGCGGCCGATCTTCGCGCTGGCACTGGTCGGCATGCCGATCAACGTGCTGCCCTTGCCGACCATCGGGCGCATCCTGGAAGGAGGGCAGGCGGTGTGCGCCGCCGCCGGCATCCCGATCGCCGGCGGCCACACCATCGACTCCGTCGAGCCGATCTACGGCCTGGTGGTGCTGGGCCTGGTGCACCCGTCGCGCGTGAAGCGCAATGCCGACGCCCAGGCGGGTGATCGGCTGGTGCTGGGCAAGCCGATCGGCGTCGGCGTGCTGTCGGCCGCATTGAAGAAGGAGCGGCTGGATGCCGAGGGTTATGCCCGGATGATCGAGTGCACGACGCGCCTGAACACGCCGGGCCCGGACCTGGCGGGCCTGCCGGGCGTGCATGCGTTGACCGACGTCACCGGTTTTGGCCTGGCCGGCCATGCGCTGGAACTGGCGCGCGGCGCGGGCTGCGATCTGCGGCTGGATTGGCCGCGTGTGCCGCAATTGCCGGGTGTGCGGGCGCTGGCCGCCTCGGGGCTGGTGACGGGCGCGTCGGCGCGCAACTGGGCTTCGTACGGAGGTGAGGTGGTGCTCCCGGCCGGTTTCGCCGCCGAGGACCGCGCGCTGCTGACGGATCCGCAGACCAGCGGTGGCCTGCTGGTGTCGTGCGCGCCGGCGGCGGTGGCCGAGGTGCTGTCGGTGTTCCGCCGCCATGGGTTCGATGCCGCCGCCGAGGTCGGCGCGGTCGCCGGCCGCAGCGAGGCGCCGAAGCTGCACCTGGGCGCTTGAGCGGCCCGGGCGGGCCTGCGCGCTGCGGGAGCGGCGCGCTGTGTCTACTCGCGGATGAACGACTCCAGCGCCCGCCGCGTCTCGTCCGGCACCTGCAGGAACTGCATGCCGATCTTGAATCCCTCGCCCTGGGTCGACAGCACGCTGTGCACGACCCGGGCGCGGGACTGCACGCGTTTGCGGGCACCACCTTTCTCCGGCAGCTCGAAGCCGATCAGGCATTCGGTGCCGTCGGGCAGGCCTTCCGCGAGCATCAGGCACATGCCGGTCTCCGACACGTCCACCGTTCGCCCCACGCGGCCCGGTTGACCGGGAAGCAGCACCAGCGCCGGGCTGCGGAGCTGGCGCCGGATCGCTTCGCGGCGATCGGCGCCCGTCTTCTTGCTTTTGTCTGAACCGGAAAAGGACATCACCGAGACGCGTGCCTGGGCCCGTGGATTGCTGGGGCAGTCGCGGCGCGGAGCGCTGCGCGCGAGTCTCGGCACTGTAGCAGTGCGGCACGCCATGCAGTCGCCCGATGCCGATGGAATCGGGATTGATGACGCACTTCGGGCCCCCGGGCGTGGGCCGCACCTGCTGGCAGACGCCCAAGACCGCTGCGCCCGGCAGGAGGAGTCGCAACGCGCATGAATGATGCTGCCCACGGCCTGGCCGGCACTGCTGACGAGAGACTGCTGCAAACCGGTGTGCCGGGCCTGGACCAGGTGCTCGGCGGCGGGCTGACCGCTCACCGTCTGTACTTGCTCGAAGGTTCGCCTGGTACGGGCAAGACCACCATCGCCTTGCAGTTCTTGCAGGACGGTGTCGCCCGCGGCGAGCCGGTGCTGTACATCACGCTGTCCGAAACGCTGCAAGAGCTGCAGGGTGTGGCCCGCTCGCATGGCTGGGACCTGCGCGGCGTGCAGGTGCGGGAGATGCTGCCGTCCGAGACGGAACTGGAGCCTGACGAGCAGTCGACCATGTTCCATCCGTCGGAGATGGAGCTGGGCGAGACGACGCTGAAGATCCTGTCGGACGTCGATCGCGTCAAGCCGACGCGGGTGGTCTTCGATTCGCTCTCCGAGCTGCGCCTGCTGGCGGGCAGTTCCTTGCGCTACCGGCGGCAGATCCTGGCGCTGAAGCAGTTCTTCGCCGGCCGGCAGTGCACGGTGCTGCTGCTCGACGACATGACGGCGGTCGAGCACGACCTGCAGGTGCAGAGCATCGCGCACGCGGTGGTGCGGCTGGAGCAGCAGCACTCCACCTACGGGGCGACGCGCCGGCGCCTGCTCGTCACCAAGTACCGCGGCCATTCCTACCGCGACGGCTACCACGACTACCGCATCCGGCGCGGCGGTCTGCAGGTGTTCCCTCGGCTGGTTGCGGCCGAGCACGTCGCGCCCACGAACCAGGCGCGCCTGGGCAGCGGCATTCCCGCGCTGGACGATCTGCTCGGCGGCGGGCTGGAGCGTGGCACCAGCACGCTGCTGGTCGGGGCGCCGGGCACCGGCAAGTCGAGCGTGGCGGTGCAGTTTGCGGTGGCAGCGGCGCGGCGCGGCGAATGCGCGGCGCTGTTCGTCTTCGACGAGAGCGTCTCCACGCTGTGCACACGCTCCAAGGGCATGGGCATGGACCTGGCGCCGTGGATGGCGAGCAAGCACCTGATGCCGCGGCAGATCGATCCGGCGGAACTGTCGCCGGGCGAGTTCGTGCACCTGATCCGCGAGGCGGTCGAGCGCCACCATGCCAGCGTGGTCGTGATCGACAGCCTGAATGGCTACCTCAATGCCATGCCGGACGAACGCTTCCTGATCGTCCAGCTGCACGAGCTGCTCACCTACCTGGGACAGGCCGGCGTGGCCACGCTGCTGGTCGGCGCCCACCACGGGCTCATCGGATCGGCGATGCAGACGCCGGTGGACGCGAGCTACCTGGCGGACGCGGTGGTCTTGCTGCGCTACTTCGAGCTGGAGGGCGAGGTGCGCCAGGCGATCTCCGTGGTCAAGAAGCGCGGTGGCGCGCACGAGCGGACGATCCGCTCGCTCAAGCTGAGCCCCGAGGGCATCCACATCGGCGAGCCGCTGCGCAGCTATCGAGGCATCCTGACGGGCGTGCCCGTGCCCGTGCCCATCGCCGCACCCGGCACCACGCCATGAGGCCGGCCGGCGCTGAGCGCGTGCTGCTGCGGCTGGCGACGCCCAAGGACGCCGAGCTGACCTGCGCCGTGCTGGCCCGTGCCGGCATCGCGGCCCTGGCCTGCGACGGCCTGGGCAGTCTGGTGGACGAACTGGCCCAGGGGGCGGGCGCCCTGATGCTGGCGGAAGAAGCGTTCTCCGAGCCGGCGTGTGCGCGGCTGGCCGAGTGGCTGGCGGCGCAGCCGCCCTGGTCCGACATCAGCGTCATCCTGGTCGCGCGCCATGGCGCGGACTCCGCCGCCGTCGCGCAGGTGATGGAGTCGCTGCCCAACGTCACGGTGATCGAGCGGCCGGTGCGCGTGTCCTCGCTGGTCAGTGCCGTGCGCTCGACACTGCGCGCCCGCCTGCGCCAGTACGAGGTGCGAGGCCTGCTCGACGGCCTGCATGCCGCCGACCGGCGCAAGACGGAGTTCCTGGCGACGCTGGCACACGAACTGCGCAACCCGCTCGCGCCGATCCGCACCGCGCTGACGCTGCTGCAGGACCACCGGCCCGATGCGCAGTCCATCGGACGCCACCTGGACGTGATGCGGCGGCAGGTCGACCACATGGTGCGGCTCGTCGACGACCTGCTGGAGGTCTCGCGCATCACGCGCGGCAAGGTCCGCCTGCAGCGGGTGGCGGTGCCGCTGGACAGCGTGATCGACGATGCCGTCGAGCTGAGCCGCCCGCTGGTGGAGGCGGCCGGCCACCGGCTGGTGCTGGAGCGGGCGGGCGAGCCATTGGTCGTCGACGGCGATCCGGTGCGCCTGACGCAGGTGTTCTCCAACCTGCTGAACAACGCCGCGAAGTACACCCCGGCCGGCGGATGGCTGCGGCTGTCGTGCACGCGTGAAGGCCGGGAGGCCGTGCTCCGCGTGGCCGACAGCGGAACCGGCATCGCCCCCGAGATGCTCGGTTCCATCTTCGACATGTTCGTGCAGGTCAGTGGCACCGACCGCGCGGCGCAGGGCGGGCTGGGCATCGGCCTGACGCTGGTGAAGAGCCTGGTCGAGCTGCACGGCGGCCGCGTGGAGGCCGCCAGCGCGGGACTGGGCTGTGGCGCCACCTTCGGCGTGCGGCTGCCGCTGGCGCAGGCGCAGGCGCAGGCGCCCGCGGGCGTCGCGCAGCCCGCTTCCCGGTGCGGGCGCGCGGTGCCGCAGGCCGGCGTGGCGAGCGTTCTGGTGGTGGACGACAACCGGGATGCGGCGGACAGCCTGGCCGAACTGCTGCGCGCCTTGGGCATGCGTGTGCAGGTCGCCTACGACGGGGAGGACGCATTGCGGGCCGTTCTGGCCGAGCCTGTCGACGTGGCGGTGCTCGACATCGGCATGCCCGGCATGGACGGCTGCGAGCTGGCGCAGCGCCTGCGCCAGCAACCCGGGCTCGAGGGCCTGGCCCTGATTGCATTGACCGGGTGGGGCCAGGACGGCGACCGCGAGCGTTTCGCCTCCGCGGGGTTCGACCACCACCTGCTGAAGCCGGTGGAGGCGGCTGCGCTGCTCAACCTGCTGCAGAGGGTTCCGATGGCCGCGGGGCGGACCGAAGCGCCCCGCATGCGGCGCGCCTGAGCGCAGCGGCGCTGGCCTGCGCGTGGCGTGGCAGGTGTGGGCGCGAGCGCCGCGCCGTTGCGCGCGGCCCGGGTCCGTCAGGCCGGCACGGCGGCGGCCAGTCCATTGTCGAAATGGCGGCGCATCAGCCGCACCGCGGCCTCGGCATCGCGCTGCTCGATGGCCTGCATCAATTGCCGGTGCTCGGCCAGCGATTCCGCGATCCGACCCTGCCGAAACAGCGAGTGGTGGCGGTTCAGCTTCATGACCTTGCGCAGGTCGTGCACCGTCTGCTCCAGCCAGCGGTTGCCGGACATCTGCAGCAGGCGGATGTGGAACTGCTCGTTGGTGGCGAAGAAGGCGTCGCGCTGACGCACCTGCTTTTCCAGCTTGTCGTGCAGCGCGCGCAGCTCGCGCCGTTGCTCGTCGCTCGCATGGTGGGCGACGACGCCGGCGGCTTCGCTCTCCAGCAGGCCCAGCAGGTGGTACACCTGCTTCACGTCCTCGGCCGACATTTCGGTGACGTACGCGCCGCGCCGCACTTTCATCGTCACCAGGCCCTCGGCCGCCAGCACCTTCAGCGCCTCGCGCAGGGGGGTGCGGCTGATGCCGTAATCGGCCGCCAGCTTCTGTTCGTCGATCCAGCTGCCGGGCTCCAGTTCGCGCGCGAAGATCTGCTGCCGCAGGCGTTCGGCCACGTCCTGGTACAGCGCACGGGGGGTCAGCGGGGGCTGGGCGAGCATGGGGTGAGGAATGTCAGTGATTCATAATTATGCATCATGTATCATGCGACGCCAGCAGCCGAACACACGCCTTCGCGCCCTTGCGCACACTGTCTGGCCTTCCCGGAGCCCTTCATGTCCACGCCCGCTGAATTCACCCCCGCCACGCTCGCGCAATGGGAGAAGGCCGCCGCCAAATCGGCGCCCGGCGGCGACCTGGCCGCGCTGAACTGGATCACGCCCGAGGGCCTGACCGTCAAGCCGCTCTACACCGCGGCCGACACCGCGAACCTGCCTTTCGCCGACACGCTGCCCGGCTTCGAGCCCTTCATCCGCGGTCCGCAGGCCACGATGTACGCGGTGCGGCCCTGGACCATCCGCCAGTACGCCGGCTTCTCCACCGCGGAAGAGAGCAATGCCTTCTACCGCAAGGCC
>CAMLJY010000165.1 GCA_946480465.1 uncultured Burkholderiales bacterium
CCGTCAAGATCAAGACGCGCGCGCTGAAGAAGCTGAAGGACGCGGCGCTCTAATCAACGAAAAGAGCGTCCACCGCCATCCCGCCGCGGCCGCCTGACGGCCCGGCCGGGGTGCGGCGGCGGCGGCGGCGCGGGTCTCGAGCCCCCGCGCCGCCCCCTCCTCCCCGCACCCCACCTTTCCCCCCCACCCGCCCTTCCCTCGCCTCGCCCTTCGAGGCCCGAGCGCCTGTCGCCCACCCCTCCCCGCGCGCGCATCCCGGGGTTCGCGTGCATCCGTCACGCGATGCGCGGCCGCCTCGCCGCCCACGCCTTCTCCCCGCTCAAGACGCCCGCGCCGGCTGCCGATCTCCGGTCGATGCTCCGGATTCCGCTGCCCCGCCTCCCCCGCGCCCGCCGCCGTGCGCTGCTGCTGTGCGCCATGCCGCTGCTCGGCGCCGCGCGCCCGGCCTGGAGCCTGCCGGGCTCGCAGGCCGCCCGTGACGTCGCCGATGCCACCCAGCTGCTGGACACGCATTTCGGTGACGACGACAAGCTCGCCGCCGCCGAACGGCTGCTGCAGCGGGCCATCAAGCTGGAGCCTTCGAACGCGCGCGCCTGCCTGCAGCTGGCACGCCTGGCCCTGGCCCGCCACGGTGGCGACGACGCCGCGGTTCGGCCCTGGCTGGTGCGTGCGCTGGCACTGGACCCCGACGAACCCAGGTCCCACCTGCTGCAGGCCGACCTGCACGCGCTGAACGGCCGCCAGGCCGCCCGGCGTGCCGCGCTGGACCAGGCGCGCGCCCTGGTGCGCACGGCCGAGCCCTGGCTCACCATCGGCTATGCCCGTTACCACGCCGATGCCGGCGACTGGACGCTGGCGCGCCAGCTCTACCTGCGCGTGGAGGCCGGCGGCCCCGGGCCCAATCCGTCGACGCGGCAGGCCTACATCACGGCGCTGACGCGCCTGGCCCATTTCACCGCCATCAGCCGCGACCCCGAACGCCTGCGCGCACTGGCCGCGCAGGCCGCGCGCGAACGGCACCCGGACGATGCCTGGGTGCTCGGCAGCTTCGCCGCGCGCTTCGTCGCCGTGGGCCTGTTCACCGATGCGGTGGCCCATGCCCGTGCCGCGCTGCGGGTGATGGACTACACCGCTGCCCGGTTGACGCTGGCCGCGGGCCTCTACGGCCAGGCCGCCGCGCTGATCCGCGCGCAGGAGGCGCCCGCCGCGGCGCCGCTGATCGACGAGGCCCGCGCGCTGGGGCTGGACGGCCGCCGCGTGCTGGAGCGCCTGTCGCACGGCGGCGCGCCGGTGCAGGCGCTGATGCCGGTGCTGCGCGAGATCATCCCCTGAGAAGCGCCGAACGGATCCGGCGCGGCCGACCGGCCCCGCCGCGGCCGGACGCGTCTTTCACGCACTAGCTGGCACGGCCCCGCGGCGCAGGTACGATGGCCCGATGCAAGACACGCCGCCGCCCGCACCGGGCTCCGTGGACGCGCTGTGGCCGCAGCTGCTGGCCATCGCCCGCGGCCTGCCGCCCGCCGGCGATGCCGACGCCGCGCCGCGGCACGACGGCATGCACGGCTGGCAGCTGGGCGCCGGCTGGGACGGCGCCGCGCGCACGCTGTTCGACCTCTTCAAGCCGCTGCTCGATGCGCCGCGCGGCGGCACCCGGCCCTGGGTGCTGGCGCAGCTGGGCCAGAGCCTGGACGGCTGCATCGCCACCCGCTCCGGCGAATCCGCCTTCGTCAGCGGTCCCGAGTGCCTGCAGCACCTGCACCGCCTGCGCGCACTGTCGGACGCCGTGATCGTCGGTGCCGGCACGGTGGTTGCCGACAACCCGCGGCTCACGACCCGACTGGTGCCGGGGCCCCACCCGACCCGGGTGCTGCTGGACCCGGCGCTGGGCCTGGCCGGCCACGTCGACCGTGCGCAGGTCTTCACCGATGGATCAGCGCCCACGCTGTGGCTGTGCGACAGCCGCTGGGCCACGCGCGCCGAAGCGCTGGTGGGCGCCGCGCGCGTCATCGCCGTGCCGGGCCTGCGCCGCGACGACGGCACGCCGATGCTGGCGGCGGCCTGCGCGGCGCTGGCCGAACGCGGCTTCGCGCGGCTCTTCGTGGAAGGCGGCGGCATCACCGTGTCGCGCTTCCTGAGCCAGCGCCTGCTGGACCGCCTGCACCTGGGCGTGGCGCCGGTGCTGATCGGCGACGGCCGGCGCGGCCTGCACTTCGCCGGCGCGGCGCGCCTGGCCGATTGCGCGCGGCCGCGCTGCCGCGTCTACGCGATGGGCGCGGACCGGCTCTGGGACCTGGACCTGCGGGCGCCCGCCATGGCCGACCGCTGAAGGCGCGCGCCGGCCGCGGGGCATCACGCGCCGGCCGGCATGGCCATGGCCGCGTCTTCGGCGGTATAGCGGCGGTGGAACGCGAAGGCCTGCGGCGACGGCCCGTGGGCCTGCAGGTGCGCCAGCCGCCGCACGGCCTCGTCCACCGTCGGCAGCGTGCCCGCCGGGATCCACCACAAGGCGTAGTGCGGGCGGCCCAGGCGCTCGAACCACGCGGCGCGCTGGCGGATCAGCTCGGCATGCACCGTGCGGTAGACGTACTGCTGCAGCGCCTCCACCGTGCGCCAGACCGACAGGTTGACCAGCACGCGGTCGTCCTCGAACACGCGCAGCGAGGTGGCATCGCCGCCGTCCGTCTGCAGCCGCCAGACGAAGCCGTCGCTGCCGTCGGCCAGCGCATTGATTTCGTCGAGCCGGGCGACGAAGCCGGCCAGTTGCGGATGGTCCAGCGGCGCCAGCAGCTGCGCGACGTTGACCTGGGCGAGGTGGAAGCGTTCGGTGTCGTTCATGCCGCGCAGGCTAGGACGCCGCGCCCGCCGAGTCTTGTACGCGCGTGACATCATCGCCGCCGCATGTCCTCCACCCCCGGCTCCCGCATCCACGCGCTCGCCCTGCCCGGCGGCATGGCCGAGCTGTTCATCGCCCGCGAACCCGACCGCCGCTTCGCCGTGCACTGGCACGAGGCCTGGAGCGTCGGCACCATCGAGGCCGGCTGCTGCGGCTTCGTCTGCGAGGGCCGCCGCCACCTGGCCGAGCCGGGTGACCTGATCGTGATGGCGCCGGGCAGCGTGCATGCCGCGGGTGTCAGCGCCGATCGTTTCGCGATGACCATGCTCTACCTGCCGCCCGCCTGGGTGGCCCAGGCCTGCGGCTGGCCCCCGGGCCAGCGCCCGGCCGCCATGCACACGGTGCGGCGCGACGCGGCGCTGGGCGCGGCCCTGGCCGCTGCCGCGCAGGCGGGCGACGCACAGGCGCTGGCCCGGCACGCGGTGCAGGTGCTGCAGGGCGCGGCCGCCGGCGCGCTGCAGCCCGAGCCCGCCGCCACCTCGCGCGATGCACGCGTGCAGGCCCTGGCCGAGGCGCTGGCCGCCACCGACGCCGAGCGGCTGGACGTCACCGCGCTGGCCCGGCGCCTGGGCCTGTCGCGCGAGCACCTGCACCGCCTGTTCCGCGGCGTGGTCGGCCTCACGCCGGGCGAGTACTCGCGCTGCGCCCGCATGCATGCCGCCAAGCGCCTGCTGCGTGAGGGCGTGTCGCTGGCCGAGGCCGCGCAGGCCAGCGGCTTCACCGACCAGGCCCATTTCTCGCGCTGGTTCCGCCGCATCTTCGGCGTGACGCCGACCATGCATGCCGGGGCCGCGCCGGGCGCGGACCGGCCGGACACCGGCAACTTCACCTGCCGCTAGCGGCCCGCCGCGGCGCACTGCGCCTGGCGTGCTTGCCGCGGGGCAGGCCGCGAGGAAGGCCGCGTCTTTTGTCCGTCATTGGCGCGGTCCGGCGGCGAGGTCGACGTGGCCGATCACGAGCCGCGTCCGCCCGCACAGCGCGCTGCGGCGCCGCTGCCATGCCTGCACCTCGGCGCGCTGCGCCGGGGCCTGCTCGATCGCCGCCGCCGCGCTGCCGTCGACCAGGGCCTGCAGCAGCGCCGGCGCACGGGCGCCGTCGATGCGCCAGTCCGAGCGCCCGCTGCAGGTGCGCCAGCCGCGCGCGGCCAGATGCGCTTCGGCCCAGGCTGCCGCGCTGGCGCCCAGTGCGGGCCCGAAGCCCTTGTCGCGCCGCTGGTGGGCGGCGAACGCGGCCTGCACCACCTCGTCCGCCGCATCGGCCGGATCCCAGGCGATGCGGCCATCGACGCTGAGCGTGAACAGCAGCGTCGCGCGGGCGGCTTCGGCACGGTCGACCAGCTCGGCCAGCCACGCGGCGGACACCAGGTCCAGCAGGGCGGACGCGGTCACCAGGCCGCCACGCGGCAGCGGCAGCGCGCCGAGGCCGCCGGCCAGGTCCAGCGCCTGCCGCGTCACCGTCGCGTCGAAGCCGGGGCCGGCGAGGCGCAGGGGCGCGTCGAGCCCCTCGCCCTGCGCGGCGATGCGGTAGCCCAGCGGCTGCCCCCAGGCCCCCAGCGCGGCAGGCACGGCCGCGAGCAGCGCGGCGTCGACGTCCACCAGCCGCCACTGCTGGCCCGGGCCCAGCCGCGGCGCCAGCGCGCGCAGGTTGGCGCCGGTGCCGCAGGCCAGGTCGACCACCTGCCGCGCCGCGCCGCCACCCGCGGCGCAGGCGAATGCGGCCACCGCCTCGGCCTCGGTCCGCGCGGCGGCATCGAAGGGCTCGCGCAGGGCCAGCCAGTCGGCGCTGAAGCCGCTCACCGGACCACCCCGTCCCGCACGCCGTCCGACACCGCCTCCCATACCCCCTCCCGCACGCCGGCCAGCACCGCGGCAAACGCCGCCACCGACTGCGGCCAGGTCGGCAGGCCGGCCGCCGCGGCCCGCGCGCCGGCAGCCAGGCGCCGGCGCAAGGCCGGATCGTCGAGCAACGCCGCCAGCGCCCGGCGCAGCGCGGCCCGGTCGCCCGGTGGCACCAGCAGCCCGGCGCCGGGCGGCACCAGGTCCGGCACCGCACCCGCGGTGGTGCTGACCACCGGCAGGCCGTGCGCCAGCGCCTCGGCCAGCGCCATGCCATAACCCTCGTGTGACGTGGCCAGCACCGCGGCATCGGCATGGCGGTACAGCGCCTGCAGCTCGGCATCGCCCAGCTCGCCGTGCAACCGCACGCGCGCGGCAAGGCCCTGGGCCTCGACGAGGCGGCGCAGGGCCGTGGCGGTGGCCGCGTCGCGCGTGGTGCTGCCGGCGCAATGCAGCGTCCACGGCCGCTCGCGCAGGCCGGCCAGCGCCTCGACCAGCAGCGCATGGCCCTTGCGCGGCGTCAGCGTGGCCACGCACAGCAGCTGCGGCGGGGCATCCGCGGCGGCTTCCGCCGTGTGCCCGGCGTCGGCCATCAACGCCGCCGCGGGCACCGTCGGCAGCACCGGCGCCGTGCCCGGCGGCACCACGTGCACCCGGCCGGCCGGCACGCCATAGGCCGCCAGGCCGCGCGCCGTGGCGCGGCTGGTCACCACCACCGCCCGCGCGCAGGCCAGCGCGCGCCGCTCGCTGCCGGCGAGCGCCTGCTGCTGTGCAAGCGACAGGCCCGTCTCCAGCGCCAGCGGGTGGTGGACCAGCGCCACCCAGCGCAGGCGCCCGGCATGGCGCTCGGCCAGTTCCGGCAGCGCGCCGAAGGCCAGGCCGTCGACCACCACGACGCCGCCATCGGCCAGCGCCTCCACCTGGCGCGCGACGGCGGCGCGCGCGGCCTCGTCCGGCCACGGGAAGGCATCCGGCAGCGGCGGCTGGTCGACCACCCAGCCCGCCTCGCGCAGGCCGGCGACGATGGCGCGGTCGTAGCCGTAACCGCCGGTGCGCTGCGCCGGATCGCCCGGCAGCAGGAACGCGATGCGTCGACCGGCCTCGTCAGCCATCCAGCCGGCCTTCGTAGGCCGCCCAGGCCACGTGCGATTCATGCAGCGTGAGCCTGGCGCTGTCCAGCCCCGCGGCATCGGGGCCCAGCGCGCCGGCGCGCACGCGCGCCGCCACGCGGTCGAAGACCACGCGGGCCAGGAACTCGGTGGTGGTGTTGCGGCCGTGGAACTCGGGCAGCTCGTCGAGGTTGCGGAAATTCAGCTCGGCCAGCACGCCGCGCAGCAGCTCGGTGGCGCGGCCGATGTCGACCACCAGGTCCTCGTGGTCCAGCGCGGTGCGGCGCAGCTCCAGGTCGACGACGTAGGTGGCGCCGTGCAGGCGCTGCGCGGGACCGAAGGTCTCGCCCCGGAAGCTGTGGGCGATCATGAAATGGTCGCGGACGGTGACGCTGTACATCGGTGTTAGGAAGAGGATGCGTAGTCGACGCGGTGGCAGAGAGTGTCGGCGCTGCCGCCGGCGGCCGCCAGGCGGGCCAGCACGGCCGGCAGCTGCTCGAAGGGCGAGGCGCCGGTGACCAGGGCGTCCAGCGCGGGATCGGCCAGCAGCTGCAGCGCCAGCCGCAGGCGGCGTCCGTGGTCCCAGCGCGCTCGCTGCGCCGGCGGCAGGTGGCCGACCTGCGACGACTTCAAGTGCAGCCGGCGCGCATGGAAGGCCTGGCCCAGCGGCAGCTCGACGGCCTGCGTGCCGTACCAGCTCAGCTCCAGCACCGTGGCCTCGAAGCCCGCCAGGCCCAGCGCCGTGCGCAGGCCCGCGGGGCGGCCGCTGGCGTGGATCACGAGGTCGGCCTCGCCCTCGGCCTCGTCCGGCAGCGCAAAGCCGACGCCCAGCCGCGCGGCCAGCGCCGCGCGCGTGGGCTGCACGTCCACCAGCTGCACCCGGCAGCCGGGCAGGCGGCCGGCGAGCCAGGCCACCAGCAGGCCCAGCGCGCCGCCGCCCACCACCGCGATGCGGTCGCCCACCGCGGCCGCGCCGTCCCAGAGTGCGTTGACCGCGGTCTCCAGGTTGGCCGCCAGCACGGCGCGCGGCGGCGGCACCCCGTCGGGCACCGGGTGCACCGCGGCCGCCGGCACGACGTAGCGGTCCTGGTGCGGATGCAGGCAGAACACGGTGCGGCCCCGCAGCGCGTCCGGTCCCTGCTCGACGATGCCGACGCTGCTGTATCCGTAAGTGAGCGGCCAGCGGAA
>CAMLJY010000166.1 GCA_946480465.1 uncultured Burkholderiales bacterium
GTCTCCGGACTGGAGCTGCTGCAGACGCTGCGGCAGCTGGGGCAGACCCACGTCAAGGTGGGCTTCGTGACGACCGAGTCGCGGCCGGCGATGCTCGAGCAGGCACGCACCAACGGCGCGGCCTTCATCGTCAACAAGCCCTTTCGGGATGGCGAACTGATCGAGCGCATCCGTGCTGTGGTGCCGCATGCCGGCGCACCGGCCAGTGCTGGTTCCGCCCACGCTGGCGCGGCTGCCGCTGCTCCGGCAGCCGCTGCGCCCTCGGCTGCCATGCCGGCGCCTGCCGCCGGCGACGACGCCCAGCGTCCGCTGCGACTCGACCATGCGGAGGGCCTGATCGAGCACACCCTGGGCGCCCAGCAGTTCAGCCTGCGACGCCACCAGGCCATGGTGCCTGGGGCACTGGGGGCGAACAACCTGCTGGGCCTGTACTCCGCGCCCGGCAAGCCCGCGGCTGCGATCGGCGTGCTGGACGTCACGGCCGTCTGCCTGCTCGGCGGCGGTGCGGCGCGCGTGCCGGTGAACGACATCACCGCGGCGCAGCTCGCGGCCGAGCCCTCAGAGGCCATGGTGGCGCAGGCCACCACCTTCCTGCGCGCGGCCGGCATGATGCTGCTGGTCGACAACGCGCCCGAAGGCTGCACGCTGACGCGATCGATGCTCGTGCCCGCGCAGTTCCCCAAGCTGGTCGAACTGCTGGAGCGCGGCACCGAGCGCTGCGACTACCAGATCGCGATGCCCGGCTTGGGCGAGGGCAGGCTCAGCTTTCTGGCCTTGTGACCATGGACCTCGTCAACCTCGCCGTCGCGGTCGTCTTCATCAGCAACGCCGTCATCCTGGTGCTGCTGGTCTACATGCTGGTGCGCATCCTCGGCCAGACGGAACAGACGCGCGACATGATGATCGGCGCCTCGCGCGAGCTGACCGACTCCGCGCGCGTCGTGCGCGATGCCGGCTACAAGATCGTCGATGCACTGCGTGGCGGCTTCGGCGGCAACGCGCCGAATGCGCCGCCGATGGTGACGCCCACGCCGGTGGCTGGCCTGGAGATGCTCGACAAGCTCAACGCCATGATGGAAGAGATGGCGGAGCACGGCGGCGCCGACACCGACCGCCAGCTGGCCGACATCCGGCGCATGATGGAAAGCATGTCGCAGGTCGATCCGAGCAAGATTGCCGAGTGGCACCGCAAGCACAAGGCCGACCTGGAGCACACGCTGCAGCAGCGCGACAAGCTGGCTGCCGAGACCGAGCAGATGCGCCAGCGCCTGATGGAGGCGCACCGCATCATCACCGAGCTGCGCAAGGCCAACAAGGCGGCCGAAGCCCAGGGCCACACGGTGGAAGCGCTGCGCGGCGAGCTGGGCAAGCACCAGCAGATCCTGGAGCGCGCGAAGGAACGCGTGCGCCTGGCGGAGCAGAAGGCCGAGGCCTTGTCCGCCGACGTCGAGCGCCTGTCCGCCGCCAACCCTGCCGGAGCGGCCGAGAACGAGGCGTTGAAGGAAGCGCGCCGCCGCCTGGCCGAGGTCTCGCAGGAGCGCGACGAGCACGCCCGCGAGCTGGACAACCTGAAGGACGCGATGCAGCGCACGCTGGTCGAGAAGGACTTCATCGAGGAGCACTTCCTGCGGCTGGATGGCTCGCGCAGCGTGCTGGCCGCGGCGGCATCCGCCGGTGCCGAAGCGGCCGTGGCGCCGGCGCAGACGCGCAGCGAGGCCCTGGAGCCGGCCTGACCGCGCCCGATCGGCACGTGGCGGACGCCTGACAGGGAAACCGCGGACGCCTGACAGGGAAACCGCGGGCGCCTGAGATCGCCGGGCCCCCGGGTGCGGCCACCGGGCACCGCCGGGGGACCGACAATCCCCTGCGATGCCGACCGTCGAACTCCGCCGACCGCCGTCCCCGCCTCCCGCTGCCTCCCAGCGGCCGGCGGCCGGGCCGCGCGCCGCGCTGACGGGCGGCAACCACGTGCGGCTGCTCGCCGGCGGCGACGAGCTCTTCCCTGCGATGTGCGCGGCCATCGCGCAGGCCCGGCACCAGGTCTGGCTCGCCACCTACATCTACCACGACGACGACGCGGCCCGCTGCGTGACGAAGGCGCTGGCGGACGCGGCCGCCCGCGGCGTCTGGGTCGGCGTCGTCGTCGATGGCTTCGGCTCCAAGGCCACGCTGCCGGTGCTGCGGGAACAGCTCTTGCCCGCGGGCGTGCAGATGGCGGTGTTTCGCCCGGTCGACCGCTGGTGGCGCCTGCTGCAGCCCGGGCAGCTGCGCCGCCTGCACCAGAAGCTGTGCGTCGTCGACGGACAGGTCGGTTTCGTCGGCGGCATCAACGTGATCGACGACCGCAACGACCTGAACCACGGCTTCGCGGAGCTGCCGCGGCTGGACTTCGCCACCGAGCTGCGCGGCCCGGTGGTGGCGGCGGTGGAGCAGTCGGCCCGCGCGATGTGGAGCCGCGCCGCGCTGGGGGCGGACTGGCGCGACGAACTGGCCAGCCTGGCCCGCAGCGCCGAGCCGGTGGCGCGCGTGCGCCGGGTGGCCAGCCGGCTGCGCATCCTGCCGCCCAGCGGCCCGTCCACCGTCGCGATGGCCGACCTGCCGCCGGTGCGCGCCGCCTTCCTGGTGCGCGACAACCTGCGCCAGCGCCGGGCGATCGAGCATGCCTACATCGAGGCCATCGGCCGTGCGCGCGAGCGCGTCGAAATCATCTGCCCGTACTTCTATCCCGGCCGGCTGTTCCGGCGGGCCCTGCAGCGCGCGGCCAGGCGCGGCGTGCAGGTGCGGCTGCTGCTGCAGGGCAAGCCGGACTACCGTTTCGCGGCGCTCGCCGCGCAGGTGCTGTATGCCGAGCTGCTGGCGGTCGGCGTGCGCGTGTTCGAGTACACGCCGGCCTTCCTGCATGCCAAGGTCGCGATCGTCGACGACGACTGGGCAACGGTGGGCTCCAGCAACATCGATCCGCTGTCGCTGCTGCTGAACCTGGAAGCCAATGTGATCGTCCGCGACCAGCCCTTCACGGCCGAACTGGCGCTGCGCTTCGAATCGGCGGTGCAGGCTTCGCGCGAGGTCACGCAGCCCGGTGTCGGCCCGGGCTGGTGGGGCAGCTTGCGGCGCGGCTTCGTCGCCTGGACCGCCTACTGGTTCCTGCGCCTGGCCGGCATGAGCGGCAAGTACTGAAGGCCTGGCCGGTGGATCTCGTCGTCGAGCGGCCCGAAGGCCTGTACTGCGTGCCGGGCGACTTTTTCATCGATCCCTGGCGCCCGGTCGACCGCGCGGTGATCACGCATGCGCACGCCGACCACGCGCGCGCCGGCCATGCCCACGTGCTGGCCACCGCAGCCAGCGAAGGCGTGCTGAAGAGCCGGCTGGGCGACGATCTGCCGTTCTTCGGCCTGGCCTATGGCGAGACGGTGGAACACCGCGGCGTCACGATCAGCCTGCACCCGGCAGGCCACGTGCTGGGCTCGGCCCAGGTGCGGCTGGCGTACCGCGGGCAGGTGTGGGTCGTCTCGGGCGACTACTGCCTGAGCGCGCACGACGAACGCAACCCGACCACGCCGCCCTTCGAGCCGGTGCGCTGCGACTGCTTCATCACCGAATCGACCTTCGGCCTGCCGATCTACCGCTGGCGGCCGCAGGCCGACGTCTTCGGCGAGATCGACGCCTGGTGGCGCGGCAACGCCGCCGCGGGCCGGCCCAGCCTGTTGCTGGCCTACAGCTTCGGCAAGGCGCAGCGTGTGATCGCGGGGGTCGATGCCTCGATCGGGCCCATCGTCGTGCACGGCGCGGTGGAGGCGCTGAACGCCGCCTACCGCGCCGAAGGCGTGGCCTTGCCGCCGACCGCGCTGGCCGCCGAGGTACCCGATCGCGGGCGGTTGTCGGAGGCGCTGGTCGTGGCACCGCCGTCGGTGCATGCCAGCGCCTGGGCGCGCAAGCTGGGCGACTTCAGCGACGCTTTCGCGAGCGGCTGGATGGCCCTGCGCGGCGCCCGCCGGCGCCAAGGCGTGGACCGCGGCTTCGTGCTGTCCGACCATGCCGACTGGCCCGGCCTTGCGCGCGCCATCCGTGCCACCGGCGCCGAGCGCGTGATCGTCACCCACGGCTACGAGGCGGTGATGGTGCGCTGGCTGCGCGAGCAGGGCTGGAACGCGGGCGCCTTCCACACGGCATACGGCGGCGACGCGGCGAGCGGCATCGATGAGATGGCCGCGCCGGCGCCTGCCGAGCCCCCTTCGGCCGCGGACGGCACCTGACGCCGATGCGCCGGTTCGCCCGCCTCTACGCCGAGCTGGACGCCAGCACCTCGACCGATGCCAAGGTCGCGTCACTCGTGCGTTATCTTGCCGGCGCGCCGCCCGAGGATGCGGCCTGGGGCCTGTACTTCCTGGCCGGCGGCCGGCCGCGGCAGGCGGTGCCCACCGCGCTCTTGCGCGCCACCGCCGTGCGCCTGGCCGGCGTGCCGGAATGGCTGTTCGAGGAGAGCTACCAGGCCGTTGGCGACCTCGCCGAGACCATCGCGCTGGTGCTGCCGGCGCCGGCGCGCCGAAGCGACCTGGGCCTCGCCCGCTGGATCACCGAGCGCCTGCTGCCGCTGCGCGGCGCGCCGGCCGGGCAGCAGGCCGCGGCCCTGGCCGGCTGGTTCGACGAACTGCAGCCGGACGAGCGCTTCCTGCTGATCAAGCTGATCGGCGGCGGTTTCCGCGTCGGCGTCAGCAAGCTGCTGGTGCAGCGCGCGTTGGCGCAGCACGGCGCGCTGGACGCGAAGCTCGTGGCCCAGCGCATGATGGGCTGGACCGACGCCCGCACGCCGCCCAGCGCCGCCCGGCTGCAGGCGCTGCTGGCCAGGGAAATGCAGCCCGTGCTGGACGCCGGCCAGCCCTACCCGTTCTTCCTGGCGCACCCGCTGCAGGGCGCGCCCGAGGCGCTGGGGCCCGCGTCGGATTGGCTCGCCGAGTGGAAATACGACGGCATCCGCGCGCAGATCGTGCGCCGCGCCGGGCAGGCGTGGATCTGGTCGCGTGGCGAGGAACTGGTGACCGAGCGCTTCCCCGAGGTCGTCGCCAAGGCGCAGGCCTTGCCGGACGGCACGGTGCTGGATGGCGAACTGCTCGTCTGGAAGGACGGCGCGCCCGCACCGTTCCAGCTGCTGCAGCAGCGCATCGGCCGCAAGGCGCTGACGAAGAAGGTGCTGGCCGACGCCCCCGTGGACTTCATCGCCTACGACCTGCTGGAGCAGGACCGGCAGGATGTGCGCGGCCTGCCGCAGTGGCAGCGCCGCGAGCGGATGGAGAGCCTGCTGCGGAACGGCAAGCTGCTGCTATCGCCCATCGTCAGCGGCCAGGCCTGGGGCGATCTCGCCGCGCAGCGCGCCGCCAGCCGCAGTCGCGGTGTCGAGGGTCTGATGCTGAAGCACCGCGAGGCCGGCTACGGCAGCGGCCGCACGAAGTCCGATGGCATCTGGTGGAAGTGGAAGATCGAGCCGATGACGGTGGACGGCGTGCTGGTCTACGCCCAGGCCGGCCATGGCCGCCGGGCCAGCGTCTACACCGACTACACCTTCGCCGTCTGGAGCCGCGCGCCGCGCGATGCGGGGGAAGCCGACGCGGTGATCGAAGCCATCGGACGGCGCGAGCCGGCGCAGCCCGATGCGCTGCAGCTGGTCCCGTTCACCAAGGCCTATTCAGGACTCACCGACGAGGAATTCCGCAGCGTCGATGCCTGCATCCGCGCCACCACGCTCGAGAAGTTCGGCCCGGTGCGCAGCGTGAAGCCGACGCTGGTGTTCGAGCTGGGTTTCGAGGGCATCCAGCGCAGCCCGCGGCACAAGAGCGGCATCGCGCTGCGGTTTCCGCGCATGCTGCGGATCCGCGACGACAAACCGGTCCACGAGGCCGACACGCTGCAGACGCTTCAGGCTCTGCTGGCGGAAACCGCAGCTCGCCGCTGACGCGGCGGCTCCGTTTTGGCTTCGCCGCCCCGGCGCTGCCGCGGTCCGCGCATGCTGCGGATCCGCGACGACAAACCGGTCCACGAGGCCGACACGCTGCAGACGCTTCAGGCTCTGCTGGCGGAAACCGCCGCTCAGCGCGGTTGAGCCGCTCGCATCAGCGTGCTCTTGCCGAACAGGCTCTCGATGAGGTCCACCGCCACGTGCGCCGTCGCATTGCGCACGTCCAGGGCCGGGTTCAGCTCCATCACGTCCAGCGAGGCGAGGCGGCCGGTGTCCGCGATCATCTCCATGCACAGCTGGGCCTCGCGGTAGGTCGGGCCGCCGCGCACGGTGGTGCCGACGCCGGGGGCCACGTCGGGGTCGAGGAAGTCGACGTCGAAGCTGACGTGCAGGTGGGTGTTGGCATCCATCGTCGCCAGCGCCAGCTCCATCGTGTGGCGCATGCCCATCTCGTCGATGTAGCGCATGTCGAACACTTCCAGGCCGACCTGGTGCACCAGGCGCTTCTCGCCGGCATCGACCGAGCGGATGCCGATCTGCTTGATCCACTTCGGGTTCACCGCGGGCACGTGGCCGCCGATCTCGATCAGCGGCTTCGGCCCCAGCCCGCACAGGCAGGCCACCGGCATGCCGTGGATGTTGCCGCTGGGCGTCAGCTCGCTGGTGTTGAAGTCGGCATGCGCATCCAGCCACAGCACGCGCAGCTTCTTGCCGGTCTCGCGGCAGTGGCGCGCCACCGCGCTGATGGAGCCCAGGCCCAGGCAGTGGTCGCCGCCCAGCAGGATCGGCATGCGGCCGGTGGCCAGTTCGGCATGCACGGCGTTGTGCACCGCCTGGTTCCAGGCCACCACCTCGTCGAGGTGGCGGTAGCCCTCGGTTGGCGGCAGCCAGGGGTTGGACGGGCCGCTGAGGTTGCCGCGGTCGATCACCTCCAGGCCGTGGCTCTCCAGCGTGGGCTGCAGGTTGGCGACGCGCAGGGCCTCGGGCCCCATGCTGGCGCCGCGGCTGCCGGCACCGACGTCGGTGGGCGCGCCGATCAGGCTGAC
>CAMLJY010000167.1 GCA_946480465.1 uncultured Burkholderiales bacterium
GCTGGCTCAACTCATGAGCCACACCGGGCGTGGCTGAGCCATGTCGCGAATCAGGTGATCCGATTCGAGCCCATGTCCCAGCCGTAGCCATAGCTCGTGGCCGAGCCGCCCAGCGTGGCTTGGCTCAGCCGGTCATCAGCCCGTCGTAGGCAATGGTCAGGGCGCTTCAAGCAGAAGCGTAAGCGCCGCCCGCGTAGTGTTCACGCACTGCCTCAGGGTCAACAGCACCGCCGAGATCTGCTTTGAGAATTCCCTCCTCAAAGCTCGTCTCGGTCGACGCCTGCGCATCACGTGCCGCCCAAGTGCGTTGACACCACACAAGGTCCAGCATGTCGACGAACGAGTCGGCAGCGGCTGCCATGAGGTTATCACCCACTGTCAGCCACCCCCTACGCACCTGCCGGATCGCGCAGAAACTGGTAAATGCTCTCGGCGCACGGACGAATACAAGACTGATCGACAATGAAAGCCCACCGACAGTCATGGCAGCACCAATGGAATACGAGATTATGCACGCCGGCTTGCCAGCGGAGTAGATCAGATCGTCATCGCGCCCGATAGACAACGTCCATTTCTGATCAGTCGAACTGGCATCGCAGAGCTCACAAGTGAATTCCGCTGGATTGGCTTGCCACTCGACAAGACGGTCCCGAAACGCAGCAAGCAGCCCAGCCTGCACTACAACCTGAGGCAGCTCTACACGGAAGTCGGCGACCAAGTTCTCGCCACGCAAGGTACGCCCACGCCCACAAGATATGCCCTCAATCGCGAGGGTGCAGACAAAGTCATTCCCGTCGACTGTGAGGCGCACGGCATCACAGACAATCTTCCCCCAAACCTCTCGAGGATGACATCGACCAACTGCGTGACATTGCATCAGCGTCTAGGCAAGCCGTTTGGGTTACCTTTTAGTCGCCTGGAGTGTTCTTCATTGCTGTTTACGTTCCGTTCACCAGTTTCGTGAGGTGTTCTGCCTCGCGAGTCATGCCCAGCCATGCCCTAGTCATGCCCGCCCATGTCTTTACCCGGTCCACGATCAGGAATTGGCGAGTCCGGATCCTTCGTACGCGCCCCTCTTGCTCTCGGGTGTCACTCTGCCTTCCGCTAACCGACTCTGGAGAATAAGGATCGTTGGGAAGAAATGGCGAAGGCGTTCGAGAGCCTTGGTCTTGACTCCCCATTGCCGTCTGTCCCATCGCTGAACATGCGGTCCTTGAGACGGACTTCTCTGCGCCTCCAACGGTCCCGATCTGTCCCGCAACCAAGTGGGAAGGTGAAAGTTCTCCGCCCTTCTGCAGCGACACAGTGTCCGGATTGTCAAGTTGGTCGACGGCATACATCACCCCACCCGCACGTTGCGGGATCGCCCGCAGACCAATGGAATCCGCTTCATCAGTCACGAGCGAATGGTCATCGCTTGTGGAATAGACTGTTCGGAGTATTGCTGTCAGTCACTCGCACCCTTGTCACCAGCCGACTTGCTCAGCGCACCCGAGTACAGCAAGAGGCAATTTCACCACTCACCACCAAATCAGCAATAGCGACCTCAATGATCTCCCGGCTGATCGATTTAACAACGATCATGTCTTTGGCCCAAATATAACTACCGCCGGCAAACTCATTGGAAGCGCGATGGCGATCCATCAGTGCCTGAAGATTGGTGATAGTGAAAAAGGTTGCCGCATACGACCTGCCGTCTTCCAAGTCTATCAAGACGTCAACGTTATCGTCGTCCACCGGCTCGATGTCTGCGCCTGATGGCGTACGCACAGAAAACTTCAAGTTAGCGCCTCCCAAAGACACGAATCACCTCCTGAATTACGGCCTCCTGATTGGCCTTATTCTATTTCCCGACAATCTCAATCCCGCCTTCTGTCTGCCGGAAGTACACGCGGGAACCGTCAGCAGCGCGCGCCTCAGACAATCCGCCGCCTATCGGCTTCGTACCGATGCCAGGATTGGTGTTCCCGTTGCGGAGCTGCTCCATCAATCTGTCTAGCCCTGTCTAGCCCCTCTTGGTTGGACCTTCCAGCAACCTGCGCCTCCTTCACGAGACGTGCAGATTCCTTGATGCGCGTGCGAACTATGCGCTTCACCAGCTGACCAGCGACGCTTGCCACCTTCCCTGCAGGAAAAAACGTAGTTGCAGCGTCCCACGCAAGATCATCCCAACCATATCCGGGCCCATCATCTCCCCTGATTTCGAGCCCGATCGGCGGCTCCTGACCCCACCATCCGTCGCCGCCGCTCCTGAAGTCGTCGCAGACCCTGTCCGTTACGAAGGGATCCCAGCCCACGATGTGATCCCCGATGGTGCGCGCTCGTTCCCATGAGCCATCACCTGAGGTAGGAACTTGCGAGAACTCGTTGCCGTTACGTCTGAAGACGTCCAGGCCCATTGGATCAATGTTTCCAATGGGGTCGCTGCCTCCGTAGCTGCAGGTATTGATACCGCCAGCAATCCCAATGGGATCGGATTGAAGGTAGCGTCCAATACGAGGGCTGTAATCCCGATGCCAGTTGTAGAAGTTCCCCGTCTCGCTGTCAAACACCTGCCCCGGGAAGCGCTGGCTGAACCCGAACGCGCCCAGCCCCGCCGGGTTCTCGCTCGGCGGCGTCGCCCCGAACGGCTCGGCAGTGTCCCAGCGCCACTGGATCGCCTGGTCCGTGTTGCGCACGATCACCCGCGGCGTGCCCAGCTGGTCGGCATACGCGGCGCTGAACCGGGTTGGCCCCGTCCACGGCGCTGCAGGGCGCGGCACGGCGCAACGCGGAGGCATGTCGGGCCGACCCGATGCCCTTTCCACCCGGATGCGGCATTGAGGCATAGCATCGGTGCCCTGCCTTCTGATGCCAGAGCCATCGCCCATGTCCCGCCCCTCGCTCGATACCCCCACACTCGCCACCATCGCCGACGACGCGCTCAGCGCACTCGACCAGCGCCGCCAGATCACGCCGTTCTCCGCCCGCATCGACGGCTTCGGCCTGGCCGACGCCTACCGCGTGGCCACCGACCTGCGGGCACGGCGGGTCGCGCGTGGCGAGCGGCCGCTGGGCCGCAAGATCGGCTTCACGAACCGTACGATCTGGGCCGAGTACGACGTCTGGGCGCCGGTCTGGGGCACGATGTACGACAGCACGGTGCAACGCCTGGTGGGGCCGGATGCGCGTTTCGCCCTCGACCGCATGATCGAGCCGCGCATCGAGCCGGAGATCGTCTTCGGCCTGGCGCAGGCTCCCGAGGCCGGCATGGACGACGCCGCGCTGCTGGACTGCATCGAATGGGTCGCGCACGGCTTCGAGATCGTGCAGTCCATCTACCCCGGCTGGAAGTTCACCGCACCGGACACCGTGGCCGCCTTCTGCCTGCACGGCGCGTTGCTGGTCGGCCCGCCGCGCTCCGTCGCTGACGACCGCGCCCGCTGGCGCGCCGCGCTGTCGGGCTTCGGGATCACGCTGTCGTGCGATGGTGCCGAGGCCGACCGCGGCCAGGCCGAGAACGTGCTGGGTGGACCGCTGTCGGCGCTGCGGCACCTGGTGGACCTGCTGGCCCAGGACGCGGCGCAGCCGCCGCTGGCCGCCGGCGAGATCGTCACCACCGGCACGCTGACGCGCGCCTTGCCGATCGCGCCGGGCCAGCGCTGGCAGACCCGGCTGGACGGCCTGGCGCTGCCGGGGCTGGACGTTACTTTCACCTGATAGGCACGGCAGGTCCCGCCGCGCCGGCACCCAGGTGCGGCGCGGCACACCCGCACCTGCCGCAGGCTTTCAGGCCGCCTCGCGCCCCAGCCGGCGCAGCTTGGCCAGCCAGCCTTCGCGCTGCTTCGCGCCCAGGCCCTCCACCGTGCCGATCAGGGTTTCATGGATCGGCGCGATGCCGACGAAGCCGAGGATGTTGCGTTCCAGCGCCTTCAGGCTGTGGGCGCGGAAGTACCAGCGGTAGACGAGCGCCGGCATGCCCATCGTGACGACGATGCGGGCCGATCGCCCGGCCAGCAGCTTCTTCGGCATCTCGCCCTCGCGGAAGTGCGACAGCGCAAAGCCCGGCCGCGCCACCTGCTCGAGGAAGCCCTTCACCAGCGCCGGCATGCCGCCCAGCCACAGCGGAAAGACCAGCACGAGGTGCTCGGCCCAGGCGACGTCGGCCTGCGCCTGGGCCAGGCCCGCGGGCAGCACGCCCTCGTCCCACTCGGCCTTGCTGCGCAGCAGCGGAAAGTCCAGCGCGCCGACGTCCAGCCGGCGCACCGCGTGGCCCGCGGACTCGGCGCCCGCCGCGTAGGCATCGGCCAGCGCATGGCACAGGTGCGGCCGGGTGGTGTCCGGATGGCCTTGCAGGATCAGGATGCGTCGCGTCATGGCGCGCCATCTTCCCGGGCCCCGCGCTGCCGCGCCTTGCGCGAACGCAAGGGCCGGGCCGCGCGCCGTCCCGGCATGAGGGAGCGCGTCCCGGGTCCGGATCCGGCGTCAGTGCCGGGCGACCACGATGCCGAGGCCGGTCTTCACTGCGATCCCGCCGGGCAGCAGGGCCAGTGAGGAGGGATGGTCGAGCAAGCCGGGCACGCTGCCGTCCGGGATGCTGGCCACGCCGGCGCGCCCCAGCACCGTGGTCACGCGGCGCGCAGCGTCGATGAACCGCACGGTGTGGTTGCCGCTGTCGGCCACGTACACGCCATCGGCATGGCAGGCCAGGCCGGAAGGCAGCGTGAAGCGGGCCGCCTCGCCGACGCCATCGGCACCGCCGGTCTCGGTGACGGAACCGGCCCACAGCGTGACCCGGCCGTCGACTGCGCGGCGCAGCACGGTGCTGCCCTCGACGAAGAACAGGCCGCCGTCACCGCCCGCGCACAGCGCGCGGGTGCCGCGCGGGCCGGTGCGCAGCGCGTTCGGCCAGGACAGGGGCAGCGCGGTCGGCGCGGTGCCCGGTGCCGCGGCGGCCGGCCAGCGCCAGAGATCGCCCTCCACGGTCTTGCCGTCGGCCGCCGCGATGCTGGCGTAGCCCATCACCAGCACGTCGCCGTTCGCATCCAGCGCCAGGCCTTCCACGCCCCAGTCGAGGAAGCGCGCGACCAGCCGCTGCACGCCGTCGGCGCCGAGCCGCCGCGGGCCCTCGCGGTCGGCGATCCACAGGCTGCCGTCGCCGGCCACGAGCGCGGCCTGCGGAAAACCGAGCCGGGCCTGCAGCACCGGTCCGTCCTCGCCCGCCATCGGCTGCAGGCGGCCAGGGCGTCCTGCCAGCGTACTGACGCGGCCCGCCGTCTCGATGCGGCGCACGACACGGTTGCGCGGATCGGCGGCCACCAGTGAACCGTCACGCGCGGCGCCCAGCGCAAAAGACTCGCCGAAGCGAGCTGCGCTGCCCTCGCCATCGCGGAAGCCGTCCTGCACCGCGCGGCCGGCCAGGGTCGTGGCGCGGCCGTCGGCATCGATGCGGCGCAGCGTGTGGGTGCTCTGGTCGACCAGCACCGCCGCATCGCCGCCTGCTTCCAGCGCCAGGCCGCAGGGCCGGGTGAAGCGCGCCTCGGCCGACGGACCGTCGGCCCAGCCCGGCTCGGCGCTGCCGGCCCAGGCCTGCAGGCCCTGCGCGTCCAGCACATGCAGCTGGTGGCGGCCGCTGTTGATGAGCAGGCGGCCGCGCCGGTCGTAGGCCATGCCGAAGCAGCCGAAGCCGGGCACCAGGTCCTTCGCCAGCGTGCTCACGCGGCCATCCGCCTCCAGGCGCCGGATGTCGCCGACGCCGACCGAGAAGACCAGCCGGCCCTGCGGATCGAAGGCCAGGCTGTTGATCGCGTCGAAACCGGCGCAGGCCGGGCGCTGGGCGCTGCCTGCGAGCGCGTGCAGCAGCTGGACCTCCGCCGCCGGGGCGCCCGGCAGCGCGCGCCAGATGGCGCAGCGCGTGTCGGCGACCAGCAGCCGCCCGGCGGGATCGACCAGCACCGCCGTCGCGACCCGGCCGGCATCGTGCGGACGCAGCACGGTCGTGACCTGGCGGTCGCTGCCGATGCGCAGCACCGCCCACGGCGCCTCGACGATGGCCGCGCTGCCGTTCCGCCCGGAAGCCCCAGGGGCCGTCTGTTCGACGGCGACGTACACCTCGCCCGCTCGACCCGCGGCCATCGGGCCCGGATGGCTGAACTTCAGGGGCCGGCCCGCTGCGTCGGTGCCCGCGGCCAGCGCGCCGAGGTCGGCCACCACCGTCTCGACCATGCCCGATGCATCGACGCGGCGGATGCGGCCGCGATCGGTCTCGCTGATCCAGACGGCGCCGTCGCTGGCGACCGCCACGCCGGACGGGCCCTGGAAACGCGCCTGTGCCGCCGGACCGTCCGCGTCACCCAGGCCGCCGGCGTCGACCGCCCCGGCAAGCACGCTGACGCTGCGAAAGTCGGTGGCGGCCGGTGCGGCGGCCGGGGCGTCGTCGCCACCGCTGCCGCACCCGGCCGCGAGGGCCGTTGCCAGCGCTGCCAGCCATGCAGCAGCGCGCCGCCCGGCCGAGCGGCCGGGGCTTGCGTGAATCATCATGGATCCTCCCTGTCTGGCCGCGCACTTTGCGCGGCAGCGGGCAGAGTGTCCCACCACCGGCGGCTGGCCCCGCGCGGGCCACCCACTCGGCGATGGAGGAAGCCGGCTCTCAGGCCAGCTTCAGCGGCAGCTCCCGCTGCGGCTTGGCGCCGGCGCGGCGCAGCGCATTCGCCAGCGCCGGCGCAAAGGGCGGCAGGCCGGGTTCGCCCATGCCCTTGGGCGGATCGATGCTGGGCACGACGTGCACCGCGATCACCGGCGCGTCGGTCATGCGCGCCACCGGGTACTCGCCGAAGTTGCCCT
>CAMLJY010000168.1 GCA_946480465.1 uncultured Burkholderiales bacterium
GTCGAGAAGGAAGAGGCCCGCAAGGCCGCCCAGGAGACCAGCGCCTGATTCGGCTGTCCGCAGCCGCCGTCCGATCCGCGCCGCCGCAATGAACCGCCTGGTTCTGTCGGCGAAGCTGGTCGAGCGAGGTGCGATGCGCTACACCCCCGCCGGCGTGCCGGCGCTGGACCTGAAGCTCGAACACGAGTCGACGGTCAGCGAAGATGGCCAGCCGCGCAAGGTCTCGATGGAGATCAAGGCGCTGGGCATCGGGGCGATCACGCAGCACCTGGGCGCGTTGGCGCTGGGAAGCGAAGGGCGCTACGCCGGCTTCCTCGCCAGTGCCCGCAACGGCCGCGGACTGCTGTTCCACATCACAGCGCTGGAAGCCGACAAGACGGCCGAGCAAACCGCTCCCCGAGCACACGATTCGTCAGATTGAAAGAGGTACACCATGCCCCCGCCCCGTGGTAAAGGCAAGTTTTCCAAGGACCGCAAGCCCAAGCGCAACCAGCAGTCGCTGCTGTTCAAGCGCAAGCGCTTCTGCCGCTTCACCGTCGCCGGTGTTGAAGAGATCGACTACAAGGATGTCGACGTGCTGCGTGACTTCGTCGGCGAGAACGGCAAGATCACGCCCGCTCGCCTGACCGGCACCCGCGCCTTCTATCAGCGCCAACTGACCACCGCGATCAAGCGCGCGCGCTTCCTGGCACTGCTGCCGTACAGCGACCAGCACCGCGTCTGAACGTCGAGGAGAGAACAACATGCAAGTGATCCTGCTCGACAAGGTCGCCAACTTGGGCAATCTGGGTGACGTGGTCAAGGTCAAGGACGGCTACGCCCGCAATTTCCTGATCCCGACCAAGCGTGCCCGCCGCGCGACCGACGCCGCGATCAAGGAATTCGAGGCCCGCCGCGCGGAGCTCGAGAAGGCCGCTGCCGAGAAGCTGGCCGCCGCCCAGGCCCTGGGCGACAAGCTCGCCGGCAAGACGGTGACGATCTCGCAAAAGGCGGGCGTCGATGGCCGCCTGTTCGGTTCCGTGACCAATGCGGACATCGCCGATGGCCTGAAGAAGGCTGGCTTCGACGTCGCGAAGGCGCAGGTTCGCCTGCCCAACGGCCCGCTGAAGACCGTGGGCGAGCATCCGGTGTCCGTGGCTGCACACACCGACGTCGTGGTCGACGTCACGGTGGCAGTGGTTGCCGAGGCCGAGTAACCGGCCGACCAACCAGCATTCCGCCAAGGGGCCGGCCATGCCGGCCCCTTTTGTTTTCCTGCTGTGAGTTGTGCACGGCCATCCCCTGGATTCCCCCCGAATCTCCACAGGCTTGCCCACAGGGCGCGCTGCGGGCCGGCCGTATGATCCTCGCTTCCATGTCGACCGTCTTCAGCCCGCCTCCTCCGCCAGCCGACGACGAAGTCGCCCGGCTTCGCGTTCCGCCCCATTCGACCGAAGCCGAGCAAAGCGTGCTCGGTGGCCTGCTGATCGACAACCTGGCCTGGGACCGCGCTGGCGACGTCGTGACCGAAGGCGACTTCTACCGCTTCGAGCACCGAGAGATCTTCAACGCCATTGCGCAGCTGATCAACGCCAGCAAGCCGGCGGACGTGATCACCGTGTTCGAGCAGTTACAGAGCAACGGCAAGGCCGAGGCGGTCGGTGGCCTGGCCTACCTGAACGCGCTGGCACAAAGCGTACCGAGTGCCGCCAACCTCAGGCGTTATGCCGAAATCGTCCGTGAGCGGGCGGTACTGCGCAAGCTGATCTCCGCTTCGGACGAGATCGCGACCAATGCCTTCAATCCGCAGGGCCGGCCGGTGGCGCAGATCCTCGACGAAGCCGAGGGCAAGATCTTCAAGATCGGTGAAGAGGGCTCGCGCAGCAAGCAGGGCTTCATCAGCATCAGCCAGCTGGCGGTCGAGCTGATCGACCGGGTCACCGAGTTGTACGAGAACGGTGCCGAGGAGGTCACGGGCGTGCGCACCGGCTTCTTCGACATGGACCGCATGACGGCCGGCCTGCAGAAGGGCGACTTGATCATCCTGGCGGCGCGCCCCTCGATGGGCAAGACCGCGTTCGCGCTGAACATCGCCGAGAACGTGGCGGTCAACGAAGGCCTGCCGGTGCTGGTGTTCTCGATGGAAATGGGCGCCTCGCAACTGGCGCTGCGGATGGTCGGTTCCATTGGCCGCATCGATCAGGGCGGCTTGCGCACCGGGCGCATCAAGGACGACGAATGGGGCCGCCTGACGGAGGCGGTGGACAAGCTCAGCAAGGCCCCGCTCTACATCGACGAGACACCGGGCCTGAACCCGGCCGAGTTGCGGGCGCGGGCCCGGCGCATGGCGCGCCAGTACGGTGGAACGCTGGGGCTGATCGTCATCGACTACCTGCAGCTGATGAGCGGTACGTCGAAGTCCGAGGGCGAGAACCGGGCGACCGAGCTCTCGGAGATTTCCCGGGGCATGAAGGCGCTGGCCAAGGAACTGCAGTGCCCGGTGATTGCCTTGTCGCAGTTGAACCGGTCGGTCGAGACCCGCACCGACAAGCGGCCGATGATGAGTGACCTGCGTGAATCGGGCGCCATCGAGCAGGATGCGGACATCATCATGTTCATCTACCGTGACGAGTACTACAACAAGCCGGACGGCCCCAATCCCACCAAAGAGCCGGGCGTGGCGGAGATCATCATCGGCAAGCAGCGGAACGGGCCGGTCGGTACCGTGAAGCTGGCCTTCATCAAGCCTCTGACCAAGTTCGACAACTTGGCGCCGGGCGCCCTTGGCGGCGGCGAATACTGACCGCGCGCGGAGCAGGCCGCGCAAGACAACTGGACGGAACAACAGGTGCTGTATATATTCACAGCATGCGCCATGTTCCGATCGTGCCGGCCCCGCCCGCTGAGCCACTCCAGGTGCGCGAGCAGGCTGCCGCGCTGGTCTACGCGCCCGTCAAAGGCCGGGGCACCGCGTGGTCGTTGGACCACCGCTTCGCGAAGGACGAGCGCGAGAGCTTCGACGACGGTTGGGGCACCCTGGAGCAAGCAGCGCAAGAAGAGCACCTGCCCCCGGAGACGCAGGTGCTCGAGGAGCGAGTGAAGACCATCCTCACGGGTAACGACTCGCCGGACATTGGCTTCGACCTGTCCATCAATCCGTACCGGGGCTGCGAACATGGGTGCATCTACTGCTTCGCCCGCCCCACGCACAGCTACCTCAATCTCTCGCCCGGGGTCGATTTTGAGACCCGCATCATCGCGAAGGTGAACGCGGCCGAACGGCTGCGCGATGCGTTCGCTGCCCGCAGCTACGAACCATTGATGCTCAACATCGGCGCGGCGACCGACGCCTACCAGCCGGTCGAGCGGCGCCTGCGCATCACCCGCTCGGTGATCGAAGTGCTGGCCGAATGCAATCACCCTTTCTCGATGGTCACCAAGTCATCCGGCATCGAGCGCGATCTGGATTTGGTCGCACCGATGGCGCAGCGGCGTCTTGCGGCGGTGTACGTGTCGATCACGACACTCGATCCCGCACTGGCGCGGGTGATGGAGCCGCGCGCCGCGGCCCCGCACAGGCGCCTGCGCACGATCGAGGCGCTGTCGAAGGCGGGCGTGCCGGTCGGCGTCAGCGTGTCACCCGTCATTCCCTTCATCAACGAACCCGAACTTGAGCGCATCCTGGAAGCCGCGCATGCGGCGGGAGCCCGGGCTGCGTTCAGCATCGTGATTCGTTTGCCCTGGGAGGTGAACCCGCTGTTTCAGCAGTGGCTGCAGCAGCACTTCCCCGAACGGGCTGCTCGCGTGATGGCACGTATCCGCGAGATGCGAGGCGGCAAGGATTACGAAGCGCGCTTCGGCGAAAGACTGGTGGGCAGCGGCCTGTGGGCGCAGCTGCTGCGCCAGCGATTCCACAAGGCCTGCCATCGGCTGGGCTTGAATCGTGAGCGAGTGGAACTGGACCTGACACAGTTCAAGCGGCCGGAGAAGGCAGGGCGGCGGAGCGGGGCGGGCATGGCGGGTCCGGCTGCGACCGATGATGTGCGTTCTCAGCGGCGCCAGGGGGCCGCCAAGGAAGAGCCGCGCCAAGGGTCGCTGTTCTGATGCGCCGCACTCATGCAGTACCGGGGCAGGTACCGGGGCAGCATCGGTGCAGCACTGGTGCAGCACTGGTGCAGCGGGTCGCACCGGCCCGAAGCCCTGGCGAGTGCCGGCGCTGATGCGGCAGATCCGTGCCGACGGTCGGGCCGGCCTTCAGGTGCGCAGAACGAGGCCGCCTGGCGAGCGCCCGGTGCGGCGCACGCCGGCCAGGTGGGTGATCGGCTGGCAGAAGCGGCGCTGCAGCGTGGCGGCTTCGGCCAGCAGGTCGTCCCGGTCCTCGATGGTGTCCGCGTGGCGGCGTGCCACCAGCGTCGCCATCTCGATGAGCTTCGCATTGCGGGTATCCGTGCCGCGCTTGAGCAGCGATTCGACCGCCGAGCGGGGACGCCCGCGGACCGAATGCGCCATCGCCTCTTCGGCGATCGAGGTGATCTCGGCTTGGCATGTGCGAATCGTCGAGAGCAAGGGCTCGCGGCGCTGGGCGGCCGCGACCAGCACCTCGGTCACCGCCTTCGACACGCAGAAGCGCATCGCGATGCCACGTGCCAGGCTGTCGAGTTCGCCGGCCGGAACGTCCTTTTCGGGCAGGCGCGTCCACAGCGCCAGCACGATATTCGAAGCCTCGACGTCGAAGGCGTCACTGTTCGCCGCGTCAGCGAGGTTGCGTGCGACGGCCAGCGCTTCGTCGTGGTTGCGCGTCATCAGCAGGCGCAGTGCGCTGGCCGCAGCTTCCAGGCGCTGCAGGCGCTTTGATTCAGGGTGGCGTTCGCAGAAGCGCTTGATCTGGTCGTGCGCAATCACGAGGCCCTTGCTGTCCTGTGTGTCGTAGCGCAGGAATGCCACCAGCAGCAGCGTCAGTGCGTCGAACAGCTTGGACTTGATGCCCATGCCGATCGTCCGTTCCAGCAGGCGCAGGGCTTCTTCGCGCTCGCCCTGGTAGAAGGCCAGCGTGCCGCAATGCTGCAACCGCAGCAGGCAGCCCGGCGTCAGCTGTGAGGCCATGCGGTAGGTCACTAACGCCTGTGCCAGTTCACCCTGGTCGACCTGCAGGCTGCCCAGCACGTCGTAGGCGTCCGCATGCTCCGGGTGATCCCGCAGCAGGGCCTCGACGCTGCGGCGGGCCGGGTTGATCTCTCCTGAGGCGAATTGCGCGCGCGCGATGCCCAGGCGCGCCCAGGCCAGGTTCTTGTCCTTGGCCACGGTGTCGTACAACTGGCGTGCCTCGTCGTGGCGGTCCAGCTTCAGCAGCAGCTCGGCGGCGATGCGTGCGCAGAAGAGACCGTAGCTCTCCTTGCCGTGGTAGCGCCGCAGGCAGATCTTGGCCGCGACGTCCAGCTGGCCGCGCTCGAGTGCCTCGAAGACGTCGCACAGCACGCGCTTGCGGCGGCGCGCTTCGCTCAGGCGTTCGCCCAGCGCGGAGGCGGTGTAGGGCTTCAGCAGGTAGCTGTCGAGCGCGGCTTCGGCGGCTTCCACCACCTTCGAATATGTTGCCTCGCCGGTCACCATGATGAACACGGTGGAGTAGGGCAGCAGGTTCTCGCGCCGCAGCTCGTCCAGCAGATCCTGGCCCGACATGTCGGTGCCCTCGAAGTGATAGTCGCACAGCACGATGTCGTACGGCCGCTGTTCCAGCGCGAGCCGGGCTTCGTTGACGCGACCCGTCTGCTTGACGTGGCCGACACCGAGGTCGCGCAGCTGCGCAGCCATGACGCTGCGCGAAGTGACGTTGCTGTCGATCACCAGCGCATGCGCTTGATCGATGTCGCGGTCGATCAGCATGCCGGGCCTCGCCAGACGGCGACGGCGCGCGTGAGCCGCGCGGGGAGGGAACCGGACAAAGGCATGGTTGTGGACGTGAGAGCTGTGGCTGTCTTGTCCACCATATCGGCGGTGGCCGCGGCCCTCTTGAGGCCGCGGTCTACGCGTCTTACCGGTGTTTACCGGCTACTTCACTCACTTGAAGAGGTCCTTCACGCGATCGGTCCAGCTTTTCGCGTTGGGCGAGTGCTTGTCGCCGCCCTTCTTCAGTGACTCGTCCAACTCCCGCAGCAGCTTGCGCTGGTGCTCGGTGAGCTTGACCGGCGTTTCCACGGCGATGTGGCAATAGAGATCTCCCGGGTAGCTGGAGCGGAGTCCCTTGATTCCCTTGCCGCGCAACCGGAAGGTCTTGCCGTGCTGCGTACCCTCGGGCAGTTCGATCTCGGCCTTGCCGCCCAGCGTCGGCACCTCGATCGAGCCACCGAGCGCCACCGTCGTCAGCGACACCGGGACCGTGCAGTGCAGGTCGTCGCCGTCGCGCTCGAAGATGTCGTGCTCCTTGATGCGGATCTCGATGTAGAGATCGCCCGCCGGGCCACCGTTGGTGCCAGGCTCGCCGTTGCCGGCCGAGCGGATGCGCATGCCTTCGTTGATGCCGGCGGGGATCTTCACCTCCAGCGTCTTCTGGCGCTTGATCTTGCCGGCGCC
>CAMLJY010000169.1 GCA_946480465.1 uncultured Burkholderiales bacterium
ACATGGAGGGCACCAGCAAAGAAAGTAGGTCGCCCGCCGGGGCGAGACCCGGCCGGATGGCAGTCCACCGCAGATGGCAGAGCGCGATGGCGAGACCCGGCCGGGTGGTAGTCAAGCGCAGACTGAAGCGCGCGACGGCGAGGGCGCGACCCGGCCGGGTAGTAGTCAACCGCAGATTGCAGAGCGCGAGGGCGAGAGCAAGACCCGGCCGGGTGGTAGTCAACCGCAGACTGCAAAGCGAGGGGCGCGCGACCCGCCGTGGCCTCACCCCCACGTCACCGCCCCACAAAACATGTACCCCGCCCCATAAACCGTCTTGATCAACCGCGGATTCTGTGGATCCTCTTCCAGCTTGCGCCGCAGCCGCGAGATGCGCACGTCGATGCTGCGGTCCAGTGGCGACACGTCGCGCAGCCCCATCAGCTGGTCGCGCGTCAGGATCTGGTGCGGCCGCTCCAGCAGGCACTGGAGCACGGTGGACTCGGCGGTGCTGAGCGTGGTTTCGCCGCCCGAGGCGTCGAACAGCTGGTGCGTCGCCGGGTTGAAGCGCCAACCCGCAAAGGACGCGTGGCGGCGGGGGTCGCGCCCGGCCTGCGCCGCCAGGCCCACGCCGCGGCGCCGCAGCACGCTGCGCACCCGGGCCACGAGCTCGCGCGGCTCGAAGGGTTTCAGCACGTAGTCGTCAGCGCCTTGTTCCAGGCCCATCACGCGGTCTGCCGTGTGGTCGCGGCCGGTGACGATCAGCACGCCGCAGGCGGCGCGCTCGGCGATGTGGCGCAGCAGCGCCATGCCGTCCATGTCCGGCAGGCCCAGGTCCAGCACGCAGGCGTCGGGCTGCTCGGCGGCCAGGTGGCGCATCAGCCCGGCACCGTCGCGAAACGACTCGCAGCGCATGCCATGGGCCTGCAGCGCGCCGGTGATCAGCCGCGCGATCTCGGGCTCGTCCTCGACGACGAAGACCAGCGGCGGCGGGGCGGATGCAGGGGCCGTGGCACTCATCGCATCACCTCGCCATGGCCTCGGCGTCGCCCGCCAGCGCCGCGGCGAGCTGGCCCTTCGTGAAGGGCTTGGGCAGCAGCGTGATGCCGGCGACCTCGGTGTCGCCGTTGGCGTAGCCGCTCATCAGCAGCACCTGCGGCACGCGCCGCACGTCGCGCGCGTAACGCGCCAGGTCGCGGCCGTCGACGCCGCCGGGCATCACCACGTCGGTCAGCAGCAGGTCGATGTCGCCCATGCCGTCCAGCATGTGCCGGCCCTCGACGCCATCGGCCGCTTCGATCACCGCATAACCCAGCCCGACCAGGTGGCGGCGGACGACGCGCCGCACCTGCGCGTCATCCTCGACGACCAGCGCCACGCCGGCGCGGCGGGCGGCGGCGGGTGCTTCGGCCTCGGCGCCGGCGGCCGGCGCCGCCTCGGCGGGCAGCGGCGCGTCGACGGGCGTGCAGGGCAGCAGGAGGGTCACGGTGGTGCCGGCACCGGGGCGGCTTTCCAGCGTGATGTGGCCGCCCGACTGCTTGACGAAGCCGTCGACGATGGACATGCCCAGGCCCGACCCGCGGCCCACGCCCTTGGTGGTGAAGAAGGGCTCGAAGGCGCGCGCGATGGTGGCGTCGTCCATGCCCACGCCGTGGTCGCGCACGGCGATGCGCACGTAGGCGCCGGCGGGCAGCTGCAGCGCGGCGGCGGCGGCTTCGTCCAGCGGCTCAGGCGCCACGTGTACCTCGATCGCGCCGCCCCCGGGCATCGCGTCGCGGGCGTTGAACAGCAGGTTCAGCAGCGCGTTCTCCAGCTCGTGCACGTCCACCATCGCCGCCAGTGGCTCCGGCGGCGCATGGATGGTGAGCTGCAGGCTCTCGGGCAGCGAGCGCCGCATCAGCTTGCCCAGGCGGTGCACCAGCGGACCCACGTCCACCGCGCGCGGCGCCAGTGGATGCTGGCGCGAATAGGCCAGCAGGCCCTTGATCAGCTCGGCGCCGCGGCGCGCGGCGACCAGCGCGGGTTCGACGAAGTCGGCGATGTCCGGCTCGCCCGGCCGCTCCTCGCACAGCGAGGACAGGTTGCCGATGACGACGGTGAGGATGTTGTTGAAGTCGTGGGCCATGCCGCCGGCCAGCTGGCCGATGGCCTCGCGCCGCTGCGCCTGCACCAGCGCGGCCTGGGTGCGCTTCTGCTCGGCACTGGCTTCCAGCAGGCGCTGGTTGATCGCCCGCAGCTCGGCGGTGCGTTCGAGCACGCGCTCTTCCAGCTCGGCGTTCTGGCGCCGGATGCGGCCTTCGTAGTAGCGCTGGTCGGTAACGTCCGAATACAGCGTCACGAAGCCGTGGCTGCCCGGCAGCGGCTCGCCGCGCACCAGCAGCACGCGGCCGTTGGGCCGCACGCGCTCGAACTGGTGGGGCGCGAAGCTGCGCGCCGCGGCCACGCGCTCGGCCACCGCGCGGTCGGGGTCGGCGCTGCCGTACTCGCCGCGCTCGGCGTTGTAGCGCATGAAGCTTTCGAAGGGCGCGCCGAAATAGGCCATCTCGGGCGGGAACTCGAGCAGGCGCAGGAAGGTGAGGTTCCAGGCCACCAGGCGCAGGTCGGCGTCGAACACCGTCAGGCCCTGGTCGATCAGGTGCAGCGCCACCTGCAGGGTTTCGTAGCGCTGGGACGGGTCGAGGATGCGGTCGCCGTCGTGGGCCATGGGGTGGGGGTGGGCCAGTGCGATGGCGCCGGATTCTAGGAGTGGCCCTGCGCGCTGCGAAGGGCACTGCAAACATTCGTCATAGTTGCCGGCAAGTTGTGCAATGCCGCGCGGCGATCGTTCAGGCCCAAGGAGAGAAAGGCCATGGACGAGCACCCCTTCGACGACGGACTGCAGCGCTGCGCGGCCAACCACGTGCCGCTGACGCCGCTGACTTTCATCGAGCGCTGCGCGCGGGTGTTTCCTCAGCGCACCGCCGTCATCTACGGCCAGCGGCGCCAAACCTGGGCCCAGACCTACGAACGCTGCCGCCGCCTGGCCGGCGCGCTGGCGGCCTGGGGCATCGGTCGCGGCGACACCGTGGCCACCATGCTGCCCAACGTGCCGGCAATGGTCGAGGCGCACTTCGGCGTGCCGATGGCCGGCGCCGTGCTGAACACGCTGAACACGCGGCTGGACGCCGAGACCATTGCCTTCATGCTGCGCCACGGCCGTGCCCGCGTGCTGCTGACCGACCGCGAGTTCGCGCCGGTGATCGAGCGCGCGCTGGCCCTGCTGGGCGATGCCCGGCCGCGGGTGGTCGACGTGGATGACCTGGCGGTGCCCAACGGCCGCGCGCTGGGCGAGATCGAGTACGAGGCCTTCCTGGCCGAAGGGGCCGCTGACTTTGCCTGGCAGCCCCCGGCGGACGAATGGGACGCCATCGCGCTGAACTACACCTCCGGCACCACCGGCGATCCCAAGGGCGTGGTCTACCACCACCGCGGCGCCTACCTGAACGCGGTCTGCAACATCGTCTCGTGGCGGCTGCCGGGGCATCCGGTGTACCTGTGGACTCTGCCGATGTTCCACTGCAACGGCTGGTGCTTTCCGTGGACGCTGGCGGCCCAGGCCGGCACGCAGGTGTGCCTGCGCAAGGTGGAGCCGGCCGCGGCCTTCGAGATGATCCGCCGCCACCGCGTCACCCACCTGTGCGGCGCGCCCATCGTCTTCGCGCTGCTGGTGAACGCGCCGGCGGAACTGCGCCACGGCATCGAGCACCTGATCGAGGGCATGGTGGCCGGCGCCGCGCCGCCGGCGGCACTGATCGAAGGGGCCGAGCGCATCGGCCTGAACCTGACCCACGTCTATGGCCTGACCGAGGTCTACGGGCCGGCGGCCGTTTGCGTGCCGCAGGACGACTGGCCGGCGCTGCCGCTGGAACAGCGCGCCGAGCGCATCGCGCGCCAGGGCGTGCGCTACCTGATGCAGGAGGCCTGCGAGGTGCTGGACCCGCACACGCTGCAGCCGGTGCCGGCCGACGGCCGCACGATCGGCGAGGTGTGCTTCCGCGGCAACCTGGTGATGAAGGGCTACCTGCGCAACGAGCGCGCGACGCGCGAGGCCTTCGCCGGCGGCTGGTTCCACACCGGCGACCTGGGCGTGGTGCAGCCCGACGGCTACGTGAAGCTGAAGGACCGGGCCAAGGACATCATCATTTCCGGCGGCGAGAACATCTCGTCGGTGGAGGTGGAGGATGCGCTGGCGCGCCATCCCGCCGTGCTGGCCGCCGCCGTGGTGGCGATGCCGGATGGCCACTGGGGCGAGGTGCCCTGCGCCTTCGTCGAGCTGAAGGCCGGCGCCGCGGCGCAGGAAGACGAGATCGTCGAGCACTGCCGCGGCCTGCTGGCGCGCTACAAGGTGCCCAAGCGCGTGGTGCTGGGCACGCTGCCGAAGACGGCCACCGGCAAGATCCAGAAGTTCGTGCTGCGCGAGCAGCTGAAGTCGGCGTCCGCGATCGGATAACCCGCCACCGGAGCGGCATCCGGGCCAGGCTGGTCCAGAGGAGCAACCGTTCGGCAGGCACGAAAGGCGGACACCCGCGGCTGGACAAAACCGGTTCTGCAGCGTCTGCTTGGGAAGAGGAGCATCAGATTGAGTTCCAGCTTCATTTTGGAGACCCGCGGCCTGGCCAAGAGCTTCGGCGGCTTCAGCGCGGTGCAGGGCGTGGACCTGCGCGTTCGGCGCGGCAGCATCCATGCGCTGATCGGGCCCAACGGCGCGGGCAAGACGACGGTCTTCAACCTGCTGACCAAGTTCCTGCAGCCCGGCGCCGGCCGCATCCTGTTCGACGGCGAGGACATCACCGCCGAGGCGCCGGACCAGGTGGCGCGGCGCGGCATCGTGCGCTCGTTCCAGATCTCGGCCACCTTCGGCCACATGAGCGTGCTGCAGAACGTGCGCGTGGCGCTGCAGCGCAAGCTGGGCACCTCGCTGCGCTTCTGGGTGCCGGAATCCACGCTGCGCGTGCTCGACGACGAGGCGATGGCGCTGCTGGAGCAGGTGGGCTTGGCCGAGCATGCCGATGCGCAGGCGGTCGACCTGCCCTACGGCCGCAAGCGCGCGCTGGAGCTGGCGACCACGATGGCGCTGGACCCGCGGCTGATGCTGCTGGACGAACCGACCCAGGGCATGGGCCACGAGGACGTGGACCGGGTGGTGGCGCTGATCCGCCGCCTGGCCGCCCGGCGCACCGTGCTGATGGTGGAGCACAACCTCTCGGTGGTGCAGAGCCTGTCGGACACCATCACCGTGCTGCAGCGCGGCGCGGTGCTGACCGAAGGGCCCTACGACGCGGTGTCCAAGGACCCGCGCGTGCTGGAAGCGTACATGGGGGTCGCCGCATGAGCGCGCCGCTGCTGGAAGTGCGCGGCCTGCACGCGTTCTATGGCGAATCGCACGTGCTGCATGGCGTCGATTTCGAGGTGCACGAAGGCGAGCTGGTCACGCTGCTGGGCCGCAACGGCGCCGGCCGCAGCAGCACGCTGCGGGCGCTGATGGGGCTGGTCGGCCGGCGCCAGGGGCGGCTGCGCTTCGCCGGCCGGGACATCGCCGGCGCGCCGCCGCACGCCATCGCCCGGCTGGGCATCGGCTACTGCCCGGAGGAGCGCGGCATCTTCGCGACGCTGAGCGCGGAAGAGAACCTGATGCTGCCGCCGAAGATGAGCGGCCACGGCAGCACGGCGGGCATGAGCGTCGACGAGATCTACGCGATGTTCCCGCAGCTGCATGAACGCCGCGCCAGCCCCGGCACCCGCCTGTCCGGCGGCGAGCAGCAGATGCTGGCGCTGGCCCGCATCCTGCGCACCGGCGCGCGGCTGCTGCTGCTGGACGAGATCACCGAGGGCCTGGCGCCGGTGATCGTGCAGGCGCTGGGCCGCGCGATCGAGACGCTGAAGAAGCGCGGCTACACGATCGTGCTGGTGGAGCAGAACTTCCGCTTTGCCGCGCCGCTGGCCGACCGCCATTACGTGCTGGAGCACGGCCGTGTCGTCGCCACCGTGCCACGCGCCGAACTGGCCGCGCGCACGCCGATGCTGAACCAGTTGCTGGGTGTCTGAACACGTCAACAAGGAGACTTCGATGTTGCCTTCCCGAATTGCCCTGGCCGCCACGCTGGCCATCACGGGCGCCCTGGCCGCCACGGCCGCGCAGGCGCAGGTGTCCGACAACACGGTGCGCATCGGCGTGCTGACGGACATGTCCGGCGTCTATTCCGACCTGGCGGGCCCCGGCGCGGTGGTGGCCACCAAGATGGCGATCGACGACTTCGTGGCCCGCGAGAAGCCGGCCTTCAAGGTGGAGCTGGTCTCGGCCGACCACCAGAACAAGGCCGACGTGGCCTCGAACAAGGCGCGCG
>CAMLJY010000170.1 GCA_946480465.1 uncultured Burkholderiales bacterium
GGATCGACCCGAGGGGCAGGCAGTACCCGCCTTTGCGTTGTCGCGGAAGAGCAGCGGCTCGGGGCGCGGGCGGCGTGCGTGTGGCTTGTGGCTTGTGGCTTGTGGCATGCAGCGTGCGCGCGCGTCTTCGCGAAGCCGCTAAGGCGCCGGCGCCCGGCCGATGCCGTGCTTCTTCAGCAGCTTGCCGAAGGCGCGGCGCTCCTTGCCGGCGAGCTGCGCGGCGCGGGTCACGTTGCCGTTGGTCTCGCGCATCACGTGCAGCAGGTAGTCGCGCTCGAAGCGCTGCACCGCTTCGGCCTTGGCATGCCGGAAGCACGCCACCGGCGGCCCCGCCGGCGCGGTGGGTAGGCCGGGCGCACTGGGCGCACTGGGCGAGCCGGGCGGCGGCGCCAGTCCGTCGTCATGCGTGATCAGGTCGCCGCTGCTCATCAGGAAGCGGCGATGCACCCAGTTCTCGAGTTCCCGCACGTTGCCCGGCCAGGCATGACGGTGCATCCACCGCACCGTGTCCGAATGGATGTCGCGCTCGGGGCCGCCGTAGCGCGATCGGAGCCGGGCCACGAAGTGCCGCGCGAGCAGCTCCACGTCCTCGGCCCGTTCCCGCAACGGCGGCAGCACCAGGAACAGGATCTTCAGCCGGTACAGCAGGTCGGAACGGAATTCGCGCCGCGCCACCAGCGCATCCAGCGGCTGGTTGGTCGCGGCGACCAGGCGGGCGTCCGTGCACTGGTCGCGCGTGGTGCCCACCGGCCGGTAGCGCTGGTCCTGCAGAAAACGCAGCAGCGTGACCTGGGCCTTCGGACTCAGCGCGTCCACCTCGTCGAGAAACAGCGTGCCTCCGCGTGCCTCCGCGACCAGCCCGCGGCGGGATTGCCGCGCGTCGGTGAAAGCGCCCCGCTCCACGCCGAACAGCTCGCTCTCGATCAGCCCCTCCGGCAGCGCGCCGCAGTTCACCGGCACGAAAGGACCGGCGCGGCGCGGCCCACCGTAGTGGATGGCGCGCGCAGCCACCTCCTTGCCGCTGCCGGTCTCGCCCTCGATCAGGGCCGGCGCCTCGCTGGCGGCGATGCAGGCCAGCTGGTCCAGCATCGCGCAGTGCGCCGCGGAGCAACCGACGATCTGGGCGGCAACCTGCGACCAGACGTCGGACGGGTCGCCAGGAAGCGGACGGCGAGTCATCGTCCGAGCACTGTAGGCGCCGCCCGCCCGCACTTCAATCCTCAGCCCTGCCGAAGAACGGCCACAGGTGGTAACACGATATTGACGCGGAGAGCGGCACCGACCGTGGCCTCCCGGTGGCCGCGATCCCGCCGCATCGCCCGCAGCGCATTCGCGCCGGACTGCCACGCCGGATGTCGGAAGCCGACCCGGCCCACTACCGCCAGGAAACCGCAACCGATCGACCGCCTCGAGCGGGGCGGCCACGACCTGGTGAAGATCCACGCCGCCTGCCACGCGGCGCTGGCCACCGCGGGCCAGCCAGCTGGGACCGCGCACCGTGACCATCGTGGCCGACGAGGCGCGCACCGTCAGCATGGCCAACCTCTTCAAGGCGTGATCGCATCTTTCGCGCATATCGTCCCGGTCTGCCCGCCTGTCCGGGGCAAACCGGGCGCGCGAGGCGACCCGTTCATCCGGCTGCCGAGCATCTCGAACCGGGCGCGGGGCGCTCACTACAATCGCGGCCCCGCGATGCTCGCCCTCTTGCATGCGAACCCTGCTGAACCCGACGCGCGCCGTCGCGCTGGGCTTCCTGTTGACCATCATCGCCGGCACCCTGCTGCTGATGCTGCCCGCGGCGCGCGCCGAGGCCGGCGGCGCCCCGTGGCTCACCGCGCTGTTCACGGCGGTGTCGGCGGTGTGCGTGACCGGGCTCGCGGTCGTGGACACCGGCACCTACTGGTCCGGCTTCGGCCAGGTCGTCATCCTCGCGCTGTTCCAGTTCGGTGGCTTCGGCATGATGACGGCGGCGACGCTGCTCGGATTGATGGTGAACCGGTCGCTGCGCCTGCGCACTCGGCTCGTCACCCAGGTCGAGACACACGCGGTCGGCCTCGGCGATGTGGGCAGCGTGGCGCGCCTGGTGCTGGTGGTCACGATCGCCTCCGAGGCGCTCGTGGCGTTGCTGCTCACCGTGCGCTTGCATGCGGCGCACGGGCTGCCTTGGGCTGACTCGGCGTGGAGCGGGCTCTTCCACGCGGTTTCCGCGTTCAACAATGCGGGCTTCTCGATCCACGGCGACAGCCTCATGCGCTACGCCACCGACGCGTGGGTGCTGCTGCCGGTGATGGCCGCGATCGTCGTCGGCGGCATCGGCTTCCCGGTCATGCACGACCTGCGCGCACGCTGGCGCGACCCCAGACACTGGTCACTGCACACGAAGCTCACGCTGTGGGGCAGCGTGCTGCTGCTGGCACTCGGCTTCATCGCCTTCGGCTGGTACGAGTGGGACAACCCGAAGACCTTCGGCCCGCTGGCCACCGCGGACAAGCTGCTGGGCGCCGCATTCGCATCGGTGTCGGCGCGCACGGCCGGTTTCAACGCAATTGACATCGGCGCCATGACGCGCGAGAGCTGGGCGCTGCACTACCTGCTGATGTTCGTCGGCGCCGGCAGCGCCGGCACGGCGGGCGGCGTGAAGGTGGGCACCTTCGCGGTGCTGATCCTCCTCGTGATCGCCGAAGTACGCGGCCACACGGACACCGAGGCTTTCGGCCGCCGGATTTCTGCCGGTTCCCAGCGGCAGGCCATCACCGTGCTGGTCCTCGGGAGCAGCATGGTGGTGATGGGCACGATGGTATTGCTCAGCGGCTCGGCGCTGCCGACCGACCAGGTGATCTTCGAGGTGATCTCGGCCTTCGGCACCGTCGGCTTGTCCACGGGCATCACCGCCCAGCTGCCGCCCGCCGGCCAGCTCATGCTGATCCTGCTGATGTACGTCGGCCGGGTCGGCACGATCACGCTCGCGGCCTCGCTCGCCCTCGGCGAGCGGCGCATGACCTACCGCTACCCTGAGGAGCATCCGATTGTTGGGTAAATTGTTCACCGAACAGTACGCGTTCTCGCAGGGCGACAGCGTGGTCGTGGTCGGCCTCGGCCGCTTTGGCGGCGCGGTGGCGAACTCCCTGATGGAACTCGGCCATGACGTGATGGGCATCGACAGCCGCGAAGCGCAGGTGCAGGCCTGGGCTGACCGGCTCACCCATGCCGTGCAGGCCGACGCCACCAACGTGACGGTCATGCGGCAGCTCGGCGTGGCCGACTTCGCCCACGCCATCGTCGGCATCGGAGACGACCTGGCCGCGAGCCTGATGACCGTCATGGCACTGACCGAGCTGGAGATCAAGGACATCTGGGTCAAGGCGATGAATCCCGAGCACGGGCGTATCGCGCAGCGAATCGGCGCGCACCACGTGGTCTATCCCGAAGCCGATATGGGCGAGCGTGTTGCGCACCTGATCAGCGGCCGCATGATCGATTTCATCGAGTTCGACGACGGCTTCGCGATCGCAAAGACCGCCGCTCCGGCAATGGCGCAGAACCGAACGCTGGCCGAGTCTCGGGTCCGCGAGCGCTTCGGCATCACCGTGGTGGGTGTGAAGCGCCTGAACGAAGACTTCCGCTACGCGACGCCCGAAACCCGCATCCTTCCGGGCGACCTGTTGATCGTGTCAGGCCCGACGAAGAAGGTCGAGCACTTCGCCGCCCAGGCAGCGAAACGCTGAGGACGACGAGGGCGGCAAGTGAAGGTACTCAGCCGGTGGCGTGCACAGCGCCGACGACTGCTCTAACAGCCATCGTTGCCACGCCGGCCTCATGGTGGTCACGATCAGCAAGACACGGTCATCGCGGAGGTAGTAGCGTGTGATCGACTCGTCCAGGTCGAGCGCCCCGAGTGCGCGCCGGTTGCCCCTGGCGCACACCAGCCCAAGGAGCCAAGGAACCGTGAACATGCAAGCCACCGCCGCGGGACCGAACCCCGCCCCTGCCGACAACTCGTCCACAACCAAGATCAGCGGCCACTGCCTCTGCGGCGCCGTGACGATCACCGTGGACGGCCAGCACGACCCGCGCGTGGGCGCGTGCCACTGCCGGATGTGCCAGCGCTGGACCGGCGGCCTGTTCCTGTGCTTCCACGCCAAAGCCTCCGCCGTCACCATCACGGGCGAAGTCACGCGCTACCGCTCCTCCGCCTTCGCCGAGCGCGCCTTCTGCCCGCGCTGCGGCTCGCACCTGTGGTTCAACGACATCCCCGAAGGCGGCGAGGCCGAGCACTACGAGCTGATGCCCGGCCTTTTCGACGCCGCCCGCTCCTGGCCCCTGCGGTCCGAGATCTACACCGACCGGGCGCTGGCCAGCGTCCATCTGGCCGGAGACCACAAGCGCAAGACCCGCGCCGAGTACGAGGCCACCAACCCGTTCATCGAAGGCGACCTGGAATGACCGGATAGGGGCGTGGCAATCAGGCTGGCGCGACGGAAGCCGCCGCGGCGAGCCGAAAGCCTGAATGCAGATCGCCCCCCGTGACCTCCATGCCGACGAAGGGAGGCGGCCGATAGGCATGCGCCTGCGCTTTGGAATCGAATTCGACTTCGAAGGTGGCAAACGGATGAGCCGGCGACTGGTAGACATCCAGCGAGCCCCCAGCAACGGACCGGCGCTCCTTCATGGCCCGATGGCCAGGTAGCCTGGAAAGCAGCGCGTGCTCGGCCGGATCAAGGTAGACGCTCACGGCCGGTTCCTCGCCCGGGGACGAGGATTCGTACTTCTTCCCGAGCTTGAAGATCGCCTCTCTCCCGTCTTCCCGCACCGCGCGCAGCCGAAGCCTCGTCCCGATGAGGTACAGGTCTTCGATGGTTCGCCGGCGCTCGAATGCGAGGCCCCGGGCAGTCTCGAGCGGCACGAGCCAGCGCCGTTCAAGCTCCACGGCGGCGTACTTGGGCGATTCACTCATGGTGCTTTCCGCTATCCCGGTCTACAGGAATTCGGCCCGAACCGATCCCCGTCGATCGGCGTGATGGTGGCCCCGCGATCGCTCTTTGCGATTTTGACGTGGGACGCGCTCGCCGGACCGCCAGGCCGGATGGTGTCCACGGCCCTTCGATCCAACGCGTCCACGCCGGCACCCACCCGCAACTGGCGGCACCTGACTCAGCGGCCGATCGCCGGCTTCACCGCCCCCAGCCAGACCTCGCCAAGCCCCGCCGCAAGCAGCCCTTCAGCCCCTTCATCCCCTTCAGGCGCCCTCCTCAGCCCACGCGCCCGCCCGAGCCCTTGCCCGGCGTGCCGCGCTCGGCATGCCGGCGGGCCGCCATCTCGCGCCCCATTTCCATCCGCGCGGGGCCGCGCAGCTGTGCGCGGGCTTGGGGGTAGACGATGGATTCCTCGAGCGCGATGTGGTCGCGCAGCAGCGCGGCGAACACGTCGGCCGTGGCGCGCAGGGTCTCGAGGTCACTGAAGGACTGGCCGGCGGCCACGGCCGACAGCAGGGGCTGCAGCTCCATCCAGTCCACCTCCAGCCACCGGTGGTCCTGCTGCAGGCGCTCCACCTCGTGCACCAGGTCGGCGTCGCCGCTGGCCAGGAGTTGCGGGAACACGTGGCGTTCCTCGTCCTGGTGGTGCTGGCGCACGGTCTCGGAGAAGAACGAAACGATCTGCGCCGCCAGCGCCCGTGCTTCGGCCCCCGCGCCCGCGCCGTCCAGCTGGTGGATCAGCGCGGCGAGCTGGCCAAGTGCCAGGTGGATGCGTTCGTGGCAGTCGTCCAGCAGGTCGAAACCATCGTGGCCGCCGGGCTGGGCGGCTCGACGGGCGGAGAAGGCGGTGGTGGGGGCAGGCATGGTCGGGCTCCTTCATGCGCAGCCTAGTGGCGGCCGCAGCCGATGGCCTTGACCTGCCGCAAGGGCGCATGCCCGCATCGGGACACCGTATCGATCAGTCGGCGCAGGCCGTCCAGCACGGGAAGGAGCTGGCCGGACAGGTCGTCCGGCAGGGCGTGCAGCCGCTGCGCGCGCTCGTCCTGCGCGCAGGCCAGCTCCAGTGCCGCCGCCGCCCGCTCGACCCCTTGGGTGCCGAAGTTCGCGGCCTGCGACTGGATGTTGTGCGCCAGGCGGCGTGCGCCAGCGATGTCGGCGGCCGCCAGCGCCTGCAGGAACGGCGCCGGAACGATGAAGCCGCGCCATTCGCGCGTCAAGGCTCCCCACGGCGCGGTTGGCCGATGGCCGATGGCCGATGGCCGATGGCCGATGCCGATGCCGATGCCGATGCCGATGCCGATGCCGTTGCCGTTGCCGTTGCCGTTGCCGTTGCCGTTGCCGTTGCCGTTGCCGTTGCCGTTGCCGTTGCCGTTGCCGTT
>CAMLJY010000171.1 GCA_946480465.1 uncultured Burkholderiales bacterium
AAGTGCACCTCGGTGCCGCGCTTCTCGGTGTCGCCGGTGATCTTCATCGGGCTGACCTCGACGCCGTCGCGCAGCTCGATCACCCGGTCCTGCACGATGCCGCGCGCGAACTCCAGCGCATGCACCTTGCCGTCGCGCCGCACCGTCAGCCGCAGCCACTTGCTCAGCGCGTTGACGCAGGACACGCCCACGCCGTGCAGGCCGCCCGAGACCTTGTAGCTGTTCTGGTTGAACTTGCCGCCGGCGTGCAGCTCGGTCAGCGCGATCTCGGCCGCCGAGCGCTTGGGCTCGTGCTTGTCGTCCATCTTCACGCCGGTCGGGATGCCGCGGCCGTTGTCGATGACCGAGATCGAGTTGTCCGAATGGATCGTGACGATGATGTCGTCGCAGTGCCCCGCCAAGGCCTCGTCGATCGAGTTGTCGACCACCTCGAACACCAGGTGGTGCAGGCCCGTGCCATCGGAGGTGTCGCCGATGTACATGCCCGGGCGCTTGCGCACCGCCTCCAGCCCTTCCAGGATCTGGATCGATTCAGCGCCGTAACCCTGGGAGGCCGGGGCGGCGGGGTCTTGCGGGAGATGGGTCGGCTCGCTCATGAAACTCTCGGTGCGGGCCGCTCACTTCAGGAGTCAGCCCGATCAAAACGCAGGAGCGGGCACGTCGGCCCGCTCGGCACATCGGGGAACGGCGGCGATCAGATCCGCATCGGCATCACCACGTACTTGAAGCCGGTCTGGTCGGGCACCGTGATCAGCGCGCTCGAGTTGCTGTCCTGCAGCTCGACCTTGACCATGTCCTGCGCGATGTTGGCCAGCACGTCCATCAGGTAGGTGACGTTGAAGCCGATCTCGATGGCGTCGCCGCCGTAGTCGATCTCGATCTCCTCCTTGGCCTCTTCCTGCTCGGCGTTGCTCGACGCGATGCGCAGCGTGCCGGGCTCGATGTTGACACGCACGCCCTTGAACTTCTCGCTGGTCAGGATCGCGGCGCGCTGCAGGCTGGCCAGCAAGGGCACGCGGCCCAGCACCACCGCGTTCTTGTGGTTCTTCGGGATCACGCGGTTGTAGTCGGGGAACTTGCCCTCGACCAGCTTGGTCACGAACTCCATGCCCGAGAAGGCGAACTTGGCCTGGTTGCCGGCGAAGCGCATCTCGATCGCGCCGTCGCCGCCCTTGTCGTCCTTCAGCAGACGCTGCAATTCCAGCACGGTCTTGCGCGGCAGGATGACCTCCTGCTTCGGCATCTCGGACTCGAGCTCGGCCTGCGCCAGGCCGAGGCGGTGGCCGTCGGTCGCCACCAGCGTCAGCGTCTTGCCTTCGGCGACGAAGAGGATGCCGTTGAGGTAGTAGCGGATGTCGTGCACGGCCATCGCGAAGTGCACCTGGTCGATCAAGGCCTTCAGCGTCTTCTGGGGCACCGAGAACGCGGGACCGAAGTCAACCGCTTCGTTGACCAGCGGGAAGTCGTCGGCGGGCAGGGTTTGCAGCGTGAAGCGGCTCTTGCCGCCGGTCAGCGTCAGCTTGTTCTGCGCGGTGCTCAGCGTCACCACCTGGTCACCGGGCAGCGTGCGCAGGATGTCGATCAGCTTGCGGGCACCGACGGTCGTCGAGAACGTGCCGGGGTCGCCCCCCAGCTCGGCCTGGGTGCGGACCTGGATTTCCAGGTCGCTGGTGATCAGCTCCAGCTGGCCGCCGTTCTTGCGCATCAGCACGTTGGCCAGGATCGGCAGCGTGTGCCGACGCTCCACGATGCCGGCGACCGACTGCAGCGCGTCCAGCAGGGCTTGTTGTGGAGCTTTCAGAACAATCATGTCTTCCTCTTTGAACTTGGTGGTTCTAGTAGAGGGCCGGCTGGCCTGTGGAGAACCGTATTTTCGCCTGCAATTTCAAGGATTTAGGGCGGCACGAACCCTGTGGGGCAGCAGGCCGGAAGCGGGCGGGCAAACCGACAACAAGTTCGGGCCGTTCACGCCGGCTGTGGATGACTGCAAGGTTGTTCGGAAAATGTCCACAGGGTTGTTCGAAGGCAAAAAAGGCCCCTTGCGGGGCGCTGGTCGGATCGGTATCGGAGAGGTGCCGCTGGGCTCGGTGGCCCGCGGACTGATGGTTTTGCGGGCCTTGCCCGCCGCGGAGCGGCCCAGGTCTGCGGGTCACCCCTTCAGCGTCTGCTCGAGCACGTGGAGTTGCTGGTTCAGTTCGGTGTCTTTCGTGCGGTCGCCGCCGATCTTGCGCACTGCGTGCAGCACGGTGGTGTGGTCGCGGCCACCGAACAGCTCGCCGATCTCCGGCAGGCTCTTCTGCGTCAGCTCCTTCGCCAGGTACATCGCGATCTGGCGCGGCTTCGCAATCGAGGCCGGCCGCTTCTTCGAGTACATGTCGGCGACCTTGATCTTGTAGAAGTCCGCCACCGTCTTCTGGATGTTCTCGACCGAGATCTGGCGGTTCTGGATCGACAGCAGGTCCTTCAGCGCCTCGCGGGCCAGGCCGATGTTGATGTCCTTGTGCGAGAAGCGGCTGTAGGCCAGCACCTTGCGCAGCGCGCCTTCCAGTTCGCGCACGTTGGCGCGCACGTTCTTGGCGACGAAGAAGGCCACGTCCTCGGGCATCTCGGTGCCCTCGGCCTGTGCCTTGCGGATCAGGATCGCGACGCGCATCTCCAGCTCGGGCGGCTCGATCGCCACCGTCAGCCCGGCGTCGAAGCGGCTGGTCAGCCGCTCGTCGATGTCGACCAGGCCCTTGGGGTAGGTGTCGCTGGTCATGATGATGTGCGCCCGCTTGGCCAGCAGCGCCTCGAAGGCGTTGAAGAACTCCTCCTGCGTGCGGTCCTTGCCGGCGAAGAACTGCACGTCGTCGATCAGCAGCAGGTCCAGCGAGTGGTACTTGGCCTTGAGCTCGTCGAAGGTCTTGCGCTGGTAGTTCTTGACGACGTCCGAGATGAACTGCTCGGCATGCAGGTACAGCACGCGGGCGTTCGGCCGGTCGCGCAGCAGCGCGTTGCCGACGGCGTGGATCAGGTGCGTCTTGCCGAGGCCGACGCCGCCGTAGATGAACAAGGGGTTGTACATGACCCCCGGCGCACCGGCGACGTGCAATGCGGCCGTGCGCGCCATTTGGTTGGCGCGGCCGGCGACCAGCGTGTCGAAGGTGAGCGCGGTGTTCAGGCGATGGCCGTGCGCCGCCGGCGGCAGGTGGACGCTGGCCGCAGTGCTGCCGCCGGCCGCCGCGCGGCCAGAGTTCCCGCCCGGCGGCGGGGTGAGCGGCTGCACGCTGGTGGAGGGTGCGAATGCCTGGCTGTTGAGGAGCGCGGCCGCCCGCATCGGCGGACCGGACAGCGTGATGCCTCCCCGAGTCACGGGCGGCTGCTCGCGCGGGGCGAGCGTCAGTTCCAGCCGCACCGGCTTGCCGGCGAGGTCGCTCAGCACACCTTCGATCCGGCTGGCGTATTGCGAGCGGATCCAGTCCAGCTTGAACCGGTTGGGCACCCGGACCGATGCGACCGCGCCATCACCGCCGGCATCGGTGATGTCGGCAGCCGGCAGCGGCCGGATCCAGGTGTTGAATTGCTGTTCAGGCAACTCGGTTGCGAGGCGCTCGCAACCGCGTTGCCAGAGATCTAGGCTCATTGTGGACAAGTTCTTCTATGAGCGGCCGGATTGTAGGCCCCCTCGGCCCGCGAGTCCGCTGTTATCCACAGTTCCGAGACGTCGGTCAAGCCCCCCGCAAAGCCGCAGGTCGTGGTGCAAGTGTTTGACCGGTAAGGGTGTTTTTGCTCTAATCGCGGGTTTCCCTGATTCCCTAGAAGCAACATGCGCTGCGCCTCGTCAGGGGCGCAGACCCCAAGTCGTGAAAGGGACCGGGGAAGTCCGGAAGCCAGCGCCTTCGGCGCCGCGCCCTGCAGAACAGTGCACCTGAGCAGCAGGCGTTGAGCGTGAACGTTCCGCTGGCCGATGCAAAGGGAGATGCCGGGCCCGTTCGCGAGATCCTTTTCCGAGGGTCTGCGAGAGAGGGGCCGTCCACTGCTGCATCCCGAGCGAACCCCGACTGATCCCGAGGAACTGCCATGAAGCGCACCTACCAGCCGTCCAAGACCCGCCGTGCCCGCACCCACGGTTTTCTCGTCCGCATGAAGACCCGTGGCGGCCGCGCCGTCATCGCGGCTCGCCGCGCCAAGGGCCGCAAGCGGCTGACCCAGGTCTGATCTCGAGGCCCGTCGGTCCCGGGTCGACACCACAGCCTGCAGGCATGGTCGGGCGCTTGCTGCGAACGGCCGATTTCGAGCGCGTGCTTTCCCAGCCGCCGTGCTCGCGAAGTGCTCACTTCGCGTTGCACCACGTGGCGGGTGAGCTCCTGCCCGCCGGCAAAGCAGGTTGCGCACCGGATTCCGACAAGTTATCCACAGGTGATGCACCTGGTTGCCCACCGCTTGTGGATGAGTGTTCCGGCGCAGCTGTCCCGGAGGCTGCGGAACTCGGCGCGTCAGCCGTTAGCGGCCGCTGGCTCGGCACCGTCGTGCCCAAGCGGCATGCCCGGCGTGCCGTTACCCGCAACCTGCTGAAGCGGCAGATGCGCGCGGCGGTTCAGGACGAGGCCGAACGCCTGCCCCCCGGCCTGTGGGTGGTGCGCCTGAAGGCGCCGTTCGACAAGCAGCAGTTTCCAAGCGCTGCGTCGGGGCCGCTGCGTGCACTCGCGCGCAGCGAACTGGCCGCCTTGTTCCAACGCGCGATCGCGCGTCCGCCGAAGGCCGACCCGCGATGAACCCGGTCCAGTCGATGCTGATCATGCTGGTCCGGGGCTACCGCCTCTTGCTCAAGCCCTGGCTTGGCAACGCCTGTCGCTTCGAGCCGACCTGTAGCGCGTATACGCTGGCTGCGCTCGAGCAGCACGGCGCCGCCGCCGGTGCCTACCTCGGCGCCGCTCGGCTGCTGCGCTGCCATCCCTGGTGCGACGGTGGCCTGGATCCAGTTCCGGATCAGCCGCCGGCCCTGTTCACCCGCTTTCTTCCGAAGACCCGCCCATGACCGACATGCGCCGCACCATCCTGTGGGTGGTGTTCACTGCCTCGCTGTTCCTGCTGTGGGATGCCTGGAACAAGCACAACGGGCATCCCTCCTTCTTCAGCCCGGCCGCGCGTCCGGTGGCGGCCGGTTCGGCGCCGGCGGGCGCATCGGCGGCCGGCGTGCCGGCGCCGGTGGCCGGGGGCGCGGCCACCGCACCCGCAGCGGCCGCGAGTGCGGCGCCCGCGGGCGAGCAGCTGGTCGTCAAGACGGATGTCTTTGAAGCCACGCTGGACAGCCGCGGCGGCGATCTTGTGCGCCTGGCGCTGCTGAAGCATGCCGACGACGCCGATCCGAAGAAGCCGCTGGTGCTGTTCGACCGCAGCGCGCAGCGCCAGTACGTCGCGCAATCGGGGCTGATCACCAAGCAACCCGGCGTGGCGCTGCCCAACCACCTGACGCTGATGAAGCTGCTGCCCGGCGAGGCGGTGTTGAAAGACGGCAGCGACGCGGTGACGGTGGGCTTCGAGTCGCCCAACGAAGGCGGCGTGACGCTGCGCAAGACCTACACCTTCAAGCGGGGCCAGTACACGATCGGCGTCAAGCACGAGGTCGTCAACGCCGGGGCCGCTCCGCTGCAGCCGGAGCTGTACCTGCAGCTGGTGCGCGATGGCACCATCCCGCCGAGCAGCATGTTCATGGCGCCGACCTCCTTTACCGGACCGGCAATCTACACGGAAGAAAAGCACTTCCAGAAGGTCGAGTTCGCCGACATCCACAAGGGCAAGGCCGAACACGTCGCCGCTGCGGACAACGGCTGGATCGGCATGGTCCAGCACTACTTCAATTCGGCCTGGCTCGTGCCGCAGAAGGCCGCGCGCGAGTTCCGCACCCGGGACCTGCAGAACAACCTCTACTCGGTCTCGATGGTCTTGCCGCTGGGCACTGTCGCGCCGGGTGCCACGCTGGCGCATGAGGCCACGCTGTACGCCGGTCCGCAGGAAGAGAACAAGCTGGAGGCATTGGCGCCCGGCCTCGAATTGGTCAAGGACTATGGCTGGTTCACCGTGCTGGCCAAGCCGCTGTTCTGGCTGCTGGACAAGCTGCACACGCTGATCGGCAACTGGGGCTGGGCCATCGTCGCACTGGTGGTGCTGCTGAAGGTTGCCTTCTATTGGCTCAATGCCAGCGCGTACCGGTCGATGGCCAAGATGAAGGCCATCAACCCGCGCGTGATGGAACTGCGCGAGCGCTACAAGGACAAGCCGCAGCAGATGCAGCAGG
>CAMLJY010000172.1 GCA_946480465.1 uncultured Burkholderiales bacterium
ACGCATGGACAAGCCCACCGCGGCGCTCGTGCTTCCCCTGCGGTTCGGCACGGCCGTGCTCGCGGCGGGCGCGCACACGGTCGGCGCGATCGTGCGCCAGGGGCTGCGCGTGGGCGCGCCGCCGGCCGCATCCTTCGTGCGCATCGGCTTTGCGCCAATGAGCACGGAGGGCGCGGCGCTGCTGGGTTGCATGATTTCGCTGACCCCAGGCACCACCGTGGTGGACATCGACATGCCGCGGCGGCAGATGGTGCTGCACATGCTGGACACGGCCCAGGCCACGACCGCGGCCGCGACCATCCGGCGCGCATTCGAGCCGCCGCTGCTGGCCTGGTTCGGGGAGGGCGCATGAACGGGTTCGATGGCACGGCAGCGGTGGCGTGGGCCACGGCCGCGCTCACGGCGCTGGCCCTGATCGCGACGCTGGTCGCCACGGTCCGCATCGTGCACGGCCCACGCAACGCCGATCGGGTGGTGGCGCTGGACATCTTCCTCGCCGCGGCGGTGGCGCTGTGCGTGGCGGCGTCGCTGGGCACCGGCCGCACCGTGTTCCTGGACGTGGCCATCGGCCTGGCCCTCGTCGGCTTCGTCGCCACGCTGGGCTGGGCGCGGCTCATCGAGCGCTCGTCGCCGGGCGGAGGTGAACCATGATGGACGTGCCGGGAGTGGTCCTGCTGTCCGCCGGCGCACTGCTGATGGTCGTTGCCGCGTGGGGCGTCATCGTGCTGCCCGATGCGCTGTCGCGCCAGCATGCGGCCACCAAGGCGGGCACGTTGGCGCTGATGCTGGTGTGCGTGGGCGCGATGCTGATCGCCCGCGATGCCGCCTGGACCTGGCGGCTGCTGCTGATCCTGGGCTTCCTGCTGGTCACGCTGCCGGTGTCGTCGCACCTGCTGGCACGCGCCGCCGTGGCGGAGGCAGAACTCGACCGCGACGTGAAGTCGACGCCCCTGGTGGAGCCGGCCGACCACCCGCCCGGCGGCGTGCCTGCCACCGTCTTGCCCCGCGGTGGCAGCCCCTGAGGAGGCCCCCGCAGCCGCTCCGCGCCGTCGCGCAGGACAGCGTTGGCGCGCATCAAGCCCGCCGGAGCGACCCTTGCTAGCCATGCCTTCCATGGCCGGGTCGCAGGCGGCCCACGAAGTCCCGATCCTCACCAGGAGATGAACATGAACCCACCGACCCGACCGACCCGGATCATCATGGCCACCGACTTCAGCGGCCGCTGCGACCGCGCGCTGGCCCGCGCCGCGCAGCTCGCAAAGGCTTGGAGCAGCGAGCTCATCGTCGCGCACACGGTTCACCCCGGCGAGGTGGCGCTGCGCGACCGGCTGTCCAGTGGTGCCCCCAGCTGGCGCCGGCCCGAATCGTGGGCGCTGACGCTGGAGCACGCACTGCGCGCCGACCTGGAGGCCGAGGGCATCGGCGCCACGGCCCGGGTCGTGGTCGGCTCGCCCGCCGAGGCGCTGCAGCGGGCCGTGAGCGACGACGGTGCCGGGCTGATCGTGCTGGGCATCGCCAAGGACGCACGCATGGAGCGCATCCAACTCGGCAGCACGGTGGACGCGCTGGTGCGCAGCTCGCGCGTGCCGGTGCTGAACGTGCGTGGCCGCGCCCGTGCCGCCTATCGCCACGTGGTCGTGGCCACCGATTTCTCCGAGCCCTCGCTGCATGCACTGCGGCTGGCGGCGCACTGGTTCGAAGGCGCTCGCCTGACGCTGTTCCATGCCTACCTGCCGCCAGGGTCAGGGCTGACTCCCGGCGCGGCGGCAGACGATGCCTGGCGCGCCGCGGCGGTGCAGGAGTGCGATGCACACCTGGCCGCCTCGGCGCTTCCAGGCCCGCTGCTGGAGGGCCTTCAGCGCGTCATCGAGCGCGGACAGCCGGAATCGCTGCTGCCCGATTACGTGGCCAGTGCCGCGGTCGACCTGGTGGTGCTGGGCTCGCAGGGCCGCAGCGGCCTGGCGCGGGCACTGCTCGGCAGCACGGCCGAGAACCTGCTGCACACGCTGGACTGTGACACCCTGGTCGTGCCCCGTGACTGACCGGCACCGCGGGCAGTCGTGCTGCCGGCACAGGCTGCTGAGTGCCGGACCGCATCGCCGATCGCGTGTCGCCGGTGTGGCACGCGTTGCCGCTGAAGCAGGTACTGGGCCACTTCGCGCTGGATCGGCAGCGCGGCCTGACGGCGGCCGCCGGCGATGCCGTGGCGGTGGATGCGCGGCTGGTCGACGCCGTTCAGTCGCAGGAGGGCGAGGCCGCGCTGACCGACGAATCGGTGCCGGTGGCCAAGTCACAACGCTCGTCATGGCCGTGAACAATGCAAGTTACGTGCGTGGTTCCCCGCCGGCCGATGCCAGCGGCCGGGTGATCGGCGTTGTCCCGCGCACCGACCTGTTGCGCACCCTGGTCACTGATCTGCCCCTGGATCTGTTGGGTTAGGCGGCGCGCCACCAACGTTCGTCACCATGCACGAGCCCTTCGCCGAGATCGCGCTGCTGCTGCTGGTGTCCGCCTTGGCCGGTGCTGTCTTCGTACGGCTGCGCCAGCCGGTGCTCATCGCCTACATCGTGGTCGGCATCGCCGTGGGTCCGGCCGGCTTCGGCTTGGTGGCGGCACACGACCAGATGGACCTGCTGGCGCAGGTGGGCGTGGTGGTGCTGCTGTTCGCGGTCGGCCTGAAGCTGGACCTGCACCACATCCGCCACATCGGGCTGGTGGCATTGGCCACGGGCCTGGGCCAGCTGGCCTTCACCATCGTGATCGGTTTCGGCCTGGTCCTGGCGCTGGGCAAGGGCGCGATGGAGGCGCTGTACATGGCGGTAGCGTTGACCTTCTCCAGCACCATCATCATCGTCAAGCTGCTGTCGGACAAGCGCGAGTTGGACAGCCTGCACGGCCGCATCGCGGTGGGCTTCCTCATCGTGCAGGATCTCGCGGTGGTGATCGCCATGATGGCGATGAGTGCCCTGCGCGGCACTGGCGATGCCGGGGTCCATCCGGTGGCGGTGCTCGGGTCGCTGGCCTGGCGGCTGGCCGCGGCCGCCGCAGTGCTGCTGGTGCTGATGCGCTGGGTGCTGCCGGCCGTGGTGGCCGCCACGGCGCGCTCGCAGGAACTGCTGCTGGTTCTTGCCATCGCCTGCAGATCAGCGAGTTCTCGATCGTCTTCGTCGCCATGGGCATCACGTTGGGCCACGTGGGCGCGCAGGCGCTGGGGCTGACGACGCTGGTGGGCCTGGTGACGATCACCGTCTCGACCTACATGATCCTGCATGCGCAGGCGCTGTACGAGCGCCTGGCACCTTGCCTGCGCGGCTTCGAGCGTGCGCGTCCGTTCCGGGAGACGGCGGCCGAGTCGCAGCAGGACCGGACGCCGGCGGCCCAGGCCATCGTGTTCGGGCTCGGGCGCTATGGCGGCCGCCTCTTCGAGCAGCTGCGCGCCGCCGGCGTGCAGGTGATCGGCGTCGATTTCGACCCCGAGACCGTGCGCCGGCTGCAGTCCCGCGGGCTGCCCGTGCGGTTCGGCGACGGCGAGGACCCGGACTTCCTCGAAACGCTGCCGCTGCGCCACGCGCAGTGGGTGATCACGACCTTTCCGCAATGGGACTCCAACCGGGCGTTGCTGCACGCGCTGCGGGCGCGGCAGTACGCCGGCCGGGTCGTCGGCACGGTGCGCGACGCCGCCCACGGGCGCTCGCTGGCCGAGGCCGGCGTGTCCCACGTCCTCAACCCCTTCAACGACGCGGCCGACCATGCAGCGGTGCAGCTGGCGCGCGACATCCGGAGCCAGGAGGCCACCCCATGACCGCGACGACTCCCACGCCCGTGCCCGCCCCCGTGCTCGCGGCCACCGACTTCTCGCCCCCCGCCCGCCACGCGGCGGAGCGTGCCGCGCTGCTCGCGCACGAGACTGGCGCGGCGCTGTTGCTGATGCACGTGCTGCCCGGCGGCGCCATGCAAGAGCTGCGCCTGTGGCTGGGCAGCGGCCACGCGACCGAGCAGCAGCTGCAGGCTGATGCACGGCGCCAGCTCGCGGCTTGGCAGGCGCAGCTGCAGGCGAGCCGCCCGGTGGGCGTACGAACGGTCATCGCCACCGGGGCTGTCGGGGACGAGATCGGCCGGGAGGCCGACGCGCAGGGCGTGGCGCTGCTCGTGCTGGGCGCCCGGGGCGCGGGATTGCTGCGCCGGCTCGTGCTGGGCAGCACGTCGGAGCGGCTGCTGTGCCGCACGGGGCGTCCGATGCTGGTGGTGCGGCAATCGCCGCGGGGGCCGTACCGCCGCGTCCTCGTGGCGCTTGATTTCTCGCCCTGGTCGGCGCAGGCCATCGCGCAGGCGCGGCGCGTGGCGCCGCAGGCGCGGCTGCTGCTCTTGCATGCCTACCAGGTGCCGTTCGAGGAGAAGCTGCATTTCGCCGGGGTCGATGCCGCGACCGTCGACCACTACCGCGCGCATGCGCGAACTGACGCTACGCAACGGCTGCACGCGCTGGCCGCGGCCTGCGGCCTGGCGCCCGGCGACTGGGAGCCCTTTATCGTGGAAGGTGAGGCGTCGCTGCACATCGTGGAGCTGGAGCAGCAAGAGGATTGCGACCTGGTGGTGCTCGGCAAGCACGGCCGCTCTGCCGCCGAGGACCTGCTGTTGGGCAGCGTGAGCCGGCGCGTGCTGGTCGAGGGCCGCGCCGACGTGCTGGTCTCCACGGCGCACGAGGCGTGAGCGGCACCGCATTGCCGTTCCAGCAGGCTCTCATTCCACACCACGTTCAATCTGCTGGGCGTGCTGCTCATGTGGTCGCTGGCCGCTCACCTCACGCGCTGGCTGCAGAAGCGATTCCGCGCGCGCGAGGAGGACGCGGTGCAGCCGCGCTTCCTCGACGACACGGTGCTGGCCGTGCCCACGTTGGGGCTGGACGCGCTGGCGCGGGAAGTGGCACGCGCCGGGCACGTGGCCGTGCGCGTGGCCGTGCGCGTGGCCCGCGCCGTGCTGGCGGGCGCCTGCGCGGTCGCCGTGCGTGCGGACGAGGCGGTGATCGCGGGCCTCGATGCGGCCATCGAACGCTTCGTGGAACGCCTGCCGCGGCCACGGCGGTGCAGGGGGTGCGGCATGCAACGCGGCCCGCCGTCCCTTCGGGGGCCATGGAGAGGTTTGACCCGAGGGTCGGCGTGGTCCATGCTAGTGCGGCGCCTCGCCAACGACCGACCACGGCGCAGGATGCACTCCCATGCATGCCCCGACACGCGCGATGACACGGTGTCTGCACCTCGGCCTGGTGCTGCTGCTCGGCCTGGCCGCGCTCGGCGCCCGCGCCGCAGCGGTGCCGGTGCTGCAGGTCCACGATGCCATCGGACCCGCCAGCGCCCACTTCATCATCCGCGGCATCGCCCGAGCCGCCGCCGCGGGCGTGCCGCTGGCGGTGATCAAGCTCGACACGCCGGGCGGGCTGGACACCTCGATGCGCGACATCATCCAGGCCATCCTCGCGTCGCGCCCGGGGCTGGTGCTGGTGATCCCGGGCGTGCAGCAGATGGTGCGGGTTGACCTGCGCGTGGTGACGATGGACGTGAAGCCGCAGGACGTGATCTCGCGCGACAACGTGTCGGTGACGCAGGTGGCCGGTGACCGCGCCTCCACGATCGTGCCGCTGCTGGACCTGCTCGGCTCGCTGATGGGCCGCGCGGCGGATCCCGGGGCCGGGCGGGCGTTCCAGGCCCCCGCCGCCGGAACGCAGGCATGACCCGGTACCGGCTTCCTTCTTGTTCTTGATTCCTGGGCGAGGAGACGAACTTGACATCGACCCCCACGACCACCGCGCGCGCGGCCTCCGATGCCGCCGCCATGCTGCTGGCCATCGTCGTTTCTGCGAACGGCCAGGTGGATCCGCGCGAAGTGGCGGAACTCGAGCGCCTGGGCGCCTTCGAGCGGCTGGGCATCAGCCGGCACGATTTCCTTGGGCGGGCCGAAGCAGCACTGGAAGAGATAGGCCGGCCGCTGAGCCGCACGCAATGGCTGCGCCCGAGCGATCAGTCGCGCATGCTGGCCTTGCAGCAGGCGGTGCATGATCGCGCGCTGCGCCTGCTGGTTTGCCGGCTCTCCGCCGCCGTGATAACCGCCGATGGACGCATCACCAGCGGTGAGCGCCAGGTCTACGAGCTCTTGCTGGGCCAATGGGCACTGACGCCTACCATGGTCGCGCACGCCATCATGCGCGACCAATGGCACTGAAAGCCACCCCTTTCAAGGTCTTCGCGAAGAGTACGCGCTAAGCTGCTGATTCGAGAGG
>CAMLJY010000173.1 GCA_946480465.1 uncultured Burkholderiales bacterium
CACACCTCGCCGAAGAGCTTCAGCACCTGCTTGTCGTAGACCCAGTCCTCCAGCATCTGCGACGGCGCCTCCACGAAATCGCGCTTCACGCTGGTGCCGGCCTGGCTGACGTAGCGCGTGGCCGACAGGTTGTTGTGCACCGCGTGGCCCAGCTCGTGCAGCAGGGTTTCCAGCTCGTCCAAGGTCAAACCCTTGCGGTCGAAGTTGACCACCAGCGCGGCCTGCGAGGTGCGCTTCAGCGCCGTCGAACTGCCGCGCATGCCCCACACCGCCGCGTGGTTGTACTTGCCCTCGCGCGGATACAGGTCGATCCACAGCGTTCCCAGCGCCCGGCCCGTGGCCGCGTCGGATACGCGATAGGCCTGCACCTCGGGATGCCACAGCTTCACGTCCGGAACCCGCTCGTAGCGCACGCCCATCAGCTTCTCGATCAGGCGCAGGCAGAACTGCAGGCTTTCCTGCGGCGGGAAGTACTGGCGGAAGGATTCCTGGTCGACGCTGTAGCGCGCCTTGCGCACCCGCTCGGTGTAGTACAGCAGGTCCCAGCGTTCGATGCGCACCGACTCGAACGGCTTGCCCAGGTGCTCGGCCTTGGCGCGGCGCAGTTCGTCGATTTCGCGACGTTCGCGCTCTTCCAGCGCGGCTTTCACCTCGGCGAGGAAGGCCTGCGCCCGGGGCACCGATTCGGCCATGCGCCGCCGCACCGTGAATTCTGCCCAGCTGGACGCGCCGAACAGCGACACGTACTCCTGGCGCAGCTTCGTGATCTCCGCCAGCAGCTTCAGGTTGCCCTCCCCGCCCTCGTTGGTCTTGGCACGCCACATGCGCTCGCGCGCGCCGGCGTCTTCGGCCAGCTGCATCACGGGGTCGTAGGTGGGGTAGTCCAGCCCGAGCAGCACGCGGCCCTGGTCGTCGCGCTTGGCGTTCTTCCACACGCCCTCAGGCACGCCCTTGAGTTCCGCCTCGGTGAAGGCCAGCGTGACCGCCGCGTCGCGCACGTTGCGGTCGAACTCGATGCCCAGCGCGGACACCCGGTCGATCAGGGCCTTGGCCTGCTGCCGCTTGGCGGGCGGCAGGGAGACCCCGGAGTCCTCGAAGCCTTCGAGCAAGGTGCTCAGGAACTCCTGGTCGATCGCGTCGCGCGGCTTCACCCGCTTGGCGGCCAGGTACAGCTTCTCGTTCTGGCCCAGCGCGGAGTTGAACTCGGTCCAACGCTGCTCGCAGGCTTCCGAGGCTTCGCGCACCGGCTTGTCCGGGTGCACGGCGGAGAGGAATTGCAGCGGGTAGCCGGCATCCTCCATCAGCGCGGCAAGGCGGTCGTAGGCAAGCAGCCAGCCGCCATCGGGCGCCCGCTTCTCGAGCTGGCGCAGGGCCTTTGCCGCATTGGCCAGCCCGCGGTCGCACGCGCCCTTCAGGCCGTCCGGGTTCGTGAAGCTCGGGAAGGCCGGGCCGGGCAAGGTCGGGGCTGCGAGGGCCGCGGGGCCGAGGCCGGCCATCAGCAGGGCCAGGGCATGGTGGATCGTCGAGCGTCTGAGCTTCATGCGTGTCGTTCCCGGCCTCACAGCGCTTGCGCCGCGGCCAAAGCCTTCTTCGGGTGGATGAGGTTGCGCCGGCCGTCGCTGCTGCGGTCGGCGGTCTTCACGATGAGGTCGATCACGTCTGCCGGCTTCAGCTTCGGGTTCACCACCAGCAGCTTGGCGGCCAGGTTCGCCACCTGCGGCGCGGCCATCGAGGTTCCGGACAGCGCCACGCGCTGGCCGCCCGGCAGGAAGCTGTCGACCTGGTAGCCGTTGGCATGCACCTTCACGGTGGGGCCGTAGCTCGTGAACGGCGCCTCGTCGCCGGCGCGGTCCACCGCGCCTACGGTGAGCAGGTTGGGCGCGACGATGTCCGCTGGCATGTTCTCCGCAAAGCTGGAGTCGGCATTGCTGTTGCCGGCGGCGGTGATGAACAGGATTCCCGGCGCGCTGGCGAAGGCCGCCACCAGCGCCTTCTTGCCGATGTCGAAGTACTCGCGCGCCAGGGCCTTGCGCTCGTCAGGCGTCTTGCCGATGCCGCATTGCTCCAGTTCGGCGGCCACGTCGCCGACACTGCCACCCCAGCTGAGGTTGGCCACGCGCACCCCCTGGCGCTTGAAGTGATCAACCGTGGCTTGGAAGGCCTTGGCGTCGCGCTCGGCCTGCTCGCGGCCCGGGCAGGGATCGGGCTTGAGCGTGTGGCTGAACTCCATCCGGCCGACCACCAGGCGCGCCTGGGGCACGCCAGCCAGCGCAATGCCCGCGACGTGCGTGCCGTGCTGGTAGTTGCCCGCCAGCCCCAGCTCCTCGATGGTCGGCCGGTACTGCTGCGGCGACAGCGTCGACAGCAGCTGCTTGACCTGACTGGCTTCGGCGCTGTCGATGTTCGAACGCAGGTCCGACAGGCCCTTGGTTCGCGCCGTCATCTGCGGCAGCCTGGCCTGCAGTGCCGGCGGGATGGGCATCAGCTCTCCCTCGGCCGGGCGGCCGTACTTGTCGTGGGCGATGACGGACGGACGGCCGTCGACGCGCAGCACCTGCCCGGGAAACAGCCGCGTTTCGACGCCGCTGTCCCACACCGCCACCACCACGCTCCGGCCGCTCACATTGGAAGGCAGCATCGCGTCGCGCGCGGCCCAGACGTCGGGCTTCTCGACCTCGTGGGCCGCCAGGTAGGCCGTGTAGGTGTCCACCAGTGTGGCCTTCAGCGGCAACACGGCCGTCAGCGTCAGGCGCGAGGCGACGACGCCGGGCGCGAAGTCGCTGCTGAGGGCTCCGTTGGCGTCGACGATGGGTTGCCAGACCTCGCGCACCCGCCCCAGCAGCAGCGATTCGCCCAGCAGTTCGGCCCCCGCCTTCGCCCCCTTGATGTCGTTCTCGACCACTGCATACGGCATGGCCGCCAGCTCGCTCGTGATGGCTTCCCCGACGGCCTTGCGGAAGGCTTCGCTGCCGGGCGGATGCTGCTTGGCGGCCTGCGCCATGGCACGCAGGCGCAGGCCCGACAGCAGCTTGTCGGCGGGCTTGTCCTGCAGCGTCCGCAGTTCGTCCAGGCGGGCGATGGCGCTGTCGTAGCGCCCGTCGAGGAAGTCGAGCACGGCGAGCGTGCCCATCAGGTCGCGCCGCGTGCCCTTGTCGGCGATGTCGTAGCCGGCGAGCAGCGCCTCGGTGTCGCGCCGCACGGCGGCGGCGAAAGGCCCGAAGCGCTCGGCGCTGCGCACGAGGTCTTCGAGCTTGCCGTCGATCTTGTAGCTGAAGCGCGGCAGGTCGGCCGCCTTCTCGATGCGGGGCCTGGCGGCCTGCTGCTGCGGCTGCGCGACGGCGGCGGCGTGGCCCGCGATGGCCAGCGCGATCGCCAGCGCAATCCGCGCCAGGGGGTGACGAAGCATGGGGGCTCCCTGTGGTCCAGGGCGCCGATGCTAGCTGCCAGGAAGACCGTCCCGGTCCTCATGCGACGGACCGCGGTTCAGAGGGAATGAACGGCGGCCGAGGGTATTCCCGAGGGCGGGTGCTTCGTGTAGTGCCTCAGGCCGGCGGCGACACGAGATCGCGGATCTGCTGCAGCGCGCTTGGATCCTCGATGGTCGTCAGGTCGCCGGGGTCGCGCTGTTCGCACACCGCCTGGATCGCCCGCCGCAGAAGCTTGCCTGAACGCGTCTTGGGCAGCACGGTGACGAAGCGCACCCGGGCCGGCCGGGCCACCGCGCCCAGCTGCTCGTCGACGCGCTTCATCACCTCCCCTTCCAGCGCCAGGGCGGCCGCGGGGTCCGCCGCCCGCGCGGGGTCCTTCAGCACCGCGAAAGCCATCGCCACCTGCCCCTTGAGCTGGTCGGCCACCCCCACCACCGCCACCTCGGCGACCTGGGGATGGCTGGCGATGCTCTCCTCGATCTCGCGGGTGCCGAGCCGGTGGCCGGCGACGTTGATGACGTCGTCGGTGCGGCCGAGGATGAAGTAGTAGCCGTCCTCGTCCCGGATGGCCCAGTCGAAGGTGTTGTAGACCTGCCGGCCGGGGATGCTGGACCAGTAGGTGCGGACGAACCGCTCGTCGTCGCGCCACACGGTCTGCATGCAGCCCGGCGGCAGCGGCCCCTCGATGGCCAGCACGCCCTTCTGGTTCGGCCCCTCCAGCGTGCGGCCGGTCGCTTCGTCGATCAGCTTCACGTCGTAGCCGTACATCGGCACGCCGGGCGAGCCGAACTTCGAGGGCATGCGCTCGATGCCGTTGGCCACGGTGAGGATCGGCCACCCGGTCTCGGTCTGCCAGTAGTTGTCGATGATCGGCTTGCCCAGGCCCTCGGCGATCCACTGTGCGGTGGGCTCGTCCAAGGGCTCGCCGGCCAGGAACAGCGCGCGCAAGGACGACAGGTCGTGTCGCTTCAGCAGTGCCGGATCCTGCTTCTTCAGCACGCGCACGGCGGTGGGTGCGCTGAACATCGTGGTGACGCGGTACTTCTCGACCAGGCTCCACCAGATGCCGCCGTCCGGGCGGACCGGCAGGCCTTCGTACATCAGCGTGGCCATGCCTGCGATCAGCGGGCCATAGACGATGTAGCTGTGGCCCACCACCCAGCCGATGTCGCTGGTGGAGAAGAAGGTCTCGCCGGGCGCGCCGCAGAAGATGTGCTTCATCGATGCGGCCAGCGCCACCGCGTAACCCCCAGTGTCGCGCTGCACGCCCTTCGGGCGGCCCGTGGTGCCGCTGGTGTAGAGCGTGTAGCTGGGATGCGCGGAATCCACCCAAGTGCAGGGCACCTGCGCGCCGGCGTGCCGTTCCCGCAGCGCGGCGTAGTCGTGGTCGCGGCCCGGCACACGTTCGAACGGCGCGAGGCCGCGGTCGACCATCAGAACCGATGCCGGCTGGTGCTTCGACAGCCGCAAGGCCTCGTCGAGCAGCGGCTTGTAGGGCACCACCTTGCCGCCCCGGCTGCCGGCGTCGGCGCTGACGATGACGGTGGGCTCGGCATCCTCGATGCGGCTGGCCAGGCTGACGCTGGCAAAGCCGCCGAACACCACCGAGTGGATCGCGCCGATGCGCGTGCAGGCCAGCATGGCGAAGGCCGCCTCGGGAATCATCGGCATGTACAGCAGCACGCGGTCGCCCTGCTTCACGCCCATCGCCTTCAGCACCGCGGCCATGCGCTGCACTTCGGCGTGCAGCTGCGCAAAGCTGAAGACGCGTTCCTGGTCGACCTCGGTCGAGACCCAGATCAGCGCCGGCTTGTCGCCCTGCGTGGCGACGTGCCGGTCGACGGCGTTGTGGCACAGGTTGGTGCGGCCGCCGGCGAACCAGCTGGCAAAGGGCGGGCGGCTGTGGTCGCAGACCTGCGAGAACGGGGTGGACCAGTCGACCAGCGCGGCCTGTTCGCGCCAGAAGCCGTCGCGGTCCTCGATGGAGCGACGGTGGAAGTCGCGGTAGCTGCTCATCGCTGGGTCTCCTTGCCGTGGTGCCGCACCGTTCGCAGGCGGTGCGACGGACGGATGTGCATGCATTGCACGGCCGGGCACTGACAGTGCACTGACGCAGCGGCGGTTTTTCACACCGGCTTGACGGTCGACAAATCGTTGCCGGCACTCAGGGCGAGCCCGGGGCGACCCCCTGAAACCGGGTGGTATCCTCCGCCGCTGTGCCGATCCGCCCTGCCCTGATCCCCCGCCTGCTCAGCCTGGCCGCCTGCTTCGCAGCGCTGGCCGGCGCGGCCCAGGCGGCACCGGACCCGGCGGCCGCGCCCACCGATCCGGTGATGGCGCTGCTGGCCGAACGCAAGCTGCTGAAGCCGCTGGATTCCCCGGTGATGCAGACGGTGCGCGACAAGGCGTCAGAGCTGGTGATGTCCGCCATGAACTTCCTCGGCGTGCCCTACCGGCGCGGCGGCAACACCGAGGCCACCGGCTTCGATTGCAGCGGCTTCACCCGCCACATCTTCGAGAACAGCCTGGGCCTGGTGCTGCCGCG
>CAMLJY010000174.1 GCA_946480465.1 uncultured Burkholderiales bacterium
GTCTGGCGCGACAGCAGCCACGCGCGCCAGGCCTTGAGCTTCGAGCGCTATGCGAGCGCGGGCCACGTGGTGATGCAGCCGGTCGACACTGACAAGCCCGCGTTCGAGAGCTGGTTCGTGCAGCGCTACGGGCTGTCGCGCCGGGTCGAGGTGACGACCTACAGCTTCGCCGCACTGCCCTTCCTCGTCGTCGGGACGGAACGGATCGCGACGGTGCACTCACTGCTGGCGCGGACCATCGAGCCGGCGCTGCCGATCGTGCTGCTGCCGCTGCCGTTGCCGATGCCGCCCTTCGAGCAGGCGATGCAGTGGCACAAGCACCGCTCGCTCGACCCCGGCCTGGTGTGGCTGCGCGGCCTGATGCAGCAGGCGGCGCGGGCGCTGCAGGGCGGTGGCGATGCCACTGCCTCCTGAAGTGAGCGGCCGTCCGCCACGGCGATCGAGCGGACCCTGCAGGAGCGGCGCCGCGGCGGCGGCCCACCCTGCGCGGACCGGCCGGATGCGCAGTGGACCCGGTGCTGCTCGGTGAAGGCCTGACGCCATTGCGCTCGCGGCGCGAGAGCGCTACGTCACCTTCTTCGCCTGCCGTTGAGGCGGCCTGACCGCCACGAGCGGTCACCCCTGGCCTGCACGCCAAGACAGCGAACACCGAGAGCGTGAGCCGAGCTGCCGGCAGGCACGCCGTGCAGGCCACCGGCGGCTGGATTGCGCGCGATCAATCGCCGGCGCTGCAACGGCGGCTACCGTGCTGGACGCATTCCATCCATCTTCAGGAGCGCTCCATGGCCAGCAAGGCATCACCGAAGAACGGCCGCGCCGCCGCCAAGGCCGGCGTGGCACCCAGCGGCAGGTCGCGCCAGCGCGCCAAGCCGGCGGCGCTGGGCGCTGCCGGCACGGCCGTCAAGCACGGCATCGCCAGCAGCATGAAGGGCCTGGAGAAGATCGAAGGCGAGATCGCCCGCCTGGTGCGCCGCACCGTGGCCGATGCGCTGCAGGCCGGCGGAGCGGTGGGCCGGGAGCTCGGTTCCGTCGTCCGCGACGTGGTCACCGGCGCCATCGAGGCCACCGGCCAGGCGGGCACCGGACTGGCGGTGAGCATCAAGGGCGTGGCGCACGGTGCCGTGGTGGGCGTGCACGATGTGCGCGGCAACATCAGCAAGGCCGGTGCCGAAATCGTCAAGACAGCCATGAAGCAGGCGCACAAGGTGGGGGCCGACGTCGCGCTCGTCGCGCGCCGTGCCCTCGAAGGGATCGCGGCCGGGGTGAAGGAAAGCGGTGGCAATGTCGCCGAGGTCGCCAAGACCACGGCCCAGGTGGCGCTGGTGACGGCGACCGACCTCGGCAAGCTCGCCCTGCATGCCGTCCGGCAGATCCTGGCCGGCGCGGCGGAGGGACTGGACGAGATCGCTCAGGCGCGGGCGGTGCAGCCGCGTGCGGCGGCGCGCAAGGCGGGCACGGCGAAGCCAGCCAAGCCGGCCCAGCCGACGCAAGCCTCCCGTGCCATGCGTCCCGCCGCACGCAAGCCGCCGGCTGCCCCCGCGCGGCCCCGTGCCGCGCGTGCCGCCTGAACACGCTCTTCTCCTTTGATTCGAGGGAATTGCCATGGACATGCGCGATGAACTGCAGGCCACGGTGGACGCGCTGGTCCAGCCGGGCAAGGGCATCCTGGCGGCTGACGAGAGCGGCCCCACCATCGCCAAGCGCTTCAAGGCCGTGGGCGTGGAGTCGACCGAGGAGAACCGCCGCGCCTACCGCAGCCTGCTGCTGGCCACCGCGGGGCTGGGTGCGCACATCAGCGGCGTCATCCTCTACGAGGAAACGCTGGGCCAGCGCGCCGACGACGGCACGCCCCTGCCGGCATTGGCCGCGCGCCAGGGCATCGTGCCCGGCATCAAGGTCGATGCCGGCAAGATCCCGCTCGCGCATGCGCCGGGCGACGAGATCACCCAGGGGCTGGACGGGCTGGCCAAGCGCCTGGCGGGCTACAAGGAACAGGGGGCCCGCTTCGCGAAGTGGCGTGCCGTCTACAACCTCTCCGACACCCTGCCCAGCCGACTGGCGATCGAAGCCAATGCCGATGCTTTGGCATGTTATGCCGCGATTTGCCAGGAGGCCGGCGTGGTGCCCATTGTCGAGCCCGAGGTGCTGATCGACGGCGACCACGGCATCGGGCGCTGCGCCGACGTCACGGAGGCCGTGTTGCACGAGGTCTTTCACGCCCTGCACCGGCACCGGGTGGCGCTGGAACACGCGCTGCTGAAGCCCAGCATGGTCGTGGCGGGAAAGGAACACGAGCGCCAGGCAGCGCCGGCCGAGGTGGCCGCCCAGACCGTTCGCGTGCTGCGCCGGACGGTGCCGGCAGCGCTGCGCGGCATCTTCTTCCTGTCGGGCGGGCAGACGCCGGCCGAAGCCACGGCGAACCTCGATGCCATCAACCGACAGGGGCCGCAGCCCTGGGCCCTGAGCTTCTCCTATGGCCGGGCGCTGCAGGAGCCGGTGCTGAAGGCGTGGCGCGGCTCCGCCGCCAACCTGCCCGCGGCACAGGCCGCACTGCTGCGCCGGGCGCGGATGAATGGGGCAGCGCGGGATGGGCGGTTCGACGTGGCGATGGAGTAGGCCGTCCGAATACGCCTCGTGCCGTCCTTCGTCCGGCTCGGTGGACGACCGAACCGGAGCCGGTTCCCGGGCAACGCTCTCGAGCGGCAAGCGGTGCCATGGGCTGACCTCGAGCCCGCGCTCCTCCCACCGTCAGGATTCGACCATGGGCGCGCCTGCCTGCGCCATCGTGTCTTGCCGGCCCGCGCGATGCCATCAAGCGACCACCAGCACATCGCTGATGGCCGAGTGCACGACGTGCTCGGCCATGCTGCCCAGCGCGCTGTTCGTAGCAAGCCCGTCACCATGGTGGCCCACGACAACGCAGTCGGCGCTCAGCTCTGCGGCGGCCACCAAGATCGCGCGCTCCGGCGCGTCTTCGGCCACGATGGTGCTCACCGGATGGGCGGTGGATGCAGAGAGTCGCAAGGCCAATCGGCGACAGTCCAGAACGGCCTTCGACTTCGTCGTGTCGTGGTCGAGGGGGGGTGGCTGTTCGGCGTCATCGGGCCTCGGTGCGTCGACGAGCATCACGGCGTCCAGCGCGTGAAGCAGGTGGTGATGCGCCTCCGGGAACAGCTCGACGGCCAGGGAGGCGGCCCGGACAGAGCCGGCACGCAAGTCCACCGCGGACAAGACCGTGCCGTAGGGGCGGCACGCGAGGGCTCGGACGACCAGGGTGGGAGCCGCAGGCATGCGAACCACTGCCGAGGCGGTCGTGCCCAAGCCGTGCAGGTCGAGGTCTCCGCGAGAGCCGACGACGACAAGCGAGCCAGCATGGGCTTCGGCGAACGCCTTGATGACCATGACAGCGGATCCGGCACCGCAATGGGTTCGCACGTCGGCAGACAGGCGCTGACCGAGTGCGGCGGCGGTCCCCGACAGCGCCTGCCGGGCCTGGGCCTCCGGCAGCGCTGCCGTGGCGGGCTGCCGGCTTCCGCCGCGCCCGTCGCCTGGCTCGGGTGCGCGGGCTCCATCCAGCGCGTGCAGCAGCCACAGCGACGCGCCGTGCTGAACCGCCAGGTGGGCACCGCGCTCGATGGCCGCCGTGGACGTCCTGGAAAAGTCGGTCGCGACAACGACCGTGCGAATCGATGCCATGGTCATGATCTCCACGATGCAGACTTGGGGCAAACCGCCGGCCTGGCGCCCCTTCCAATGCAGCCGCCTGCGGCCTGCCGGGTGTCGTCCGGCCGCTCTCCCGTAGACTGCCCGCGGGTGTTGCGGCCAGACGGCGCAACAGGTTGTCGCGAAGGTCGGGCCGCCTCGCGAGTCTTGACATGGACCGCCGGCAGATGCCTGCACAAACACTTGTCCTGTTAGCCGCCGGGTCGTGTGCAGCAGCGCTGCCTCATACCTTCGCCTCGAAGCAGTTGGAACGGCTTTCGCACCGGTTCCCACGGCGCACCGGGCTGCTGCACCGCGGGGGCCCGACGGTCGTCGCCGCAGCGGCCTTGCTGCTGCGGTGAGGCAGGCGATCGTGCCGCACTCACCTGCCAGCTCGCACCGCTTCGAGTCGCCCGCATCCACACAGACGCTCGCGGAAGGACTGGCCGAGTACTTCGCGGCCCATCCAGATCTGAAGCGCGAAGAGCATCTGGCGTCGGCCGAGGCCCGGCAGTTCTTCCGCAGCCACGACGTCGTGCATGTGCTGTACGGATGCGGCACATCGATGCCTGACGAAGCCATCGTCAAGCTGGCCAGCCTGTTCGGCACCACCGGCGGCTTGCGGGTGCTGCGCGGCTACACGCACCACGAGACGCTGGAGATCTACCGCCGGCTTCCCGTCTCGAGCACCCTGCAGGCCCTGCTGATGGCGCCCTTCCTGCTCGCGCGCACCATCTGGCGCTGCAGCCGCCAGGCCCGGCGCTGGCCCTGGGCCGAGAACGAGCAGTACATGAATCGGCCACTGGCGGAGCTGCGTTCGGACTTCGGCATCCGCGTCGCGCACGAGGAACGCCAGCGGGGCTGAGTGCGTCGGCGGCTCAGGTGGCCAGCATCCGCTCGGCCCCGGCCAGTGCGGCCACGACGGCGCCGCCCAGCGCAAGGTACAGCAGGCACGGCAGCACGGTGTGGCGCAGCACCTCCCCTTCGCGTCCCTCCAGCCCGACGGTGGCAGCGCCGGCCACGATGTTGTGGGGGCAGACGATGTTGCCCACCGCGGCCCCGAAACCCTGGGCCGCAACGATGGCGGCGGCCGGCAGCCCCAGCGCGGCCGCGGTCTGCGCCTGCAGCGTGGTGAAGAGCACGTTCGATGCCGTCGCCGAGCCGGTGACGAAGCTGCCCAGGGCACCGACGGCTGGCGCAAGCCAGGGCCAAGCCGCGCCCACGGCCTGCACGGCCGCCTGCTGCAGGGTGGAGATCAGGCCGGCGTGCAGCATCAGCCGCGACAGCACCAGCATGGCCAGCAGAGCGACGATCGCCGGCACCAGCTGCCGTGCGGCGCGGCCAAGCGCGCTCGCCAGCGATCGCGGCGGCAGCCGCTGCACTGCCGCGCCGATCAGCAGCGCGGCCATCAGCAGCGTTCCGGGATGGGCCAGCGGCTGCATGCGGCCCTGGTAGGCATCGAACAGGCGCCACTCGAAGGTGACGTCGCCGAGGAACCGCGCCAAGGGCGGCAACCCTCGCGTCAGCAGCACCAGCACGACCAGGGCCGCGTAGGGCGCCAGCGCACGGGCCAGCCCTGGCGCCACGGAGCCGCCGCCGCGCTGGTGCAGCGCACCGATGAAGGCCGCTCCGCCGACGAGGGCGCCGCCCAGCGTGGCCAGCTCCGGGCCGAGCAGCGACGCCAGCGCCAAGCCGGGCAGCAGGAAGCCGCCGGCAGCGAGCACGCTCCAGCCGAGGCCAGGCCGGTGCCCGGCAGCGGCCAGCCTGCGCACGAAGAACATCATCAGCACGCCGCCCAGCAGCGCGTGCAGCAGGGCAGTGCGCCATGCGATGTCCCCGGGGTTCAGGCCGGTCAACCCAGCCTGCACCGTCACGGGGGTGCCCAGGGCGCCGAAGGACACGCCGGCGGCATGGCCCAGCAGCGCCAGCACCACCGCCTGCACGGGCGCGAGCCCCAGGCCGACGAGGATCGGTGCCGCCAGCGCCACCGGTGTGCCGAAGCCAGCCGCCCCCTCGAAGAACAGCGCCAGCAGCCAGCCCACCAGCAGGGCCTGCAGGGCCGGCTGCGGCGTGAGTCGCACGAGGCCGTTGCGCAGGGTGTCGAGGGCGCCGCTGTCCTGCTGCAGGCGGTGAAGAGCCAGCGCGGGCCACAGGATCCACAGGATGGTCAGCGCAAGGAAGCCGCCCTCGGCCACCACGCCG
>CAMLJY010000175.1 GCA_946480465.1 uncultured Burkholderiales bacterium
CAGGATGTGGGTGGTGGAGGCTTGGTCCTCCGGTTCGAGCATGGCCTCGGCCGGCTGCACCAGCGGGCCTTGGGGCGATTCCGGTCGCCCCGCGAGCGGTGCTGCGAAGCGAACGGCCAGTTTGTGTGTGCGCGGCGTGTTCCTGGGTCAGGCCGGCGGCTTGGCGGCGCTCTCGCACGGCCGTTCCAATGTCTGCGAGCGACGCGACGCGACACGACACGGCGCGGGATGGGAGTGGAGGGTCCCATTCGATGGCTGTTGGCTACATGATCTTTCAGGAAATACGAGAACTGCAGTCCGATTGATTGAAGCCTACAAGATCGTTTAGGAATGGCAATGGTGGATGGCCTGATGCTCGGAAACCAAGCGAACGTTTAGCTCAAACTCGGTCTTCACACCGCCGGCAACGCCCGCCTGAACTGCAGTGCCTCCGCGATGTGCACGGTCCCGATGTCCGCCTCGCGGCCCAGGTCTGCGATCGTCCGCGCCACCTTCAGCACCCGGTGCAGCGAGCGCCCGGACCAGCCGAAGCGCTGCGCCGCCTGCTGCAGGAAGCGCGTGGCCGCGTCATTCAGGCGGCAGGCATCGTCCAGCGCCGACGCGGCCAGCGCAGCGTTCGGCAGATCCTGGCGCTTCAGCTGGCGCTCACGCGCCATCGCGATGCGCTCGGCCACCGCGGCGCTGGGCTCGCCGGTGGGTTGGGCCAGCATGTCGGCGGCGGGCACCAGCGTGACCTCCACCTGCAGGTCGATGCGGTCCAGCAGCGGGCCGGACAGTTTGGATTGATAACGCGAAATCTGCTCGGGTGTGCAGCGGCAGGACCGGCCGCTGGAGGCCGGCGCACCCAGGTAGCCGCAGGGACAGGGATTCATCGCGGCGACGAGCTGGAAGCCGGCCGGAAAGCAGGCCTGGCGCGCTGCGCGCGAGATGGTGATCTGCCCCGTTTCCAGCGGCTCGCGCAGCGCTTCCAGCGCGCTGCGCGGGAACTCGGGCAGCTCGTCGAGGAACAGCACGCCGCCGTGCGCCAGCGAGATCTCGCCCGGCCGCGGCGGTGAACCACCGCCCACCAGGGCGACGGCGCTGGCCGAGTGGTGCGGCGAACGCACGGGCCGCTGGCCCCAGCGCGCGGGGTCGAAGCCGCCCGGCGCCAGGCCCTGCAGCGCGGCACTGGCGAGCGCCTCGTCCTCGTGCATCGGCGGCAGCAGCCCGGGCAGGCGCTGCGCCAGCATGGACTTGCCGGTGCCTGGCGGACCGACCATCAGCAGGCTGTGCGCGCCGGCGGCGGCGATCTCGAGCGCGCGTTTCGGCGCGGCTTGCCCGCGGACGTCCACCAGGTCCGGGCCGCCGGTTGCCACCAAGGTCGGCGGCGCCTGCATGCGCGCCAGCGGCTGCGCCGCGTCGCCGGGCAGCAGGGCCTGCACCACCTCGGCCAGGTGCGAGGCGCCGCAGACCTCGGCGCCCGCAGCGCGTGCCGCTTCCCGGGCGCTGGCCAGCGGCAGCACCAGGCGGCGCGGCTCGCCGTCGCGCAGCGCGCCAAGCGCCAGGGCCAGCGCGCCGCGCACCGGCCGCAGTTCGCCGGCCAGGGAGAGTTCACCGGCGAACTCGCACTGCGCCAGCCGCGCCATGTCCAGCAGGCCATCGGCCGCCAGGATGCCGAGCGCGATCGGCAGGTCGAAGCGCGCCGATTCCTTCGGCAGGTCGGCCGGCGCCAGGTTCACCGTGATGCGCTTGTTGTGCGGGAAGGCGAAGCCGGCGTTGGCCAGCGCGGCACGCACCCGCTCGCGCGATTCCTTGACCTCGGTGTCGGCCAGTCCCACCAGCGTGAAGCTGGGCAGGCCGTTGGCCAGGTGCACCTCCACCTGCACGGCCGGCGCTGCCAAGCCATCCAGCGCCCGGCTGCGGATCACCGCCAGCGTCATCGTTGCCCTCCCAGAGCGTTGTTCGTCCGCCGATTGTGGCCGCGTGAGATCCATCACCCGGGCGCACCATCGAGGTGCTGCGACGCGCGATTTGCCAAGTTGGTGCATCTCGGTGCCGCATCTTGGGTCGCATTCCCCGTCCTGGGGCGGCTGTGCCCGGGGCGGGCATTGGCATGGAAGCTGCAAAACCCCGGCGGACCTTTCCCGACCCTTGGAGCCATCGCACATGAAGAAATCGCTGCTCGCCCTCACGTTCGCGCTGACCGCTGCCGCCGTGCCCACGGCTTCGTTTGCGGACGTCGCGTTCAACGTGGGCGCCGTGTCCGACTACCGCTACCGCGGCATTTCGCAGTCGCGCCTGAAGCCTGCCGTGCAGGGCGGCGTCGACTTCTCCGCAGGTGGCTTCTATGTCGGCACCTGGGCGTCCACCATCAAGTGGATCAAGGACGCCGGTGGCGACGCCAGCGTCGAGATCGACGTTTACGGCGGCTACAAGGGCGAGATCGCCAAGGACCTCGGCTACGACGTCGGCGTGCTGACCTACTACTACCCGAAGAACCGCCTGGCCACCAGCGCCAACACGACGGAGATCTACGGCGCGCTGACCTTCGGTCCGGCGACCGTCAAGTACTCGCACGCGGTCACCGACACCTTCGGCGCCGCCGACAGCAAGAACAGCTTCTACCTCGATGCCTCGGCCTCCTTCGAGATCACCGACGGCTGGATGATCACCCCGCACGTCGGCTACCAGAAGTACAAGGGCCCGTCCGACGATGCAGCCACCTACACCGACTACTCGGTGACCGTGTCGAAGGACTTCAAGGGCCTGGTTCCGAGCCTGGCGATCGTCGGCACCGATGCCGACAAGGGCTTCTACGCCTCGCCCCGGAACGGCAAGTTCCTGGGCAAGACCGGCGTCGTCGTCGGCGTCAAGTACAACTTCTGAACCACGAGGAGACCAGCCATGAAGATGGTGACTGCCATCGTCAAGCCGTTCAAGCTGGACGAAGTGCGTGAGGCCCTGAGCGCCATCGGCGTCCAGGGCATCACGGTGACCGAGGTCAAGGGCTTCGGGCGCCAGAAGGGCCACACCGAGCTCTACCGCGGCGCCGAGTACGTGGTCGACTTCCTGCCCAAGGTGAAGATCGAGGCGGCGGTGGACGACGCCATCGTCGAACGCGTGATCGAGGCGATCGAGTCGTCCGCCCGCACCGGCAAGATCGGCGACGGCAAGATCTTCGTCTCCGCGCTCGAGCAGGTGGTGCGCATCCGCACCGGCGAGACCGGCAAGGACGCGCTCTGAGCGAGTTAGAACCCAACACGAGACAACCCATGAAGAAATTCCTCGCCTCACTGGCCCTGGGCCTCGCGGTCCTGGGCTTCACCGGCGGCGCGCTGGCGCAGGACGCCGCTGCGTCCGCGCCGGCGGCCACCGCAGCGGCCGCCGCCACCGAAGCTGCTCCGGCGGCTGCACCCGCATCCGCTGCCGCCGCCGCGGCACCGGCCGAAGCCGCCTCGGCACCGGCGGCACCGGTCGCCAACAAGGGCGACAACGCGTGGATGCTGGTCTCCACGCTGCTCGTGATCATGATGACCGTGCCCGGCCTGGCGCTGTTCTACGGCGGCCTGGTGCGCAGCAAGAACATGCTGTCGGTGCTGATGCAGGTGATGGTCACCTTCTCGCTGATCGTCGTGCTGTGGGCCATCTACGGCTACAGCCTGGCGTTCACGGAGGGCAACTCCGTCATCGGCGGCCTCGACCGGCTCTTCCTGAAGGGCGTGTTCGACCCCGCCACCGGCACCTTCGCCATGGGGGCCACCTTCAGCAAGGGCGTCTACATCCCCGAGCTGCTGTTCGCGGTGTTCCAGGCCACCTTCGCCGGCATCACCTGCTGCCTGATCGTGGGCGCCTTCGCCGAGCGCATCAAGTTCTCGGCCGTGCTGCTGTTCTGCGTGCTGTGGTTCACCTTCAGCTACACGCCGATCGCGCACATGGTCTGGTTCTGGATGGGCCCGGACGCCTACGCCAGCGCGGAGCTCGTGGATGGCCTGAATGCCAAGGCCGGCCTGATCTGGCAGTGGGGCGCGCTGGACTTCGCGGGCGGCACCGTGGTGCACATCAACGCCGCGGTGGCGGGCCTGGTGGGTGCCTTCATGATCGGCAAGCGCGTGGGCTACGGCAAGGAAGCCTTCGTGCCGCACAGCCTGCCGCTGACCATGGTCGGCGCCTCGCTGCTGTGGGTGGGCTGGTTCGGCTTCAACGCCGGCTCGGCGCTGGAAGCGGGCAACTCGGCCATCCTGGCCTTCATGAACACATTCACCGCCACCTCCGCCGCGGTGCTGGCCTGGTGCCTGGGTGAAGCGCTGATGCGGGGCAAGGCCTCGATGCTGGGTGCGGCCTCCGGTGCCGTCGCCGGCCTCGTGGCCATCACCCCGGCCGCCGGCAACGTCGGCCTGATGGGCGCCATCGTGATCGGCTTCGTCGCTGGCTTCGCGTGCCTGTGGGGCGTCAACGGCCTGAAGCGCCTGCTGGGCGCGGACGACTCGCTGGACGTCTTCGGCGTGCATGGCGTGGGCGGCATCGTCGGCGCGCTGCTGACTGGCGTGTTCAACACGCAGGACCTCGGCGGCCCCGGCCTGGTGACCGACTGGGTCACCGCCACCGTCGGCTCGAACCCCATCGGCACGCAGGTGTGGATCCAGCTGAAGGGTGTGCTGCTGACCATCGTCTGGTCGGCCGTGGTGTCCTTCATCGCCTACAAGATCGTCGACCTGGTGATCGGCCTGCGCGTCACCGAGGAAGAAGAGCGCGAAGGCCTGGACATCAGCTCGCACGGCGAGACGGCGTACAGCAAGTAAGCCCACAGGAACCGGCACGGTGCATGTCCGCACCGCTGCCGGCAGCAACGAACGACGGGGCGGCCTGCGGGCCGCCCCGTTTTGCTTCCGAGCGCCGGTGTCGCCGCGGGCGCGGGGTTGCGGCACCGCGCGCGGGCCCCACCTTCCTACAATCTTTCGACGCCCGCCCACCCAGGTCGCCCCATGGTCCCCCACCTCATCACCGCCCTCAATGGTCCGATCAACGAACTGGAGGCGCGCATCCTCGACTCGATGCCGGCGATCGAACGCTGGTTCCGGCTCGAATGGATGGAGCACACGCCGCCGTTCTACTGCTCGGCCGACGTGCGCAATGCCGGCTTCAAGCTGGCGCCGGTCGACACCAACCTGTTCCCCTGCGGCTTCAACCACCTGACGCCCGAGATGCTGCCGCTGGCGGTGCAGGCGGCGATGGCGGCGATCGAGAAGATCTGCCCCGAGGCGAAGAACCTGCTGCTGGTGCCCGAGAACACCCGCAACAGCTTCTACCTCGCCAACGTGCAGCGGCTGGTGCGCATCTTCACGCAGGCCGGCCTCAACGTGCGCCTGGGCGCGCTGGACGAGGCCATCACCGCGCCCACCCCGCTGCAGCTGCCCGATGGCAGCGAGCTGGTGCTGGAGCCGCTGGAGCGCTCGCCGCGCCGCCTGGGCCTGAAGAACTTCGATCCCTGCACCATCCTGCTCAACAACGATCTCTCCGAGGGCACCCCGAAGGTGCTGGAGAACCTGCACGAGCAGTACCTGCTGCCGCCGCTGCACGCCGGCTGGGCGGTGCGGCGCAAATCCAACCACTTCCAGGCGTATGAGGAAGTGGCGAAGAAGTTCGCCAAGCTGCTGGGCATGGACCCGTGGCTGATCAACCCGATGATCGGCCACTGCGGCGAGGTGAATTTCGCCGAGGAAACCGGCCTGGACTGCGTCAAGTCGCAGGCCGATGCGCTGCTGACCAAGGTGCGCCGCAAGTACAAGGAATACGGCATCAACGAGAAGCCCTTCGTCATCGTCAAGGCCGACAACGGCAGCTCCAGCATGGGCGTGATGACGGTGCGCGACGCCAAGGAACTGGACGAGGCGCCACGCCG
>CAMLJY010000176.1 GCA_946480465.1 uncultured Burkholderiales bacterium
CCCGCCGTCCGGCGTACCATGGCCTGAAACGACAAGCTGGAGTCATTTCTTGCCACGCCCTTCCACCGCCTCCACCGCCTCCACCGCCTCCACCGCCTCCACCGCCTCCACCGCCGCCACCACCTCCACCACCTCCCGCCTCGACGTCGCGCTGCTGCTGTACCCGGACTGCATGCCCGCCGGCCTGTTCGCTGCCGCGGACCTCGTGACCGCCGCCGCGCTGCGCGCCGGCGCGCGCGCCTGGCGGGTGCACTGGGTGGGGCTGAAGCCCGGCCCGGTGGCCTGCGCCCACGGCATGGCGCTGCGCGCCGAGGCGGCGCTGGATGCGCAGCGCTGGCATGCGCTGCTGCTGCCGGGCTTCTGGGCCGGCGCGCCGGAGCAACTGGCGCAGGGCCTGGCCGGCCAGCAGCGGCTTCGTGGGGCGCTGTCGGCCCTGGGCCGCGGTGTGCCGCTGTGGACCTGGTGCACCGGCGTCGCCATTGCCGCGGCCGCCGGCCGGCTGGACGGCGAGGCCGCCACCGGCACCTGGTGGATGGCCCCGGCGCTGGCGCGCGCCCATCCGAAGGTCGACTGGCAGTGGCAGCAGCCGGTGGTCAGCGGTGCGCGGCTGGCCACCGCCTCGGGCGTACACGGCTACCTGCCCATCCTCAGCCAGCAGCTGGAACGCCGCACCAGCCCCGAAGCCTGGCGCGACGTGCAACGCCTGATGGTGCTGCCGCGGCCGCAACCCGCGGCCAGCGTGTTCGATGCGATCCGGACACTGCACGGCGCCGACCCCCTGCTGGCGCGCCTGCGCCGGCTGGTCGAGCGCCTGCCGGCGGCCGAGACGACGCTGGAGGTGCTGGCCGAGGCGCTGGCCTGCTCGCCGCGCACCCTGGCGCGCAAAGTGAGCGACATCGCCGGCATGCCGGTCGGGCGCTACGTGCGCCTGGTCAAGCTGCACCAGGCCGGCGAGCACCTGCTGCACGGCGGCCGCAGCGCGGCCCAGGTCTGCGCGGCGCTGGGCTTCGCCGACGAATCCGGCTTCCGGCGCAGCTTCAAGACGGTGACCGGGATGACCCCGGCGGAGTACGTCCATCGCCATCGCGCTTGAGCGCCTGTGAACGGCACTTGCGCAAGGCCTCATCGCGCCAGGCGCGTCGGGGTCGTCCGGCGCCGGGCGGCGGCGAAGCCGTCCGGCACCGGCCGGCGCGGTGCGATGCGGCGTGCGGCCCGCGGCCAGGGCCGTCAGCCACCGCCTGCCTCGCGCAGCGTCCATTGCAGCAGCACCGCCACCACGCACCATGAGAGCGGCACCGCCCAGGCCAGCAGCGCGGCGGGCGCGGGCATGCGCAACGCCAGCAGCACCGCCAGCGTCGCCAGCACCGTCGGGTCGGGCAACAGGCCGAAGACCTCGGCCTGCGCCCACGGCCGGCCGGCCAGCGGCGCCAGCAGCGGGTACAGCAGGGCCACATGGGCCAGCACCAGGGCCAGCCGTCGGCGCGGCCCGCCCGCCGCGGTGCACGGCGGAGCCGGCCGCCAAGCCGCCATGGCCAGGAACACCAGCGCCTGCAGCCCGAACGCCCAGGCGAAGACCGGCGCCGCGGTGTTGATCGTCGAGAAATGCCGCGCGTGGAAGACCAGCGCGACGCTGCCCCAGGCGATCGCCAGCACCGCCAGTGCCACGCGCAGGCCCCGGTCCTGGCGCCGCCACAGCAGCACCAGCAGCGCCAGGGCCGCCGCCGCGCCGATGCACTGCAGCGGCCACGCCGACTCGTTGACGCGTTCGATGAGCCGCGCATACACCCGCGGCGAGAACATCAGGAAGTCGGACGGCCGGTAGGTCCACCACGCCGACATGTTCAAGCACCCGCGGCCACGTCCGCGGCGATGCGGCGCCGCAGCGCCTCGTCCGGCTGCCGGCCGCGCATCGCACCCAGGTTCTGGCGCACGTGGTCGACGCGGCTGGTGGCGGGAATCGCGCAGGTGATCGCCGGATGCGTGACGATGAACTTCAGCACCAGCTGGGCCCAGCCGTCGCAGTCGATCTCCGCGGCATACGCCGGCAGCGGCCGCCGCTGCAGGCGGCGCAGCAAGGCGCCTTCGCGGAAGGGGCGGTTGGCGATGACGGCGATGCCGCGCTCCTGCGCCAGCGGCAGCAGCCGCGCCTCGGCCTCGCGGTCGGCGGGGTTGTAGGTGAGCTGCACGAAGTCGATCGGCTGCGCACGCATCACGCGCTCGACGTCGGCGTGGCGGCGCCCTTCACTGGTGGTGATGCCGACGTGCCGGACGCGCCCCGCGGCCTTCATCGCGAGCAGCACCGGCAGGTGAGCCTCCCAGGCCAGCAGGTTGTGCACCTGCAGCAGGTCGAAGCGGGGCAGGCCCCACAGCCGGCGCGACGCCTCGGCCTGCGCGGCACCCTGTCGCCCGTCACCGGTCCACACCTTGTCGGCGGCGTACACGCGCCTGGCACCGTCGCCCAGCGCCGCCAGCGCTTCGCCGATCACGGACTGCGACGAGCCGTACATCGGCGACGAATCGATCACCCGGCCCCCGCCGTCGAGAAAGGCCTTGACGACCTGGGCGCACTCGCGCCGCAGCACGCGGTCGGCGCCCACGTTGAAGGTGATCCAGCTGCCCAGCCCGACCGCGGGCAGGCTGTCGCCGGTGGAGGGGATGCGGCGCGACAGCAGCGGTGCATCGGCGGCCCGCGGCGCGCCCATGGCGGTACCCGCCAGCGCCAGTACCCAGCGCCGCCGATCGATCGCAAAGCGTGAACAAGACAGCACGTCGCCCCCGTTTTCAGGAATTCGGACGCCGCAGCGCGACGGGACAATCCCCGCTGCCCCTGAAGTGTCCGCCGAAGCACCCGATGAGCAAGCCGCCTGCCCAGACCCTGTCCCCGTCCTCCCCGCGCGCACTGCTCGCCTCGGCCGTTGCCGGCCTGCTGCTGGGCCGCGTCGTGATGGGCCTGTCAGTGCGGCATGAGGGCTCCGCCGGCGGCCTGCTGGTCGCGCTGGTGGTGCTGGTTTCGGGCGCCGCATCGGTCATGCTGTTGCTGCACCACCTGCACCACGAGCGCCGCGGCCAGGAGGTGCCCGCGCCGACCCGCACCTGGCTGGTGACACTGGCCGCCGGCGCGCTGGCGGCCATGCATGTCGACGGCCTGCTGGGCTGACCGCGAAGCGGCGCCACCGCCGCTGCGAGCCCGCGCGGGCGGGGCAGTGCCGGACCGCGGCGCGGGCCTCAGCCCCGTGCGCCCAGCCGCCGCGACAGCCCCGCCGCGCAGGCGATCAAGGCTTGGGCGGCGGCACTGTCGGGCCCCGGCGGCAGCGTGGCACCGGGACCGATGGCCGTCAGCGCGAGCACCATCTCGCCGAAGCCGTCGAACACCGGCGCCGCGATCGCGGTGATGCCGGGCACCGTGCCGTCGACGACGCTGGCGAAGCGCGTGGCCCGCACCTGCGCCAGCTCGGCCTCGAAGGCCGGCTCCAGCTTCACCGCCTTGCCGGCTTCGGCACGCAGCGCGGCCCGCACCTGCTCACGCGGCTGGAAGGCCGCGAACAGCCGGCCCGACGCGGTGCCGCGCACCGACACCACCGTGCCGTGCCGCATGTTCACGTGCACCGCCGTCGGCCCTTCCTCCAGCCGAACGAAGGTGGGACCGCGGTTGCCCCAGGTGGCGATGCCCACCGTCTGCCCCACCGCCAGCGCCAGCGCCGGCAGCTCGGCCGAGGCCAGGCGGATCGGGTCGACCTGCTGCAGGCTGATCAGCCCCAGCTGCAGCGCCAGCGCGCCCAGGCCGTAGTGGCCGGTGTCGGGCCGCTGCTCGATCAGGCCCAGCTTGCCGAAGCTCACCAGGTAGGGATGGGCCTTGGCCGGGCTCATGTCGGCCTCGCGTGCCAGGTCCTTCAGCGGCATCGGCCGGCCGTGATGGGCCAGCGCCTTCAGCAGCCGGCCGCCGACCTCGATGCTCTGGATGCCGCGTGAGCCGCTTCGGTCGTTGTCATCGTCGTCCATGGTGTCGCAGGGGATTTGAACAAGCAGCTTGCGCGGATCCGGCTCTGCCGGTCCGCTGCAAGGGGCCCCTCGGGGGGGCAGCGAAGGGACGGAGCGCGGGGGTCCAAGTTTGTACTTAACAAAATCGGTTCGACATTATCGAACAGGTTGACTATCATCAACCAACTTTCACATAGCCAAACCGATTCGCCATGAGCAAAGCGTTCGCCTCCCAAGCCGACCTCGAGGAGAAGCGGGTCAGCTTCACCAGGCTGTCCGACAACGCGTACGCCTACACGGCCGAAGGCGACCCCAACACCGGCGTGATCGTCGGCGACGACGCGGTGATGGTCATCGACACGCAGGCCACGCCGGTGATGGCCCAGGACGTCATCCGGCGCGTCCGCGAGGTGACGGACAAGCCGATCAAATACGTCGTGCTCAGCCACTACCACGCCGTGCGGGTGCTGGGCGCTTCCGCCTACAAGGCGCAGCACATCATCGCCAGCCGCGACACCTACGACCTGATCGTCGAACGCGGCCTGGACGACAAGGCCAGCGAGATCGGCCGCTTCCCGCGGCTCTTCCGCAACGTCGAGTCGGTGCCGCCCGGCCTCACCTGGCCCACCATCACCTTCAGCGGCCGCATGTCGATCTGGCTGGGCAAGCTGGAAGTGCAATTGATCCAACTCGGCCGCGGCCACACCAAGGGCGACACCGTGGCCTGGCTGCCCGAGCAGAAGATCCTGTTCTCCGGCGACCTGGTGGAGTTCGATGCCACGCCCTACGCCGGGGACGCTTACTTCAAGGATTGGCCCCGGACGCTGGACAACATCGCCGCGCTTCAACCCCACGCGCTGGTGCCCGGCCGCGGCGCCGCCCTGACCACGCCTGAGCAGGTGGCCCAAGGCCTGGCCGGCACGCGCGGCTTCATTGCCGACATGCTGGCCAGCGTGCAGGCCGGCGTGGCCGCGGGCAAGAACCTGAACCAGATCTACAAGGACACCCACGCCGCGCTGAAGCCGAAGTACGGCCACTGGGTCATCTTCGACCACTGCCTGCCCTTCGACGTGACGCGCTGCTACGACGAGGCCACCCGGTACGCCGACCCGCGCGTGTGGACGGCCGAGCGCGACGTGGAGATGTGGAAGACCCTGGAAGGCTGACGCGGTGGACTGCCAGAGCGCCACCTTCGCCTACCGGCGCAGCGCCGACCAGGACGCCGCGCGCCCCGCGCGCCACCCGGTCGTGGTGGTCGGCGCCGGCCCGGTGGGCCTGAGCCTGGCCATCGACCTCGCGCAGCGCGGCCAGCGCGTGCTGCTGCTGGACAACGACCACAAGCTGTCCACCGGCTCGCGCGCCATCTGCTTCGCCAAGCGCACGCTGGAGATCTTCGACCGGCTCGGCGTCGGCCAGCGCCTGGTGGACAAGGGCGTGTCCTGGAACGTCGGCCGCGTGTTCTTCCAGGACCGGCCGGTCTACCAGTTCAACCTGCTGCCCGAGGCCGGCCACGAGCGCCCGGCCTTC
>CAMLJY010000177.1 GCA_946480465.1 uncultured Burkholderiales bacterium
TACCCGCGGTACTCCAGGCGCTTCAGGCCCTGGACGAGGATGGGAACGATGTCGCGGTTGCTGACGGCGCCGACGATGCCACACATGGATCAAGCTCCTGGATTTGCTGGTGTGGCGGGATTCTGGTGAGCCCAGAATGAAAGAGGCGTGCAAATTTGCCGCGAATGTGAAATCCACAAACACAGTCATCCAGAAGCGATAGAAAATTCCAGTACCTGACGATTCTTGAAATCTTCGATCATGATCGAACTGGATGCCCTCGACATTCGCCTGCTGGACTTGCTGCAGACCGACGCGGCGCGCGCCAACCAGGCCCTGGCCGAAGCCGCCCATGCCTCGCCCGCCACCACCCTGCGGCGGGTGCGCCGCCTGGTCGAGGCGGGGGTGATCGAGCGGCAGGTGGCCATCGTGTCGCCGCAGCAGGCGCCGGGGCTGACGGCACTGGTCGAGGTGTCACTCGACGCCCAGGGTGCAGAGCACCTGCAGGCCTTCGAGACGCGCGCGGTCGCGGAGGACCTGGTGCAGCAGTGCTACCGGGTGTCGCCGGGACCGGATTTCATGCTGGTGGTCTGGGCACCGGACATGGCGGCCTACCACGCGCTGGTGCAGCGCCTCTTCACGCAGGACGCGAACGTGCGCAACGTGAAGGCGTTCTTCAGCGTGCACCGCGCGAAGTTCGAGCCGCGGGTGCGCCTTCGGCCGGGCGCGCCGGGCTGAAGGCGGCACTGGGGTGCCGCTCAGGGCCTGCGCTCGCCGGCCGTCCGGTCGGCCTGCGACGGCTTGGTGTCTTCGGCGTAGCCGCCATCGGAACTCATGCCGAGGTCGGCACCGGCGCTGCCCGGGCCGCGTTCGGCATGCGGCGCCCGCGGCCCGGGCTTGCCAGGCCGCGCGGGCGAGGTGGTCGCCTGCGGCAGGCCCTTTCCTGTCGGGTTCGAGGTGGTGTCCTCGCGCTGGTGTTCGGCGCGTGGGTCCTTCGGCTGCTGGGTGTTCATCGCGGCCTCCTGCCGAATGCCGGGCCGGCGGCCCGTAGCCCAGCGCGGCAAGCGGTGTACCCAGCGGGCTTGGGGCCCCGTCAGCGCGCGATGATCGCCAGCCCCTTCAGGTACTCCCCTTCGGGGAAGCACAGCGTGGTCGGATGGTCCGGCGCGGCTTCGAGCCGCTGCAGCAGGTAGCCATCCACGCCCGCGTCGTGGCCGGCGCCGGCCACGATCTTGTGGAACAACTCGGCACCGATGCCGCCCGAGCAGGAATAGGTCATCAGCAGCCCCCCGGGGTTCAGCAGCTTCAGCCCCAGCCGGTTGATGTCCTTGTAGGCCCGCGATGCGCGATCGGCATGCGCCGCGCTGGGCGCGAACTTCGGCGGATCGAGCACGATGGCGTCGTAGCGTTCGCCCGACTTCAGCGCCTCGCGCAGGAAGCCGTTGACATCGGCATCCGCAAAGCGGCAAGCCGATTCGTCCAGGCCGTTGCGGCGCACGTTGTCGCGCGCCTGCTCCAACGCCGGACCGGACGAATCGACGCTGGTCACCTGTTTCGCGCCGCCGGCCAGCGCCGCGACGCTGAAGCCGCCGGTGTAGCTGTAGCAGTTCAGCACGCGTTCGCAGCCCAGTTGCTTCACCAACTGAGCAAAGCGATGGCGGTTGTCGCGCTGATCCAGGTAGTAGCCGGTCTTGTGGCCCAGCGCCACGTCCAGCCCCAGTTGCCAGCCATGCTCGGTGATGGCCAGCGCGGTGGCGCCGTCGCCCTGCAGCCAGCCGGTGCGCGGCTGCAGGCCCTCGAGGCCGCGCACGCCGGAGTCCGAGCGCTCGTAGAGCCGCGCGGCGCCGGTGATGGCGATCAGCTTCGCGGCGATGGTGTCGCGCCAGCGTTCCACGCCGGCGGCGAGGAACTGCGCCGACAAGGTGTCTCCGTAACGGTCGACGATCAGGCCGGGCAGGCCATCGGCCTCGCCGTGCACCAGGCGGACGCCGTCGCTGGCGATGGCCAGACGCGCGCGCAGGGCCACGGCCTGCCGCAGCCGGCGCTCGAAGAAGGCCTCGTCGATGCGCTCGTTTTCGTCGAAGCTCCACGCGCGCACCCGGATCTGCGAGCTGGGGCTGAAGGCGCCCCAGGCGAGGAAGCGACCCTCGTGCGATTCCACCCGCACGGTCTCGCCAGCGTCACCGCCACCCTTGGCGATGCTGCCCTGGAAGACCCAGGGATGGCCGCGCAGCAGCGAGCGGTCCTTGCCCTCGCGCAATCGAATGGTTTTCATCCGGCGAATTGTCGCGCCGCCGCGGCGGAAGCCGGCCTGGCCGCGGGCTGCGGGGCGGGCTGCAGTGCGATCTGCAGCGCCTGCCGCAGGGCGGCGGCGTCGCCGGCCGGTACTTCGGTCAGCAGCGGGTGCGGCACCAGGCCGCAGGCCGCGGTGGCGATCACCGGCAGGCCATGCGCCAGCGCGGCCAGCAGCGCACGCGGCGAGTGCTCGACGATGGCCGGCAGCACGACCAGGTCGGCCTGCTGCAGCCACGGATCTTGATAACGTCCGTAAGACACGTCCACACCACGCCACAGCGCCGCATCAGCGGACGGCGAACCCAGCACCAGCAGCCGCGGCCGGCCGACGGCGCCAGCGTCCAGGCCGCGCAGCGCTTCGGCCAGCTGGGCCGCGCCCTTGCGCGCCAGCGCACTGGCGGGGAAGACCACCGTGGGCGGCCTGCCCGCCGGGCGCGACCGTGGCGGGCGGACGGCGGCAGATGGCGGCATCGCCCAGTCCAGCAGCTGCGGCGACAGGCCGGCAGCCTCCAGCACCCGCGCTGCGTCGCGGTGGACCACCAGCAGCCGGTCGGCGCGGCGCAGGCCGCGCCATTCCGCTTCGATCATGGCCTCGCCGACGCGGTGGTCCGACAGCTCCGGCCACGGCTGCGCGGCGGCCATGGCCGCGGCATCCAGCCGGCGCTGGATCTCGGCCAGCGGCAAGGCATCGATGAGCACCTGCACCGTCCGCCCCGCCAGCGCCCCGGCCTCGGCCAGCGCCGGCAGCAGCGCCTGCGACACCACCAGGTGCCGGTGCGACGGCCGCAACGCGCGCGCAACGGCCCGGGCCCACAGCCGGTCGGCGCGCATCACGCGGGCCTGGCGCACGCCGCCCGACCAGCGCAGCACCCCCGCTCGCTGCAGGCTGGCCCAGCGCAGTGCCCACGGCAGCCCCCACGCGGGCCCGCGCAGGCGCCAGGGCATCCAGCGCGTGGCGCCGGCGGACTGCAGGGACGCGAACGCGGCTTCGAACTCGGGCACCCGCTGGGTCAGCAGCAAGGCCGTGTCCGGCCCCGCTGCCGGCGGACGCGGGCGGTGGCGGAAGCAGCCGGTCTCGTTGCAGCTGAAGCAGCCGCGCGCCACCGGCCGCGCCACCGGCCGCGCATCCGGACCGTGCACCGGGACCATGGGCACCGTGCGCTTCCGCGCGGGCGCCGGCGCAGCCAGCGGAAGCACTGGCTGCGCGGCAGCGCCGGCATCCAGGCGCAGGAAGCGCACGACCAGGTCCTGAGCATCCATCTCGACCTCGACCGCCAGGTCGAAGGCCGGGCGAAGCCGCAGGTCGACGTAGTTCCAGAACACCGTGGCATCGAGCAGGTCGACGCGGCCGTCCCGGGCGCCATCGCCCGCGATGCGGGCGGTGTGGGCATGGCGCTCGACGATCTCGACACCCGCGGCCTGCGCGCAACGCACCAGCGCATTCGACAGCTGGCACAGGCCGCCGGCCGGCACCGGCACGGCGCAGCCTTCGCGCAGCTCGCGGCCTTCCACGTAGCCGCGGCGCCGCGATGGCCGGCCCAGCTGGCGCCAGAAGCTCAGCACCTGCCCGGCCGGCACCACGATGCCGTCGAAAGACGGACGCGCCAAACGCAGGTTATGCACCTTGCCCTCGACCAGCGCGGCCTCGCTCGCAGGCGCCTCGGTCCACAGCGGCGAGCGCTGCTCGGCCAGCAGCCGGGGATTGCGTGCTGACCATGCCACGGGGGCATGGCGCGGCACCGGTCGCACGAGCAGGTCGCGGCACAGCCGCTTCAGCACCTGCCGCGCGACCCGCAGCCCGAACCAGACGGCGGACCAGCGGCTGGGCGGCTCGCGGCGCGCCGGTGGCCCCTGATCGGGCGGGGCTGCGGGCAGCACGGTCAGCAGCCCACGCCCGGCCGCCGCAAGGGCAGCGGCGGGTGTTTGGCGATGGCTGGCGAAGCGGCAACACGGCGGGGCATGCCCGACATTGTCACCAAGGCGACAAGCGTGACATCCGTCCGCCGGGTGACGGCCACCCCCCTTGGCGCGCACCCGATGCGGCCGATAACGCAGCCAGGGCGCCATTCGTCCCGGCTCGGACCGGGGCTGCCCGTGTTCATCCGATCAAGGAGATTGCTCTCATGTCCACCCGCCGTTCCACGCTGCTCGCCGCCCTGGTCGCCGGCGCCGGCCTGGCCACTGCCTTCAGCGCGCAGGCGCAGCAGGCGCTCGACACCATCCAGAAGCAGAAGACCGTGCGCATCGGCGTGCCGGCCGACATGCCGCCCTTTGGCTTCAAGGGCAGCGACGGCCAGCTGCGCGGACTGGACATCGACATGGCGCAGCTCATTGCGACCAAGCTCGGCGCCAAGGCCGAGCTGGTGACCGTGGCCAGCGCCGAGCGCCTGCCCGCGCTGCAGCAGCGCAAGGTCGACCTGGTGGTGTCGACGCTGGGCAAGAACCCGGACCGCGAGAAGGTCATCGACTTCGCCAACGACTATTCGTCCTTCTACCTCGCGGTGTTCGGCGCGAAGTCGCTTGCCGTCAGCGGACCGGCGGACCTGAAAGGCAAGACGATCGCGGTGATGAAGGGCTCGATCGAGGACCAGGAACTCAGCAAGGTCGCGCCGCCGGAGGCCACGGTGCAGCGGCACGACGACAACGCCGCCGCGCTGGCCGCTTACATCGGCGGCAAGGCGCAGCTGCTGGCCGGCGGCATCAGCGTCGCCGCGGCGGCGGTCCAGGCCAACCCGGGCCTGGAGGCCGATGCCAAGTTCATCCTCAAGGACTCGCGCAACTTCATCGGCGTCGGCAAGGGCGAGGACGCGCTGCGCACCCGTGTCAACCAGATCGTCGACGAGGCCAAGGCCTCCGGCGAGCTGCTGGCGCTGGGCCGCAAGTGGTTCAGCCGCAATGGCCTGACCCAGAAGTAGAAGGGCAGAAGTAGAAGGCCCCGGGCGGGCCGCCTCGCCGAGGCATGCGGCGCAGCAACGCGCCGGTGGTGCATCAACCGCCGGGGCGCTTCTTCGCGCGCGGGTGCGCGGCGTCGTACACCTTGGCCAGGTGCTGGAAGTCGAGCTTGGTGTAGATCTGCGTCGTCGAGATGTTGGCGTGGCCCAGCAGCTCCTGCACGCCGCGCAGGTCGCCGCTGGACTGCAGCAGGTGCGATGCGTAGCTGTGACGCAGCATGTGCGGGTGCACGTCGGTCGGCAGGCCGGCGGCCAGCGCCAGGGTCT
>CAMLJY010000178.1 GCA_946480465.1 uncultured Burkholderiales bacterium
TGCTGGCGCCGCGGCTGCCGGCACCGACGTCGGTGGGCGCGCCGATCAGGCTGACGTGCTTGTTCATGGGGCGGCATTCTTGCGCGGGGTGGGCCGAACATCCATCGGCACACCGGCGGCAGGGCCGAAGAATGTCCAGCCGGCGCCGGGTCGCGGCGGGCCGGGCCGAAGCTTCTTCGGCCCGGCCCGCCAGCGCGGCATTCAGCGTGCCAGCAGGGCCCGGATGCGCGCCTCTGTGTCTGCCTCGCCACCTTCGCCGTAGTGGCGCCAGGCGATGCGGCCCTGGCGGTCGATCAGGATTTGCGCCGGCCAGTAGCGCACGCCATAGGCATTCCAGCTGCGGTAGGCGTTGTCCTGCGCGATGGGGTAGTGCAGGCCGTGGCGCGCCACCGCGTCGCGCAGCGCCGGCAGCGGCCGCTCGTGCGCGAATTCCGGCGTGTGCACGCCGATCACGACCAGGCCCTGGTCGGCGTAGCGGGCATGCCAGCCGCGCAGGTGCGGCAGCGTGCGGATGCAGTTGACGCAGCCGAAGGTCCAGAAGTCCAGCAGCACCACCTTCCCGCGCAGCTCGGCCAGCCGCAGCGGCTCGCTGTTGAGCCAGGCCTCGATGCCGGCCAGCTCGGGGGCGGGGCTGCCGTTGGCGGACGGGCCGGGGACGTCGGCCGGCAGGGGCAGCGCGCCGCTGCCGCTCACTTTGTCGGCCAGCCAGGCGACGGCCGGCGCGTCCCAGCGGGCGAGCATCGCCACGGCCACCAGCACCACCAGCGCGCCCAGGGCCTGCCGCACGCGCCGCGCATGGCGGGCCAGCGGCTTCAGGCGCGCCATCGCCCATTGCCCGCTGAAGGCGATGGCAAGCATCGGCAGCCCGGCGCCCAGGGCGTAGGCCGACAGCAACGGCGCCGCCTCGCCCGGACGGGCGCCCGCCACCAGCGCCAGGATGGCGGCCAGCACCGGCCCCGCGCACGGCGCCCATGACAGGCCCAGCGCGGCGCCCAGCAGCACGCTGCCGGCGGGGCCGGGACGGCCGCCCGGCAGCCAGCGCTGCACCGCCGAGGCCAGGCGCTCGGTGGGGGCGAACACGCGCTCGCCCCAGGCCGGCACGGTCATCAACAGCCCGGCGGCCAGCATGACCAGCGCGCCGCCGGCGCGCAGTGCCTCGGCCGGGACGCCGGCGACGCGGGCGGTGCCGCCGAAGAGCAGCGTCAACCCGACGAAGCCGAGGACGAAGCCGGCGACCACGGCCGGCGGGCGCCAGCGCTCGGGCGCGTTGCCCGCCATGCCGCTGCCCGCGCCCAGCAGCAGCGGCAGCACCGGCAGCACGCAAGGGCTGGCGATGGTGGCGATGCCGGCGGCCAGGGCCAGGCCCAGCGGTGCCGCGTTGGCGATCAGGTCCGGCGCGCTCATCGCGCGGCACCGGCGGCGGCGCTCGACGCAGCAGTCGGCGTGGCATCCAGGCGCTGCCAGACCTGCGTCTTGCCGAAGAGCGGCAGGCCGACGTAGGCGCGCAGCACCAGGTCGCCGCGCTCGTCCAGCGCCATCAGGCAGGCGTAGGTCTTGCCGTTCTCCCGGTTGTAGATCTCGCCTCGCCACTCGCGCGGCTCGGCGCCCGGATCGCCCGTGGGCACGAAGCCGCTGAGCAGCTGCAGGCCCATGGGATCGCGCGCGTCGGCGGCCTGCATGGCCTCGCCGGGGCGGCTCATCGAGTGGTTGGCGATCACCTTGCTGACGCTGCCGCAAAGCGCGGCGCCGCAGGGGCCGACCTCGACCTCGAAGTTGCCGCTGGCGGTGAGGTAGCGGCCGCGCGGGTCGGCGGCATGCGCGGTCGCGGCCGCTGCGATCGACAGCGTGGCCAGCAGGGGCAGCAGGCGGTTGTTCATGGCTTCGCTCCAGGGCTTGTGAATGCCCGCATTGCATCGGCCGGCGGTATCGCCGGTGTGTTCGACGGGCCAGCGGTGCGTGCCGCAAGCTGTCTGCCGGGGCCAGGGACAAAGAGCGATACAAACCTGCGGCCGTGGTCCCGCGCGGCTTCGCATAAGGTCCCGTCCCGATGAACGACGCCCCCGACCACCTGCTGCTGGTCGACGACGACCGCCAGCTGCTCGGCCTGCTGGCCGACTACCTGCGCGGCCATGGCTACCGCGTGAGCACCGCGACGCAGGGCCGCGAGATGCGGCAGCTGCTGGCCAGCCATGCCATCGACCTCGTGGTGCTGGACCTGATGCTGCCCGGCGAGGATGGCCTGGCCCTGTGCCGCGAGCTGCGCGTGCGCGATGCGCGCCAGCTGCCGATCCTGATGCTCACCGCGCGCGGCGACGAGGCCGACCGCGTGCTGGGCCTGGAGATGGGCGCCGACGACTACCTGGCCAAGCCCTTCGCCACGCGGGAGCTGCTGGCACGCATCCGCTCGGTGCTGCGGCGCACCCGCATGCTGCCGCCCAACCTGCGCGCCGTGCAGGAGGCGCGCTTCCTCGCCTTCGAGGGCTGGCGGCTCGACACCACGGCGCGCCACCTGCTGGACCGCGGCGGTGCCGAGGTGGCACTGACCGGCGGCGAATACCGCCTGCTGCGGGTGCTGCTGGACCACCCGCAGCGGGTGCTGACGCGCGACCAGCTGCTCAACCTGACCCAGGGCCGCGATGCCGATCCCTTCGACCGCTCGATCGACCTGCTGGTCAGCCGCCTGCGCCGTCGCCTGCGTGACGAGGCGAAGGAGCCGCGCCTGATCAAGACCGTTCGCAATGGCGGTTATGTGTTCTGCGCCGAGGTGGTGGCCGTGCTGGCGGAACCAGCCCCCGGCGGCGGCGCGCGATGAAGCCCTGGCCCGGGTCGCTCGCCGGCCGCGTCGCGCTGCTGCTGGTGGTGGCGCTGCTGGCGGTGTACGGCCTGTCGCTGGGGTCGGCGATGCGAGAAAGCGCCGCCCAGGGTGACGCGATGATGCGCGACTACCTGGCGCGCGACGTCGAGGCCGCGCTGCGCCTGCTGGACCGCCTGCCGCCGGCCGAGCGTGCCGATTGGCTGCCGCAGCTGGCGCGCCCGCACTACCGCTGGCTGCTGGAAGCGCCCGCCGCCGGCGCGCCGGCACCGCCGCTGCAGGCCATTCATGCCCAGCTGCTCGCGCAACTGGGCGCGGCCCGCGTGGGTGATGCCGCGCGGGTCTCGCGCGACGGTGGCGCCGAGTGGCAGCTGGGGCTGCGCCTGGCCGACGGCCAGCCGCTGACGCTGCTGCTGACGCCGCCGCAACGCCGCCTGTCGGCCGAGGCACTGCTGCGCCTGGCGCTGCAGGGGCTGTTGCTGGTCAGCTGCGTGCTGCTGGCCGTGCGCGTGGTCACGCGCCCGCTGGCCACGCTGGCCAGTGCCGCGACGCGCCTGGGCGACGATCCGCAGGCGCCGCCGCTGCCTGAAGAAGGCCCCAGCGAACTGCGCCACGCCGCCGCCGCCTTCAACCGGATGCAGCGGCGCCTGGCCGAGCAGACCGCCGGGCGCATCGCCGAGCGGGTGCAGATCCTGGCCGCCGTGTCGCACGACCTGCAAAGCCCGATCACCCGCCTGCGCCTGCGCAGCGAACTGCTGCCCGACGACGGCCCGGGCGGCCTGCGCGCGCGCCTGCAGGCGGACCTGGACGAGATGCAGCAGCTGGTCGACAGCGGCCTGGCCTACGCCCGCAGCGCCCATGCCGCGCTGGAGCCGCCGCGGCCGGTGGACGTGGCCGCGCTGCTGGACGCCATCGCCTGCGACCGCGTCGACGCCGGCCAGCCGGTGGCCTGGACGCCCGCCGAACCCTGCGTGCTGCCGACACGGCCCGACGCGCTGAAGCGCATCGTCGGCAACCTGCTGGACAACGCGCTGAAGTTCGCCGGCCAGGCCGAACTGGCGCTGGAGGAGGACCACGGCCGCGTGCTCATCGCCGTGCGCGACCGCGGCCCCGGCATCCCACCCGGGCAGCTGGCGCAGGTTCTGCAGCCTTTCGTGCGCGGCGAGCCCTCGCGCAACCGCGCCACCGGCGGCAGCGGCCTGGGGCTGGCCATCGTGCAGCGGCTGGCCGAAGCACTGGACGTGCGCTTCGAGCTGCGCCCGCGCGAGGGTGGCGGCTTGCAGGCGCTGCTGTGGCTGCAAGCCGCACCCGCGCGCCAGAATGCGGCGGCCGCCACGCCCAGCTCGTCCAAGCCCACCTGATGCGCATCCAGCAGATCGCCACGCTGACCGGCGCCAGCCAGAAAGCCATCCGCCTGTACGAGGCCCTGGGCCTGCTCGGCCCGGTGCCGCGCCGTGGCGCTTACCGCTGCTACACCGCGGACCACGTGGCCCTGGTGGCGATGGTGCGGCGGGCGCAGGCCTTCGGCTTCACGCTGGCCGAACTGCGGTCCGCGCAGCGGGGCGGCCAGATCGACTGGGCCGCGGTGCTGCAGCTGGTGCAGGACAAGCGCCGTGCGCTCGCGGCCGAGCAGGCACGGCTGGCGCGCATGGACCTCGAACTGCGGGCCATCGAAGATGAGTTGAAACCCTGCGCAGCGGCCGCCGCGCCGCCGCCGTCCGACCTGGCTGCGGGTTGCCTGGCGCCGGCCGGCCATGAGTCCGCCGGGCCGCCCCAAGGACGAATACCGGAGGGCGCAGCCCGCAGGTTTCCCCAGTGAGTCCGCCGGGCCGCCCCAAGCGCGAAGACCGCAGGGCTCAGCCTGAACGCATCCCGTCGAGCCCGCTTGACTCTGCCCCGCGGGGCAGACCCAGACTGCCGCGGTGCTTCACGACGACCGCTGCCATGCCCCCTCAGGACTCCCCTCGGGACGTTTCCCGGCCTTCGATGCTCGTGGTGCTGGGCCACCCCCGCGCCGACAGCCTGTGCGACCAGCTGGCCCAGGCCTATGCCGATGGCGCGCGCGACGCCGGCGCCCAGGTGCGCCTGCTGCGCCTGGGCGAGCTGCGCTTCGACCCCGTGCTGCGCAGCGCCCGCGCCGGCGACCAGCCGCTGGAGCCCGACCTGCAGGCCGCCCAGCAGGCGCTGCAGCAGGCCTGCCACGTCGCCTGGGCCTATCCGGTGTGGTGGGGCACGATGCCGGCGCTGCTGAAAGGCTTTCTCGACCGCGTGCTCGTCTCCGGCTTCGCCTACCGCTACCGCAAGGACTCGCCGCTGTGGGACAAGCTGCTCGCCGGCCGTTCCGCCGAGCTGCTGGTCACGATGGACGCGCCGCTCTGGTACTACCGCTGGCTGGACCGCATGCCCGGCCACTGGCAGATGCGGCGCACGGTGCTGCAGTTCTGCGGCTTCTCACCCGTGCGCATAACAAGTTATGGCGCGGTGCGCAGCGCCACGCCGCAGCGCATCGCCGGCTGGCTGGCCGACGCCCGCCGGCGCGGCGCCCGGGCCGCGCGGCAGCTGGCCTGAAGGCCTTCTTCAGATGTCGTCGGCGAACTCGCCCGTCTGCGTCGGCGTGGCGTCGAAGCCGTAG
>CAMLJY010000179.1 GCA_946480465.1 uncultured Burkholderiales bacterium
GCGTCACCTGCCAGCGCGGCTCGGCCGCCACCTTCTCGGCGCTGGCGCACAACCCCCAGCTGCTGGCGCCGATGCGCGAGGCCTATGCCGAGCTGCACCGCCGCGTCGCCGAAGACGATCTGCCCGAAGGCGTGGGCGACGTGGTGGTCGCCGCCATCGACGGCCTGTGGCTGAACTGGGTGCTGGGCCTGGTGCAGGTGGACCAGGACATGATCGTGCGGGTGCGCAAGGCACTCGAGAAGATCCTGGACGATGCGGTGAAGGCCGCGCCGAAGAAGACCACCGGTCGCAGCACCGGCAAGCCGGCAGCCAAGGCCGCCGCCGCCCGCCGCAAGCGCTGACGCCCGCCGGACGCGGCCCGCGCCGCCGCCCACCCGGCCGCGGCTTGCACCCCAGGGCTGCGCGCGGCGAGCCACCGCGCCGCGCCTTCACGCCCCGCCATCACGCCCCCCCTGCCTTCCTGGTCCCGCGTCCCGGCTTCGGCGCCGGCTTGCCTGGCAGACCCGGGCGCTCTGGCAAAATCGTTTCAGATATCGTTTCATCGCGGGCCCGGATGTTGGAGCGCCAGGGCCGAAAAGTCCCATTGAGGCGCCCCTCAACCCCCGCCGGAATCGTTACATGGCTGACGACCGCCTTCTCTCCACCCTGCGCCGCCTGGGCCGCCAGCAGGCGGGTGACCTGGCGTCGCTGCTGCAGGTGAGCCGGCCGACGCTGATGCGCATGGTGCGGGCGGCGGGCGAGGCGGTGGTCAGCGGCGGCCGCGCCCGGCGCACGGCCTACGCGGCACGGCGCAGCCTGGCGGGCTCCAGCGCGGCGCTGCCGGTCCACCGCATCGACGCAGCCGGCCGCCTGCACGAAGCGGCGCGGCTGCACCTGGCCCATCCGGACGGCTGCCGCGTCGAATACCTCCAGGAGCCGGCCTGGCCGCTGGACGCCGACATGCAGGACGGCTGGTTCGACGGCCTGCCCTACTTCTTCCAGGACATGCGGCCACTGGGCTTCCTGGGCCGCAGCTTTGCCCGCCACCATGCCGCGCTGCTGCAGGTGGACGAAGACCCCACGCGCTGGACCGACGACGACGTGCTGCGGGCGCTGAGCCTGCTGGGGTCCGACACGCCGGGCGATTTCGTCATCGGGCAGCCCGCCGCACGGCGCTGGCTGGACCTGGCTTCGCAGGCCACGGCCGGCATCACGGAGGCCGCGGCGGGCGCCGAATACCCGCTTCTTGCGGACGCCGCGATGTCGCACGGCTGGGCCGGCTCGTCCGCCGCCGGCGAGTTCCCCAAGTTCACGGCCGTGCGGCGGCGCGGCAAGCTGCTGCAGCACGTGCTGGTGAAGTTCTCCGGCAGCGACAACTCGCCGGGCACCACGCGCTGGTCCGACCTGCTCGTCTGCGAGCACCTGGCGGCCGCGGCCCTGTCGGAGCACCTGGACCTCCGCGTTTCCCATTTGCGCATCCTGCAGGCCGGCAGGCGCACCTTCCTCGAAGTCGACCGCTTCGACCGGCATGGCGCGCTGGGCCGCTCCGGCGTCGTGTCATGGATGGCGGTGAACGCGGCCTTCTTCGGCCTCGCCGGCAAGGGCTGGGCCGAGGCGGGGCAGCGCCTGCAGGCCCTGGGTCTCGTCACGCCGCCGGACGCCGGGCGCCTGGCCGCGCTGTGGCATTTCGGCCGGCTGATCGCCAACACCGACATGCACGACGCCAACCTGGCCTTCGAGCCGGCCGCGGTCGACGGCCGCCCCGGCCTGCAGCTGGCACCGGTGTACGACATGCTGCCGATGCTCTACGCGCCCTCGCGCGGGGTGGAGCTGGCCGAACGCAGCTACAGCCCGCGACTGCCCCTGCCCGCTGAAGCACCCGCCTGGCGCGCCGCCGCGCCGGCCGCACTGGCCTTCTGGCAAGCCGCGGCGGACGACGCGCGCATCAGCAAGCCCTTCCGCCGCACCTGCGCGGCCAACGCCAAGGCCTTGCAGGCGCTGCTGCGCTGAGCAAGCGCGACCGGCTTCCGCGCCGCCGGCATGGCGGCCCACCTCCCCGCACACCCTCGACGTCCCCGGCCAGCCGACTGGATCGGCCGCGCGCATGCGCGCGGCCGCCGAAGCCCGCGCTGGCGCCCGCGCAAGCCTTGCTGCCACACCGTTGTCAGCATCTTCGCCACAAACCGTCCAGCCGGACGGTAAAAACCGTCTGGCCGGTTGACGAACCGACCGGCTGGACGGTATTGTCGCCACCCAAGCAAGAAGGAGAAGCCCATGAACAAGCTGATCAAGTCGTCCGTGCTGCTCGCGGCGCTGCTGGGCATCGGCGGCGCGCTGGCGGCCTGGAAGTACGGCGCGCTGGAGGCCTCGCACGCCGCGTCCGCATCCCAGCCCGAACCGGTGGAAGCGGTGACCGCCGCCACCGCCGTCGCGCGCGAACACCGCAGCGCCACCACCGCCATCGGCACCGTGCTGGCGCTGCGCTCGGTGACGCTGCGCAACGAGCTGGCGGGCACCGTGCGCCAGGTCAACCTCGAGCCCGGCGCCATCGCCGAGGCCGGCACGGTGCTGGTGGCGCTGGACGTGTCGGTGGAGCACGCCGATCTCAAGGCCCAGGAAGCGCAGCTGGCACTGGCCCGCACCACCCTGGCCCGGCTGGAACGGCTGCGCGAGCTGAACGCCACCTCGGAGATCGAGGTGGACAAGGCGCGCGCCGAGCGCGACGTGGCCGCCGCGCAGATCGCCCGCACGCAGGCGGTGATCGAGCGCAAGACCATCCGCGTGCCCTTCCGCGCACGCATCGGCATCGCCGACGTGCACCCCGGCCAGTACCTCAACGAAGGCAGCGAGATCACCACGCTGCAGAGCGTGGACGACGCACTGCACGTGGACTTCGCGGTGCCACAGGCGGTGGCCGCGGCGCTGAAGGCGGGGGACCGCATCTCGGTATCCCCCGATGCCTCGTCCGCCGCGCTGGAGGCGCGGGTGGTCGCCGTCGATGCGCGCGTCGACCCGGCCACGCGCAACAGCACGGTGCGGGCTCGCCTGGACCTCGCGTCCCAACCCGTGAAGAACGCGGCCACGCCGCATCCCGCACCGGGCTCGTCGGTGCGCGTCAGCGTGCTGGCCGGCCCGGCGGCACGCGCCGTGGCCATTCCGGCCACCGCGGTGCGCAAGGGCCCGGCCGGCGACCATGTGTTCGTGCTGGCCCCGGCCGCGCCCGACCAGAAGCTGCGCGCGCAACTGCGCCGCGTGCAGGTGGGTTCGTCGCTCGGCGACGAGGTGCTGATCACCCGCGGCCTGGACAGCGGCGAGCAGGTCGCCACGTCCGGCTCCTTCAAGCTGCGCGACTCCGTGCTGGTGGCCGTGAACAAGGGGCCTGCATCCACCACCACCTCCAGCCGCACGACCACCTCCGCAGCGGCCAACGGCGGCTGATCGGACTCGCCACGAGGAACATCCGATGAAGTCCATCACAGACCTCTTCATCCGCCACCCGGTCCTGGCCGTGGTGGTGAACCTGGTGATCGCGCTGGTCGGCTGGCGCGCGCTGGCCACGCTGCCGGTGCAGCAGTACCCCAGCCTGGAAAGCTCGTCCATCGTCATCACCACCGTCTACACCGGCGCCGGCGCCGAGACGGTGCGCGGCTTTCTGACGACACCGATCGAGCGCGCGGTGTCCGCCATCGGCGGCGTCGATCATGTGGAATCGAGCAGCCGCGCCGGCGTCAGCACCGTCACCGTGCGGCTGAAGCTGAACCACAGCTCGACGGCCGCTTTGGCCGAGGTGACGGCGCGCCTGCAGCAGGTGCGCAGCGAGCTGCCCGGCGATGCCGAGCCGCCCGCCATCGAGGTGCAGCGCGCCGACCGGCCCTACGGCACCTTCTACCTGAGCTTCAATTCGAACGAGCGCAGCGTCTCGGCCATCACCGACTACCTGCTGCGCAACGTGCAGCCGCGGCTGTCCACCATCGCCGGCGTGCAGCGCGTCACCAACAACGAAGGCGGCCGCAACATCGCGATGCGGGTGTGGATCGACCCCGACCGCCTCGCCGCGCTGAACCTGACGCCGGGCGACGTGCAGGCCGCACTTCAACGCAACAACTACCTGGCCGCCGTGGGCCAGACGCGCAACCAGCAGGTGCAGGTGAACGTGCTGGCCAACACCGACCTGCGTTCGGTGGACGAATTCAGGCAATTGATCGTCGCCGAGCGCCGCGGCGCCGTGGTGCGCCTGGCCGACGTGGCCCGCGTGGAACTGGGCGCGGAAGAAGCGCAGCTGGCCGCCAAGTACAACGCGCAGGAAGCCGTCTACCTCGGCATCTGGCCGGTGCCCGGCGCCAATGAACTCGATGTCGCCCAGGGCCTGAAAGCCAAGATGGCCGAGATCGCGCCGACGCTGCCGAAGGACATCGAGATGCGCCTGGTGTGGGACGGCACGATGTTCATGCGCGACGCGCTGAAGGAGATCAGCAAGACTCTGGCCGAGACGGTGGGCATCGTCGCGCTGGTCGTGTTCCTGTTCCTGGGCTCGGCGCGCACCGCCCTCGTGCCGCTGGTGGCCATGCCGGTCTCGCTGATCGGCGCCGGCGCGGTGATGTACGCCTTCGGCTTCAGCCTGAACTTGCTCACCATCCTCGCCATCGTGCTGTCGGTGGGCCTGGTGGTGGACGACGCGATCGTCGTGGTCGAGAACATCGAGCGCCACGTGCGCGAAGGCAAGACGCGCATGGAAGCCGCGCTGGCCGGCGCGCGCGAGCTCTTCGGGCCGATCGTCGCGATGACGATCACGCTGGCCGCGGTGTACGCGCCCATCGGCATCCAGAGCGGGCTCACCGGCGCGCTGTTCCTGGAATTCGCGATCACGCTGGCGGCGGCGGTCGTCGTGTCCGGTATCGTCGCGGTGACGCTGTCGCCGGTGATGAGCGCCTACGCCGTGCGCGAAGGCGGCCAGCAGGGCCGGCTCACCCGCTTCGTCAACCGCCAGTTCGACCGCGTGCGCGGCGTGTATGGCCGCGTGCTGGACGTGGCGCTCACTTTGAAAGGCAGCATCGTGCTCGGCGCGCTGCTGATCACCGCGGCGGCCCATCCGCTGTACGTGTTCTCGCGCCAGGAGCTGGCGCCGGTGGAGGACCAGCGCCACATCAGCCTGTACTACGAAGCGGCGCCGGACTCGTCGCTGGCCGCCACCAACCGCGACCACCTGGACGTCGTGAAGGCCGTGCAGGCCTTCCCCGAGACCGAGTTCACCTGGTCGCTGACGGCCAACTGGGGCGGCTTCGGCGGCATCGTGGTCAAGGACTGGACGCAGCGCGATCGCTCCACCGAGCAGATGTACGGCGAGGTCTACGGCGCCGTCTCGCAGGTGCCCGGCCTGCGCGTGTTCCCGCGCCTGGACCCGCCGCTGCCCACGCCCGGCCAGTACGACGTGGA
>CAMLJY010000180.1 GCA_946480465.1 uncultured Burkholderiales bacterium
GCCGACCTGGACGCCGTGCTGGCCCGCTACAACCAGGTGGTCGACGTGAGCCGCGACGACCTGCACCAGCTGCTGGAACAGACGCACATCGAGGCTTACCGCCGCCGCTCCAGCCACACCCGCTGCGCCGACGTGATGTCACCCGACCCGGTGTCGGTGCACTTCGGCACGCCGCTGCAGGAGGCGTGGACGCTGCTGCGACAGCACCGCTTCAAGGCGCTGCCGGTGGTGGACCGCGCGCGCCGCGTGATCGGCATCGTCACGCTGGCCGACTTCATGCGCCAGGGCGAGCTGGACCAGCACGACGGCTGGGGCCGGCGCCTGCGCGACCTGGTGCGGCCGAGCCCCGGCAGCCACAGCGACAAGCCGGAGGCGGTGGGCCAGATCATGACGCGCCAAGTACGCGTCGTCAGCGCCGAGCGGCCCATCGCCGACCTGCTGCCGATGTTCGCCGACACCGGGCACCACCACGTGCCGGTGATCGATGCCGAGCGCCGGCTGGTGGGGATGATCACGCAGTCGGACCTGGTGCGGGCGCTGTGCCGCGAATGAAAGCGGCATGGGGTACGGGGCTGCAGGTGTCGGGATTTGGCGGACCTGCGCGCACCGCCTTCGCGCCGCGGCCGCCGTACCCGCTGGTTCTCAGCGCGGGCCCGAAGCCGATCCGCCCGGGGTGCCGAGCGAACGCACGAAGAGCCGGTTCTCGTAGGCGATGCCGTCGATGACGTAGGTGGTGGCGCCGACGTCGGCATAGCCGCGGCGCGGGTAGAAGGCGCGTGCGCGGGCATTGCCGGACCAGGCGGTCAGCCACATCGTGCCGGCACCGGCCGCTGCTGCGGCCGCCTCGGCCGCGCGCAGCAGCCGCGTGCCGAGGCCGCCGCCGGCGAAGCGCTGCAGCACGTAGAGGCGGAACAGCTCGGCCGGCGCCTGCGCCCGCACGCCCTGGTGCGCGGCACGCGGCCGCCAGTGCGCGAAGCCCAGCAGGTGGCCGTCGCGTTCGGCGACGATGAAGCGCTGGTCATCGAGGGCCAGCGCGGCGGCGGTGACATCGGGCGACAGCGTCTGCAGCACCTCGCGCGCCAGGTCGGGCCGGATGCCGTCGGGCGCGTAGGTCTCGAGGAAGACCTGCATGCCGAGCACGCCGATGCACAGCGCGTCGCCGACGCCGGCGGGGCGCAGTTCGATGTCGCCTTCGGTGCCGCTCATTTCAGGCATCAGCACTCGGGCGCACGTAGTGGATGTCCCACTCGCTTTCCTCGACCTGGCGGAAGCCGTGGCGCTGGTAGAAGCGGTTGGAGTCGCTGCCGCGCAGCGCGCCGACCCGCAGCGGCAGGCGCTGCGCATCGGCATCGGCGAAGACATGGGCCAGCACGGCGGCACCGATGCCGCGGCCCTGGTGCGCCGGGTGCACGTACAGGTGGTCCAGCAGCAGCCCGCCCTGGCAGGGCCGCACGACGACGAAGCCGACGCGCTCGCCGCCGACGAGCACGTGCCGCGTCAGCTCCGGCGTGAAGGTCGAGAGGAAGCGGTCGCGTGCCCGCTGCGGATCGAAGCGGCCGATGCGCTCCAGGCTCTCGCGCATCGCGGCGATGCGCAGCGCGACCAGGGCCTCGGCGTCGGCCGACTCCGCCGGGCTGAATGCCAGCGCGGGCGCGCTGCCGGGTGCAGGGTCGGGGGTGCTCATGCGGCGATTGTGCGGGTCCGGCATGGTGGCCAGGCTCGAACGCCGCGCGCCGGCCGTGCGCGTGGGCCGCGGGCCGGGCCGGGGCCGTCGCCGCGGTTCAGCCACCCGCCGGCCGTGGGCGCGCTGCGGTGTCCGCCGGCGGCTGCGGCTGCAGCCGCGGCGTGGCCTGGTCCAGGTCGGCCACCCAGGCGGCGAATGCGGCATCGAACTGCGCGCGGTCGCCGCGCAGCAGCGCCGACGGGTGCAGCGTGATCAGCACCGGGATGCCGTCGGCCCGGGTGAACCAGCGGCCACGCTCGCGCAGCACCGGCACCGGCTGGCCCAGCAGAGACCGGGCGGCGGTGGCGCCCAGCGCGACGATGGCCGCGGGGCGGATGGCGCCGATCTCGCGCTCCAGCCACTGCAGGCAGGCGGCGGCTTCGCGCTGGGTGGGGGTCTTGTGCATGCGGCGGGTGCCGCGCAGCGTGAAGCTGAAATGCTTGACGGCATTGGTCACGTAGACCGCGTCGCCGGGCCAGCCCAGCTGTGCCATGGCCCGCCGCAGCACGCCGCCCGCGGGGCCGACGAAGGGCCGCCCCGCCAGGTCTTCCTTGTCGCCCGGCTGCTCGCCCACCAGCATCAGCCGCGCCCGCGCCGCCCCTTCGCCGAAGACCACCTGCGTCGCCGGCTCGCCGAGCGGGCAGTCGCGGCAGGCGGCCGCGGCCTCGCGCAGGGTCTGCAGGGTGCGGGCAACGGAGGTGGCCATGGTGCGTGCGCCGGCACAGGAGCAAGCCGGCGGCCTGACCGGCCCGTCGGCCGGTAGGGCCGCTCAGCGCCGCGCCGGCGCGCGCCGGCGCACGCGGCGGATCTCCGGGCTCATCGAGCGCATGGTGGCCGGGCCGAAGATGGTGGCGAAGGCCACGTCCTTGGCATCGTGGCCGATGGCGATGCGCACCAGGTCGTCCACCGGCGACAGCCGTGTTGCATCGAACGTCACCCAGCGGCCGCCGACGTAGGCTTCGAAGACCGCGTGGAAATCCGGCGGCGGTTCGTCGAAGACCGCGTAGCCGACCACCAGCCGCGCCGGGATGTTCAGCGCGCGGCAGAAGGCGATGCCCAGGTGCGCGAAATCGCGGCAGACGCCGGCGCGCTGCACGAAGACGTCGCGCGCGGTCGTCGTCGGCTGGGTCGAGCCGATGCGGTACTCGATGTTGTCGTGGATCCAGTCGGCGATGGCCTGCACCCGCGCGTGCCCCGGCGGCAGCCCGCCGAAGAGCTTGAACGCGGCCGAGCCCAGCAGGTCGGATTCGCAGTAGCGCGTGGGCATCAGGCAGTGCAGCAGCCCGTCGGGCAGCTCGGCGATCGGCAGCTCGGGGGCCTGCGGGTCGGCGGGCCGCGGCCTGCGTTCGACCCGGGCGCGGTAGCGCAGCGACAAGGGACCGGCCTCGGCATGCAGGCGCAGCAGGCGCTGGCCGACCTGGGCATCGGCATAGACGTGCGGGTTGCACCTCGGACGGATCTGCAGCGATTCGCGCAGCACCGCCTGGTCCAGGCCGTCCAGCGCATGGACCTGGAACAGGAAGTCGCAGGGGCCGCTCAGTTCGTAGCTTAGGCGGCAGTCGACGTCGAACTGCCGCGGTGCCGGCGCGCCGGCCGGCCCCGGCGGCGCGGCCTCGGGCGCCGGCGCGGCGCGGTGTTCACGGTCGAGGAGGGGGAGGCTGGTGTCCGCCTCCCGTTCGACGGGGTGGGTCATGTCAGGGCGGCGCCCGGCGCCGAAGTGCGGATCTCCGCATTGCAGCGCGGCGGCACGCAGCCGGCCATCGGCGCGCGGCGCGGCGCCGCGTAGGACGGCGCCGATGCCGCTCAGCCGCCGAAGATGTCGCGGTACGAGACGTAAATGGTGATCATCAGCAGCGGCAGCAGCACCAGCCAGCCGAGGCCGAACGGGATCGACGCGACGATGGCGGCGATGAAGTAGATCACCGTGTAGAGGATCAGGGGAACGATGTTGCGCAGGGAGCCCGTGACGCTGGTCTTGATGGCGTCCACCGGCGACAGGCCGCCCAGCATCACCAGGCCCGGCGCGAACCAGAACGCCATGCCGACCACGATGCCGATCACGAAGAAGACCAGCACCATCATCAGCCCCATGCCCGCCGCGGCCAGCGCGCCGCCGGCGCTGCTGGCCCCGGTGGCCGCGCCACTGACGCCGATGCCCACCGCCGCGCCCGCGCCGAACAGGAACATCAGCACGCCCAGCCCGAAGACCACCGCCAGCAGCAGCGCACCCAGGACGATCAGCGAACTCATGCGCTCGGACTTGAAGGCCGAGAACACGTCGCCGATCTCGAGCGCGCCGCCGCCGGCCACCTTGCGCGCGGCGAGCATCCAGCTCGCGGTGAACACCGGCGCCAGCAGCGCCAATGCCAGCGCGCCCAGGATGGGAATGAGTGCCAGCACGAACACGATCACGCCGGTCACCAGCCCCAGCACGATCCACAGGCCCGGGTTCTTCAGGAACAGCGCCCAGGCGTCTGTCCACCAGCCGAGGCCGCGGCCTGCATCGACGCTGCGGACACCGGCGGCGGTGCCAATGGTTTGGTTCATGGTGAACTGCCCTCCATCAGTGAAGCGCGCCTCGCTGGCCGCTTCGTGGGGTTGATAAGCCGGGGGCAGTCTAGTCCCGCGCGGTTTCATTGGCGCGGCTGATCCACACTCGGGCGTTTCAAGCGTTTCGGAGAACCTTCGATGCAAGCCGACGATCTGCAGCGCCTGGCCATCGCCGCGATGCGCACGCGCGGGCTGAAGCCCGAGTTCTCGGCCGAGGCCGCGCTGGAAGCCGAGGCGCTGCGCCTGCGGCCGCCAGAGGCCGAAGCCGACGTGCAGGACCTGCGCGGCCTGCTGTGGTTCTCCATCGACAACCACGACACCCGGGACATGGACCAGCTGAGCTGGGCCGAAGCGTTGCCCGGCGGCGAGGCCCGGCTGCTGGTGGCGGTGGCCGACGTGGACGTGGTGGTGCGGCCCGACGGCGCGATCGAGCAGCATGCGGCCGCGAACACCACCTCCGTCTACACCGCCGCCGGGGTGTTTCCGATGCTGCCGGAGACGCTGTCGACCGACCTCAGCTCGCTGCACGAGGGCGAGGACCGGCTGGCCGTGGTCGTCGACATGCAGGTCGCGGCCGACGGCCGCGTGGGCGAAGCGCGGCTCTACCGCGCGCTGGTGCACAACCATGCGCGGCTGGTCTACGAACCTGTGGCGGCCTGGCTGGAGCTGGACCCGGGCGAAGCGCCGGTCACTGGCGGCGCCGCGCCGCCCTGGCTGCGCCAGCCCGGCCTGGCCGAGCAGCTGCGCCTGCACGACGACATCGCGGCGCGCTTGCGCCGCTGGCGGGTGAAGAACGGCGCGCTGAGCGTGAAGACCGGCGAGCCGCGTCCGGTCTTCGAGCACGGCCGGCTGGTGGACCTGCGGCCGGACGAGAAGAACCGCGCCAAGGAGCTGATCGCCGACCTGATGATCGCCGCCAACGGCGC
>CAMLJY010000181.1 GCA_946480465.1 uncultured Burkholderiales bacterium
CGCCGATGTCTTTTGTGGAGACGCCTTGAAAAAACGCTCGTTCCTCGCTGCCCGTACCACCCTTGCGCTGGCGGCTGCCGCCGCGCTGGGCACCACCACCCTCGATGCGCATGCCCTGGGGCTTGGGCGGCTGAACGTGCAGTCGGCGCTCGGCGAGGTGCTGCGCGCCGAGATCGACATCACCACCTTGACGCCTGAAGAGGCGTCGACGCTGTCGGTTCGCGTGGCCGGCCCGGAGGCCTACCGCGCAGCCGGGATTGAGTACAACAGCGTGCTGGCTGGTACCCAGGCCGTGCTGGCGCGTCGCGCGGACGGCCGGCCCTACCTTCGAGTGCAAAGCGACCGGGTGATTCAGGAGCCGTTCCTGGACGTCATCCTGGAACTGACCTGGTCGACGGGGCGCCTGGTGCGCGAATTCACGCTGCTGGTGGATCCGCCCAACCTGCGGACCGCGCCCCCCACGCAGGCGGCCGCTCCGGTGATCACGCCAGCCCCGGTGCCCTCGGGTGCCCCTGCGGCGCCGGCGCCTCGTCCTGCGGCGCCTCCGGTGGCAGCGGCCCCGCGGCCCCCGGCGCCGGCGCCAGCGCCGTCGCCGTCGCCGTCGCCGTCGCCGTCGCAGCCGGCCGCTGCGGCGGGCGGTGGCGATCAGTACCGCGTCCGGCCGGGTGACACCCTGTCCGGCATCGCCGGCCGTACCCAGCGGCCGGGTGTCGTGCTCGATCAGATGCTCGTGGGGCTGTACCGCGCCAATCCGGATGCCTTCATCGGCGACAACATGAATCGCCTGCGCTCGGGCGTGGTGCTGTCCGTGCCATCGGCCGAGCAGATCAAGTCGGTGACGCCGGCTCAGGCACGCGAGATCATCGTTGCACAGAGCTCTGACTTCGGCAGCTACCGGCGGCGCCTCGCGGAAGGCGCGCCAGCGGCCACGACCGATGGGGCGGGTCGCCAGGCCGGCGGCAAGGTCCAGTCCGCGGTGCAGGATCGCAAGCAGGCGGCGCCGTCACCGGACAAGCTGCGTTTGTCCAGCGCCGCGTCGGCTCCTGAAACGCAGGTGTCGCAGGCTGCCGAGCGCAAGGACGCGAAGGCGCGCGAGGCCGAGGTGGCGCGCAACGTGGAGGACCTGAAGAACCTGCAGAAGGGTGTGGAAGCGGCAAAGGGACCTGCCTCGCCCGCGCCTGGTCCTGCCGCGGCACCGACACCGGCTCCGGCCGTGCCCTCGGTTCCTGTCACGCCGCCCGTGGCCTCTGCACCGGCGCCGGCACCGGCTACGGCCGTTGCCCCCTCCGCCCCGGCCACGCCGCCGGCTCCGTCGCTCTCCGCCTCGCGGCCTGCCGCGCCGGCGCCTGCACCGGAACCGAGCTTCCTCGACTCCATTGTCAGCAGCCAGTTCGCGCTGCCGGGCGCCGCCGTTCTGGCGCTGGTCCTCGCGGGTCTGGCCTTCTACAAGTACCGCAGCCGGCAGCCGCGGAAGGAGCGCACCGAGACCTCCTTCCTCGAAAGCCGTGTTCAGCCGGATTCGTTCTTTGGTGCCAGCGGTGGCCAGCGCGTGGACACGACCGACCAGTCGGCGGGTACCTCGTCGATGGGTTTTTCGCTGAGCCAACTCGACGCCATCGGTGACGTCGATCCCGTGGCCGAGGCCGATGTCTACCTGGCCTATGGCCGGGACCTGCAGGCCGAGGAGATCCTGAAGGAGGCGATGCGGACGACGCCGGATCGCCTGGCCATCCGCACCAAGCTGCTCGAGGTCTATGCCAAACGGCGCGACACCAAGGGCTTCGAACTGCTGGCGACGCAGTTGTTCGCCATCACGCAGGGTAGCGGCGCCGACTGGGAGAAGGCCCAGGAAATGGGCCGCGGCATCGATCCGGAGAATCCGCTCTACCAGGCCGGAGGTCGCCCGGCCGAGATGCTGCGGGACGGCCAGGTCATCGCCGAGCCCTTGAGTGCGACGACGCTGCCGCAGTCGGTGTTGCCCTCACCTTCGATGTTCCCGGGCGAGTCGGCGCCGACCCTGCCGGCCGCCACGCCGGATGTCGATCTGGACCTCGACCTGGACCTCGACACGCCCAGTGCGCCGGCCCCGCTGGAGGCGACGAAGCCGCTGCCGACCGCCGCGGCAAGCCCGGCGCCCGAGGCGGGCGTCGATCTGGACTTCGACTTCACCAACGAGCCCGCCACGATCTCCAGCCGCAGCGGATCGCCTGCGCCGGCGCCGGGGTCGATGGACTTCAACCTCGACGACCTGTCGCTCGACCTCACCGCGCCGCTCCCGCGTGAGAGCGCCGCCCCCGCGCCGGCGCCGAATTCATCGCTGGATTTCGGTGATTTCACGCTGCCACTGCCGGCCTCCGGCGACGAGACGCTGCCGGTCGCCCCGACTCCCACGGATCTGGGCCCGGATGAAGCCGACCCGATCGCGCGCAAGCTCGAACTGGCTGAGGAATTCCGCCAGATCGGCGACATGGAAGGTGCGCGCGATCTGCTGGAAGAAGTGGTGGCGAAGAGCAGCGGCGCCTTGAAAGCCAAGGCGCAGGGCATGCTGGACGAGCTGGGCTGATCGCATCGCGTGCACGGCCGCTCCTTCGGCGGTCGGGCGCCGGCCTCTCCATGTCCGCTCGCATCGCCCTCGGCGTCAGCTACCGCGGCGGTGCCTATCAGGGCTGGCAGAGCCAGCCGGGTGGCCGCACCGTGCAGGATCACCTCGAGCGTGCGCTCAGCGCTTTCGCGGATCAGCCGATCACCACGCTGTGCGCCGGCCGCACGGATGCCGGCGTGCACGGCCTGAACCAGGTCGTCCACCTGGACAGCCCGGTCACGCGCGACGCCTTCAGTTGGGTGCGGGGCACCAACAGGTTCCTGCCGGCGGACATTGCCGTGCAGTGGTGCCGCCCGGTGGCCGACGACTTCCATGCGCGCAACAGCGCCCGCAGCCGGCGCTATCGCTACCTGCTGCTGGAGTCCCCGGTTCGGCCGGCCCTGGAGTCGGGCCAGGTCGGGTGGGTGTTTCGGCCGCTGGATGGCGGACGCCTGCGCGACGCGGCGGCGCGGCTGCTCGGCGAGCATGACTTCACCTCGTTTCGCTCGTCGGAATGCCAGGCGGCCAGCCCGGTGAAGACGCTCTACGCCATCGAGGTGAGCCGCCGCGGCGCGTACTGGCGCCTGGACTTCCACGGCAACGCCTTCCTGCACCACATGATCCGCAACCTGATGGGTTGCCTGGTCGCCGTCGGTAGCGGCCGCCAGCCGCCGTCTTGGATCGACACCGTGCTCGCCGCGCGAGATCGTGACGCCGCGGCCCCCACCTTTGCCGCGGACGGCCTGTACTTCGTCGGCCCGCAGTACGATGCCCGGCACGAGATCCCCGGGCACACGCCGGCCATGGACTGGTTCGCGTAGTCCCACCGACCCGAGCCGCGGCCGCGCGACCGGGTCCGAGCTGGTGAGAATTCATGACGCTGCGAACCCGCATCAAGATCTGTGGCTTGACCCGCGAGTCCGACCTGGACACCGCTGTCGAATGCGGCGCCGACGCCGTCGGCTTCGTGCTGTACGACAAGAGCCCCCGCGCGGTCACGATCGCCCGCGCGGTCGAACTGGCGCGCCGCCTGCCGCCCTTCGTCACGCCGGTGTGCCTGTTCGTCAATGCGACGGCGGACACCATTGCCGAAGCGGTGGCGGCAATTCCCCACGCGCTGTTGCAGTTCCATGGCGACGAGACGCCCGCCGACTGCGAGCGCGCCGGACGACCCTACCTGCGGGCTGCGCGCATGACGCCGGATCTGCCTTTGCTAGACTTCGCATCCGCTCATGCGAGCGCCGCCGGCCTGTTGCTCGACGCCCACGTCGAAGGCTACGGCGGTGGTGGAAAGGCGTTCGATTGGTCTCTCATCCCCGCCCGCGTGCCCCTTCCGGTCGTTTTGTCTGGTGGGTTGAGTCCTGCAAACGTGATCGATGGGGTGTTGCGCGTCCGGCCCTGGGGCCTTGACGTCAGCTCGGGTGTCGAGAGCAGCAAAGGCATCAAGGATGCCGTGCTGGTCCGGCGCTTCTGCGAGGCGGTGCGCGAAGCCGACGCCCGCATCGCCGACGCGGACAGCTGACGACCCGTGAACCCTGCGTCGCGCTTTCTACGCGCGGCGCCGACCTTCGAGAGGTCTTTCATGTTCGAGTACCACCAACCCGATGCCCGAGGGCATTTCGGGCCGTACGGCGGCAGCTTCGTCGCCGAAACCCTGGTCCATGCACTGGACGAATTGAAGGCTGCGTACGACAAGTACCGCGCCGACCCGGCCTTTCAGGCCGAGTTCCAGCACGAGTTGCAGCACTTCGTCGGCAGGCCGAGCCCTGTCTACCATGCGGCGCGCCTATCGCGTGAAATCGGTGGCGCTCAAATCCATCTGAAGCGCGAGGACCTGAACCACACCGGCGCGCACAAGGTGAACAACACCATTGGCCAGGCGCTGCTCGCTCGCCGCATGGGCAAGCCCCGCGTGATCGCCGAAACGGGCGCCGGCCAGCACGGCGTCGCCACCGCGACCATCTGCGCCCGCTATGGCCTGGAATGCGTCGTCTACATGGGCAGCGAGGACGTGAAGCGCCAGTCGCCCAACGTCTACCGCATGCACCTGCTGGGCGCCCGCGTGGTGCCGGTGGAGTCCGGCAGCCGCACGCTGAAAGACGCGCTGAACGAGGCGCTGCGCGATTGGGTCACCAACGTGGAGAACACGTTCTACATCATCGGCACGGTCGCGGGCCCGCATCCGTACCCGGCGATGGTGCGCGACTTCCAGCGCGTGATCGGCGACGAGTGCCTGATGCAGCTGCCGGCGCAGATCGGCCGCCAGCCTGACGCCGTGATCGCGTGCGTCGGCGGCGGCAGCAATGCGATGGGCATCTTCTACCCCTACATCGAGCAGGAGAACGTGCGCCTGATCGGCGTCGAAGCCGCGGGCCAGGGCCTGAACAGCGGCAAGCACGCGGCATCGCTGTCGGCCGGCTCACCGGGTGTCCTGCACGGCAACCGGACCTACCTGCTGCAGGACGACAACGGCCAGATCACCGAGACGCATTCGATCTCGGCCGGCCTGGACTACCCCGGCGTGGGTCCCGAGCATGCGTACCTCAAGGACATCGGCCGCGCCGAATACGTCGGCAT
>CAMLJY010000182.1 GCA_946480465.1 uncultured Burkholderiales bacterium
GAAGTGCCGAAGTGCCGAAGTGCCGAAGTGCCGAAGTGCCGAAGTGCCGAAGTGCTGCGGGGCTGCGGGGCTGCCGGGGCTGCCGGGGCGGAGAAGCTGAGGAGCTGCGGCAGGCCCGTGGTCGCCGGTTGCCGCGACAATGCCGGCCCCAATGAACGACAGGACGCTCCGATGAACACCGCCGCCGACGCCACCCGCCGCCGACTGATGCAGGGGGCGGCGCTGGCCGCCGCGCTGCCGGCCTGGCCGCTGGCTGCCCGCGCCGAGCAGCGCCGCTTCGCGCCCGATGCGCAGAAGCCCTGGCGCAGCTTCGAGGTGGCCACGACGATCGCCGTGGCCGACCACCAGGGCACCAGCCGGGTGTGGATCCCGGTTCCCTCGGTCCACACCGATTACCAGCGCACGCTGGACCACGCCTGGTCCGGCAATGCCTCGCGGGCGGCACTGGTGGCCGATGCGAAGCACGGCGTGCGCATGCTGTATGCCGAGTTCGCGCCCAGCGTCGCGGCGCCGGCGATCACGCTGGTCAGCCGCGTGCAGACGCGCGACCGCGCCGAGGACTGGCAGCGCCCGCAGCCGGCCAGGGAAGACCCCGCGCTGCTGCGGGCGGCGCTGGAGCCGGCCGAGCTGATGCCGCTGGACGGCATCGTGCGCGCCACCGCACTGAAAGCCATCGGCCGGGCCACCGACGACCTGGAGAAGACACGCGCGATCTACCGCTGGGTGGTGGACAACGCACACCGCGAGCCCAGGGTGCGCGGCTGCGGCACCGGCGACATCAAGACCATGCTCGAGACCGGCAACCTGGGCGGCAAGTGCGCCGACCTGAATGCCGTCTTCGTCGGCCTGTGCCGCTCGGTGGGCGTGCCCGCGCGCGACGTGTACGGCGTGCGCCTGGCGCCGTCGGCCTTCGGCTACCGCGAGCTGGGCGCCAACCCGGCCAACCTGAAGGGCGCGCAGCACTGCCGCGCCGAGGTCTTCCTGAAGCGCCACGGCTGGGTGGCGATGGACCCGGCCGACGTGCTGAAGGTGATGCGCCAGGAGACGCCGGACTGGATCAAGGACCGCGCCCACCCGCTGGTGGCGCCGGTGGCGCGCGGCCTCTTCGGCAGCTGGGAAGGCAACTGGCTGGCCTACAACACCGCGCACGACGTGCGGCTGCCGCACAGCGCGTCGAAGAACACCCTGCCGTTCCTGATGTACCCGCAGGGCGAGAACGCCAGCGGACGCTTCGACGAGCAGGCGCCGGACGCCTTCAAGTACACGATCACGGCCAGGGAGGTCTGAGCCTGTGAAGCATTCCGCCACGCCCGCTCGTGCGCCCCAGACGGCGCCGCTCGTCGTTGCAAAGCCTTGATGGGGGAACGGCCACATCTTCGGCTTCGCGTCTAGATCGGCACCGTCTGGGACACCCGCTCGGACGCGCCGGAATACTTCACAGGCTCTGACGCGCCGGCAGGCCGCCGGCTCGCTCAGCGGCTGAAGCGCAGGCGGCCATCGTCCGCGCCGATGGACCGCTCCACCAGCGTGCCGCGGCGCGGGTCGGCGTCCAGCAGCACGGTGCTGAAGGCGGGCGCGACCAGCCCACCGGGCGAGAAGTGCAGCGTCAGCGAGCGGGTGCCGGGCGCGACGTCGAACCAGCGGATGGGCAGGCCGGCAGCTTCGTGGGCGACGCCGAGGCGGCGGACCCGTGCGCCGGCCCAGTCCTCGTCGCGGCGGTCGACGAAGGCGAGCGTGCCGCCGCGTCCGGTCTTGCCGCTGCGCGAGCGGCCGTTGCTGAACTCCGCCGTCAGCGCCATGTTGGACCACACCAGGCCGTCTTCCGGCGACGTGACCGTCACGTGCAAGGCGATGGGCGGGTCGTCGGGCCGCGCCTGCGCTGCCGCTTCCGTGGATTGGCTGCCGACCACCCAGTCCGGCGGGGCCGGCGGTTCGGTGAGCAGCAGCACCTGGTTGCGGTGCAGCCACCAGCGGCCCCGGGCCTGCTGGTCGACACCGCCATAGGTGATGCCGAAATCGAAGCGACCGTCGGGATGCAGTTGCAGGCCGGCGGCCATCTCGCGCGCCGCCTGCAGGCGGTACGCGCCGGCGACGCGGCGCATGGAGGCGGCGTCGGCGCGGGCGGCGGCGGGGCAGGCCGCGGCCGCTGGCGCGGACAGGGCCGCGGCGAAGCGGGCCGGTTCTCGGCATTGCACGTGCTGGGCCGCCGTCAGGCCGCCGGGCACGCGCTGTTGCCAGACCCGCGGATCGCTCTCGGCCAGGCGGCGCAGCAGTGCCGGATCGCGTGACGCGATCGCGAGCCAGGCGGGCGCGGCGGCGGCGTCGCCGGTCCAGCCGATGCCCGCCCCGGCCTGCAGCAGCGCGGACACCAGGTCCGCCCGGCCGGCCCGCAGCGCGCTGTGCAGCGGGGGCAGGCCGGTGGCGGCCATCGGCCGGTTGATCGCGGTGGCCGCGCCCGCGGCCTGCCACCAGCCGGTGTCGGGGGTTTGGTCGGGCTGCGCCAGCCAGCGCTGCGTGATCCGGTGCAGCAGCGGCGGCTCGGCGCCGCAGCCGGCGTCCAGGCGCAGTCCGCGCTCGGCCAGCGCCGCGCCGAAGCCGGGTTCGACGGCCAGCGATTTGACGGCCGCCGCGGCGGTGATGCAGGCCTCGCCCAGCGGGCGCCCGGTGCGGCGCAGCACGTGGTCCACGGTATCGGGCCGGCCCGAGGCGATGGCCGCGTCGAGTGCCGTCCCGTGCTCGGCCGATGCCAGGTCCAGCGTCGCGCCGGCCTGCAGCAGCAGCTCGGCCGCATCGCTTCGCCCAAACGCCAGGGCGACGTGCATCGGCAGCCGGCCCTCGCCGTCGGGCCGGCTGTGTCCGGCGCCGCGGCGCAGCAGCTCGGAGACCAGCGGCAGCGGGGCCTGGCTGCGCAGGGCGGCATGCAGCGGCGGGCCCATGTGGATGCCGTCGTCGGGCAGCGTCGCCGGCGCGCCGCGCTGCAGCAGCGACAGGGCCAGGTCGTGCCGGCGATGGCTGATCAGCTCGGACAGCGCCGTGCCGGGCAGGCGCCGCGGGTCCATGCCCGACGATTCGAACAGCGCGAGCAGCGCGGCCTCCTGCGCGCTGGTCCAGGTTCCCGCGGCCGTGGCCTCGACCAGCGTGACGAGCAGCCCGCCGGCTTCCTGCGCGAAGCGGTCGCCGCGCTGACGGCCCAGGTGCTGCAGCAGCCCGCGCGCGAGATCGAAGTTGCCGCCGAGCAGCGCACGGGTCAGGGCCGACCGGCCGCCCGGCGTGGGCGACAGGCTGTCGGCGCCCGCTTCGGCCAGCAGCAGCGCGATGGCGGGCCGCTCCAGCTCGACCGCTTCGGCGAGCGGGGTGTTGGGGAGGTCCTGGGGGGCGCCGTCCACCGGGGCGCCCCAGGCCAGCAGCTGGGTGACCAGCGCCGCATCGCCGCGCCGCACCGCGTGGTGCAGGGCGGTGCCGGGGCCGCGTTCGCCGGTGGCCTTGGCCAAAGCGCGGTCCTCGCCCACGTGGGGGCCCGTCTGCTGCCACGGCAGGCCGGGCTGCAGCAGGCGGCGCGCGATGGCGTCGTGGCCGCTCGCCAGCGCGGCCAGCGCGGCGTCCAGCTGCAGGTCGATGGCTTGCGGCCGGCGCTCCGATGCGTCCAGCGTCTTCGGCAGCAGTTCGGCCAGCAGCGCGAGGGCGCCGGCATTGCCCGCCGCGGCCGCCACGGTGAGGGGGGACGGCGTGGCTTCGTCGTCCGGATCCAGGGCCGGGCGGGTGCCGGTCTGCAGCAGCGCGCGCATCGGCGCCTCGCCCTCGGTCAGGGCCACCAGCGCATTCCAGGCCAGGTAGTCCGCCGCGGGGCGGTGGACGCCGGACTCGGCCAGGGCCGCGTCGGCCGCCTGGTAGGGACGCCGCGCGCCGGCTTGCACCAGGCGCTCGACGATCGCGCCGCGCTCGGCCGGCGTCAGCAGCAGCGGCTGCCGCCATGGCGCCAGCTGTTCGTTGGTGTCGAGCAGGTACTCCAGCGGCGTGCGCTGCTTCCGGTCGTCGCGCCGGTTCGGGTCGGCACCGTGGCGCAGCAGCAGGTCGACGATCTGCGGCGAACCGTAGGCGATGGCCCGGTGCAGCGGCGGCAGGTCGTCGTCGCCGTCCGCCTGGTCGGGATCGGCGCCTTGCGCCAGGGCGGCTTCGATTTCGCGCTGCCGCTCGGGCAGCGTGCGGCGGTGCCGGTCCGCGGCGTCGGCGGCCTCCGCGGGGTCATGGGTGGGTTTCTGCCAGGCCGCGGGTGATGGCAGCAGTCGGCCCGGGAAGGGCTTTCCACGGGCCGCTTCAGCGGGGGCCGCGCAGCCGCAACCGGCGCGCTGCGACGCGGCCTGGGCGTCCCGCTGCGCCTGCTCGGCCCGCCAGGCCGGGTGGTCGCTGCCGGGGCGGGGCCGGCCGGCTGTCCATTCGAAGGGGCGTGGGGCGGCGGGGGCAGGCATCGCGTCGGCCGTGGTGGCCGAGGTGGCTGCGATGGCTGGGGCGGCCGACGCCGGCAGAGGGAGGGGCAGCAGGAGGGGGAGCAGGGCGGGGGGCAGGCGGCGCTGGGGCATGGGCGGTGGGAGCCTGGATCGGCCGCCCGGCACGCGCGGTGTGGCAGCCATGGCGGCGGATCCTGGCGTCGGAAATACGCGGCCCGCGAGTGTGCGCGACCGCTCGAGCGCTGCCCATCCCCAATGCGGCGGAGCGTCGCCCGCGCGTTTGCTCGGCTTCTCAGGCTTCCGCGCGGAGCTTGAAGACCGCCACGGTCTCCACCAGCTGGCGCGCCTGCTCTTTCAGGCTCTCGGCGGCCGAGGCGCTCTGCTGCACCAGCGTGGCGTTCTGCTGCGTGCTCTGGTCCATCTGTGCGACGGCCTGGCCGACCTGGCTGACGCCGCTGCTTTGCTCGTGGCTGGCGGTGCTGATCTCGGCCACGATGTCGCTGACGCGGCGGATCGCGCCGACGATGTCCTGCATCGTGCGCCCCGCCTCGTCGACCAGCGTGCTGCCGTGCTCGACCTGCTCGACGCTGCGCGAGATCAGCGACTTGATCTCGCGCGCGGCCGCCGCGCTGCGCTGGGCCAGCGCGCGCACTTCGCCCGCGACCACGGCAAAGCCGCGGCCCTGCTCGCCGGCGCGCGCGGCTTCCAC
>CAMLJY010000183.1 GCA_946480465.1 uncultured Burkholderiales bacterium
CCGCAGGCCCAGGCCGTGCAGGCGCTCGACGATGCGCTGCGTGGTCTCGGTGTCGGTCATCAGCACGCTCTCGGTCAGCTCGATCTCCAGCTCGTGCGGCGCCACGCCGAAATCGGCCAGCGCCTGCGTCAGCGTGTCCACCAGGCGGTGATGGCGGAATTCCAGCGCCGAGACGTTGACCGCCACGGTGCCGAAGGGCAGGCCTTCGGCCTTCCAGCGCTGGATTTGCGCGCAGGCCGCGCGCACCGTCCACGCGCCCAGTTCGCTGATGAAGCCGCTTTGCTCGGCCGCGCCGATGAACAGGCCCGGCTGCACCATGCCGCGCACCGGATGGTTCCAGCGGATCAGTGCCTCGCAGCCCAGCACGGCGCCGCGTTCGGCCGCCACCAGCGGCTGGTAGTGCAGCGCGAATTCGCCGTGCGCCAGGGCGGTGGCGAGTTCCTTTTCCAGCTGCAGCGTGGCCTGCACGTGGCTGTTGAACTCGCTGCGGAAGAAGCTGTGGCGCGCGCGGCCCATGCGCTTGGCGGCGTACATCGCGGTGTCGGCGTGGCGCACCAGCTCGTCGTGGTCGGCGGCGTCGTCGGGGAACAGGGCGATGCCGATGGAGGCGGAGACGCCGAAGTCGTGGCCGCGGATGGCCAGCGGTTCCTCGATGGCCTTCAGCAGCCGGTCGGCGGTGGCGGCCACTTCGTCCCAGGAATGCGCGTCGCGCAGCAGCAGCGTGAACTCGTCGCCGCTGTGGCGGCAGACCACGTCGGATTCGCGCACCGTCTGCCGCAGGCGCAGGGCCAGGGCCACCAGCAGCTCGTCGCCGGCGGCGTGGCCCAGCGCGTCGTTGACCGACTTGAAACGGTCCAGGTCCAGGAACAGCAGGGCCAGGCGGCCGTTGTCGCGCCGCGCCTGCGCGACCGCGGCCTGCGTCAGTTCGGCGAAGAGCATTCGGTTGGGCAGGCCGGTCAGCGGGTCGTGCAGGGCCACGGCCTCCAGTGCGGCCTTCTGCGCCTCCAGCTGCGCGAAAAGCGCGTGGATCTGGCCGTGCACCTGGTTCAGGTGCGTGCCCAGCTGGCCCAGTTCGTCCTGGCGCGGCCAGGGGCGCGGCCGCAGCTCGGCGCGCTGGGCGATGTCGCTGGCCTGGCGCTTCAGGCGTTCGATCGGGGCCAGCAGGCGGCGGTACAGCACCGTCAGCAGGATGGCCGTGGCCAGCAGCACCTGCATGGCCACCAGCTGCAGCGTGGACGTGCGGCGCGCGGCCAGCCTGCGTTCGATCTCGCGTTCGTCGAAGCGCAGTTCCAGCTCGCCCAGCTGCTCGCCTTCGCGCAGCACGGCCGTCTTCATCGGATGGCCGGCATCGGGGGGCACGCCGGGCCGGCGCAGCTCGATGGGTTGCGTCTTCGGCCGCGATTCGACCAGGCGCACCGCCAGCACCGCGGGCTCCTCCAGCGTGCGCCGCAGCGCATTGCGCACCTGCTGCTCGTCGATGGTCCACAGCGGCTCGGCCAGCACGTTGGCGGCCATCAGCAGCAGGGCGCGGCGGTGCTGCTCGATCAAGGGCTCCTGCACCTCGCGGGTCAGGCGCTGCTCGACGTGCCACAGCGCGGCCGCCGGGATCAGCACCGCGGCGGCGATCGCCAGCAGCACCGTGGTGCGGATCGAGAGCGTGGGCCAGCGCATGCGGCGCATTCCGGGCTGTTCAGCGCTCGGCCAGGGCGCGGTTCAGGCGCTCGAGCACCGCCTCGGGCACGGCCTTGTTGCAGTAGAGGTGGCGCGTCTGGCCGGGCGGCACGCCGGGCAGCGGCTGCAGCTGCAGGCGGGGCCGCAGGCCCTGGGCGCCGGGCTCGGCCAGCAGCACCTCGGCCTCTTCGGGGGAGATGACCATCCAGCCCGCGCGCCCGGCTTCGACCATGCGGGCCATCTGCAGGCTCTCGGCGGTGGTGCGGCGCACCTGGCCGGCGTGCCGGCCGATCAGGCCGTCGAGCATGGGACCGTACGAATAGCCCTTCTTCACCAGCAAGGGCTGCGCCGGATCGGTCATCAGCGCGGCCAGGCCGCGCTGGGCATCCCACGGCGCGGCGCGGCGCAGCAGCGCCATGAAGGGCCGGTCCTGGTAGAGCGGTGCGCTGAAGCGGCCCAGCGCCTCGCGCTCGGGGTTGCGGAACCAGCCGAGCCCGCAGTCCCAGCCCTGGCCGGCCTGGATCAGCGCCAGCTGCCGCTGCCCGGGCGTGCGTGCCCAGCTGCACGGCTGCTGGGCCTTCCGGCAGGCACGCATGGCGGCACTTGCTAACAGGCCAAGCACTTGTCCGTCGGGGCCGCTGTGCGAATACGGCGGGCGCTCCTGGTAGTGCAGCGTGATGGCCTCGGCAGGCACCGGGCCGGGCGGCACGGCCTGCGCCCCCGCCCCCGTGCCCAGCAGCCAGGCGGCGGCACCGGCGGCCAGCGCGCGGCAGGAAACGCGCCACGGCCGCGGGGAGCGGGCGGCGCGCGGTACGGGCAGTGCTTGCATGGTGTTCGAACGCGCGTGGGCGACCGCCTGGGGCCGCCGACGGGCAACGATAGCACCGGCCCCGCGGCCCGCCCGCTGTGGACGACCGCAGTCGGCTCGCCGGGCGGCTGCCAATAATCCACCCATGAACGCGACGCCGCTGCCCTGCCCCCGAGACGACCCGCGCGCCTTCCTGCGCGGCCTGTTCGACACCGCCGTGCGGCGCGCGCTGCCGGCGCAGGCGATGGGCGCCCACCTGCCTGCGCCACCGGCCGGTGGCCGAACGCTGGTGCTCGGCGCGGGCAAGGCCGGCGGTGCGATGGCGGCGGCGCTGGAGGCCCTGTGGCCGCAGGACGCGCCGCTGTCGGGCCTGGTCGTCACCCGTTACGGCCACGTGCCGCCGCGCGACCCGGGCGCCTCGCCCGGCAGCGGCCGCATCGAGGTGGTGGAGGCCCGCCACCCGGTGCCCGACGAAGCCGGCCTGCGGGCGGCGCGCCGCATCGCCGCGCTGGCGCAGGGGCTGACGCCGCAGGACCTGGTGCTGTGCCTGATCTCCGGCGGGGGATCGGCGCTGCTGTCGCTGCCGGCCGAGGGACTCGGCTTCGAGGACAAGCAGGCCATCAACCGCGCACTGCTGAAGAGCGGCGCCGCCATCGACGAGATGAACACCGTGCGCAAGCACCTGTCCGCCATCAAGGGTGGCCGGCTGGGTGCGCTGTGCGCGCCGGCCCGTGTGGTGACGCTGGCCATCAGCGACGTGCCCGGCGACGACCCGGCGGTGATCGCCAGCGGCCCGACCGTGCCCGATGCCAGCACCTGCGCCGATGCGCTGCGCATCCTCGACCGCTACGCCATCCCGGTGCCGCCGGCGGTGCGCGCCGGCCTGGAGAGCGGGGCCTTCGAGACGCCCAAGCCGGGCGACCCGCGCTTCGACGGCCATGCGCTGCACCTGATCGCGACGCCGCAGGCCAGCCTGGACGCCGCCGCCTCGGCCGCCCGCGCCGCCGGCATCGAGGCCCACGTGCTGAGCGACGAGATCGAAGGCGAATCGCGCGAGGTGGGCAAGGTGCATGCGGCGCTGGCGCGCGCGGTGGCCCGGCGCGGCACGCCCTTCGCCAGGCCCTGCGTGATCCTGTCCGGCGGCGAGACCACGGTGACCGTGCGTACCGACAAGCCCGGCCGCGGCGGCCGCGCCACCGAGTTCCTGCTGGGCTGCGCGCTGGCGCTGCAGGGCGAGCCCGGCGTGCACGTGCTGGCCGCCGACACCGACGGCATCGACGGCGTCGAGGACAACGCCGGCGCCATCGTCACGCCCGACACGCTGGCCCGCGCGCGGGCGCAGGGGCTGAAGGCGGCGGAGTTCCTGGATCGCCACGACGCGTACGCGTTCTTCCGTGGCATCGGCGACCTGGTGACCACCGGGCCGACCTTCACCAACGTCAACGACTTCCGGGCCTTGCTGGTGATTTGAGGGGATCCCCGAGGGCGGCGCGGCGGCCGCCCGGCCGGGGCCGCGGGGTGGTCAGGCTGCGGCGGGGCGCGGCACGGCCATGAAGGGCCCGGCCTCGGGCCAGGGCTGGTCGCTGATCGGCGCGGCGTCGGCCTCGGCCACGCCCTGGGCGGCGCGCCAGGCCAGATAGCGCGCGCAGCGCAGCGTGTCTTCCAGCGTGTGGATGTGGGTGATGCGGCCCCAGCGCATCACCATGCGCTGCATCACCACGTTGCGGTACGGCCCATCGGGCGCGTGCGGCACGCGGAAGGCCAGCAGCACGTGGATGCGGGTGTGCCAGGGCGGGCCGATCACGTCGACCGCCTCGACCTCGAACTGCAGGCCGGGGAACAGCCGGTACAGGCGCTGCCACCAGGCCGCCATCGACGCCGTGCCCGAGCGCAGGCCGCCGATGGCGGAGTCGCCCTCGAATCGGTATTCGAAGCGCGGCGCCAGGCTGGCCAGCATCGGCGCGGCGTCGCCGCGGTTCAGCGCCGCGAAGACCCGGCGCAGGCGTGATTCGACGATGCGGGCGTACATGCGGCGTGTCCCCAGATGGCTTGCATAATGCAAGCAATGTAGCTGAACAAGCTTTCATCAAGCAAGCCAAATGGAACGCACGCCGCTCGCCGACTTCGCCTGCTCGATTGCCCGCACGCTCGACATCGTCGGCGAGTGGTGGACGCTGCTGGTGCTGCGCGACCTGTTCCTCGGCGTCGAGCGCTTCGACGAGCTGCAGCGCGACCTGGGCCTGGCGAGCAACGTGCTGAGTGCGCGGCTGCGCAAGCTGGTGGAAGCGCAGGTCGTCGAGCGCCTGCCGATTCCGGGGGACGCTCGTGCCTCGCGTTATGCACTCACCGAGCGCGGGCGCGACCTGTACCCGGTGCTGCTGTCGCTGATGGCCTGGGGCGACAAGTGGCTGGCCGGCCGCGAAGGGCCGCCGCTGGCGCTACGCCACCGCGGCTGTGGCGCGGTGACGGCCGCGGTGCCGCACTGCTCGGTGTGCGGCGAGCC
>CAMLJY010000184.1 GCA_946480465.1 uncultured Burkholderiales bacterium
TGCAGCAGACCGCGCTGCTGGTGATGACCGGCTACGGCCGCGTGCGCGAGCAGTTCGGCCTGCCCATCGGCCGCTTCCATGCGGTGGCCGGCCTGGTGGCCCGCACCGCGGCCGACCTGTACGCCACCGACGCCGCCCGCCGCTACGCCGCTGCCGCGCTGGACGCCGGCGAGCGCCCCGCCGTGGCCAGCGCGATCCTGAAAGTGCAGCTCACCGAGGCCGGCCGCCGCGCCGTCAACCACGGCATGGACGTGCTGGGCGGCAAGGGCATCATGCGCGGCCCGCGCAACCTGCTGGGCGTGGCCTACCGCCATGCGCCCATCGCCATCACGGTCGAAGGCGCCAACCTGCTGACGCGCGCGCTCATCATCTTCGGCCAGGGCGCCGTGCGCTGCCACCCGCACCTGCTGGCCGAGATGGCCGCGGTGCAATCGGGCGACACCACCGCGCTGGGCCGCGCGCTGCTGGGCCACGCCGGCCACCTGCTGCGCAACCTGGCGGACAGCCTCTTCGGCGCCCCGGTGCGCGGCCAGGCGCCGCCGGAACTGGCCACCGAGGCGCGCCTCATCGCCCGCCTGTCCGCCCAGTACGCGCTGACCGCCGACCTGGCCATGGGCCTGCTGGGCGGGCGCCTGAAGCGCATGGAGCTGCTGTCCGCCCGCTTGGGCGACGTGCTGGCCCACCTGTACCTGGCCGCGGCCAGCGTGTGGCGCTTCCAGGCCGAGGCGCAGCCCGCCCTGCTGCCCTTCGCCCGCGCCGCCATCGGCCTGCAGCTGCAGCAGGCCGCCGCCACGCTGCGCGAGCTGTACGCCAACCTGCCCTCGCGCATGCTGCGTGTGGCGGCGCCGCTGCTGCTGCACGGCAGCCGCCGCCTGGCGCCGCCGCGCGACCAGCCGCTGATGGCCTTGGCCGACGCGCTGCGCACCGACGCCCGGCTGCTGGCCCGCCTATGCCCCGATGTGAGCGTGCCCGCGGCCGGCGGACTGCACGATTTGGCCGAGGCCCTGCGCCTGGCCGAGGCCCTGGGCGAGAACGAGGTGGCCGCGCTGAACCGCGTGCTGCGCCGCACCCTCTCCCTGGAACAGGCCGCCGCCGAAGCGCGCGACCCGGCGGCCGCGCTGGCCTACCTGCGCGCGGCGGACCGGGTGATCCAGGTGGACGATTTCGACGCCCGAGACCTGGCCTGAGAGCAGCCGGAGAGCGGCCTGAGCGCCTGGACCTGCCCTGCGGGCCCGCGGTGGCCGCAGCCGGCGCCCGCGGCCACCGCTTGCAGAATCCCCCGATGCCCCGCACCAACCCCGCCCCCGCCCCTGCCTCCGCGCCCCTGGTTCTGGAACGGCCCGACCTGGCGCGCAGCGCGCGCGACGAGCCCGGCTTCCGGCTGGACCTGCTGCGCTGGCTGATCGCCGTGGCCAGTGCCGACGGCCACGTCAACCTCGCCGAATACGAGGCCATCCACGACCTGGCCGAACGAGGTGGATCGGCACTGGACCTGGTGACCGCGCTGCGCATGGTGGAACAGCCCGGCTCCGCAGACACCGCGCTGGCGGCCCTGCGCACGGCCGCCGCCGGCCTGGACGAAGGCACCCGCCGCCAGGTGCTGGCGCAGGCCCTGCCCCTGCTGCGCCTGCAGGGCAGCGAAGCCCTGCCGCTGGCGACCCGGCTGGCCGCCGCGCTGGACCTGGCGCTAACACCCGAAGAACGCGCCGCCTGCGAGGACGTGGCCGCCACGCCGTCGATCCAGGCCGCGCTGGCCAGCCCGCTGCGCACCCTGCAGGGCCGCACGCTGCGCGCCGCCGCCGTGGATGCCTTCCGCATGACGGGCGACACCCGCCTCACCGCCGCCATCGGCCGCTATGCCGCCGGCGAAGCCACGCTGCAGGACCTGCAGGCCGCCATCGACACCGCGCTGCAGCAGGCCGAGGGCCGCGGCCGCAGCTTCGAGCAGGTGCTGCGCGAACGCCCCGCCGACGATCCCGGCCTGCAGGCCGCCATCGACTCCGCGGAACAGATCTTCCACCACATCGGCCAGCGCCTGGCCATCGTGCAGGCCCGCATCGAATCGGACAAGGCGCAATTCAACGACGAGTTCGACGAGGTGATCCACGACGCCGGCAATGCCGTCGAGCTGGAAATGCTGGAGCGCCTGAAGACCGACGACTGGACGCTGAAGAAGGTGTGGGACAGCATGGGCCGCTCCACCTTCGCGAAAGAACTGGAGCGCCGCGTCGAACGCATCGCCCGCCGCCACGAGCGGCAACTGCACCTGATGAAGGAAGACCTGCGGCTGTTCCAGCAGGAATACCGGCTGGCGCAGGCCCAGGTCATCGCACGCACGCACCACGGCCGCCTGCACGGCCACATGCCCGGCCTGCGCGCCGGCACCCGCGTGCTCAACGCCACCGAAGGCATCGCCAACGCCACGCTGGCTTCCGGCGTGGTGGCCGGCATCGGCACCGGCGCCGCCCTCTACGCGCTGGGCAGCGCCGTGGTGCTGCCCGTCATCGCCCCCATCGCCCCCTTCGCCGGCGGCGCGCTGCTGGTGGCCGGCGCCATCAAGTGGATGATGGACAAGCCCGGCCGCATGGGCGAGGAAGTGCGCGACAAGCGCCAGGCCTTCGAAGCCGCGCTGCGCGAGCGCCTGTCGCAGGTGCGCGATTCCTACTTCGAGCAACTGGACCAGACCGGCCAGGAGTTCCTCGCCTCCGCCCGCGTGCTGGCCCGGCCGCTGCTGCTGGAGGCCCAGGCCCGGCGCGAACTGGCGGCGCTGGAGCGGCAGGTGGGCGAAGCGGTGTTGCGGCGGGACCGGGAGGCGGTGCGGGGGTTGCGGGGGCAGGTGCAGGGGTAGGCAAGGCGCAGGCGGACAGCCGGCGGACAGAACGCCTCCCTCCATTCGCCGGTGATGGGCGCCGCTTTGCGGCACGGCAGCGGTGCTCGGCAGCCGGCGCCCGTCGACCCGGGCTGCCTGCCGAGCGCGGCCGGGCAGGGGCGCGATGCCTGCGATCGGGGGGGGGTAGCTATCCAGCCCGGGCACCTTCTTCGGCGCCTGATGGAGGCGGCGCGTCGGGCCGGAACGGCAGCAGCATCACCTTGCCGATCTCGGTGCTCGCGGGGTAGTCCGAGGGGCGGTCGACGCCCAGGGCTCGGGGCAGCCGGCCCGGGCGGTACGAGAACGTTCCGAAGACGAGGTCCCACACCGGCGTCAGCACGCCGTAGTTCTTGGCCTCGCCGATGTCGGCACTGTGGTGGAAGCGGTGCAGCTCGGTCCCGACGAGCAGGTAGTTCAGCGGGCCGGCCTGGACGTCCACGTTGAAGTGCGACACCAGCCCCTGCAGGCCCATCAGGGCGCTGAAGAGGAAGATCGTCTCCTGGCGCGCGCCCAGCAGGACCATGGGCAACTGGATGATGGCCAGCGAGACGACGAGGTTGATGGGATGGCCCACCGGGTGCATCAGCAGGTAGACGCGGTCCGGCAGGTGGTGGGCGGCGTGCACCTTCCACAGCCAGGCGCCGAAGCGGCCGCGTCCTTCATGGCTTAGCCGGTGGTACCAGTACTGGATGAACTCGAAGGTGAGCAGCAGGGCGAGAAACTCGGCGGCCATGGGCGCACCGGTGACGATGCCGGTGTTGAGGCGGCTCAGGTCCAGCGCCAGCCACCCGAAGCCGAGCTTCAGCAGGCCGGCCGTGCCGCCATTGACGGCCATGTACTTCAGGTCGCGCCGAAAGCTCGGCCAGGTCATCTGCCATTCCGGTCGCGCGGGATGCAGGAATTCCACGGCCAGCAGCAGCACGAAGCGCGCGCCGGCCAGCAACAGGAAGACCCGCGACAAGTCGCGGTCCAGGGCCAGCGACACCGCACAGATCGCCAGCGTGGCGGCGAGCAGCAGCGGATAGAAGGCGTAGGTGATGAAGAAGGCCACGGCGTCACCTCGGCGTGGTGCCGATGCCCGCATCGCCCGCATCGCCCGCGCCGGGCAAGGCGGCGAGCCCGTGCGCGCCTGGGGACCTGGGCAGCCCGCGGGCGTGCTCCAGGGCACCGCGGCAGTGGCAGGGGTCGCTCGCGATCATGGACATCGTGTTCAATAAGAAACTTGATGCCCGGGATCGTCGGCAAGCCGGCGGCGCCCGCCCAGCGCCTCGTCGCGGGTTCTGCCCGATAGCGAACAGAAGGCCGCGAACTGTCCAGGAGCTGTGATGTCGATTCGTTCAACTGCCGGCAACGCCGCCCCGGACCGGCGCGTTCAGCGCACGCGCAATGCGCTGCGCTCGGCCTTGATGGCGCTGATGGTCGAGCGCGGCTGGGACGCCATCGACGTGCAGGCGCTGTGCGACCGCGCCGACATCGGGCGCTCGACCTTCTATCAGCACTTCTCGAACAAGGAAGAACTGCTGAAGCAGAACTTCGCGGGGCTTCGCGACGCGCTGCTCGCCCACGCGGCGGCCGGCAGCGGCGGGCCGGCCCTGGGTTTCGTGCCGGGCCTGCTGGAGCACGTGCATGAGTTCCAGGACGTGTTCCGCGCGCTGATCGGCCGCCGCTCCGGCCACTACGTGCAGGACCGGTTCAGGGAGCTCCTGGCCGAGCTGGTCCAGGCCGATCTGGCCGCGCGCAGCCAGAACCTGCGGGGCTGGCGCGCCGAGGCTCGGGTCCACTACCTCGCCGGGGCATTGTTCGAGCTGCTGGTCTGGTGGCTGGCCAGCAACCGGCCCCACCGGCCGGACGAGGTGCGGCAGCTGTTTCAAGACTGGAGCGACGCTGTGCTCAGCAGCTGATCGCCCGCGCGGGCGACGCACGCCTGCGCGAGGCCACCATCGCGGCGATGCCGGCGCCGAGCAGCAGCAGCGACCCCGGCTCCGGCACCTGCGTGAAGCGCTGCTCGAAGGTGT
>CAMLJY010000185.1 GCA_946480465.1 uncultured Burkholderiales bacterium
GCCGCACGCGCCAGTTCTTGCTGACCGACAGCAGGTGCGACACGATGCAGTAGCGTGGCCCCTCCCAGGGCTGGTCCTTGTAGCTGCTGTAGTCGAGGCCGCAAAGGTCGACCAGCGTCTCGAACTTCAGCGAAGCATCGTCGCGCAGCGTCTTCGCCACGTCGAGGTAGTTCGCCGAAGACACCGTGATGGTGATCTCACCGCGGTCGCGCTTGAAGGTCTTGATCTTGTCGCCCAGCACGCCTTCCAAGGCGGCCTGCAGCATATCTAGTCGCTGAGTCATGGCGGTTCAGTCGTGTCTTCCCAAGCAGGCGCCGCGGAACCGGCTCTGCCGGGCCGCTGGCGTCCGCCCCCTGGAGGGGGAGGCGCCGAAGGCGCTTCGGGGGTGGGTCATTCAGGCCCGGGCGATGGTGTTCTCGCGGCGGATCTTGGCCTGCAGCTGCAGGATGCCGTACAGCAGCGCCTCGGCGGTGGGCGGGCAGCCCGGCACGTAGACGTCCACTGGCACGATGCGGTCGCAGCCGCGCACGACCGAGTAGCTGTAGTGGTAGTAGCCGCCGCCGTTGGCGCAAGACCCCATGCTGAGCACCCAGCGCGGCTCGGCCATCTGGTCGTACACCTTGCGCAGCGCCGGGCCCATCTTGTTGCACAGCGTGCCGGCGACGATCATCAAGTCGCTCTGGCGCGGGCTGGGGCGGAACAGCATGCCGAAACGATCGATGTCATAACGCGCAGCGCCCGCGTGGATCATCTCCACCGCGCAGCACGCGAGCCCGAAGGTCATCGGCCACAGCGAGCCGGTCTTCGACCAGTTGATCAGCTTGTCGACCGATGTGGTGACGAAGCCTTCCTTCAGTACGCCTTCAATGCCCATGGCAGTGTCCCAATCTCTCGCTTCCTGAGCGGCCCGGCCACAGCGCCGGCCCGCTCCCCGTGGGATTCGATCCGCGCGGGATCATTCCCAGTCCAGGGCGCCCTTCTTCCATTCGTAGATGAAGCCCACGACGAGGATGGCCAGGAAAATCATCATGGCCCAGAAGCCGGTGCCGCCGATGTCCTTCAGCGCCACGGCCCAGGGAAAGAGGAACGCGATCTCGAGGTCGAAAAGAATGAACAGGATCGCGACGAGGTAGTAGCGCACGTCGAACTTCATGCGCGCGTCTTCAAACGCTTCGAAGCCGCACTCGTAGGGGCTGTTCTTCTGCGCGTCCGGCCGGTTCGGGCCGAAGACGAAGCCAAGCACCTGCGGCGCCACCCCTACCGCCACACCAACCAGGATGAACAGGATGACGGGGAGGTACTGTTGCAGGTCCATGGGTGGCGTTGGCTTGGTGTCAGGTTTCGATCCGGCGTAAAAAAGGCGCGCCGCCCGCAACAGACCCTGTTGCCGCGGTGCGCCCCCTTTGGTGCAGCTTCGTGCTCCCTGCCTGCAGGGCGCGTTCCAGGCACCGGATGAGAACCTGGACTGCTTGAATCCTTGGTGCCGACGGCGAGACTCGAACTCGCACAGCTTTCGCCACTACCCCCTCAAGATAGCGTGTCTACCAATTTCACCACGTCGGCTTTTCTGCGAACCTTGATCGAACCCAAGAGGGTCGACCCGGTTCATTTGCGCTGTTCAGGTGGCATGAGGAGTAGCGCCCTGAACAGCCCGAGATTCTAATCCGAAATATGGGCAATTCTTCGTTCCGAGGCCCTTGCGCGACGATGTTTGCGCATGGGCCCGGCGATCACCTGCCCGGAATCTCTCCATCCGATGCCGCTGGGGCGGGCGCCGATGCCGCCGGCAGAGGCGCGGCGCCAGGAATCGCGGCCTGAGCGGGTGCTGACGGGGCACTGGCAGGCGCGGCGGCACTGTCGAGCACGCTTTCGGCCGAAGGTGCGCGGGACGTGCCGCTGTTGGCCATGAAGGCCAGTGCCAGCGTGCAGACGAAGAAGACGGTGGCGCAAGCCGCCGTCGATCGCGACAGGAAGTTGGCGCTGCCGGTGGCACCGAACAGGCTGCCCGAGGCGCCGCTGCCGAAGGACGCGCCCATGTCCGCGCCCTTGCCGTGCTGCACCAGCACCAGGCCGATCATCGCCAGCGCCGCCAGCAGTTGCAGCACCAGCACCAGGTTCATCCAAACTTGCATGTTCTAGGTTCTCCAGGAATCGTTCGAGCGCTGCGGGCTCAGCCGGCGGCGCGGCAGATGGCGATGAAGTCAGCGGCCTTCAGGCTGGCGCCGCCGATCAGCCCGCCATCGATGTCGGGTTGCGCGAACAGCGTGGCCGCGTTGTCCGGCTTCACGCTGCCGCCGTAAAGGATCTTCATGTCCTTGGCATGCGCGGTGGCGGCTTCCAGCTGCGCACGCAGCACGGCGTGCACGGCTTGCGCCTGTTCCGGCGTGGCGGTGCGCCCGGTGCCGATGGCCCACACCGGCTCGTAGGCCACCACCATTTCACCGGCGCAGTGGCCGAGCGTATGGATCACGGCCGAGAGCTGGCGCTTGACCACGGCCTCCGTCTGGCCGGAGTCGCGTTCGGCCAGCGTTTCGCCGACGCACACGATGGGCGTTATGCCGCGTGCGAGCGCCGCCTTGGCCTTGTCGGCCACCAGCTGGTCGGATTCGTGGTGGTATTGCCGGCGCTCGGAATGGCCGACGATGACGTGGCGGCAACCGAACTCCAGCAGCATCCCAGCCGAGACCTCGCCGGTGTAAGCCCCCTGCTCATGCGCCGAGCAGTCCTGGGCACCCCAGCGGATGTCGGTGCCGGCCAGCGTCACCGCCGTCTCGGAGAGGTAGGGAAACGGCACGCACACGGCCACGTCGCAGGCGAAGGGCCGCGCCGCGCAAATGGCCGCCAGCAGTTCGGCATTCACCGGACGGCTGCCGTGCATCTTCCAGTTGCCGGCCACGAGTTTGCGTCGCATCGGGTGTTCCTCTTTCAAGCTTTCCAGTCCAGAACGATCTTGCCGACGTGCTGGCTCGATTCCATCAGCGCGTGCGCTTGCGCAGCCTTCGCGGCCGGAAAGACGCGGTGGATCACGGGCTTCACCACGCCCGCCTCGATCCAGGGCCAGGCGTGGCGCTTCAGCGCGGCAGCGATCGCGCCCTTGAACGCCACCGGGCGCGGCCGCAGCGTCGATCCGCTGATCGTGAGCCGGCGCCGCAACACCTCGCCCGCGTTGATCTCGCTCCTGACGCCGCCCTGCACCGCGATGATGACCAGGCGGCCATCGTCGGCCAGGCATTGCAGTTCGCGGCCGACGTAGTCGCCGGCCACCATGTCCAGGATGACGTCGGCGCCCCGGCCGCCGGTGGCGGCCTTGACCTCGGTGACGAAGTCCTGGGTGCGGTAGTTGATGCCCCCATCCGCGCCCAGCGCAATGCAGGCGGCGACCTTGTCGTCGCTGCCCGCCGTCACCAGCACCTTGGCGCCGTGCGCCTTGGCCAGCTGGACGGCGGTGACGCCAATGCCACTGGAACCGCCCTGCACCAGCAGCGTTTCGCCCGGTTTCAGCGCACCGCGGTCGAACACGTTCGACCAGACGGTGAAGAAGGTCTCAGGCAGGCTCGCCGCCTCGACATCGCTCAAGCCCCGGGGCACTGGCAGCGCCTGCGGGATCGGCACGGCGCACAACTCGGCATAGCCGCCGCCGGCGACCAGCGCGCAAACGCGGTCACCGAGGGCGAAGCCGGCGGCCGCCAGCTCGGCGGCGTCACCGCCGACGATGCTGCCGGCCAGCTCCAGCCCAGGCAGGTCGGACGCACCCGCGGGCGGCGCATAGGCCCCCTTGCGCTGCAGCACGTCCGGGCGGTTGACGCCGGAAGCGGTCACCCGCACCAGCATCTCCCCGGGGCCGGGCACGGGATCGGGACGCGTCGTCTCGACCAGCACCTCCGGGGCACCGAAGCCATTGAGGGCGATGGCGCGCATGGCCGCGTCTTTCAGACCTTATTGCTGCTGCTGTTGCTGCTGCTCGATGCCGCGCGCTTCGCCGGCATCGCCGCCTTCAGCGGCACCCTCGACCGGCTCGCGCGGCTGCTCGGCACGCTCGGGCCGGTCGCTGCGCTCGCGGCGCGGCGGACGGTCGCCGCGCTCGCCGCGCTCGCCGCGCGGACCACGATCGCCACGATCGCTGCGCTCTCCACGCGGCGCACGCTCGAAGCGCTCTTCCTCGTAACCCTCGGGCTTGTCCAGCAGCGCCTTCATCGACAGCTTGATGCGGCCCTTTTCGTCGGTTTCCAGCACCTTGACCTTGACGACCTGACCTTCCTGCAGGAAGTCGGTGACCTTCTCGACGCGCTGGTGCGCGATCTGGCTGATGTGCAGCAGGCCGTCCTTGCCGGGCAGGATGTTCACGAGCGCGCCGAAGTCCAGGATCTTGGTGACCGGGCCTTCGTAGACCTTGCCGATCTCGGCCTCGGCGGTGATCTCCTCGATGCGCTTCTTCGCCATCTCGGCGCGGTCGGCATCGGTGGAAGCGATGGTGATGGTGCCGTCCTCGGCGATGTCGATCGTCGTGCCGGTCTCTTCCGTCAGCGCACGGATGGTGGCGCCGCCCTTGCCGATCACGTCGCGGATCTTCTCCGGGTTGATCTTCATCGTGTACAGGCGGGGGGCGAACTGCGAGACCTCGGTCTTGGCCTCGCCCACGGCTTCCTGCATCTTGCCCAGGATGTGCATGCGCGCTTCCTTGGCCTGGGCCAGCGCGACCTGCATGATCTCCTTCGTGATGCCCTGGATCTTGATGTCCATCTGCAGGGCGGTCACGCCGGTGGTGGTGCCGGCCACCTTGAAGTCCATGTCGCCCAGGTGGTCCTCGTCACCCAGGATGTCGGTCAGCACCGCGAAGCGGTTGCCTTCCTTGATCAGGCCCATCG
>CAMLJY010000186.1 GCA_946480465.1 uncultured Burkholderiales bacterium
CCCCGCCCTCAATTCCTCAAGATCGGCAGGCGACAACTATCCTGACATGGAGGGCCAGAAAGAAGTAACCAAGAAAGAGGGCCAGAACGTCCATCCGTGCATCCGCAGGCTGAGTGCATCCGCCACAGTTGTGGCTCGACACCCTGGCATTCCTAATACCCCGAACCGTCGGTCACCAGATTGGCACGTATTCGGCCCTGGCATGCGAAAGCATGCGGCGTGTCGCGCCCTGAGCGGGACCGGATGGCACGCAAAGGACGCGGCACGCGTTCGTATGCCAGAGGGTGTTCATTGCCAATCTGGTGACCGACGGTTCGGGGTATTGAAGACGCCGGAGAGGTGAACACACCGTGCTGGAGGCGATGGCGTGCGGAGGCACTGATCGACGTTCTGGCCCTCTTTCTTGGTTACTTCTTTCTGGGCCAGCAGAAAGAAGTGACTCGCCCGCCGGGGCGAGACCCGGCCGGGTGGAAGTGAACCGCATGAGCCATGCCGCCCGCCGGGGCGAGACCCGGCCGGGTGGAAGTGAACCGCATGAGCCATGCCGCCCGCCGGGGCGAGACCCAGCCGGATGGAAGGCAACCGCATCAGCCACCCCACCCGCCGGGAGCGGGACAACCCAGCCGCTCGCCAATGGCCTAGCGAGCAAAAAGCGCGTCCACACGAAGTGCACCAGGTCAGATCAGCATGCCCGCCGGCTCATCCACCGCCGCAGCACGCTCCGAAGCCTGCCGCTCCAGCCGATAGCCCGCCCCATACACGGCCGCCAACCGCAACCCGTTGTCCTCCATCCGCAGCTTGCGCCGCAGCGCATGCACGTGCTGCGACACGGTGTGGGTGTCGGTGTCGGCCGCCTGGCCCCACACGCAGGCCATCAGTTCGGCCTTGGGCACCAGCCGTTCCAGGTTGTTCGCGAAGACCCACAGCAGGTCGAACTCCTTGGGCGTCAGCACGATGGGCCGGCCGCGCAGGCGCACCGCCTGCGCGCCGTACTCCAGCTCGTAGTCGCCCACGCGCACGGCCTGCCACTCGGCGCGCAGCATCGCGTAGCGGCGCATCACTGCCCGGATGCGGGCGAGCATCACGTCCGGCGGGCTGCCAGTGACCACGACGTCGTCGGCGCCCGCATGCAGCGCGGCCACGGTGTCGCGCGGGTCGTCCAGGGCGCCGACGACGACGATCGGCGCCGCTGCGCGGAACAGCTCGCGCATGCGCCGCACCACGGCTTCGCCGGAGATCTCCCCCAGGGGCCACTGCAGGATGATGGGCGCCGCGCGGAACTCGTCGAGCCGGCGGAAGAACTGGTGCGGGGACTCGACGTTCTGCACGCCGATGCCGCCCGCGGCCAGCACGGAACTCAGCTTGTCCAGGATGTCGGACTTCTCTCCTACCACGACCGCTTTCATGCCTAGGTACTGCTCGGTTGGTCGCCCTCCACAGGGCGGGTCGCCAAAGGTCGCCGGACGGCATGAAGTCGCTTCGCGAAGATCTTGAAGGGTCTTCAGGAACTGTAAGAAGCGGCAAGGCGGGCAGGGCGGCCGCGTGGCTACGTTGCCTGACCGCTGGCATGGCGGCTTCCCTCGTTGTGGGGGGGCAACTGTGCGGGACGCTGGTGATAATTCGCTGCCCCGTTGCCGTGCAAGGCGTGACGGACCCCCCCTAACTTGCAGGACGTGTGGCCCTCTAAATGCGCGCTTCATTGCTTACGCCTGTTCCGGCGTCCTGTTGGCCTTGCTACCGCTTGCCGCCTCGGCTCAGCCCATGTTGACCAACACCCGCTGGAGTAGCGATCTCGGTTGTGTCCGTAGGGCCGGTTCCGCATTGACGTGGTGGCAAGCTGACCCTCCTGAACCGTTCACCATGCCCATGTCGGCTGCTGCCGCGGGCCACAACGAACCTCTTCCACTCACCGGAACCAGTACATGCCTTCAAGTTGCCTGAGGCCCCTGATACCCGCAGTTCGCGCTGCCGCTTCTGCCTTCTTCGTGGTGATCACGATGGCGGCTATGCCCCAAGCTGCATCGGCTGAACCTCCTGTCGGCGAAGTTCGCTACCTGTGCTGCAACATGCGGGCTGGCAGTGACTGGATTTCCGACATCAACTATGACGAGGAAGGAATGCGCGTTCTGCCCGTTGGCACGCCTGCGAAAGTCCTCGCGGTATCGAGAAATCGGATCCTTGTGGAGATTGAGGGCAAGACGTACAAGTTCAACAACGACTACAGCCGCGAGCTGGGAATGCCGGAATTCATCCGTCGTTACTTGCTCCCTGCTGATCCCCGGCCAACCCTCAATGAGCTACCTGATGGCGTGCGCCAGGCGATCGAGTCCTTCTCCGTCGTGCCAGGAATGACGCGCGAACAGGTGCTGCTGGCAATTGCCTACCCGATTGCCGACGAAACACCCGATCTGAAATCGGACGTTTGGAAGTACTGGCGAGACAGCAGCTATCAGTACGATCTGAAGTTCGACGCGCAGGGGCGCGTCGGTGATATCACGATCATTGACGATGACAACAGGGTCGATGAGAAGTGTGTTGTGAACGTGTACCGGCCGGACCGGAAGGTCGGCGACGACGGCACGCACACCTACCTGCAGGTCGACGACAAGATGCTCGGTCGCCTAAGGACGAGTGACACTTACTGTCTAAAGCTGGCGCCAGGCAAGCACTTGATAGAAGTGAGGCATGAATACCTATTCATGCCTGCCGCCGTCGTCGCAAGGATGGAAGTGACGGTGCCTGACGGCGATTCGGCGCAGTTCCTTCGGTTCCATCGCACACTCACGGTGGCCAGTTTCGTTCTACCTGGTGCTCTCTTTTCACCCTTCCTGAGCGATAACAAAATGACCATTGTTGACGAAGAAAGTTGGCGCAATCGCAAGTAGGGATCTAGCCGCTGCGAGGCGACTGCAGCTGGGGGCGGTAGGCGATCGTTGGTGGCAACGGTTGACGCGGCCGGTCTCCTCGCCTCCAGCGAACGCCCGATGCTGGAGTCGAACATCTGGCGTTTCTGGCGCGACAGCTTCAACGAGTTCCAGGTCCACTTTGACGATCAGGGCCGAGTCAAGGACGTGTCGACGGATCCGCTGACGCGCAACCTGGTCGTGAAGGAATGACGACCGCGGCGGCGGCATAGCCCGCCGCCACCCCCCGCGATGGCCCGATCGGGCCATGCGCCGGCGCGGGCCGGCTCCTACAGTGCGCCGCAACCTGATGGATCGCACTGGAGACCCGATGTCCGCCCCCTTGCCATGCCGTGCCGCCTGCCGCGCCCGCGCGCTGGCCCTGGCCGCCGTGACGGCCGCCGCCCTCACCGCCTGCGGCGGCGGCGACGAGACAGCAGCGGCCGCGGCCGATGCCCGAGCCACGCCGGCGGCCACGCCCGCCGCCGACGCACCCACGCGCCCGGAAGCCGCGGCCCAGGCACTGCGCCGGACCCTGGCCGCCGCCGGCCCCGCCGGCCCCGCCGGCCCCGCCGCAGCCGCCACGGCCACGGCTGCCACGGCCACTGCCGCCACTGCCGCCACTGCCGCCACTGCCGCCACTGCCGCCGCGGTCGATGCCGCGACCGCCGCCGAGCAGCTGCTGGACTACGCCGAGGCCAGCCTGCCCGGCTACTTCCCGACGCGCGAGGCCACGCGGCAGCTCGCGCCCTTTGCGTTCCGCCATTACCCGGACACCGGCGTCTACCTGGGCGTGGTGCTCGCCGACGCTGCGGGTTACCCGGCGCAGGGCGTGTACGTGATGGGCGGCGCCTTCGGCGATGCCCCGGTCTACGCCGGCCAGCTGACCGACTACATCGCCCCCGCGCCCTGCACGCTGGCGCTGTCGACCGACAAGGCGCAGGTGCAGCAGGGCCAGGCCAGCACGGTGCGCGTCTCGTTGACGCGGGCCGCCGGCTTCACCGGCGCGGTGCAGCTTTCGCTCGCCGGCCTGCCGGCCGGTGTCACGGCCAGCGCCGCCACCATCGCGGCCGATGCCACCAGCGCCGACATCGTGCTCAGCGCCCAGGCCGGCGCCCCGCACTCGCTGCCGACCACCGCGGCGCTGAAGGCCAGCGCCGGCGGCGCGCTGCTGCACAAGCCGCTCAGCGTCACCGTGCGCGGCGCGGCGGGCAGCGTGGACACCAGCTTCGGCGGCGGCGTGCAGACCACGCCGGTCGGCTTCGAGGACTACGCGAACGCGGTGGCCGTGCAGGGCGACGGCAAGGTGCTGGTCGCTGGTTCCAGCTCCAGCAACGCGGGCACCTTCGTCACGCTCGTGCGCTACCGGCGCGACGGCGGGCTGGACACCGGCTTCGCCGACGGCGGCAAGCGGGTCACGCCGGTGGGCACGGGCAGCGGCACGGCGCTGGCGCTGGCGGTGCAGCCCGATGGCCGCATCGTCGTCGCCGGCAGCACGGCGCGCGGCGGCGCCGACACCGATGTCCTGCTGCTGCGCTACCTGCCCGACGGCACGCTGGACGCCGGCTTCGGCAGCGGCGGCACGGTCATCACGTCCTTCGGCAGCGATGCCGACCGGGCGCTGGCCGTGGCCATCCAGCCCGACGGCCGCATCGTCGTCGGCGGCGAGACGCAGAGCGGCGCGTCCACCAGCGGCGTCGACTTCGCGCTGGCGCGCTACCTGCCGGACGGCACGCTGGACCCGGCCTTCGGCAGCGGCGGCAAGGTGGTGACGCCGATCTCGTCGCACGCCGGCAAGGACAGCGTCTACGCGCTGGCGCTGCCGGTGGTCGATGGCGAGCAGCGCATCCTGGCCGTCGG
>CAMLJY010000187.1 GCA_946480465.1 uncultured Burkholderiales bacterium
GCGCGCTTGGCGAAGAAGCTGATGACCTTGTAGCGGCCGTCCTTCCAGTCCTCGAACACGCATTCGACGACGCGCGCCTGCAGCGCCGGCCGGTCGGCCGCGCGGAAGTACTCCTGCGACGCCAGGTTCACCACCACCGGCGGCTTCGCCGCATCCGGCGCGGCCTGCGCCAGGCGCTGGTTCAGGTGCTCGGCGATGGTGTCGCCCCAGTAGTCGTACAGGCTGGCACCGCGCCCCGTGGCCAGCCGCGTGCCCATCTCCAGCCGGTAGGGCTGCAGCCGGTCGAGCGGCCGCAGCACGCCGTACAGGCCGGACAGGATCACCAGGTGCTGCTGCGCCCAGGCCCAGTCGGCCGGGCGCATCGTCTTCGCCTGCAGGCCGTCGTACACGTCGCCGTCGAAGGCCCAGGCGGCAGGCCGGCTGTTGCCGTCATCGGCCGACGGCGACCATGCCGCATAACGCGCGACGTTCAGGGAGGCCAGTTCGTCGGACAGGTCCATCAGCGCCGCCACCTGCGGCGTGCCCAAGGGCCTCAGGGTCTCGATCAGCTCGGCCGCGCGATCGGTGAAAAGCGGCTCGGTGGCCTGCCGGGCCAGGCGCGGCGGCACCGGCGTGTCGTAGTCCAGCGTCTTGGCCGGGGAGATCAGGAAAAGCATGGCGGGCAGTGTATGCAGGCATGCCCCGGCCCCTGCCGGCGCAGCCGCCCCCCCCCGCCTGGCCGGTTGCGCGCAACCCTCCAGCCAACAGCCCGGCAACAGCCCGTCAATGGCCCGCCAATCGCGCGCGAACCCCCGTTACTCGCCCGAGCGGCCGCGCTCGCGCGCCTTGCGCACCGCCGCCGGCATGGCCCCGAGCGCGGCGGCCCAGGTGCGTGCCGGAATGTGCGTGCGCAGGCGATGCAGCGCGCAGTCCACCAGCGCCGGCGCCAGCACGTGGCCGGTGCGGGCGGCGATGTCGATGGTCGCGTCGCCGCCCAGCGCGCCCAGGCGCTCGATCGCGGCGCGGGCATGCGCCACCGGCACCACCGCGTCGTCCGCCCCGTGGAACAGGTGGATGGTGGTCTCCTCCGGCGCCTGCGCTGGCAAGGTGGCGTAGCGGCCGCCGAAGGCCAGCACGCGTCCGGCCAGCCCGTCGAAAGCAGCGGAGAGTTCGAGCGCCGCGATCGCCCCTTCGCCGAATCCCGCGATCGCGGTCGCGGCCGGCCCCACCCCGGTGGCCTGCTGCGCGGCGGCAATCCAGTCGCGCAGCGGTTCCAGCGCCGGCGCTGCAGCGCCCGCGTTCGGGAACGGCGGCACAAGGCCCTCCGGCGACAGCAGCATCGCCTGCGCGAAGGCGTCGCGCAGCGCGCTGGCCAGCGGCCGCATCGATGAGGGGGCGTCCTGCCGCGCCGGCAGCAGCACCAGCAGCTGTTCCGCGCGCCCGGCCAGCGGGCGGTCGGGCAGCAGGTCGGCGGCGAGGACGTCGAAAGCCATTCGGCCATTGTGCGCCGGCATCCTTGCGGCCCGGCGCTTCGCCATGGCGATGCCAGGGCCCCGGTTTCCCGTCGGGGGACGGGCCGCGGGCAGGCCCCGCAGTCGAGGGGGGTGAGGCCCGCCACCCCCTAAGTCGCAGTGGCACCTGCTTGCAGAGACCGGTTCAAATGCCGCCCGGCCGCGGGACGGCCCTGGCCGACGGACGCTCAGATCCGGCGCTGGGGCCATGGCGGGGTCGACCAGGCATGCGCCTGCCCACGGGCGCGCATGGCCGCGCCCCAAGGCTTCGCCATGGACGCCAATGCGCCGCGAAGCAGGTCCGCGACCCAAGAGACATCGCGATCCTGGAGGGAGTTGAATTGAGTCAGGGAGTCTTGAAGGCGTGCACCGTCACGCTGGCAGTGGCGTGCGCCCTGTTCTTCGGAGCCGAGGCCCGCGCCTATCGCACATCATCCCCGTACAGCGCGGACCTCGGCACAGCGCAGGCGCCGGTCAATGGGCTGAAGCACGTCGGATACCCGCAACTCAGCGTCGATGCCGATGCACTGGCCCTGATTCCGGAAATGCGGAATCACGCGAATGCAATCGCGTTCTTCTACGACCCGGCGAATCCGCACGCCACGGCCAATCTCCTCGAGCAGCTGACACCGACCTTCAAGGGCGTGCTGCTGGTCGACCCGATCTTCTTCAAATCCGACAAGACGCCGCACCCGGACGCGGAGATCGGCCGCCGGCTGATCGAATTCAAGCAGGCCGTCGAACCTTACGCCTCGAACATCGCGTACTTCGGCTTCGACGAGCCGCTGTACAAGCTGCAATCGGCCTATTGCCGGCATTCGCTGCCCTGCACCAATGGCCCGTTGCACCCGCTGGTCAACAGCCATGCGGTACCGGAACTCGAGAAATGGATGGCCTTCATCCGCCGCACGGTGGCCGGTCCGGGAATCCTGTGGATCGAGGCGGGGCCGATGATCCAGGACAAGCTGGACCTGCCGGTGAACGCCGATCTGTACGGCTTCGACTGCTACTCCGACTGGGACAACTGCAACGGGGTGAGCATCAAGCAGCGGTTCACGACGCTGCAGGACAAGGTCGTGGAGCTCAATGCGGGATTGGGCGGCCACCGGCGGCTGGCGGTGATTCCGGAGGCGCAGCTGATCCACGACCGCAAGTCTTCCCGTGCGGACACACCGGTCAGCACCGCGGCCCACGATGCGGCCGCCCTCGCGCTGCTGCAGCGCTACAAGGCCGAGCTGTACGCGAACAACCCGCTGGTGAACCTGGTGGGGACCTGGATCTGGGCAGACATCGATGCCGGAGACGGCCGACATGTCATCCGGGGCGCACGCAGCCTGCCCCGGACCCGCGCCTGGCTGGAATCGGAAGGCCGCGCCGTCTCCGGAAAGCCGAACCGGCCCTGGGGCCAGCCGCCCGTGGTCCAGCTGCACGCGTCCACGGGCGCGCGGGCGGGCGAACACCTGCTGTGGGTCTGGAGCAGCACCGGTGCCAGCCACTGCACCTCGGTGACCGAGGCCGGGAGCTATCCGCGCGCGCCGACGTCCGGATTCCTCCTCGGAATGGAGCCCCAGCCGAGGTCCTTCACGTACACCATCTCCTGCACCGGCCCCTACGGCACGACCTACAAGACGGTCGCGGTCGAGGTGTCTCCGTGACCGGCCCACCCCGGCCTCACGGTTGCGCCCAGATGAGCTTCATCGCGGAATCGCCCTGACGGCCGAGGCCGCGGCACTGGGGCTCGGCCGGCCGGCGCGGTCCCGATACCCCTCCAGATGCACGTCCAGTACGCAAGCCTGCTGATCGCCCGCGTCGTGCGACGCCTTCAGAATCGCCCGCACCACAACCCCTGCCCTGCACGATGCGCGTCACCCTCGAGCCCGCGAACCAGCCCGACGTCCTGGCCTTGATCGAAGCGCTGGACGACTACCAGAAGCCGCTCTATCCCGCGGAAAGCCACCACGGCATCGACATCGAGGCGCTGTCGCAGCCGAACGTGCTGTTCGCCGTCGCCCGCCCCGCCGATGGCGAGGCCGCGGTGGGCTGCGGCGCGCTGGTGCTGGGGGCCGACTACGCCGAGCTGAAACGCATGTACACCCGCCCGACGCATCGGGGACAAGGCATCGCCTCCGCGCTGCTGAAGCTGCTGGAGTCCGAAGCGCGCAGCCGCGGCTGCACGCACTTCGTGCTCGAGACCGGCTACCTGCAGCCCGAGGCACTGGGCCTGTACGAACGCCATGGCTACCAGCGCTGCGGCCCCTTCGGCGACTACACGGACGACCCGAACAGCGTCTTCATGCGCAAGCGCGCGGACTGAACCGGCGGCGGCCAAGCCCCGCCTTTTCCGGGTCGGGCGACCGGACCCCTGCAGTAAGCTTGCGGCCCCAATGCCTGCGGGCAATCGTTGCGGGAGAGTGCGCGTGAATCATCCCAACCTTCGCGTGGTGCTGGTGTTCAGTCCGGAAGACCAGGCCTGGATCCGCCGCGAGCAGATCGTGGTGCCGCAGTTCTGGCAAGGCCATCCGGTGCCCCCGGCGCAGGGCGACGTGGTGCGCATCGGCGGCCGCCAGTTCCTGATCCAGGGGCGGGCCTGGGAGCACGACGGGCAAACCACGCTGCTGCGGCTCTTCGTCGGCAATGCCCACGCGCAGAGCGACACCGTGTTCGGTTGACGCGCCCCGGCCCCACCGCCCCCCCGCCGACTTCGCGAGCCGCATCAACCACCGGCGCGTGCCCGCCGATCCCGGCGATGCGCTCCTGCGCCGGCCCGCTGCCCAGCGCATCGTTGCCGTGGCTTCAGGTGTCGAAGCCGATCACGGTGTCGCCCTCTTCGGCGCGGCAGCCATCGGCCAGCGGCGTCCAGCCGCGGCGGATGACCACGGCCCGCTCGGTGTGGCACAGCTCGATGCGGCGCGCACCGGGCACGGTGTCGCGCAGCCAGGCTTCGATCGATGCCGGCAGGCTCACGCGCACGATGCCGCGCTGCAGCTCGTCCGGCGGGTGGTCGTCGACGTGCAGCCAGGGCACGACCGCGGGCGCCAGCCACAGCAGCGGATTGCGCAGCGTGATCGCACTGCCTTCGTAGCCATGGTCCTGCAGCCAGCGCTGCGCCGCCGGCCGGGCGCCGGCCTCGGGGCTGGCCGCCCCGGCCCCTGCCGCGGCCGGAGCAGGTGCACCCTGCGCCAGCGCCAGCAGCTCGGCCAGCCACTGGTTGCAGTTCTGGTAGC
>CAMLJY010000188.1 GCA_946480465.1 uncultured Burkholderiales bacterium
TCGCGATGCTCACCGCCCTCGAGATCGTGCTGGGCGTCGACAACATCATCTTCATCTCCATCCTGGTCGGCCGGCTGCCACCCGAGCAGCGCAACAAGGCGCGCCGGCTGGGCCTGGGATTCGCGATGCTCACGCGGCTCTTGCTGCTGTTCTCGCTGACCTGGGTGATGGGCCTGAAGGCGGACCTGTTCAGCGTGGCGGGCATGGGCATCAGCGGCCGCGACCTGGTGCTGATGGGCGGGGGGCTGTTCCTGCTGTGGAAGGCCTCGCACGAGATCTTCGTCGAGGTGGAGGCGCGCGAGCAGCGCGGGCCGGACGGTGATGCGTCGCCCGAGGCCCTCGCCAGCGCCCGCCGCATGATGTTCTGGAGCATCATCGGCCAGATCGCGGTGATCGACATCGTCTTCTCGCTCGACTCGGTGATCACCGCCGTCGGCATGGTCGACCAGTTGGGCGTGATGGTGGCCGCGGTGGTCGCCGCGGTGGGCGTGATGCTGTTCGCCGCCAAGCCGATCGGCGACTTCGTCGATCGCCACCCGTCGGTGAAGGTGCTGGCGCTGGCCTTCCTGGTGATGGTGGGCATGGCGCTGACGGCCGAATCGCTCGACCAGCACGTGCCCAAGGGCTACATCTACGCCGCGATGGCGTTCTCGCTCGCGGTGGAGGCGCTGAACATCCGCGCGCGCAGCAAGCGCCTTGCGCTGGCCCGCGGCGCAGGTGCGGACGGCACCCCCACGCCGGCTACGGAAAGCTGAACGGCGTGCTGAGCGTGGCGCCCGGCGCCACGGTGAGCGGCCCGGCCGTCTTCTCCGCCGTGCCGCTGCGTGCGGCCAGCGTGTAGCGCGCCGCGGCGGCGGTGTCGGCGGCGAAGGCCAGAGCGCCGGGCGCCGGCGCGTAGGCCGCCACCAGCGGTGCGGCCGTCGGCACGCTGAACGCGTAGGCCCCGCCCCCGGTGGCCGGCTGTCCCGCCACCTGCACGGTGATGCCGCCGGCCAGCGTCTGCCGCGCATGAACCGTCGCGATGACGGGCGTTGCGCCGGTGCTCACCGTCCCATCCAGCGTGGCGGTGGGCGAGGCGGGTGCCGAGAGCGGCAACGCGGTGCTGCCCAGCGTCGACAGGGTCGAGGCCGCGACCACCACGCCAGTGACCACCAGCGTCGTCCGGCCGGGCGCGGCCAGCACGAACTGGTAGCTGCCCGGCGCCGCCGGAGACAGCACGAAGGCGCCGGTGGTGTCCGGCACCGCGGCCTTCACGATCCGCCCCGCCTGCTGCAGCGACACGGAGGTCCGCGGACCCGCCAGCGCGGCGTCGATCCGGCCCTGCACGCCTGAGGTCATCAGCGGCATGCCGCGCAGCACCGGCTTCAGGATGGTGTTGCCGCTGTTGCCGGCCCGCACGATGGATTCGCAGGCGTCGAAGTCCAGCACGAAGTCGGTCTGCTGGCCGGCGGCGACGTCGATGGCGGTGCTGAGCTTCAGGCCGCTTTGCTGGGCACTGGGTGTCGAGAGGCGCAATTCGCCGCCGCTGCTCAGCTTGGCGACGTTCGCGGTCAGGTTGGCCGCGGTGTTCTCGGACAGCACCAGCCGCAGCTGGCTGTAGCGGCCGGCCGGCAGCGTGGTCTGCCCCAACTCAGTCAGCAGGCCGTTGCCCAGCGTCAGCAGGTCGATGCGGCGCGGCGGGTTCAGCACGATCGAGCGCCAGCCGCCGGCGCTGTCGGCCGCGCCCGCCTCCTGGTGCACCCGCACCTGTTCGACGGTGACGAAGACGTTGTCGTAGCCGCAGGCCGGCGCATCCGTCAGCAACACACGCAATGTTCCGTTGCCGCCGCCGATCGGCGGTTCAGGCGGGCCCCCCGGCGTGCCGGCGTCGTCGCTGCCGCCACCGCCGCAGGCGAAGAGCCCGGCGGCCGCGCTCAGCGCAGCGGCCAGCAGGGCGCCGCGGCGGGCAGGAATGGTCTGGCTGCGGTATCCGCTCATCATCGTCTGCTCCTGATCGGCCCTGGAGGGCGCTTGCTCGCTTGCGGTCAGGCCGATGCTGCGGGAGGGGCCGGCACCTCGGGGGCCGGAGTTGTAACTCGGCTTGACGGCGGGCTTCACGCGGGCGCCAGCCTCGTGCCCAGCCGCTGCTCGGTGGTGGCGACCGCCTTGGTGGCCGTGGGCTGTGCGATGCCGAGTTCTGCCGCGGCCTTGCTGAAGCTGCCGGTCCCGACCACGCGCAGGAAGAGCTGAACGGCGGTGATGCGGTACGTGGGAAAGCCTCCGTAGCGGCGACCGGAAGGGGGCCGCGCCGCCGTTAGGATGCGCCGCATGAAGATCGCCACATTCAACGTCAACGGCATCAAGAGCCGGCTGCCCGCGCTGTTGCAATGGCTGGATGAATTCCAGCCCGACATCGCCTGCCTGCAGGAGCTGAAGACCACCGACGACACCTTCCCCGAACAGGCCATCAAGGACGCCGGCTATGGCGCCGTGTGGCATGGGCAGAAGGGCTTCAACGGCGTGGCGGTGCTGGCGCGCGGCGTGCAGCCGCAAGAACGCCGGCGTGGCCTGCCCGGCGACCCGGACGACACCCACAGCCGCTACCTGGAGGCGGAAGCGCATGGCGTGATCGTCGGCGGCCTGTACCTGCCCAACGGCAACCCGCAGCCGGGCCCGAAGTTCGACTACAAGCTGGCCTGGTTCAAGCGCTTGAACGAACACGCGCGCAGCCTGCACGGCCTGCAGCAGCCGGTGGTCCTGGCCGGCGACTACAACGTGGTGCCCACCGACGGCAAGCACGACATCTACAACCCGGCTTCCTGGCGCAGCGACGCATTGCTGCAGCCCGAATCACGCGCCGCCTACCGCGAACTGCTGGACAACGGCTGGACCGACGCGATCAACAGCCTGCACGGCGACGAGCCGATGTACACCTATTGGGACTACTTCCGGCAGCGCTGGGAGCGCAATTCGGGACTGCGCATCGACCATTTGCTGCTGAATCGGCCGGCGGCCCAGCGATTGAAGGCTGCCGGCGTATGCCGGGAGGTGAGGGCGCGGGAAAAGCCGAGCGACCACGCGCCGGCGTGGATCGAATTGGCTTGACGACCGTGAGTGCGGGAGTGCGGCAATGTCGCAATGCGGTAATGCGGTAATGCGGTGCGAAGCACCTCCCGGCCCGCGCGTGCCGGCCGTGAATTGATTCGCCTCACAGGCAATCCAGCGGGCTCAGCACGCCCCGGCCGCCCTTGTTGAGCACGTGCGTGTAGACCATCGTCGTGGACACGTCGCTGTGCCCGAGCAGTTCCTGCACGGTGCGAATGTCGTAGCCGGACTGCAGCATGTGGGTCGCAAAGCTGTGCCGCAGCACGTGCGGCGTGCATGGCTTGTCGATGCCGGCGCGGCGTGCTGCCTCGGACACGGCACGCTGCACCGACTGCGGCAACACGTGATGGCGCCGCTGCTCGGCGGTGCGCGGGTCGACCGACAGGCGCGGCCCGGGGAAGACGAACTGCCAGCCCCAGGACCGGTTGGCGTGCGGGTACTTGGCCGCCAGCGCGAACGGCAAGTGGACCGCCCCCCGCCCGGCAGCCAGGTCGCGCTGATGCAGCAATCGGGCGGCTTCCATCTGGGCCCGAAGCGGTTGAATCAGGTTCTCGGGCAGAACCGTCACCCGGTCCTTGGCGCCCTTTCCTTCACGCACGATGATTTCGCGGCGCTCGAACTCCACATCCTTGACCCGCAGGCGCAGCGCCTCGAGCACGCGCATGCCGGTGCCGTAGAGCAGGGAAGCAACGAGCCACATCGTGCCATCCAGCGACTGAAGCAGGCTGCGCACCTCCCGGGAAGTGAGCACGACCGGCAGCCGCCGCGAGACCTTGGCCGACACCACTTCGGCCAGCCACGGCAGATCGATGCCGAGCACGTGCTCGTACAGGAACAAGATCGCCGATTTCGCCTGGTTCTGCGTCGACGCACTGACCCCGCGCTGCACTGCGAGATGCGACAGGAATGCCGACACCTCCGTGGCACCCATGTCGCGCGGATGCCGCTTGCCGTGAAAGAGGATGAACCGGCGCGCCCAGTCGACGTACACCTGCTCGGTACGGTAGGCGTAGTTCCGTACGCGCAATTGCGAGCGCAGCTCATCGAGCAGGCGCGGTCGCGCTGGCGGCGCTTCAGCCGGTGCGCCGGCGGGGCGGTCCGCTGCGGGCGGGGCAAGGGAAGCCATCCGCGAATTTTTAGGCGGCCTAATGCATCGCGCATCAGCTCGGCTGTGGAGGTACAGGGGGATGAAGGCGGTAGACTTAGACAAACTTGGGGTGGTCGACGGGGATTGCCCATTTCACGTTAGGCCTCGGCATGAAGGTTGGGCATGGTTGAAGTGCTCTGTCCAGGTCGCACAATTCATGGCTGTGCTTGCGCCCCGGGTTCCGCGCTTGGAACCGCGCTCGATGAGCTGCCTCCTGCCCGCTCAAGCCGAGGGGTGCCAACCCCGATGCCTTGGCTGTAGATTGCGGTCGAGAATCAATACCACGATGAGCCGCGATCTCTGCTTCCCGATGCCTCAGGGTGCTCGCCTCAAGCCGAGCAGGTTCGCCTTCAGTTTCTGTCTGGCTGCGGGCTCCCCGTTCTGGCATCCGCCGCGGCCTAACCCCTTACAGGGACTCCCCGATAAGTCAACACCACCATTTGTCTTTCATGCAAGGCTGC
>CAMLJY010000189.1 GCA_946480465.1 uncultured Burkholderiales bacterium
ATGGCCGGAATGGCCGGAATGGCCGGAATGGCCGGAATGGCCGGAATGGCCGGAACGGCCGGAACGGCCGAAGTGAGCGTCGGTGCGGACTGCGCACTGGTCATTTTCGACCGCGAGGCGTCGGCGCACGGGCGCGAAGCCGCGTTCCTGCGCCCGCAGCCAGCCGAACTGCCGGCGCTGGCACGCTGGCTGCAGCGCGGCGGCGTGCGGCGGCTGGTGCTGGTGCTCCCGCATGCGCCGTCCTTGCTGCCGGCCGCGCTGAAGCAGGGGCTGGCGTCACTGGACGAACAGGCGGTGGCCGCCCTCGACTTCGAGCAGTTCACGATCGTGCGCCCGACCCGCGCGGGGACGGCCGGCGCGTCCGCCGGAGCCGGGCTGCACCGGCTGGCCCGCGCGCTGCTGTCGCAGCTGCACTGGCTGGTGCCCCAGCGCGAGCAGCCGCTGCGCGCCGCCAAGGTCGCGGAGTTCGTGATCGAACTGGCGCGCCGCCTGCCCGATGCCGCCCAGGGCACCCGGGTGGTGCCGCCGGAACTGCTGTGGGACTGGGCGCAGCCCGAGGGCGGGGAGCGGGTGCTGCAGGCCTGGCTGGCGCCGGCCGCGACCAGCGCCTGAGGTCGGCACCTGAGGTCGGCCCTGAGCTCGGCACCTGAGCTCGGCGCCCGCTCCTAACGGATAATAAGAGCGGCTCCGGCCTGCTCGCTTGCGGCCCAGGCCGTCAGACGTCCAGCGCGCCAACCACCGAACGCCTCACGGCCCGCGGCTGCTCGCGCAGCTCTTCCAGCAGCGCCAGGTAGTAGTCCAGCGACGGCGTTGCCTTGCCTGGCATCTTCTCCGCATCGATCCAGCGGCGCAGCACCACGGCCTGCGGCGCAAAGGCCTCGTCCTCGAAACGCTGCTGCTCGGCCTCGCTCATCGGCAGGGCCTGGATCGGCGCGGCCGGCGGCCAGGCGTGGTCGGCCAGCGTGGCCCGGTAGTCCGGCTCGGTCGCCAGCAGGTAGCGCTGCGCCGCGGCCTGCAGGCGGATGGGTTCCAGCACGTCGGGCCCGAAGGCGCCGGCCAGCAGCTCGCGCGCGCGCTCGCCACCGCGGTCGGCCGCCTGGCCGTCTGCCAGCGACATCACTTGCCCGATGTCGTGCAGCAAGGCCGCCGCCACCAGCGGCGGGTCCGCACCCGCCCATTCGGCCAGCTGGGCGCACTGCAAGGCGTGCTCCAGCGGCGTGACCGTCTCGCGGTTGCGGCTGCCGTGGGGCCGGTGCCCCGCGTGTTCGTACAGCTCGGCGATGCGTTTCAGCACATCGCGGCCGGTGTCGCTGCTGTCCATTCGAGGCTCTCCCTGAGTGCAGGCGATCGTGCGGTGGTGCCCTGCGCAGCCCCGGGCCGGCCTGGCGGCCTGAAGAGCGTATGCGTGGGGGCGTTGGAGGCCGCGGCGGCCCGCCGGATGGCGTTCCGCGACACGGCCGGGGCACCTTATCACGCGGTCGGGGCCGCACCGTGACGTGGTTTCGACCGGTCACCAGTACCGTTCGACACGAGGCGAAATGCCCGAACGATCCGGTCCGCCGCAGGGCCGGCGGACGCGGGCGGCCGCAGCGCGGCGGACGTGCCGGGGTGGATCCGGCGCGCACCCCGCGGCCGATAATCCGCGGATGCCTGCGACCCTCCAGAACGACAGTTTCCTGCGCGCCTGCCTGCGTGAACCGACCGACCACACGCCCGTGTGGCTGATGCGCCAGGCCGGCCGCTACCTGCCCGAGTACAACGCCACGCGCGCCCGCGCCGGCAGCTTCATGGGTCTGGCCACCAGCCCCGACTACGCGACCGAGGTCACGCTGCAGCCGCTGGAGCGCTTCCCGCTCGACGCGGCGATCCTGTTCTCCGACATCCTGACCGTGCCCGATGCGATGGGCCTGGGCCTGAGCTTCGCGGCGGGCGAGGGCCCGCGCTTCGCGCACCCGCTGCGTGACGAGAACGCCGTGCGCGCGCTGGCCGTGCCGCCGCTGGAGAAGCTGCGCTACGTCTTCGATGCGGTGTCGTCGATCCGCCGCGCGCTGAACGGCCGGGTGCCGCTGATCGGCTTCTCCGGCAGCCCGTGGACGCTCGCCTGCTACATGGTCGAGGGCGCGGGCTCGGACGACTACCGCCAGGTCAAGACCATGCTGTACGCGCGGCCGGATCTGATGCACCGCATCCTGGAGATCAATGCCGATGCGGTGGCCGCTTACCTCAACGCCCAGATCGACGCTGGCGCGCAGGCGGTGATGGTGTTCGATTCCTGGGGCGGGGTACTGGAGCACCGCGCCTTCGAACGCTTCAGCCTCGCCTACACCCGGCGCGTGCTGGCACGGCTTAAGCGCGAGCATGACGGCCGCCGCGTCCCGGCCATCGTCTTCACCAAAGGCGGCGGGCTGTGGCTGGAGGCCATCGCGGCCAGCGGTGCCGACGTCGTCGGCCTGGACTGGACCTGCGATCTCGGTGCCGCGCGGCGCCGCGTCGACGATGCGGTAGCGCTGCAGGGCAACCTGGACCCGATGGTGCTGTTCGCGCCACCCGAGGCGATCGCGGCCGAGGCCCGTGCGGTGCTGGACGCCTTCGGCGCGCCGCGCCGCGCCGATGGGCGCTGCGGCGGGCACGTCTTCAACCTGGGCCACGGCATCTCGCAGCACACACCGCCGGAGGCGGTGAAGGTGTTGGTCGACACCGTGCATGCCCATTCCCGCGCCCTTCGACAAGCGGGTTGACCCGCATTTGCAATTCGGGGCGCGTCGTCGGTGAGTGGGCACTCAGGGCTTGACTTATCCCCAAAAACCGGCTCCCGAGGACACGGCTCGACACACTGTGCGATGCACCATGAAGAATTGCGCAAACACGTGGCAAGTGCTTGATTCTTAAGCAGAAATCGCCAGTGCTTCGAAAATGGGCAAACCAGCTCGGCGCCCGTCGGATCAAGCACTTAGCGCCGCCGCTGCCAGCTTTCCCACAAAGTTATCCACAGAACCCGGGGATAGGTGGAAAAGCCCTTTTCAATCATGAACTTACGGTGGATTCTTGATGTTGCGCCGCGGGCGGGCCCGGATTTGCCCGGGGGTGGCGCTTGACGGCGTCGCGCATCGGGGTCGTCGTCGAGACGCCGCAGCACAGCGGCCTGGTGGGACCGCTGGACTATCTCGATCCCGGTGCGGCCATCCCCGGGCAGTTGCTGCGCGTGCCGCTGGGCCGGCGCGAGGTTCTGGGCATCGTCTGGCCGCGGCCGCCGGCCTCCGGCGAGGACGCCGCGGCCACCGCTGACGAGGCGCTGCGCCCTGCCGGTCCGCCCTTCGAGCTGCCCCCGCTGCCGGCCGCCTGGCTGGTGCTGGTCGAGTTCGCTGCTGGTTATTACCAGCGCGGCCTCGGCGAGCTGGCGCTGTCGGTGCTGCCGCCGGAGCTGCGCAAGCTGGACGGGCCGGCCGTTGCCAAGCGCCAGGCCCGGCTGCTGAAACGGCTGGCGCGCGATGCGAAGGGGGAGCCGGCCGCGGTCGAGCGGCCGGCGCTGAACGACGAACAGCAGGCGGCGCTGGACGCCCTGGCCGGGCTGCGCGCCCAGCCGCGCCCGACCCCGATGTTGTTGCATGGTGTAACCGGTAGCGGCAAGACCGAGGTCTACCTGCGCGCCGCCGAAGCCGCGCTGGCCGAGGGCCGGCAAGCGCTGGTGCTGGTGCCGGAGATCAACCTGACGCCGCAGCTGGAAGCCCGCTTCGCCGCGCGCTTCCCGCAGCGCCGCCTGGTGGCCATGCACAGCGGGTTGACGCCGGCGCAGCGGCTGTCGCACTGGCTGATGGCACTGCTGGGCCAGGCCGACATCGTGCTGGGCACGCGGTTGGCGGTCTTCGCGCCGCTGCCGCGGCTGGGGCTGATCGTGGTCGACGAGGAGCATGACCCGTCCTACAAGCAGCAGGAAGGCGCGCGCTATTCCGCGCGCGACCTGGCCG
>CAMLJY010000190.1 GCA_946480465.1 uncultured Burkholderiales bacterium
CACCTACGTGCTGAGCAATCCGCCGTACAGCCTGGAAAGCCTGTCGATGGACAAGATCGCCAACGACGACGCGAAGTCGGCGACGGGCCAGTTCGGATCGGTGACCACCGTGGCGCGCAAGGCGACCATGGCGAACTTCCTGAAGCTGGTGAAGAAGCGTGGCGACAAGACCCGCGGTGAACAGCCGCTGGACGTCGTCAACCGCTACCACGAGTTCAAGCACCCGACGAGCCAGGAACAGCTGTTCAAGCTGGCCGACTTTCCGGGCAGCGCGAAGGCGGTGCCCACCCCGGGCATCGACCGCGACAACCGCGGCCGCGCCTTCCTCTACTGCAACCCGCACGACCAGGTCATCGGCGTGACGCCGGTGCAGGGCATCGGCTGGCGGGGCGTATCGCAGGCGCAGCTGGGCGAAATCGGCGCCGATGGCATCCTCCACCAGCGGGTGTGGGCCATGGCCGGCGGCGACCAGGCCCCGCCGTTCGCCGTGGGTGCGCCGGAGTGGACCGAGCGCGGCTACCGCTACATCGACGACAACCACGATCCCAAGCAGTTCTGGCATCCGCCGGCCCCGGCGATGCGGTTCTCGCTGTCGCTGAACGAGAGCCAGGGCGCGTTGTCCTCCGTCGTCACGGTGCTGACGGCCCCCTTGCTGTGGATCGTGACGCGGCTGTACCCCTTCCGGATCAACGACGACCCCAAGCGCGACTGGGTGGTGCCGATCACCGCGCCCGCGCTGCCGCGGCCGCACACGCCCCAGGCCTCGCGCTATGGCCGCAGCACCGATTTCGACCAGGGCGACGACCCGGCGCGTGACGCACTCGCCAGCGCCGACGACAAGGACAAGCTGCGCGACGGCGAGCACGGCGGCCTGTACGAGGAAGGCGGCCAGGGCGACGCCGGCAGCGAGGCCGGCCTGCGCTACGAAATCAAGGCCCGGCTTCGGCGCCAGGCGCGGCTGGCCGAGAAGGAAGGCAAGACCATCAGCGAAGAGGACCAGCGCGCCGCCGTCAAGCGCATGCTGGCCGAGAATCCCAACGCCACCGACCACTCCACCATCCTCACCAGCGCCGCGAACAGCGAACACGTGCTGGCCTACGACGTGGCGATCGGCTGGGTCAATCCGAACAAGATCACCAAGGCGGACATGAAGGCATTCAGGCAGTTCGCCAATTGGATGCTGTTGGCCGATGCGAAAAAGGCACTGCCGATCGCCGCGCCATTCGAACAGTATTGGGAGAAAGGCTTCTATGGTGGTGCACAACTGCATCGCACCTACACCATGGAACACATGAGCGCGAATGCCCCGGGCATTGTCGACGCCCGCGAACGCAGCATCCTCGGCCACATCCGCGCCTGACCATGGGCGCCATTCGACGGCAACACATCATCAAAGGAGCATTGGCCATGGGCTTGCTCGAGTCATTGGGATTGCGGCAGCGGCCCGCTCAGGCAGCGAGCGAAACCAGACCCGCCACACCAGGCTGGCCCCAAGGCGCGGCCGCGCAGCTGGTCGGCACCAACGTCATTTCATGCCTGTTCGATCCCGGCTATGCGGTGCTGAAGCATCTGCCCCGGCTGTTCGGCCAGGGCGACCAGCAGGCGCCCTTGAAGCTGTACAGAAGCGTCTCGCCGAACGATGGGCAGTTCCATCCACTCGGCCGGCTTCACTGTGATGAGGCCTACATCGACGCCCTCGCCTCCAGCTTCCAGTTCCTCGTCAGCTTCCATGGCGAGACGGTCGAGGGCTTCCACATGCTGATGTGGAAAGGCGTGCGCATGAACGGCCTGGACGTGGTGGCCGGCTTCACCAGCGACCGCACCGAGGCCGAGGCGACCAAGATCTGGCGCAGTGCCTACCTGTACTACGGCGAGACCTCGAAGCCGCGCCTGACGCTCGCTTCCGGCCTGGGCGGCTGGTCCGCGGTGGAGACCGGCTGGCAGCACGTCGCGGCGCCGGAGGCGCGGGTGACGTGGGTGGCCACCACCGACACGCCCAGCTACCCCAAGGACGACCAGCCCAACGAAGCCGCGGTGCTGCTGATGGTCGCGCACCCCGGCTACGACGCGGGCCGCAAGCCGCTGGTGTACTTCAGCGCCCCGGTGGTCGTGCCGCACGACCAGGCGCAGCGCCAAGCCCACGAGCGGCCGCGCAGCGCGGCGCTTCGGCAGGCCGCCGAGCAGGCCTGCGCCGCCTGCGGCATCGAGCCCAAGGACGTCGGCGCGCTGGTGATGGACAACGGCCGCGGCGGCAGCGCCGGCGACCGCATGGCCGAGACCCTGGCCGGCGTCGCGCCGCTGCTGGCGCACCTGGACGCGGCGCAGGACCACCTGGACCTGGTCGCGCGCCTGGGCGTGCTGGGCGCGAACACCGTCACCTACTCGCTGGTGCTCGCCACCTACGCCGCCCACATGCGCAACAGGCCGGTGCTGTACGTCTCGAACGTCGACGGCAAGGCCGCGCGGGCGATGATGGTGCTGCCGCCGCCGGACCACACGCCACCCGCGCCGAAGACCAGCTTCCGCCTTGCCACATCGCGCGGGCAGTGGTACGGCCCCTGGTGGGGGCAGCGGCTGGATGGGGGGAAGGACTACACGGGCTGAGCGGCTCGGCGAATGACGGCCCGCAGCGCCCGACGAGCCCGCACAGGACTGGCCCCTGGATCGGCCGGTGCCCACCTTTCCCCGAACGAGGATCCCCATGAAGAACGGCAGCCTCTGGTTCTGCGCAGCCGGCGCCTGCGGCCTGGCCACCTTGGCCGGAAGCATCCTGATTTGGGGCGCGGCGCCGCTGATGCCGGGTGCCGGCGCGCCCACCAACTCGCGCTTCTACTGGGACCTGCCGCTCTGGCTGGGCCTGGCCTCGCTGGCCGCGATGCTCCTCGGCATCCCCTGCGCCACGATGTGCGCCGCCATCGGGGCCCGGCACCGAACCGGCTCGCAGGCGGTCTTGTGGATCACCGGAGCGCTGCTGTGGGTCACCCATTTGTCGTGGGCGTTTTGATCCGTGCCGATCCGGCCCGGCGTTGACGGGATGGACCCGCGCCCCCAAGCCACTGCTCCGGGCGCCGTGCTGCGGGCCTTGCGCCTGGGCCTGCGAGACACCCTCACGCTGCGTGCGCTGGCCAGCCTGGCCGGCCTGTGGCTGGCCAGCGCCCTGCTCTGGCTGCTGGTCTTCCTGGCGTTTCGCGCGGAGATCTGGCACGCCATGAAGATGCTGGCGAGTCATGGCGCCGGGCTGGGGCTGTTCGGCGTCATCGCCGGCTCCAGGCTGGGCAGCGCCGGACCGGTGGCGGTGACCAGCGGCGCCGCGGGTGCCATGGCGGGCGGTGTGCTGGCGTTGCTGGCCATGGTGCCGCTGGTGGGCCTCCTGCTGCCGTGGATGACCGGCTCCGCCGTGTGCCACCTGGCACTGCGGGCGCAAGCGGCCAGCAAGGACCGGGTCGCCCGCACCCGGTGACGGGTGGTGACGGGCGGTGCCGTCCGAACGGGCCGCGAGCCCCAGGCCGGTGCCAGGTGCCGCCCCGGCGGCCAGGGCATCGCGGGTGGGGCTCAGCCGTTCTTGATCCGCGCCACCAGCGCCTTCGTGAACTCGGCCGTGCCGGCGCTGCCCTTCAGGTCCTTGGTCCGCACCTTGTCCTCGTTGAAGGTGGCATCCAGCGCCTTGCGCAGGCGGTTGGCCAGCTCGGTCAGGCGCACGTGGTCCAGCATCATCGCGGCGGCCAGCATCAGCGCGGTGGGGTTGGCCACGCCCTGGCCGGCGATGTCGGGGGCCGAGCCGTGCACGGCTTCGAAGATCGCGGCGTCGGCACCGATGTTGGCGCCCGGCGCCATGCCCAGCCCGCCGACCAGGCCGGCCGTCAGGTCGGACAGGATGTCGCCGAACAGGTTCGTGGTCACCAGCACGTCGAACTGCCAGGGGTTCAGCACCAGCTTCATCGCGCAGGCGT
>CAMLJY010000191.1 GCA_946480465.1 uncultured Burkholderiales bacterium
TGGTGCGCGGCTCAGCCGCGCGAGGGCTTGTCGCTGCTGCGCGCGCCACGCGAGGCCGAGGATTGCTTCAGATGCCGCTCGACCCTGGCGGCGTCGGTGCCGGCAGCCCGCACGGCCTCCTTCAACTGGTCCTTGCTCACGCCGAACTTCTTCGCCCAGTCGTTCAGCTCGTAGTCCTGGTGCACGTCGATGCGCCGGCGGTCGGCGCCGCCGCGTTTTTGTCGGTTGTCGGACACCGTCGTCTCCTGCAATGCTCAGGGGTCCCGGTCGAGGCAAGCAGCATGCCCGTGGGCGCGGCGTCCCGCAACATGGCCAACCCGTGCCACGCGCGCACAGCGCCGCGCCGGGTGGACAGCCGCGGCCCCTGGGCCCTGCCGGCTCGGCCCAGGGGGGCGGCGCATCACCGGCCCCCGGGCCGCACCGAGAAAGCAGCGCGCCAAGCCACCATCGGCCCCCACGCGAAGGCACCAGAAGTCCCCACAGCCCGCGGCTTGAAAGCGCGGCCATCGCCGCCGAAATTGAGCTGTCATCAAGCGCCCTTCGGCGCGGCCGAGTCCACGCCACCATGCAGTGCCCCGCCCCCTTCCTCGAGATCCTCGCCAAGCCGGTGCCCGCCTCCACCCATGAAGAGCGCCACTGGCATGCGCTGCACTGGGAGCGCCCCTCGCCGGCTGCGCCGGCAGAAGACCTGGAGTACTTCCTGCGCCGCCCGTCCTCGCCCTTGCCGAACTGGATGGCCGCCAACTTCGCGCGCTAGGCCCGGGCGCGGACAGCGCCGAAGTGGCCCCGAATCCACCTGCTTTTGCAGCCCCCGCAACACTCGACGCGGTAGAAAATGACAAAAACTGCGACAGGAGAGGCCATGACCGCCATTGCCATCAGCCCGGGCGAACGTGCACGGCTCGGTTCGCTCGTCGGACGCTTGAACCCGTCCGCCCTGGTGATCGGCTTGCGGCCGGACCGGCGGCTGTTGCAGGCCAACGCGGCCGCGCTGGACCTGGTGGGCGTGCCGTTGGCCGAGGTCACGGGCCAGGCCTTCGAGGACACCCCCTGGGGCCGCCACCTGGACGACGCTCAACGCGCGCTGCAAGGAGCCATCGACGCCGCGGCGCGCGGCAAACCCAGCCTGCTGGCGCTGCCGGTGAAGACGGCGGACGGCCGGCGCCTGACCATCGACTTCACGCTGCACGCCGTCGGTGGCAGCGCAGCCCGGGAGCCCGCCTTCATCGTGCTCTGCGGCCGCGACGTGCCGGAGCGCCACCGCGACGCCACGACGCGGCGCGCCGATGGCAGCGCCACGGTTGATCCCGAGCTGCAGGCGGCGCTGCACGAGGCGGTGGCGCAGCAGCGCTTTCACCTGGTGTTCCAGCCCCAGGCCTCGGTCGCGAGCGGCGAGGTCGCCGCGGTCGAGGCCCAGCTGTACTGGGACGATGGCGTGCTGGCGGCCCAGCCGCCGCAGGGCCTGCGCCAGCTGATCGCGGCCACCCACCTGGGCTCGGCGATCGGCGACTGGGTGCTGCGCCAGGCCTGCGCGGCCGCGCGCGCCTGGCAGGACGCGCTGGCGCGGCCGCTGCGGGTGATGGTCGGCGTCTCGGGCGCCCAGCTGCACCAGCGCGACTTCGCGGCACGGATCGAACGGCTGCTGGAGGAAATCGGGCTCGAACCGGACCGCCTCGGCCTGGAGCTCGCCGACACCGCGGGGCTGACCGAACTGGACGACGCGGCAGCCCAGCTGCGCCGCCTGCGCGAGCGCGGCGTCACCATCGCGCTGGCCGGCTTCGGCGCCGGCTGCGCCAGCCTGGACCACCTGCGAGCGCTGCCGATCGACATCGTCAAGATCGACCGTGGCCTGCTGCCCACCACCATCGGCCACGGCAACCGGCCGCTGGCCGGCGCGGTGATCGCGATGGCCCATGGCCTGGGCATGCAGGTGCTGGCCGACGGCGTCAGCACCGAAGGCCAGCTGGAGCTGCTGGCCGCTGCCGGCTGCGACCTGTTCCAGGGCGACCGCTGGTGCACCCCGGTGACCGCCGAGGCGCTGCAGGCCCTGCTGAGCACCGGCGACACCCTGCCCGCCACGCGCGAACGCCGCCGCGCCGCCCGCGTGCGGCGCGTGCTGGTGCTGGACGACGATGCGCCGATCGCGCACTGCATCGGCGAGAAGCTGCTCCGCCACTTCGGCAACACCGTGGAGGTGGACGTCTGCACCACACCCGCCGAAGCCCTGCGCCGCCTGCGCCTGCAGGCCTACGACATCGTGGTCAGCGACCTGGCCATGCCGGCGATGGACGGCATCGCCCTGCTCGGCCAGGCGCGCGCGCTGCAGCCGGACGCGCTGCGCATCATGCTGCTGGGCCCGCAGGACCTCGCCCGCGTGATCGACACCGAGCAGCAGGTCGACGTGTTCCGCTACCTCGCCAAGCCCTGGTCGTCCAAGCAGTTCCAGGCCCACTTCCAGGCCGCGCTGCAGCAGCTCGACCAGGCGCAGGCCCTGCGCGCGCTGTACGGCAGCGCACCCATCGAGCGCGCCGCCCCGCCCGCACGAAGCACGCCGGTGGCGGCGCCCCGGCGCACGCCGGAACTCCGGCACGCGCCGGCCGACGCGGCGGCGCATGCCGCCACGGACTGGTCGTCGCTGCCGAGCCAGCTGCCCACCATGCCCGGCGACCTCTGGACCGCGCCGCTCCCGGCGACCGACTCGGCGCGCCGGGTCGGCTAACCCCGATTGCCCGCGTCCCCCCGGGCCCCCGCACATGCCGCCTCGCCGCCTCGCCGCAGCGCCATCGCGCCATCGCGCCATCGCGCGACGAAGCGACTTGCATGCTCCGGAAAGAAGACGAAGTCCGGGAACCCGCGGCATGGACGCCCAGATACCAAGTTATCAAACCGTCGTATTGAGCAGGCCCCGCCGCGCATCCAGCGCGCGCTACCCCGACTGCGATGGCTTCAGGCCGGTTCGGCGCATCCAGGCCTCGGCCGAGGAAGGGCCGCTCCAGCAGCCCCGCCCCGGCCACCCGCGGGCATGAAAAAAGCCCTAGAGCGCTGACTCTCTAGGGCTTTTGTCTTTTGCGGTCCGTTGCGGACCTTGTCTTGGTGGCCTGGGGCGGAATCGAACCACCGACACGCGGATTTTCAATCCGCTGCTCTACCAACTGAGCTACCAGGCCGTGAGCCGGCGATCATAGCATGCAAATCACAGCATGCCGCCGCGCTTGTTCCGCGAAAGATCGACGCCCAGCTGCTTGAGCTTGCGGTACAGGTGGGTGCGCTCGAGGCCGGTCTTCTCGGCGACGCGGGTCATCGAGCCGTTTTCCTTAGCGAGGTGGAACTCGAAATAGCTCTTTTCGAAGGCGTCGCGCGCCTCGCGCAGCGGCCGGTCCAGGTCGAACAACTGTTCCGCCTGCGGGCCGGTGGGCGGCGGCAGCACCGGCACGTTGGCCAGCAGGCTGGCGCCTTCGGCACCCGTCAGCAGCGTTTCCGGACCGTAGCCGTTGCCCGGC
>CAMLJY010000192.1 GCA_946480465.1 uncultured Burkholderiales bacterium
CCAGCTCGCGCGCCATCGGCAGCGAGGACGCGAAGGCGCCGTTGCCCACCTTCACATCCAGCACCAGCGACTGCAGGCCGGCCGCCAGCTTCTTGCTGAGGATGCTGGCGGTGATCAGCGGCACCGACTCCACCGTGCCGGTGACGTCGCGGATGGCGTAGAGCCTCCGATCCGCCGGCGCCACGCGGTCGGACGCGCCGATGATGGCGCAGCCGGCATCCCGCAGCACGGCCTGCAGCCGCTCGCGCGCGGGCGCCACGTCGTAGCCGGGAATGGCCTGCATCTTGTCCAGCGTGCCGCCGGTGTGGCCCAGGCCGCGGCCGGACACCATCGGCACCACCGCGCTGCAGGCCGCGACGATGGGTGCCAGCATCAGGCTCACCTTGTCGCCGACGCCGCCGGTGGAATGCTTGTCGGTGACGGGGCCCGGCAGCTGCGCGCCGGACCAGTCCATCACGTCGCCCGAATGCAGCATCGCCCGCGTGAACGCCACCACCTCCTCGCGCTGCATGCCGCGCAGCAGGATGGCCATCGCCAGCGCGGCGACCGCGCCTTCGCTCCAGCTTTCGTCGGTCAAGCCGCGGACGAAGGACTGGATCTGCTCGGCCGACAGCGTGCCGCCGTCGCGCTTGGTTTGGATGATCTGGACGGGAAGCATGCCGTTGTCGCCTGGCGGTTGGACGATGTTTCCTAACGCATGAAAGTGATGGCCACGCTGAGCGTGATCAGCGCCGTGTCACCGCATCGCCCGGCTCGTAGTCGGCCACCTTCAGCGGGCTCCGGCGCGCGATGTAGGCGCGCAGCACGTCCGCATCGGTGAGGCCGGAGTCGACGTAGCCGGGGTGCGTGGTGAGCTTCGGGTAGCCGTCGCCGCCGCTGGCGGTGAAGTTGGTGAAGGCGAGGCGGTAGCTGCGCCGCGGATCGATGGGCTGGCCGCCGACGCGCACCTCCTTGACCTGCCCGCCCTCGATCACCATGCGCACGCCGGCGGTCTGTGGAAAGGCGCCGGAGCCGGGCGTCATCCTCGCGGCGGCCTGCAGGTACTGCAGCAGCTCGTCGCCGCGCAGCGCGACCGTGGCCACCGTGTTGCCGAAGGGCTGCACCTTCAACACGTCGCGGTAGCTGATCTGGCCGGCGGGCAGCGAATCGCGCACGCCGCCGGAATTGATCAGCGCCAGGTCGGCGCCGGTGCGGTCCATCATCGCGCGGGCGATCAGCACGCCCAGCGTGGTGGGCTGCGCGCGCACGCGGTTGCGGTCGCCGTCCAGCACGCCATCGGCGGAGCCCACCGGCACCGCCAGCCGCGTCTGCCCGGCGTCCTGGAAGGGCTTGAGGAAGTCGCGCACCGCAGCGTCCTCGGGGATCTGCTCGCCGGCCAGCACCTTCTTGCCGTCGGCCGCCCGCACCTTCAGGTTGACCGGCAGCAGCTGGTACTTCACCAGCTCGACCTTGCCGCTGTCTATCACGAAATCGGCGCGTCCAACGTACTTGCCCCATTCGTGCGCCTGCACGATCCAGGTGCCGTTCTGGCGGTCGGGTGCACAGGGCTGGCCGGGCACATAGGCGTCGTTGCGCTTGTTCTCGCCCAGCATGCACACCGGGTTCTGGCTGTGGCCGCCGACGATCAGGTCCAGGCCTTTCACCGCGCGAGCCATCTCGACGTCGCCCGGCGCGTTGACGCCCGACTTGCCGTCGGTGTAGTGGCCCATGTGGGTGGCGGCAATCACCATGTCGGCCTTGCCGCGCAGCTCGGGCACCAGCTTGGCGGCCTCGTCCGCCGGCTTGTTGAAGGTGATGCCGCGGACGTTGTCCGGCAGCACCATCTTCTGCGTATCGTCGGTGGTCAGGCCCAGCACCGCGATCTTGTAGCCGCCGCGCTCGAAGATGCGGTAGGGCTCGAACAGGCGCTGGCCGTCCTTGTAGATGTTGGCCGACAGCAGCGGGAACTTCGCCCACGAGCGCTGCTTGGCCAGCACCGCGGGCGACTTGTCGAACTCGTGGTTGCCCACCGCCATCGCGTCGTAGCCCAGGCGGTTCATGCCCTGGAAGTCGGGCTCGGCGTCCTGCAGGTCCGACTCCGGCACGCCGGTGTTGACGTCGCCGCCGTCCAGCAGCAGCACCTCGCCGCCGGCGGCCTTGATCTCGGCGCGCTGCCGGTCGATCAGCGTCTTGCGCGCGGCCATGCCGTACTCGCCATCGCCATTCGGCCAGAAGCGGCCGTGGTGGTCGTTGGTGTGCAGGATGGTCAGCTTCAGCGGGCCGCGCGGGGCGGGGGTGGTGGTGCAGCCGGCGAGCAGGGCGGCGGCGATGCAGGCGGCAGCCACCGGCAGGACGTTTGGCAGCACTTCTGGCGGCAGGGTCGGTCGCATGGTGTCGTTCCCTTTCGGTGGGGGCGGATCGGCGTCAGATCGTCAGCGCGGGAATGACGGCCTGCAGCGCGCGGGCTGCGAGGTCGCGGGTCGCGTCGGCGGTGTGCAGGGTGTGGGCGTGGCTCAGCACCTCGGCCTCCATGCCGCAGCCCATGTTGGTGAGCATCGAAATGCCCAGCACCTTCAGCCCGGCGTGGCGGCAGAGGATGGTTTCGGCCACCGTGCTCATGCCCACCGCCTGGGCGCCCAGGCGCTGCAGCATGCGGATTTCGGCCGGCGTCTCGAACTGCGGGCCCAGCACCCACGCGTAGACGCCCTCGTTGAAGCTGATGCCAGCGGCCGTGGCCGCGTCATTCGCCTGTTGTCGAAGTTGCGGGTCGTAGGCGTCCGCCATGTTGACGAAACGCTCGTTGCCCGGCTCGTCGTGCAGGGGCGTGCGCTGGACGACGTTGAGGTGGTCGCTGATCAGCATCAGCGAGCCGGGGCGGAACTGAGGTTCCAGGCTGCCGGCGGCATTGGTCAGGATGACCGTGCCGCAGCCAATGGCAGCCAGCGTGCGGATCGCGCCCTTCATCGCCGCGGGGTCGCCGCTTTCGTAGGTGTGCTTGCGGCCTCTGAGCAGGGCGATTTCCCGGCCGCCGATGGTGCCCAGGCGCAGCACGCCGGCGTGGCCCGCGATCGCAATCCTCGGGAAGGCGGGGAGTTCTTCGTACGGGATGTCGATCGGGTCCTGGACGGAGGCGGCGATGCCGTCCCAGCCGGAGCCGAGGATCACGGCGAGTTGGGGTTGTTTGCCGGTGGCGCGGATGCGCGAGGCGCTGTCTTGGATCTGGGAGGAGAGCATGGGTCTTGTCTCGTCTTCTACGCGTCGGGTCGGTTGCCGCCCTGCCACCCGGCCGGGTCTCGCCCCGGCGGGCGAGTTCCTTTTGGTGGACGCCAAAAGGACCCAAAAACGTCTCCAAACGGCCATTCGTGCCTCCGCACGCCATCTGCATCCGCCACAGTTGTGGCTCCACCCCCTGGCATCCTCAATACCCCGAACCGT
>CAMLJY010000193.1 GCA_946480465.1 uncultured Burkholderiales bacterium
GCCAGCTTGGCGATCAGCGTGACGCCGGGCATGAAGGGGTTCAGCGGCTGCTGCGTCGTGCGCGTGCCTTCGGGAAACATCACCAGCTGGCCGCCTTGCTTGAGCGCGTCCACCGCCTGCCGCACCATCGCCAGCGGGGATTCATTGCTGACATAACGCGCCAGGCGAGCGCCAGCGCCGAGGAAGATGTTGCGCAGCAGGCTGGCCTTCATGATGCAGGTGGCGCGCGGCAGGCGGGCCACGAGCATCAAGGCGTCGAGCATGCTGGGATGGTTGGCGACGACGATCAGCCCACGCTCCTCGCGCAGGACGTCCAGCGCCTCGGCCTCCAGCCGCAGCATGCCCGTGGCCGAGGCGATGGCCCAGAACATGCGGTAGCCGTAGGCGATGCCGGCGCGGCCGATGGCCTGGCCGCGCTGCCGCGGCAGCACCGGGTGCAGCAGCATCGCCACCAGGTTCCAGCTCAGCGAGATCAGGCCCAGCAGCAGCAGCAGGGCGTAGAGCATCAGGGTCATCGGCAGCGCGAGCAGCCGCGCCACCACGTCGGGCGGCGGAGGCGGAGCCGACACGGACGAACGCATCGGCTTCATTCGTCGACGTTCACCACGCGCGACGACTGCGCGAACACCCACGACACGGCGACGCCGGCCGACCAGTGCTGGCGCTGGCGCACCAGCGGGCTGTCTTCGAAAGCGGCGCCGGACAGCCTGTCGGCCTTGACGAAGAAGCCGAGCCAGCGCTGGCCGTCGCGGCGCGAGACACCGGCCAGCGCATTGAAGCCGGCGTATCCGCCCGCGCTGCGGTAGGCGGGCCGCAACGCGTTCGCGTACGCCGGCGCCACGTCGTAGAAGTAGGCGTTCAGGCGGCGGTCGGTGAACAGCGGTCCGGCCTGCAGGCCGACGTTCCAGCCGCCGGCGGTACGCAGGTCCAGGTTGACGTTCGGCGTCGCGATCCAGCCCGCCAACCGTGACTTCGATTCGATCGAGAAGGCAGCCCGCACCGGCAGCCGCAGGTCGAGCTTCCAGTCGCGGCCGCTGGAGCGGCCACGGGCGACGGTCCAGTTCAGGTTGGGGCCGATCTCGACGGTCGGCTTCAGGTCCGGCATGCCTTCTCGGGCGTGGTTGTCCTTGCTGCGGGTGGGCGCGCTGGCCGAGGCGCTGATGTCGACGTCGAAGCGCTGCGCATCCAGCAGCACGGCGCGCGCGCCGTCGCGGTCGGCCTTGAAGATCTCGCCGCGGTAGGCCACGTAGGGCACCGGCAGCAGCCAGGTGGTGGACTGGTCCGAGCCGCGGTAGTGCGGCAGGTGCAGCGTGCCGGCGCCGGCGCCGAGTTCCCACAGCGGGCGATCCACCCCGGCCTGGGCCAGCGCGGGCAGCAGCGCGGCGGCCAGCGCCACGGCGGGGCCGAGTGCGCGGCGCGTGACGCGGGCGCGCAAGCCTTGGGTTGCCGCCGTCATGCCGTCACCGCGCCTGCGGCCTGCGCATGGGCCTCGATCTCGACCAGCAGGTCATGGCGGCAGATGTCGGCATGCAGGATCACCATGCCGGCGATGGCCGGTGCATCGGCACCCAGTTCCTGGACGAGCTGCGCGCGCACCGCATCCGCATGCTCGCGGTGGCGGACGTAGACGGTGACCATCAGGTCGCGCAGCGCGAAGCGGGCGCTGGCATGGCGCTGCGCTTCGTCGATCACGGCCTGCAGGTTGGTCAGCGTTTCCCGCACCTGTGCCCCCAGGTCGCCCACGTGCACCGAGGCATGGCCGACGATGCTGGCGGTGCCGGAGATCAGCAGCATCACCTGGCCGTTGCCGGCATCCACCAGCGCGGCGCGCGAGAAGCTGGGGCTGCGCGGACCGTAGCTGTTCGGGTAGTGGTAGGCGGAGACCTGGCGCGGGTTCTCGATCGGCCGCGCCGGATGGCGCGAGGCCAGCACCCGCACGCACACCGGCCCGCCGTGCGTGCCGAGCGCGCAGGCCGCGGGCGATCCTTCGAACGCGGCCTGGCCGGCAGCGAGGAAGGCCTGCTGGCGGCCGGCGTTGAAGTGGCGGTAGCGCTCCAGGCCGCCTTCGTCCGCGTTGATGCGAGGCACGTAGTTCCACAGGCGCACCGGGTGAATGAAGCCCGTTTCGCGCATGGCGGTGAACAGGTCGGTGTAGGCCCGCTGCACCTGCGCGGCCAACTCGCCGGGCGCCGCGTCGATCTGCAACGAACCGTACAACCAGTCCGTGTTGTGACTCCAATGCAACAGCCCCGTGCGGCCGTGCCGCTGCTCGCCGGGACTGGCCCAGGCATCGATGCAGGGCTGGGTGCCGGCCAGCACCGCGAGCGGCGGATCCGCCGCATCGTCCCGTCCCAGGCCCAGCGCCCCCAGTTGGTCGGGCAGCGGGGACCGCGCGGCGGGCTGGCGCTCCATCACCAGCGGGACGCGCACATCGCCGTGCGCGCCGGGCGCGGCTTCGGGCCGGCCAAGCACCTTCATGTTCATCGGGGGTTCTCTGATCGTTGATGCGGCTCTGTCGGGCCTCCCAGCCCGGGCCGGTGCAGCCCGCCGCCGATCGCATCAATTATGCCAATGGGCCTCCTCGCGGCCGGGCCGGCAGACATGGGGAAAGTCACCCACTTGCGGGGCCCGAAAAGCGTTATGCCGCTGTGGCAAACTCGCGCGCTTTGTCTTCTGCGGCCTCCCCCGGCCGGTGTCTCTTGGACAAGATTCTTCTGCTGATCGCGGCCGAGCTGAAGGTCGCGCCGCGCCAGGTCCAGGCCGCGGTCGAGCTGCTGGATGGCGGCGCCACCGTTCCCTTCATCGCCCGCTACCGCAAGGAGGCCACCGATGGTCTCGACGACACCCAGCTGCGCGAGCTGGAAGCGCGCCTGGGCTACCTGCGCGAACTGGAAGAGCGCCGCGCCGCGGTGCTCAAGAGCATCGACGAGCAGGGCAAGCTGACGCCCGAAC